>NZ_BBIV01000027.1 GCF_000730665.1 Pseudomonas plecoglossicida NBRC 103162 = DSM 15088
CGCTCGGTCTCACAGGCGCCGAAACTGTCACGACCAGCACAGACAAAACCCTACAATCCAAGTAAAGTGCCGCCCCCCCCGCCGTTTCAGCAAAAGGATCCCCGTCATGACCCAACCCCTGGATATCGCCGTCGTCGGCGCCACCGGTAGCGTCGGTGAAACCCTCGTTCAGATCCTCGAAGAGCTGCAGTTCCCGGTTGCGACCCTGCACCTGCTGGCCAGCATGGAGTCGGCGGGCAGCAGCGTGATGTTCGCCGGCAAGAAGATCAAAGTCCGCGAAGTGGACAGCTTCGACTTCGCTCAGGTCAAACTGGCATTTTTCGCAGCCAGCCCCGCCGTCAGCCGCAGCTTCGCCGACAAGGCCGCCCAGGCAGGCTGCACGGTCATCGACCTGTCCGGCGGCCTGGACGACGCAGTGGCAGTAGTGCCGGAAGCCAACGCCGATTGCCTCGCCAACCTTGAACTGCCGGCGCGTCTTTCCAGCCCCAGCTCCGCCGCCGTTGCCCTGGCCGTCGCCCTGGCGCCGCTCAAGGGCCTGCTGGACATCGAGCGGGTCCAGGTCATGGCCGCGCTGGCGGTGTCCGCCCAAGGGCGTGAAGCGGTCAACGAGCTGGCCCGGCAGACTGCCGAGCTGCTCAATGCCCGCCCGCTGGAGCCTCGCTTCTTCGATCGCCAGGTGGCCTTCAACCTGCTGGCCCAGGTAGGTGGCGTCAACGAGCACGGCCATACCGGGCTGGAGCAGCGCCTGGTTGGCGAGCTACGCGCGCTGCTGGGGTTGCCCGAACTGAAGATTTCCGTGACCTGCATTCAAGTCCCGGTGTTTTTCGGCGATAGCTTCAGTGTGGCGGTCCAGAGCGGGGAGCCTGTGGACCTGGACTCCGTCAACCAGGCCCTCGAAGCCGCCGACAGCATCGAGTTGGTCGAGCGCGATGATTATCCGACACCGGTTGGTGACGCAGTGGGGCAAGACGTGGTCTATGTTGGTCGTGTGCGCCAAGGAATAGATGAGCAACAGCAACTCAACCTCTGGCTGACCACCGACAACCTGCGCAAGGGCGCCGCGCTGAATGCCGTGCAGGTGGCGCAATTGTTGATAAAACACATGGTGTAAAAGATACTGGCGAGCACTTTTGTCCCGCGTGCCTACGGGTTTGCTGGACGATTCATACAAGGGAAGAGGTCATGCTTCGAATTCGCAAACTGGTTTTGGCCGTGGCGGCAGCGTCGGCGCTGTCGTCTGGCATGGCGAATGCCCTGGGGTTGGGTGAGCTGACACTCAAGTCGGCACAGAACCAGCCGCTGGACGCCGAGATCGAATTGCTCGATGTGCGCGACCTGACCGCTGCCGAAGTGGCGCCGAGCCTGGCGCCGCCGGAGGAGTTCAGCAAGGCTGGGGTGGCGTATCCGACCTATCTCGAGGACCTGACCTTCACCCCGGTGATCAATCCCAATGGCAAGAGTGTGCTGCGGGTCACCTCCAGCCAGCCGCTGCCCGGAACGGTGGTCAAGTTCCTGGTCCAGGTGATGTGGCCCCAGGGCCGCCTGCTGCGTGACTACAGCGTGCTGCTCGACCAGGCCAAGGCCCAAGGCCAGGAGCCTGCGGCGGCGAACGTGAACCCCGCGGTCAGCAGCGCTGGCAGCTACACCACCAAACGCCGCGATACCTTGTGGCAGATCGCCGCCCGCAATACCCAGGGCGGCGGTTCGGTGCAGCAGACCATGATCGCCATCCAGGCGCTGAACCCGGATGCGTTCATCGGCAACAACATCAACCAGTTGAAGGTGGGCCAGGTATTGCGCCTGCCTGACCAGCAACAGGTCCAGAGCGTCCCCCAGGGCGAGGCCAATCGCGAAGTTGCCGAGCAGTATGCGGCCTGGCGCGAAGGTCGGCGCCTGGGTCCGCGTGCGCGGCAGCTCGATGCCACCCGCCGGGGGGCCGCCGATGCAGCACCCGAGCGCATTGCCCAGGGTGATAACCTGCGCCTGGTCAGCCCGGGTAACCAGGCTGGCGCCAGCAATACCAAGGTGATCAACGACAAGCTGGCCGTGGCCGAGGAAAGCCTGGACACCAGCCGGCGCAACAATGAAGAACTCAAGAGCCGGATGACCGATCTGCAGAGCCAGCTCGACAAGCTGCAGCGGCTCATCCAGCTGAAGAACGACCAACTGGCCCGCCTGGAGGCGCAGGGCGCCGAGGCCGTGGTGACGCCGCCGCCTGCGGCTGTCGATACAGCGCCTGAGGCGGCACCGGCCAGTGAGCCTGCGCCTGCCACGCAGCAACCGAGTGCATTGGACCAGATGCTGGGCAATCCGCTGGTGCTCGGCCTGGTCGCCGGCTCCGCATTCCTCGTCCTGCTGTTGTTGCTGCTGTTGCTGGCGCGCAAGCGCAAAGCCCAACAAGAGGCTGAAAAGCACCTGCGCATGGCGCGTGCGCTGGCCGAGGAAAGTGAGCGCAACCCGGACTTCGACCTGTCGCCGAGCAGCTTCGACAACCTGGATGTAGCCGCGCCGAGCGTTACCTTGTCGCCGGCCGTGGTGGCAGCTTCGGCTGCGGCGGCGGTTGCCGCGGAGAAAGTTGCCGAGCCGGCTCCCGCTGCTCCCGTGCAGGATGCCAATGCCGAGCTGCTGGCCGAAGTCGAGCAGAGCCTGGCTCGCGGGCGCCTCAATCACGCGGCCGACCTGCTGGAGACGGCAGTCGCCGCGCAGCCCGAGCATGACGGCTTGCGCTTGAAGTTGATGGAAGTCTATGCCCGCCAAGGCGATCACAGTGCCTTCGTCGAGCAGGAGCGCAAGCTGCCGGGCAGCGAACAGAACACTGTTCAGGTCAGTGCCCTGAAGGAGCGTTTCCCGGCCATGGTCGGCGTTGCCGCTGCGGGTCTGGGGGCGGCGGCGCTGGCCGCTGAAATGGATGAGCAGTACGTACAGGGATTGCTGCAGGATCAGCCCGAAGCAGCGGTTGAAGCCGAGTCGCAAGCTGTCGTCGAAGAGCAGCCGGCTGTGGCTGCCGCGACCGAGCCGGATCTTGACGCGGCAGCCGAGGCGTTCGTCGAAACCTCGGTCCTTGATGACAACGACCTGGACAGTGCTTTCGACCTTGATCTGGGTGATGAGCTGGGCCAAAGCGACCCGCTCGAGCCGCCGATGCTGGATGAAACTGCCGTGGCGCAGCCGCATGTGGAGGCGGTTGCCGAACCGCAGACCGACGCCGATGAAGACTTCGAAGCCTTGCTGGCCCAGGCTCAGGTGCAGGCCGAGCCCGAGCCAGAGCCGCAGGGCATCGACGACCTGGCCGATTTCGACCTCGATATCGGTGAGCCTGTGACCGATGTCGCTGAGCCCGAGGAACCTGTGGACGTTGCTGCCGAACTGGCCGCCTTCGATGCGATCGGCGAATTCGATCCGATTTCCGAGCTGGAGCTGCCGGAGGACTTCGACCTGTCGCTTTCGCTGGACGACGAATCGCCGGCGGCCAAAAGCTTCGCCTCGGAGCTGGACGACGTCAACGCCGAGCTGGACAGGCTCTCGCAGAGCCTCGAATCGCCATCGCTGGAGCAGCACTTCACCGCCGCCGATGCCGCCCAGGAGCCCGACCCGCTGGATGACCTGGACTTCGACTTCTTCTCCGGCAGCGACGAGGTAGCCACCAAGCTCGACCTGGCGCGAGCCTACATCGACATGGGCGACCACCAGGGTGCCCGTGACATCCTCGACGAAGTGGTCAAGGATGGCGATGACAGTCAGCGCCTGGAGGCAGAGGAAATGCTCTCCCGGCTGGTCTGAGGTCCTTGCAGGCAGCAGCAAACCAACGGCAGCCCAACAAGGCTGCCGTTGTCGTTATAATCGCGCCATTCCGTACCACCCCACAGGTTTCACGCTCTTGGACATCATCGATACCACCGCCTCCGAATCCGCTGCCGAAGGTCTTACCCGCATTGCCCTGGGCGTGGAATACAAGGGCTCGCGCTACCGTGGCTGGCAGCGCCAGGCCAGTGGCGTGCCGAGCGTCCAGCAGGCGTTGGAGCAAGCGCTGTCGAAGGTGGCCAACGAGCCGGTCAGCGTGGTGTGCGCCGGTCGCACCGATGCCGGCGTGCACGGCTGCGGCCAGATCGTGCATTTCGACACCAGCGCCGTGCGCGATGAGCGCGCCTGGACCCTGGGCACCAACTTCAACCTGCCCCACGATATCAGTGTGGTCTGGTCGCGGCCGATGCCGGCGGACTTCCATGCCCGCTTCAAGGCGTGCGCCCGGCGTTACCGCTACGTCATCTACAACGACCCCATCCGCCCGGCGCACCTGGCCGAGGAAGTCACCTGGAACCACCGCCCGCTGGATGTCGAGCGCATGGCGCAAGCTGCCCAGTACCTGCTCGGCACCCACGACTTCAGTGCCTTCCGTGCCAGCCAGTGCCAGGCCAAGTCACCGATCAAGCACATTCATCACCTGCGCGTCACCCGTCATGGCCAGATGATCGTGCTGGATGTTCGCGCCACTGCCTTCCTGCACCACATGGTGCGCAACATCGCGGGGGTGCTGATGGCCATCGGTGCCGGTGAGCGCCCCGTCAGCTGGGCCCGCGAGGTGCTGGAGGGGCGCAACCGCCGCGAGGGCGGCGTCACGGCGCATCCCTACGGCCTGTACCTGGTGCAGGTGGAGTACCCCGAGGAGTTCCAGTTGCCGCAACGTTACATTGGCCCACACTTTCTGACCGGCTACGAGGCACTGTCTGACTGACGGGCGAAAAGTCATTTGCTACCATCGGGCCTTTCACTGTCCACTCAAGGTTTGCAGTCCATGAGCAACGTTCGCAGCAAGATCTGCGGGATCACCCGCATCGAGGACGCACTGGCTGCCGCCGAAGCCGGCGCCGATGCCATCGGCTTCGTCTTCTATGCCAAGAGCCCGCGTGCCGTGGATGTGCGCCAGGCGCGGGCAATCATCGCCGAGCTGCCGCCGTTCGTGACCACCGTGGGCCTGTTCGTCAATGCCTCGCGCTGTGAGCTCGACGAGATTCTCGAAGTGGTGCCGTTGGACCTGCTACAGTTCCACGGCGACGAAACCCCGGCCGATTGCGAGGGTTACCATCGCCCCTGGATCAAGGCCCTGCGCGTGCGCCCCGGTGACGATCTGGAAGCGGCCTGCCAGCACTATGCAGGTGCCCGTGGCATCCTCCTCGACACCTATGTGGCCGGCGTGCCTGGTGGTACCGGCGAGGCGTTCGACTGGTCGTTGGTGCCGGCGCGCCTGAGCAAGCCGATCATTCTCGCCGGCGGCTTGTCGGCCGATAACGTAGGCCAGGCGATTGCCCAGGTTCGGCCGTATGCGGTGGATGTCAGCGGTGGCGTGGAACAGGCCAAGGGCATCAAGGATGCCGCAAAGATCGAAGCGTTCCTGCGCGCGGTGAAACAGGCGTGACGCCAGATGTGACGGCTGGCTGCGCGCCATCGTCCATAGCTATCGCAGCCCTGTGGGGTGGCTGCCGGCATGCCGGGCAGCCGACGCACACATTGAAGACGGCGCGGTATGCAGGCAGTCCCTGTGGCCGGGCCGTCATCGTTTCATAGAAGAATTTGAGCTCAAAGGGCAGGGCATGGCCGGCCAGATCGGTCCCCGCCCGCCAATACTGGAGAAATAAAGCATGAGCAACTGGTTAGTCGACAAACTGATCCCTTCGATCATGCGTTCCGAGGTGAAGAAGAGCTCGGTGCCAGAAGGGCTGTGGCACAAGTGCCCGGCCTGCGAGGCCGTGCTGTATCGTCCGGAGCTGGAAAAGACCCTGGATGTCTGCCCCAAGTGCAACCACCACATGCGTATTGGCGCACGTGCCCGTATCGACATCTTCCTCGACGCGGAAGGCCGTGCCGAGCTGGGCGCCGACCTCGAGCCGGTCGACCGCCTGAAGTTCCGTGACGGCAAGAAGTACAAGGACCGCCTGACCGCTGCGCAGAAGCAGACCGGCGAGAAAGACGCGCTGATCTCCATGAGCGGTACCCTGATGGGCATGCCGATCGTGGTCAGTGCCTTCGAGTTCTCGTTCATGGGCGGCTCCATGGGTGCCGTCGTCGGTGAGCGCTTCGTCCGCGCCGCCAACCACGCGCTGGAAAACCGCTGCCCGATGGTCTGCTTCTCGGCTTCTGGTGGCGCGCGCATGCAGGAAGCGCTGATCTCGCTGATGCAGATGGCCAAGACCTCGGCCGTTCTGGCGCGCCTGCGTGAAGAAGGCATCCCGTTCATCTCCGTGCTGACCGACCCGGTCTATGGCGGTGTTTCCGCCAGTCTGGCGATGCTGGGCGACGTCATCGTCGGTGAGCCGAAGGCGCTGATCGGCTTCGCCGGCCCGCGTGTGATCGAGCAGACCGTGCGCGAGAAGCTGCCGGAAGGTTTCCAGCGCAGCGAGTTCCTGCTGGAGCACGGCGCCATCGACCTGATCATCTCGCGTGGCGAGCTGCGCCCACGCCTGGCTCGTCTGCTGGCGCAGATGACCGGCCAGGAAACGCCAGAGCAGGCGCGTGAGGCGGCTGCGGTCGCGTGATGACGGAGCGCAACCTGGGCGAGTGGCTCGCCTACCTCGAACAGTTGCATCCCTCGGCCATCGACATGGGCCTGGAGCGTTCGCAGAAGGTGCTTGCCCGGCTGCAGCTGGGCACGCTGGCACCGCGTGTGGTGACAGTCACCGGTACCAACGGCAAGGGTTCGACCTGCGCGTTCGTCGCTTCAATGCTGCGAGCCCAGGGCCTCAAGGTGGGTGTTTACAGTTCGCCTCACCTGCTGCGCTACAGCGAGCGGGTGCTCATCGATGGCCAGGAAGCCAGCGATGGGCGCTTGTGCGAGGCCTTCGCTGCCGTGGAAGCGGCGCGGGGCGAGATCTCCCTGACTTACTTCGAGATGGGTACCCTGGCGGCGTTCTGGCTGTTCAAGCAGTCTGGGCTGGATGCCGTGGTGCTCGAAGTGGGGCTGGGCGGGCGCCTGGATACCGTCAATGTGGTGGATGCCGACCTGGCGCTGGTCACCAGCATCGGTGTCGATCATGTCGATTACCTGGGCGATACCCGCGAGTTGGTCGCGTTCGAAAAGGCCGGCATCTTCCGCCAGGGCAAACCGGCGCTGTGCGGCGACCTGAACCCGCCCCAGCCGCTGCTGGACAAGGCTCATGAACTGGCGGTACCGCTGTTCCTGCGTGGTCGCGACTTCGACCTTGCCTGTGCCGAAGGTGTCTGGCACTGGCGCGGCACCACGGCGCAGGGTGCCGAGGTGGTGCTGCGCGACCTGCCGTTGCTCGACCTGCCGATGGAAAACGCCGCTCTGGCAGTCCAGGCCTACCTGCTGATGGGGTTGTCGTGGGATGAGCGGCAGATCCGCCAGGCGCTGCTTGACACGCGCATGACCGGCCGTCTGGACAGCCGTGAATTCGAATGGCAGGGCAAGCGGGTCACGTTGCTGCTGGATGTCGGGCATAACCCGCATGCCGCCGACTACCTCGCGCGCCGCTTGGCAGCGCGGCCCCTGAAGGGGCGCCGGCTGGCGGTGTTCGGGCTGCTTGCCGACAAGGATCTGGAGGGCGTCATCGCGCCGCTGCAGGGCCTGGTCGACGATTGGGCTGTTGCGCCACTGGACACGCCTCGCAGCCGTCCGGCCGCCGAGCTTGTCAGTGCCTTGACGAACCGCGGTGAAGCGGTGAAGTCTTATGCCAGTGTCGACGCTGCCCTTGAAGGGCAGTGCGCGCAGGCGACGGCGCAGGACCAGATTCTACTGTTCGGTTCGTTTTTCTGTGTCGCCCAAGCCCTGCAGTGGCTGGAGCGTCAGGCCCTGGAGGGGTGAGTAGATGGCAGTGCTGGATAAAGGGATGAAACAGCGCATGGTGGGTGCATTGGTGCTGGTGGCGCTGGCGGTGATCTTCCTGCCCATGCTGTTCACCCGCGAGGACGAGATGCGCCAGGTGCGCGTCGAGGTCCCGCAGGCCCCGACGATGCCCAGCCAGCCTGAGGTCAAGGTGGAGCCGGTTGCCGTCCCCGAGCCGCAAGCGCTGCCGGAAGAGCCGCAACAACCTCCTGTAGTGGTCAACGAGTCCGCCGCGCCGGTGGTTACACCGAGCCAGCCGATCACGCCATCGCCGCAGGCACAGGTCCAGCCCAAGCCGCAAACGCCCGTGCCGAAACCGGCGCCCAAGGTTGAGCCTCGTCCGGCTGCAACCCCCGCGCCGGCAGCAACCACGACCGCACCGTCGAAGATCGATGCCAACGGCTTGCCGGTCAGCTGGTCGATCCAGGTCGCCAGCCTTTCCAACCGCGCCGGTGCCGAGAGCTTGCAGAAGACCCTGCGCAGCCAGGGCTACAATGCCTACATTCGTTCAGCCGGTGGCTTGAACCGGGTGTATGTCGGGCCATTGATCGAGCGTGCCGAGGCTGACAAGCTGCGCGACGTGATCAATCGGCAGCAGAACCTGAAAGGGATTGTGGTGCGCTTCCAGCCGGAGCGCGGCTAAGGCTCGGGAGTGGTCGCCTGGCCATCACTCCCGTGGGTTTTTCCTGACTTTCGAGTCCACGAAAAGCCCGTGGGAGCGGGCCTGCGGCGCAAACGGGTATCTGCCAAACGACCTGACATTCCGCTTACCCCAAGCCCGTCGCTCTGGTAAAATGCGCCGCCTCAAACGTCTGCAGGCAGCACCGTGGCATTTACCTGGGTTGATTGGGCGATCATCGCGATCATCGCCGTTTCCACACTGATCAGTCTCAAACGCGGCTTCGTCAAGGAAGCCTTGTCCCTGCTCATCTGGATCATTGCCGGTGCGGTAGCCTGGATGTTCGGCGGCTCGCTCTCGGTGTACCTTGAAAGCTATATCCAGACCCCGTCGATGCGCATCATCGGTGGCTGCGCCATTCTGTTCGTCGCCACCTTGCTGGTCGGTGCCATGGTCAACTTCCTGGTCGGCGAGCTGATTCGCGTGACAGGGTTGTCCGGTACCGATCGATTCCTCGGCATGGCCTTCGGTGCCGCGCGCGGGGCGTTGCTGGTGGTGGTGGCTATCGGCCTGCTGAGCCTGGGGCCGGTGCAACAAGATACCTGGTGGCAGGAATCACGCCTGATACCACAATTTCTATTGGTCGCTGACTGGTCTAAAAACCTGATCCTGGGTTTCACCAGCCAGTGGATGTCCAGTGGGGTGATCAGCGCTCCTGCTGATCTCCCGTTCAAGGAACAGTTGCTCGGGCCCGCAAAGCCTTGAGCGCCTTTCGTGCAAGTTTCATCAATGTAGGGGTTGCGTCGCATGTGTGGCATCGTCGGTATCGTCGGTAAGTCGAACGTCAATCAGGCGCTGTATGACGCGCTTACGGTCCTCCAGCACCGCGGCCAGGACGCTGCTGGTATCGTGACCAGCCACGATGGCCGGTTGTTCCTGCGCAAGGATAATGGCCTGGTGCGCGACGTCTTCCAGCAGCGCCACATGCAGCGTCTGGTGGGCCACATGGGTATCGGCCACGTGCGCTACCCGACCGCGGGCAGCTCGACCTCGGCCGAGGCCCAGCCGTTCTATGTCAACTCGCCCTACGGCATCACCCTGGCGCACAACGGCAACCTGACCAACGTCGAGCAGCTGGCCAAGGAGATCTACGAGTCCGACCTGCGCCACGTCAACACCAACTCCGACTCGGAAGTGCTGCTGAACGTGTTCGCCCATGAGCTGGCCGTGCGCGGCAAGCTGCAGCCGACCGAAGAAGACGTGTTCGCTGCGGTTTCCCACGTACACAGCCGCTGTGTTGGCGGTTACGCGGTGGTGGCGATGATCACCGGCTACGGCATCGTCGGCTTCCGCGACCCCAACGGCATCCGCCCGGTGGTGTTCGGCCAGCGTCACACCGACGAAGGCGTGGAATACATGATCGCCTCGGAAAGCGTGGCCCTGGACGTGCTCGGCTTCACCCTGATCCGTGACCTGGCGCCGGGCGAAGCGGTGTACATCACCGAGGAAGGCCAGCTCTACACCAAGCAGTGCGCGCAAGACCCGAACCTGCAGCCGTGCATCTTCGAGCACGTCTACCTGGCCCGCCCTGATTCGATCATCGACGGTATCTCGGTGTACAAGGCGCGTCTGCGCATGGGCGAGAAGCTCGCCGACAAGATCATGCGCGAGCGTCCGGAACACGACATCGATGTGGTCATCCCGATCCCGGACACCAGCCGCACGGCCGCGCTTGAGCTGGCCAACCGGCTCGGCGTCAAGTTCCGCGAAGGCTTCGTCAAGAACCGCTACATCGGCCGTACCTTCATCATGCCCGGCCAGGCCGCGCGCAAGAAATCGGTGCGCCAGAAGCTCAATGCCATCGAGCTGGAGTTCCGCGGCAAGAACGTGATGCTGGTCGACGACTCGATCGTGCGCGGCACCACCTGCAAGCAGATCATCCAGATGGCCCGCGAAGCCGGCGCCAAGAATGTCTACTTCTGCTCCGCGGCCCCCGCGGTGCGCTACCCCAACGTCTACGGCATCGACATGCCGAGCGCTCACGAACTGATCGCCCACAACCGTACCACCGAACAGGTGGCCGAGTTGATCGGTGCCGACTGGCTGGTCTACCAGGACCTGCCTGACCTGATCGACTCGGTCGGTGGCGGCAAGATCAAGATCGAGCACTTCGATTGCGCGGTGTTCAATGGTGAGTACGTCACCGGCGACATCGACGAGGCCTACCTGGAACGCATCGAGCAGGCCCGTAACGACCTGGCCAAGGTGAAGAACCAGGCTGTCAGCGCGATCATCGACCTCTACAACAACTGATCAGGGAGCAGCGGCATGACAGATCAATGGGATGCCGGGCGACTGGACAGTGACCTCGAGGGTGTCGGTTTCGATACCCTTGCGGTGCGCGCCGGTCAGAGCCGTTCACCGGAGGCAGAGCACAGCGAAGCGCTGTTCCTGACCTCCAGCTATGTGTTCCGCACGGCTGCAGATGCAGCCGCGCGCTTTGCTGGCGAAACGCCGGGCAATGTCTATTCGCGTTACACCAACCCGTCGGTGCGAGTCTTCGAAGAGCGCCTGGCGGCGATGGAAGGTGCCGAGCAGGCCGTGGGCACCTCCACCGGCATGGCGGCGATCCTCGCCGTGGTGATGTCGCTGTGCAGCGCCGGTGACCATGTGCTGGTGTCGCAGAGCGTGTTCGGCTCGACCATCAGCCTGTTCGAGAAGTACTTCAAGCGCTTTGGCCTGCAGGTGGACTATGTGCCGCTGGTCGACCTGAACGGTTGGGAAAAAGCCATCAAGGCCAACACCAAGCTGCTGATCGTCGAGTCGCCGTCCAACCCGCTGGCCGAGCTGGTCGATATCACCGCCCTCAGCGAAATCGCCCACGCCCGCGGCGCCATGCTGGTGGTCGACAACTGCTTCAGCACTCCAGCCTTGCAGCAGCCGCTCAAGCTCGGTGCCGACATCGTGTTCCACTCGGCCACCAAGTTCATCGACGGCCAGGGCCGTTGCATGGGCGGTGTGGTCGCAGGACGCAGCGAGCAGATGAAAGAAGTGGTGGGCTTCCTGCGCACCGCTGGCCCGACCCTCAGTCCATTCAACGCCTGGATCTTCACCAAGGGCCTTGAAACCCTGAAGCTGCGCATGCGTGCGCACTGCGAGAGCGCCCAGCGCCTGGCCGAATGGCTGGAGCAGCAGGAAGGGGTGGAGAAGGTCCATTACGCCGGCCTGCCGAGCCACCCGCAGCATGAACTGGCCAAGCGCCAGATGAGCGGCTTCGGGGCGGTGGTCAGCTTCGAGGTCAAAGGCGGCAAAGAGGGCGCCTGGCGCTTCATCGATGCCACGCGGGTGATTTCCATCACCACCAACCTGGGTGACAGCAAGACCACCATCGCCCACCCGGCCACCACCTCCCACGGCCGTCTGACGCCGCAGGAGCGTGAGGCTGCGGGTATTCGCGACAGCTTGATCCGCGTTGCCGTAGGCCTTGAAGACGTGGCCGACCTGCAGGCGGACCTGGCCCGTGGGCTGGCGGCACTGTGATCGACTGGAAGGGTGGCGCGCCGGGCCATAACGGCCGGGTAGCCCTGGTGACCGGTGCCGCACGCGGCATCGGCCTGGGCATCGCTGCCTGGTTGATCTGCGAAGGCTGGCAAGTGGTGCTCAGCGACCTCGACCGCCCGCGCGGTGCCAAGGTGGCCAAGGCCCTTGGCGACAATGCCTGGTTCATCACCATGGACGTCTCCGATGAAGCCCAGGTCAGCGCTGGCGTGTCGCAGGTGCTCGGGCAGTTCGGGCGGCTGGATGCGCTGGTGTGCAACGCAGCCATCGCCAATCCGCACAACCATACCCTGGAAAGCTTGAGCCTGGCGCAATGGAACCGGGTGCTGGCAGTCAACCTCAATGGTCCGATGCTGCTGGCCAAGCATTGCGCGCCGTACCTGCGTGCGCACAATGGCGCGATCGTCAACCTGACCTCGACCCGGGCCCGGCAGTCCGAACCGGACACCGAAGCCTACGCGGCGAGCAAGGGCGGCCTCATGGCGCTGACCCATGCCCTGGCCATGAGCCTGGGGCCCGAGATTCGCGTCAATGCGGTGAGCCCGGGCTGGATCGACGCCCGTGACCCGTCGCAGCGCCGTGCCGAGCCCTTGACCGAGGCCGACCATGCCCAGCACCCGACAGGCAGGGTAGGGACCGTGGAAGATGTCGCGGCCATGGTCGCCTGGTTGCTGTCGCGTCAGGCGGCGTTCGTCACCGGCCAGGAGTTCGTGGTCGATGGCGGCATGACCCGCAAGATGATCTACACGTGAGCTACAAGCTGCAAGCTGCAAGCTGCAAGCTGCAAGAAGGGACCGCGAGGTCCCTTCGTCATTTGCAGGGTGCGGAAAATGAAAGGACGACGGCACTTGGCTTTTTCTTGCGGCTTGCAGCTTGAAACTTGCAGCTGAAAGAAAAAATTCAACGGGGCTATTGACTTAGCATCGGTACCTGCGTAAATTTCGCGGCCTCAGCGAAGCAAACGCAACAAGCAACATCGCGAGGGTGATTAGCTCAGCCGGGAGAGCATCTGCCTTACAAGCAGAGGGTCGGCGGTTCGATCCCGTCATCACCCACCACTTCCTGAGATGTTCCTGGTGCAACAGGTTTCGAAAGAAGCCAAGAGCCAGAGAGGAACAGGACGCAAGTCCACACTGCGCAGCGGTAGTTCAGTCGGTTAGAATACCGGCCTGTCACGCCGGGGGTCGCGGGTTCGAGTCCCGTCCGCTGCGCCATTTTCAAGTAACAGATGGGTGCCTGGCACCGGTCTGAAGCCAAAGGCGAACGTGCCTGAGGCTGATCCCAGTTTCAATCGGGCGCAAGCCTGAACGATACGCAGCGGTAGTTCAGTCGGTTAGAATACCGGCCTGTCACGCCGGGGGTCGCGGGTTCGAGTCCCGTCCGCTGCGCCATCTTCGCTTCGAGGTCCCATGAACACCTCGTTGCAAACACAAGAGAAGCGAACACCGAGTCGCTTTTTTTGTGCCTACCCTGAGGCCTTGAGCGCCGGAAGGGTAGACCCAGGTTTCAACCGGGCGCAAGCCTGGATGATACGCAGCGGTAGTTCAGTCGGTTAGAATACCGGCCTGTCACGCCGGGGGTCGCGGGTTCGAGTCCCGTCCGCTGCGCCATCTTCGCCTCGAGGCCCCTTGAACGCCTCGAAGCAAAACGAGAAAGCGACCTTAGGGTCGCTTTTTTCGTTTCCGGGCCAGTGCGATCGACATTTACACGATGCTGACAGACTCTTCACTGATGAACGGTTTCAGTGACCCGGTGCAGTGATGCACAATAGACCCTTCTCGACTTACCCGGAATTCGCAATGACCAGATCTTCCGTCTACGGTGCGCTCGGGCTGGCCCTGGTGCTGGCGGGCGTGACCGGTTGCTCCTCGAAAAAAGCCGCGATCTACGAGCATGAGAACTTCGATGACTCGGGTACCTACTCGCGCAGTTTCCCCATCAGCGATGCAGGGTCCTGCGAAGCGGCCCGGCGCGCGCTGCTGAGCCAGGGGTACATCATCACCAACAGTGGCCCCAACCAGATTGCCGGTAACAAGAGTTTCCAGCAGAACAACGAGAACCACCTGCAGATCAGTTTCAGCGTGACCTGCGCGCCGGACAGCAGTGACGAGCAGCGCTCGACCGTGTTCGCCAACGCCCTGCAGGACCGCTATGCGTTGAAAAAATCCAACACCTCGGCCAGCCTGGGTGTAGGGATTCTGGGTTCGGTGTCGATGCCGATCGGTTCCAGCGACGACTCCATGGTCAAGGTCGCCAGCGAGACGGTGACCGCGCCGCAGTTCTACGAGCGTTATTTCGCGCTGGTGGAAAGTTACCTGCCCAAGCCGAAGAAACTCAGCAAGAAGGTCGAGGCGCCAGCGCCCAAGGCCGAGAAGCCTGCGCCTGAGCTCGGATTGCCGGAGCAGGCTGCAGCGACGCCAGCGCCACAGCCACAGCCACAGCCCACTCCCGAGCCTGCGGCAGTTGCGCCAGCAAGCGAGGCGGTAGCGGCGCCGGTGGTTGATGACAGCCAAGGCTCGCAACCGCTGGCACCGCCGTCAGAGGCTGCGCCGATCCAGGTGCAGCAGGATGCGCCGCCTGCCGAAGCTACGCCAGCCTCGCCAGCGAGCGGCGACAACACAGGTTCTTGAATTCCTTCGTTACAGATGCCAGGGGATGACTTTCCAGGTGCCTGCTACGTTTACCACTCATGGGCTTGTCATCATGCCTTCATCCCGCTCACTTAGCGTGAAGGCATGACCAACGAAGACTTTGAGTGAAGAAGACGCAGGCGATGGATGACTATCAGGAAGAGCTGCTCGAATACCAGGCCTATGAGCTGGATACCCCTGAACCGGCCGAAGACGCTACCGAGCTTTAGCCCACTCGCCGCTGGTTGCGGCGAAATTCCCCCGGTGTGATGCCTGTCCAGCGCTTGAATGCGCGCTGGAAGGCCTCGGCCGATGCAAACCCCAGCAGATAGGCGATCTCGCCAAAGGCCAGTTCCGTGTCGCGGATGTAGGTCTCGGCCAGGTCGCGCCGCGTGTCGTTGAGCAGGCTGCGAAACCGCGTGCCTTCTTCGGCCAGTTTGCGCCGCAAGGTCCAGGTGGGCAGTTGCAGGTGCAGCGCCACTTCCTCCAGGTCCGGTTCACGACCGCCATTGAGCAGCGGGCCGAGCAGGTGGGTGATGCGCTCGCCCAGGCTGCGCACCCGGGTGCGCTGAAGCAGTTCGTCCTCACACAATTGCAGCAGGTGCTGCCAGGTGCTCGGGCAATGCTGGGGGTTGGGCAGGTCCAGCGTGGCGCGGCTCAGGCGCAGCTGGTTGGCGCTGGCAGCAAATTGCACCGCGCTGCTGCACAGCGGCGGGTACTGGGCGGCATAGTCGGGCGCTTCGAATTCCACTTCCAGCCGATCCGCCTGCAGCGTGCTCCCGGCCAGGGCGCCCAGTTGGGCCAGCCAGCCGGACAATAGCGAATCGACCACGAACCGGTTGTAGGCGTTGTAGGGGCTGATCGAATAGAAGCGCAGCCAGGCCCCGTGAGGGTCTTCGACAAAACGTGAATGACCTCGATAATTGGCGGCATACAGCGGTTCGAAGCGCAGCAAGGTGCGCGCAGCTTCGCCGAGAGTCGGGGCCTGGGCTGCGGTGACACCTGCCAGGCCGGCCTGGGCCAGCCGGCTCAAACGCCCCATGTGCAAGCCCAGCGCCGGCTGTCCGCACAGCGTGATGGCGGCATGCCCCAGGTGCATGTAGCGGGGGATCGACAGGCGACCGCAGGCTTCGGCCAGGCGTGTCGCGTCCAGCCCGTAACGGCGAAGCAGAGGGGTTGGGTCGTGGCCCAGTTCGCGCAAGGCTTCGGCCAGGGGCTGGACGAAGCCGACAGACAGGTCGCCCAAGCGCACGCGGGGACGGGTCATTGCCTTACAGCCACAGGTTGAGCAGGCGTGCGCCAGGGCTGGGCGGGCCCGCGAACAGCGCACCCGCCTGGTGGGCGAAGCCCTGGCCATCACTGCCCTGTTCCCAGAACTGCCCGCGCATGAATACGCTCATGCTGCTGATGCCGTTGTCTGCGGCTTGGGTCAGGCGCTGCCAGGCCGCTTGCTCGCTGACCTCGCCGCGTTGCAGGACGAGCTCCTGCGCTGCGTCCTGGTGGCGGTTGCCACGCCAAGGGGCCTCCCAACTGCCTTTGCCGCTGAGAAAGGCAGGGTTGGCAATCAGTTGTACCTGCTGTTGCTCCAGCTGGCGTTGATTCTCCGGATACCAGCTGTCACTGCCGATGAGAACGCCCAGGCGTCCGGCCGGCGTCTGCAGCACTTGCAGCGGGAAGTGCCGGCCATGATGGATGTAGCGTCGCACTTCGCTGTCGGGGTATTGCTGTCGCTGAGGCTGGCCCAGCAATGAGCCGTCGGTGGCAAACACCAGGCAGCTGTTGAACAGTGGGCCGCTGCCGGCATGCAGTACACCCTGTTCCACATAGGGGGCGGGCAGCACGATCGAGCCGGCCACCAGGGTCACGCCGAACTCCCGGGCCAGGCTGCCGAACAGTTGCTGGTAGTCGCTGGCCATCTGCTTGGCCTTCATGCGCAAGTGGGCGTCGGCACGGCGGTCATCGCCGCTGGCCCGCAACATCGCCAAGCCATAGCGCAGCGGGTTGCTCAGCTCCAGCCACTGTTCCGCCTCGCGGCTGTGGGTCACCTGGTACAGCTCGTTCTTCTCGCCGCGGGCCCATAGCCAGGTGCCGATGTGCTCCGGCAGCACCACCACCGTGCGCGGGCCGATCAGGCCCTCGGCGCGGGCTTGTTCGAGGTAGGCCGCGAGCTTGCGGTGCAGGCGTTGCAGGTTCTGGTAGTCGCTGGGGTAGAGCAGCGGTTCGATGCCCAGCAGGTTGCCACGCTCACCAGGCACGCCATGATTGAGTGCCAGCTCGATGCGCAAGTCGGACAGGTAATGGCCTTCCGGCCGTTGCTGAGTCCAGAAACCGTAGCCGCACAGAGCGGCGATCATCACCAGCGCGAGGGCGCTTGTCAGGAGTTTTCGCATGCAGCTTGGTGGCGCCGAGTAGACCAAAGGTTTCCTAGGGTAGTCCTGCTGTGCAGGAGGATCAATAAGTTGTCAGTTACGATCATTGAGCGCATTCAAACGGCTGTTTAATGTCGTTGGCATAAACGACGGGACCCGCGAGGTACCCGCATTCCGTGATCACGCCACATGGGGAACCGTTCCATGGCTGCCGACCGTTATCCGCACTTGCTGGCCCCGCTCGACCTGGGCTTCACCACCTTGCGCAACCGTACCCTGATGGGCTCGATGCACACTGGCCTCGAAGAGCGCCCAGGTGGCTTCGAGCGCATGGCGGCCTATTTTGCCGAGCGCGCCCGCGGCGGTGTCGGGCTGATCGTGACCGGAGGTATCGCGCCCAACGAAGAAGGCGTCGGCTACACCGGCGCGGCCAAGCTCACCACCGAAGAAGAGGCCGCCAAGCATCGCCTCATCACCGAGGCGGTGCATGCCGAAGGCGGCAAGATCTGCATGCAGATCCTGCATACCGGGCGCTATGCATACAGCCCCAAGCTGGTTGCCCCCAGCGCAATTCAGGCACCGATCAACCCCTTCACGCCCAAAGCGCTGGATGAAGCCGGCATCGAGAAACAGATTGGCGACTTCGTCCGTTGCGCCACGCTGGCCCAGATTGCCGGTTACGATGGTGTCGAGGTCATGGGCTCGGAAGGCTATTTCATCAACCAGTTCCTGGCTGCGCATACCAATCATCGCGACGACCGCTGGGGCGGCAGCTACGAGAACCGCATGCGCCTGGCAGTGGAAATCGTCAGCCGCGTGCGTGAGGCGGTAGGCCCGAATTTCATCATCATCTTCCGCTTGTCGATGCTCGATCTGGTCGAGGGCGGCAGCACTTGGGACGAAATCGAGCTACTAGCCAAGGCGATCGAGCAGGCTGGCGCGACGATCATCAACACGGGCATCGGCTGGCACGAAGCACGGGTGCCGACCATTGCCACCAAGGTGCCGCGGGCGGCCTTCACCAAGGTCACCGCCAAACTGCGCGGTACAGTGGGTATACCGCTGATCACCACGAACAGGATCAACACGCCGGACGTTGCCGAGGCTGTGTTGGCCGACGGCGATGCCGACATGGTTTCGATGGCCCGGCCGTTCCTGGCTGACCCGGACTTCGTCAACAAGGCGGCGCAAGGGCGCAGCGATGAGATCAACACGTGCATCGGCTGCAACCAGGCCTGCCTGGATCACATCTTCGGTGGCAAGCTGACCAGTTGCCTGGTCAACCCGCGCGCCTGCCATGAAACCGAGCTCAACTACTTGCCTGTGCGCATTGTCAAGCGCATCGCTGTGGTTGGCGCCGGTCCGGCTGGCCTGGCAGCGGCTACCGTGGCTGCTGAACGGGGCCACGCGGTGACCCTGTTCGACGCGGCAAGCGAAATCGGCGGCCAGTTCAATGTCGCCAAGCGCGTGCCCGGCAAGGAGGAGTTCTTCGAGACCTTGCGCTACTTCCGCAACAAAGTGAAAAGCACCGGCGTCGACCTTCGCCTCAATACCCGGGTCGATGTACAAGCGCTGGTGGACGGTGGTTATGACGAGGTCATCCTGGCCACCGGCATTGCCCCGCGCACGCCGGCCATTCCCGGGGTCGAGCATGCCAAGGTGCTCAACTACCTGGACGTACTGCTCGAGCGCAAGCCGGTGGGCGAGGCGGTCGCGGTGATCGGTGCCGGCGGTATCGGTTTCGATGTTTCCGAGTACCTGGTGCACCGGGGCGTGGCCACCAGCCAGGACCGCGATGCCTTCTGGAAGGAGTGGGGCATCGACACCCAGCTCGAGGCGCGCGGTGGTGTGGCGGGGGTCAGGGCCCAGCCGCAGGCGCCGGCGCGCCAGGTGTATCTGCTGCAGCGCAAGAAGTCCAAGGTCGGTGACGGTCTGGGCAAGACCACTGGCTGGATCCACCGTACCGGGCTGAAGAACAAGCACGTGCAGATGCTCAACAGCGTCGAGTACCTGGGGATCGATGATGCGGGGCTGCACATCCGGGTCGGCGAGGGCGAGCCGCAGGTGTTGGCGGTGGACAACGTGGTGATCTGCGCCGGGCAGGAGCCGCTGCGCGAGCTGCACGAAGGGCTGTTGGCGGCGGGGCAGTCGGTGCACCTGATCGGTGGTGCGGACGTGGCGGCGGAGTTGGATGCCAAGCGGGCGATCAACCAAGGGTCGCGGTTGGCGGCTGAGCTTTGAGATAGTCGGGGGCCGCTTCGCGGCCCTTTCGCGACACAAGGCCGCTCCTACAGATGATGAGCGGGGTACAGGTGGGAGCCGGCTTGCCGGCGATGGGGCACGCAGCGGCCCCAGGTTTTCCCTGTAGACTGCCGTCCATGACCGCTCATTTCCTGGATCTCCCTCAAGCCCCACTGCAGCCCTTGCGCCTGCCATGGCTGGACGCCGCCCACATCCAGGTCGCCATCCTGCGCCTTGACCTGATCGACCCGCTGATCAGCGGCAACAAATGGTTCAAGCTGCGCCACCACCTGCAGCAAGCCCATGAAGCCGACGCCCCAGGGCTGATCAGCATCGGCGGCAACCATTCCAACCACCTCCACGCCCTGGCCGCCGCAGGCAAGCGCTTCGGTTTCGAAACCGTAGGCTTGCTGCGCGGTCACGCCCAGGACACCTCCACGGTGCGAGATCTGCAGGCGCTGGGCATGCAGCTGCACTGGCTTGGCTATGGTGGCTACCGCGCCCGTCACGAGGCCGGGTTCTGGGCGCCTTGGCAGGCCCGGTACCCACGTTGGCACTGCATCCCCGAAGGCGGTGGCGGGCTGGCTGGAGCGCAAGGGTGTGCATTGATCGTCGAGCAGGCCCGGGCGCAATTGGCCGCACTGGGCTGGTCGGATCATGACGCCTGGTGGCTGGCTGTCGGCACGGGGACCACGTTGGCTGGCCTTGTGCTGGCCGAGGCGGGGGCGCATGAGGTGCATGGCGCCCTGGCTGTGCCATGGGATCATGGTGTGCCTGAGACGGTGGCGGCGCTGGCGGGTACACGCGGTTACCAGCTGCACGCGGCCTGCCGTGGCGGCTTCGCCAGGGTCGACGATGACCTCTTGGCATTCATCGACGAAACAGAAGGCGATACGGGCTTGCCGTTGGAAGCGCTCTATACGGGCAAGGCCCTGCTGGCCCTGCGGGACCAGGTCGAGGCCGGACGTTTCGCGCCCGGCACCCGCCTGATCTTCCTGCATACCGGTGGCCTGCAGGGGCGACGCGGTTACTTGTAGGGCAGCATGCGCAGCAGCGTGTTGTCGCGCTGCACGTAGTGATGATAGAGCCCGGCCAGTGCATGCAGGCCGATCAGCCAATAACCCCAGGTCGCCACGCGCTCATGCCAGCCCTTGATGAACTTGGCCTGGTCCGGGTCCGGCCCGATCAGGTGCGGCAGCTCCAGGCCATAGAAGGGCACCGGCTTGTCGGCAGCGCTGAGAATCAGCCAGCCGGCCAGGGGCAGGCCAATCATCAGCAGGTACAGTGCCAGGTGCATCAGGTGCGCCAGGCCGGTCTGCCAGGCTGGCGGCTTGGGCACGATCGGTGGTGCCGGGCGGATCAGACGCATGGCCAGGCGCAGCCAGACCAGCACGAACACGGTCAGGCCCAGCATGAAATGCAGGTCCTTCATCAGGTTGCGCTCGGCGCTGTCCTTGGGGAACAGTCCGCGCAATTCGATGCAGGCAT
The DNA here is from genome assembly GCF_000730665.1 of Pseudomonas plecoglossicida NBRC 103162 = DSM 15088. Classification (GTDB taxonomy): domain Bacteria; phylum Pseudomonadota; class Gammaproteobacteria; order Pseudomonadales; family Pseudomonadaceae; genus Aquipseudomonas; species Aquipseudomonas plecoglossicida. Next base: position 20,743 of record NZ_BBIV01000027.1, read on the forward strand.
ACACGGCGGCCAGCAGCACCAGCATCAGCCAGTGCAGGGCGATGGACAGGCGCGAATAGTGGTTCGCGGGGGTGGATGAAACCATGGGCGGTCCTCGTCATCAGGTCTAGGGTGGCGCTCTTGGCGGCGCTCGCCTTTCACTTTAACCGCCTGGAGAGAATAAAGCTTTGAGCTGGGTCGCTGAAAATCCATGTTGTCTGTACCGGCCCTATCGCCTAGAGTCCAGGCAATTGCGGCCAGCTATCGGCCACCAGGAATACCCGCTCGGCTTCATGCCAGACGCCATCGGCGCCAATCTCCAGCCTGACCAGCATCTGCGCCGGTGCATGCGGGTCCAGTTCCGTCTGCCATGCCGAGAACTGCGTTGGCGCCCAGCACTCACTCGCTTCGACCCGTGCCGGTGCCAGCCAGGCTTGGCGGGGCAATGGCTGCCAGCGTTCACTTGCGCTCATCGGCCAATCCATACGCCGTATCCAGCGCCCACGCAGTTGCTGCGGGTTGACCCCTTCGGGCGGTTCGGCATGGCCAGGCCACGGGTAGAACAGGTAACCCGCCAGCCACAGATGTGACTGCACCTGCCGGACGCCAAGCTCGGCCAGCGCCTCACGGCTGTGGGCCGCTTGCGACATCGGCAACTGGTGGCGGGTCAGGTGGGTCAGCTTGTCCCCCAGCCGGTCGTGGCAACCGGGGCCCACCCACTGCGCCGGATCATGGCCATCGCCCTCGGCCGGCCCCAGGTAGAGCTTGATGGCCAACTCCAGGTGATGGGTGCCGTCGTCGTCGCGCAGCAGGATGTCCAGTTCGCCCAGGGTCCGGTTGTGGTCGCGGATTGCCAGGTTGGCTGCCAGCAAATCGATGCCCGGCGCCTGGCCCAAGGCAAACTGCCACAGGCTTTCGTAGTACAGGCCCAAACGACGGCTGTTGAGCTTCGACAGCCACTCGCGCAAAGGCTGGTCGTCGGCATCGAGCCCCTGCAGCCAGTCCTTCAGACGCTGGGGATCGGCCGCCCAGGCGCTGCCGGTCAGCGGATGGCGCTGGGGGCAGGGTGGGGCGCTCAGCAGCGGTGGCGACAGCAGGGTCCAGGCCAGGTCGCGCACGGCGGGGCGGCGCAATTGGCGGGGCAGGTCGTGCAGCTCGGCGAAAGGCATCATGCTGCGAGCATAGCCGGTTTGCCGCTGGCCGGTCGTTTCGCCCATAATCCCGGCATAGTCACCCCGCCGCAGAGCCTCGCAGGAGCCCCATGGAGCAATTTCGCAATATCGGTATCATCGGCCGCCTTGGCAGCTCCCAGGTGCTCGACACCATTCGCCGACTGAAAAAATTCCTCCTCGAGCGCCACCTCCACGTGATCCTCGAGGACACCATCGCCGAAGTGCTGCCAGGCCATGGCCTGCAGACCTCCACGCGCAAGCTGCTGGGCGAGGTCTGCGACCTGGTCATCGTGGTCGGCGGCGACGGCAGCCTGCTCGGCGCCGCCCGCGCCCTGGCCCGACACAACATTCCGGTGCTGGGCATCAACCGCGGCAACCTGGGTTTCCTCACCGACATCCGCCCCGACGAGCTGGAAGAGAAGGTCGCCGAGGTGCTCGACGGCCATTACCTGGTGGAAAACCGCTTCCTGCTGCAGGCCGAGGTGCGTCGCCACAACGAGGCCATCGGCCAGGGCGATGCGCTCAACGACGTGGTCCTGCACCCGGGCAAGTCGACGCGGATGATCGAATTCGAGATCTACATCGACGGCCAGTTCGTCTGCAGCCAGAAGGCCGACGGCCTGATCGTCGCCACCCCGACCGGCTCGACCGCCTACGCCCTGTCGGCCGGTGGGCCGATCATGCATCCCAAGCTCGACGCCATCGTCATCGTGCCGATGTACCCGCACACCTTGTCGGGCCGGCCGATCGTGGTGGATGGCAACAGCGAGCTGAAGATCGTGGTGTCCAAGGACCTGCAGATCTACCCGCAGGTGTCCTGTGACGGCCAGAACCACTTCACCTGCGCCCCGGGCGACACCATCACGGTGAGCAAGAAACCGCAGAAGCTGCGCCTGATCCACCCGCTGGACCACAATTACTACGAGGTTTGCCGCACCAAGCTCGGCTGGGGCAGCCGCCTGGGGGGCAGGGACGACTGATGCTCGATCCGGCGCGAAGTTTCGACATCATCGGCGACGTGCACGGCTGTGCATTGACCCTGGAACGCCTGCTCGACGCCCTCGGCTACAAGCGTGTCGGCGGCGTCTGGCGCCACCCGCGGCGCCAGGCGCTGTTCCTCGGCGACATCGTCGACCGCGGCCCGCGCATCCGTGAGGCGCTGCACATCGTCCACGACATGGTCGAGGCCGGCCAGGCGTTTTGCATCATGGGCAACCACGAATACAACGCCCTGGGCTGGGTCACCCCGGCGCTGCCCGGCAGCGGCAAGTCCTTCGTGCGCGAGCACACGCCCCGCCATGCCCGCCTGATCGATGAGACCCTGACCCAGTTCGCCCAGCACCCTGGCGACTGGCACGACTTCATCCAGTGGTTCTACGACATGCCACTGTTCGTCGACGCCGGGCGCTTCCGCCTGGTGCATGCCTGCTGGGACCCTCGGCTGATCGAGCCGTTGCGCCAGCAGTACCCCGACGGGCGCATCGACGAGCATTTCATCCAGGCCTCGGCGGTGTCCGGCAGCTTCGCCGCCACCGTCTGCAACCGCCTGCTGCGCGGCACCGACATGCGCTTGCCCGATGGCCTCACGCTGACCGGCGGCGACGGTCTGACCCGTGCCTTCTTCCGCACCAAGTTCTGGGAAGAAGACCCGCAAACCTACGGCGACATCGTCTTCCAGCCCGATGCGCTGCCCGACGAGGTGGCGCGTACGCCCCTGAGTCACACCGAGAAGAACGCCCTGCTGCGCTATGCCGAGGACGAGCCGATGCTGTTCGTCGGCCATTACTGGCGCAGCGGCCGCCCGGCGCCGATCCGCGGCAACCTGGCCTGCCTGGACTACAGCGCGGTGCTGTACGGCAAGCTGGCGGCCTATCGGCTGGATGATGAAACCCGCATCGACCCGCACAAGTTCGTCTGGGTCGACGTCGAACGACCGCAGGCCAACCAATGAATATCGTCGAAGTGATGCGCCTGCCGCTGTCGGTCGACCTCAGCGGCTTCGTCCACCTGCTGCAGCGCCTGCAGGTGCCGCACCGGGTCAGCGAAGAGGGCGAGGTGCAAGTGCTCTGGGCCCCCGATACGATTGCCGCGGACGTGCTCCAGTTGTACCAGCGCTACCCCGACGGAAATGCTGACATCGAAGCCGCCACCGACGCTGTGGGAGCCGGCTTGCCGGCGAAAGGCCCAACCCTGGCCGAACAGGCAAAAGCCTGCAAGGTCACTGCCTTCATCCTGTTCCTCTGCCTGATCGTCGCCGGCCTCACCAGCCTGGGCGACAACCTCGTCACCATCAGCTGGTTCACCTTCCTCGACTACCGCGTCCAGGGCGAGTACCTGCACTTCACCCCGTTGGCCCAGGGGCTCGCCGAAGGCCAGTGGTGGCGCCTGGTGTCGCCGATGCTGCTGCACTTCGGCGTCTTGCACCTGGCGATGAACGGCCTGTGGTACTGGGAGCTGGGCAAACGCATCGAACTGCGCCAGGGCCCCTGGATGCTGCTGGGCCTGACCCTGCTGTTCAGCCTGGTGTCGAACCTTGCCCAGCACTACACCAGCGGCCCGAGCCTGTTCGGTGGCCTGTCCGGTGTGCTGTACGGCTTGCTCGGCCATGTCTGGCTGTACCAGTGGCTGGCGCCCAACCGCTTCTTCAGCCTGCCAAAGGGCGTGCTGGTGATGATGCTCATCTGGCTGGTCATCTGCCTGACCGGTGTGGTCGGCCAGCTCGGCTTCGGCCAGATCGCCAACGCCGCCCACGTCGGCGGGTTGCTCATCGGATGCCTGACAGGCCTCTTGGGCGGGGCGCTGGCCCGGCGTAAACTGTCCGCTTGATTTAGGAGACGCTATGTCCACGTTCGCGCAAATGATCGAAAACATCACCCCGGAAATCTACCAGAGCCTGAAAACGGCCGTGGAAATCGGCAAATGGTCCGATGGCCGCAAGCTCACGCCCGAGCAGAAGGAGCTGTCGCTGCAGGCCGTGATCGCCTGGGAGATGCAGAACCTTCCCGAAGACCAGCGCACCGGTTACATGGGCCCGCAGGAGTGCGCCTCGAAATCCGCGCCGATCGCCAACATTCTGTTCAAATCGGACTCGGTACATTGATCGAACTCGCTCGTGGCTCTTTGAGCAAGATGGCGGTCAGCCTGGAAGCACCGCTGGTGCAGTACAGCTTCCGTCTGGATGACACCCAGGTGCCGGTCAACCCGATGATCGGCCAGCGCCTGCGCCTGGAATACCTTGGCGCCATCCATTGCAGCCATTGCGGCAAGCGCACCAAGACCAGCTTCAGTCAGGGTTACTGCTACCCGTGCATGACCAGGCTGGCCCAGTGCGACGTGTGCATCATGGCCCCGGAACGCTGCCACTATGACGCCGGCACCTGCCGTGAGCCGTCCTGGGGCGAACAGTTCTGCATGACCGACCACGTGGTCTACCTGGCCAACTCGTCGGGGATCAAGGTCGGCATCACCCGCGCCACCCAGTTGCCCACCCGCTGGCTCGACCAGGGCGCCAGCCAGGCGCTGCCGATCATGCGCGTGGCTACCCGCCAGCAGTCGGGTCTGGTCGAAGACGTGCTGCGCAGCCAGGTGCCAGACCGCACCAACTGGCGCGCGCTGCTCAAGGGCGACGCCGAAGTGCTCGACCTGGTGGCCATCCGCGAACAGATCTTCGACGCCTGCGCCGACGGCCTGCGCGAGTTGCAGGGGCGCTTCGGCCTGCAGGCGATCCAGCCGCTGCCGGACGCCGAAGTGGTCGAGATGAAATACCCGGTCGAGGCCTACCCGAAGAAGATCGTCAGCTTCAACCTCGACAAGGACCCGGTGGTGGAAGGTACGCTGCTGGGCATCAAGGGCCAGTACCTGATCTTCGACACCGGCGTGATCAACATTCGCAAGTACACGGCCTACCAGTTGGCCGTGCTCCAGTAAAAAGGACCTGCACATGCGTACCGAACAACCGCGAGTGATCTACCTCAAGGACTACCAGGCGCCCGAGTACCTGATCGACGAGACGCACCTGACCTTCGAGCTGTTCGAGGACCACACCCTGGTCCATGCGCAACTGGTCATGCGTCGCAACCCGGCACGCGGTGCCGGCCTGCCGCCGCTGGTGCTCGACGGTCAGCAGATCGAACTGCTGCGCGCCGCGCTGGACGATCAGCAACTGCAGGCAAGCGACTACCAGCTCGAGGCCGACAGCCTGACGGTGCAGCCCAAGGCCGAGCGCTTCACCCTCGACACCAGCGTGAAGATCCATCCGGAGAGCAACACTGCACTGGAAGGCCTGTACAAGTCCGGCAAGATGTTCTGCACCCAGTGCGAAGCCGAGGGTTTCCGCAAGATCACCTACTACCTCGACCGCCCGGACGTGATGAGCACCTTCACCACCACGGTGATCGCCGAGCAGCACCGCTACCCGGTGCTGCTGTCCAACGGCAACCCGATCGGCAGTGGTCCGGCCGAAGACGGCCGCCACTGGGCGACCTGGGAAGACCCGTTCATGAAACCGGCCTACCTGTTTGCCCTGGTGGCCGGTGACCTCTGGTGCGTGGAAGACAGTTTCACTCGCCAGTCCGGCCGCGACGTGACCCTGCGCATCTACGTCGAGCCCGAGAACATCGACAAGTGCGACCACGCCATGGTCAGCCTGAAGAAGTCCATGCGTTGGGATGAAGAGGTCTACGGTCGCGAGTACGACCTGGACATCTTCATGATCGTCGCGGTCAACGACTTCAACATGGGCGCCATGGAAAATAAGGGCCTGAACATCTTCAACTCCAGCTGCGTGCTGGCCCGCGCCGAAACCGCCACCGATGCTGCTCACCAGCGGGTCGAAGGCGTGGTTGCCCACGAGTACTTCCACAACTGGTCGGGCAACCGCGTGACCTGCCGTGACTGGTTCCAGCTGTCGCTCAAGGAAGGCTTCACGGTGTTCCGTGATGCCGAGTTCAGCGCCGACATGAACTCGCGCACAGTCAAGCGCATCGAAGACGTTGCCTACCTGCGTACCCACCAGTTCGCCGAAGATGCCGGCCCCATGGCCCACCCGGTGCGCCCGGACAGCTTCATCGAGATCTCCAACTTCTACACCCTGACCGTGTACGAGAAGGGTGCCGAAGTGGTGCGCATGGTCCGCACTCTGCTGGGCGCCGAGGGCTTTCGCAAAGGCAGCGACCTGTACTTCGAGCGCCATGATGGCCAGGCGGTGACCACCGACGACTTCATCAAAGCCATGGAAGACGCCAACGGCGTCGACCTGACCCAGTTCAAGCGCTGGTACAGCCAGGCTGGCACGCCGCGGCTGGAGGTCAGCGAAGCCTTTGATGCCGCCGCGCAGACCTACAGCCTGAGCTTCCGCCAGAGCTGCCCGGCAACCCCTGACAAGGGCGAGAAGCTGCCGTTCGTGATCCCGGTGGAGCTGGGCCTGCTGGATGCCCAGGGCAATGACCTGCCGCTGCGCCTGGCGGGCGAGTCGGCCGCCGTCGGCAGCAGCCGCGTACTGTCGGTGACCGAAGCCGAGCAGACCTTCACCTTCGAGGGCATCACGGCCAAACCGTTGCCCTCGCTGCTGCGCGGTTTCAGCGCGCCGGTGAAGCTGAGCTTCCCCTACGACCGCGACCAGCTGATGTTCCTCATGCAGCATGACAGCGACGGCTTCAACCGCTGGGAAGCGGGGCAGCAGTTGTCGGTGCAGGTGCTGCAGGAGCTGATCGGCCAGCACCAGCGCGGTGAAGCGCTGAAGCTCGATCAGCGCCTGATCACTGCCTTGGGCACCGTGCTGGGCAATGCCGCGCTGGACGCTGCCATGGTCGCCGAGATGCTTTCGCTGCCGGGTGAGGCGTACCTCACCGAGATCAGCCAGGTGGCGGACGTCGATGCCATCCACGCCGCCCGCGAGTTCGCCCGCCAGCAGATCGCCGAGCAGCTGTTCGAGGCCCTGTGGGCGCGCTACCAGGCCAACCGCGAAGTGTCGCGCAACACGCCTTACGTTGCCGCGGCCGAGCACTTCGCCCGCCGCAGCCTGCAGAACATCGCCTTGTCGTACCTGATGCAGAGCGGCAAGCCGCAGGTGCTGCAAGCGACCCTGGAGCAATTCGACCAGTGCGACAACATGACCGAACGCCTGACGGCGCTGGCCGTGCTGGTCAACTCGCCGTTCGAAGCCGAGCGCGCCAAGGCGCTGGAAAGCTTTGCCGAGCACTTCAAGGACAACCCGCTGGTCATGGACCAGTGGTTCAGCGTGCAGGCAGCCAGTGCGTTGCCGGGCGGGCTGGCACGGGTCAAGGCGTTGATGCAGCACCCGGCGTTCACCCTGAAGAACCCGAACAAGGTGCGGGCATTGATCGGTGCCTTTGCCGGGCAGAACCTGGTCAACTTCCATGCTGCCGATGGTTCGGGGTATCGCTTCCTGGCGGACCTGGTGATCGAACTGAATGCGCTGAACCCGCAGATCGCTTCGCGTCAACTGGCGCCGCTGACCCGCTGGCGCAAGTATGACGATGCGCGTCAGGCGCTGATGAAGGGTGAGCTGGAGCGGATCCTGGCTTCGGGTGCGCTGTCCAGCGATGTCTATGAAGTGGTGAGCAAGAGTCTGGCTTGATAGCCAGTGGGGCCGCACAGCGGCCCCATTCTTTTGGTTAACAAAACATAACGCAGCGCGCGTTGAAATCCCCCAACCCCCGCCGATACGATGACCCCAGCTATTGCAGGCCTCTACCACAGGCTTTTCGCAGTAGCAAAGACCCACTAAACAAGAACAAACGGGGGCGGTCATGAGGGAACGGGTAATGTCGCAGGCCAGGCGTGGTGCCTGGCCGTTGGCGGCTGGCGCGATGCTGGCGCTGGCACTGGGCATGTGGGCCGACATCGCGCAAGCGGCCGCTGCCGAGGAGTATTCGAGCGAGTCGGCCAAGGCCAGCCAGAGCCTGCTGATCGATGCCGCCCATGCCGGCCAGCGCCTGGTGGTGGTCGGTGATCGCGGCCACATCCTGTTCTCCGACGACCAGGGCAAGACCTGGACCCAGGCCCGCGTACCTACCCGGCAACTGCTCACCGCCGTGTTCTTCCTCGACGACAAGCGCGGCTGGGCGGTCGGTCACGACGCGCAGATCCTCACCAGCAGCGACGGCGGGGCAACCTGGACCAAGCAGTTCGAAGACCTTGGCCGTGAAGCGCCATTGCTCGATATCGCCTTCCTCGACGCCCAGCAGGGCATTGCCGTGGGTGCCTACGGCGCCTTGCTGGAAACCGCCGATGGCGGCCAGCACTGGCAGGACGTCAGCGAGCGCCTGGACAACCCCGACCAGTTGCACCTCAACGGCATTGCCGTGGTCAAGGACGCCGGGCTGTTCATCGTTGGCGAGCAGGGCAGCCTGTACCGCTCCAGCGACAACGGCCAGACCTGGGCCAAGGTCGAAAGCCCCTACGAGGGCTCGCTGTTCGGTGTGATCGGTACCGCCCATGCCCGCACGCTGCTGGCCTACGGCCTGCGCGGCAACCTGTTCCGCTCCACCGATTTTGGCGACAGCTGGCAACCGATCGCGCTCAAGGCGGCGCGCGGCACCCTCGAATTCGGCCTGGCGAGCGCTACGCTACTCGATGATGGCAGCCTGGTACTGGTCGGCAATGGCGGCAGCGTGCTGCGCAGCCATGACGACGGGCAGACCTTCAGCGTCTACAACCGCGCCGACCGCATCGCGCTGGCCGGTGCCAGCGGCCTGGCCAACGGTGGCCTGCTGCTGGTAGGGCAGGGAGGTGTACACCTGGCCACCGCCGAAGGTGCCGAGCCGACCGACAAGGAGCCACGTCCATGACCAGCAGGGAGAGCATCACCATGCACCCGCATCACCAGGACAAGGCCACGCTGCTGGAGCGCCTGATCTTCAACAACCGCCCGGTGGTCATCGCCCTGTGCGTGCTGGTCAGCATTTTCCTGTTCTGGCAGGCCACGCAGATCCGCCCTTCGACCAGCTTCGAGAAGATGATCCCGCTGGAGCACCCGTTCATCGAACAGATGATGGAGCACCGCAACGACCTGGCCAACCTCGGCAACACCGTGCGCATCTCGGTCGAGGCGGTGAACGGCGATATCTTCGACAAGGACTACATGGAGACCCTGCGGCAGATCCATGACGAGGTGTTCTACATCCCGGGTGTCGACCGCGCCGGCCTCAAGTCGCTGTGGAGCCCGAGCGTGCGTTGGAGCGAGGTCACCGAGGAGGGCTTCTCCGGTGGCGAGGTGATCCCCAACACCTACAACGGCTCGGCGCAGAGCCTCGATACGTTGCGCGACAACGTGCTCAAGTCCGGCCAGGTCGGGCGCCTGGTGGGCAACAACTTCAAGTCCAGCATCGTCGACATCCCGCTGCTGGAAAGCTTCCCCGACCCGCAGGACCCGGGCAGGCAGGTCAAGCTCGACTACCAGAAGTTCTCCCACCAGCTCGAAGCGCAGATCCGCGACAAGTTCCAGGTGCAGAACCCCAACGTGAAGATCCACATCGTCGGTTTCGCCAAGAAAGTTGGCGACCTGATCGACGGCCTGGTGATGGTGGCGATGTTCTTCGGCGTGGCCCTGGTCATCACCTGGATCCTGCTGTACTGGTTCACCTGGTGCATCCGCAGCACCATCGCCGTGCTGATCACCACCCTGGTGGCGGTGGTCTGGCAGCTGGGCCTGATGCATGCGGTAGGCTTCGGCCTGGACCCATACTCGATGCTGGTGCCATTCCTGATCTTCGCCATCGGCATCTCCCACGGGGTGCAGAAGATCAACGGCATCGCCTTGCAGTCGAGTGACGCCGACAATGCCCTGACCGCTGCCCGGCGCACCTTCCGCCAGCTGTTCCTGCCGGGGATGATCGCCATCCTGGCCGACGCGGTGGGCTTCATCACCTTGCTGATCATCGACATCGGCGTGATCCGCGAACTGGCCATCGGCGCCTCGATCGGCGTGGCGGTGATCGTCTTTACCAACCTGATCCTCTTGCCGGTGGCGATTTCCTATGTCGGCATCAGCAAGAAGGCCGTCGAGCGCAGCAAGAAGGACGCTACCCGCGAGCATCCGTTCTGGCGCCTGCTGTCGAACTTCGCCAGTGCCAAGGTGGCGCCGGTGTCTGTGATCCTGGCCCTGATGATGTTCGGCGGTGGCCTGTGGTACAGCCAGAACCTGAAGATCGGCGACCTCGACCAGGGCGCGCCTGAACTGCGCCGCGACTCGCGCTACAACCAGGACAACAGCTTCATCATCAGCAATTACTCGACCAGCTCGGACGTGCTGGTGATCATGGTCAAGACCCCGGCGGAGAGCTGCTCGATCCACTCCACCATGGCGCCGATCGACGAGCTGATGTGGACCATGGAGAACACCCCGGGCGTGCAGTCGGCGATTTCCCTGGTCACCGTGTCCAAGCAGGTGATCAAGGGCATGAACGAGGGCAGCCTGAAATGGGAGACCCTGTCGCGCAACCCGGACATCCTCAACAACTCCATCGCCCGTGCCGACGGCCTGTACAACGCCGACTGCTCGCTGGCGCCGGTGCTGGTGTTCCTCAACGACCACAAGGCCGAGACCCTGGAGCGGGTCACCCAGGTGGCCAAGACGTTCGCCGACAGCCACAACAAGGATGGCCTGCAGTTCCTGCTGGCGGCCGGTAATGCGGGAATCGAGGCAGCGACCAACGAGGTGATCAAGTCGGCCGAGCTGACCATCCTGGTGCTGGTGTACATCTGCGTGGCGGTGATGTGCCTGATCACCTTCCGCTCCTTCGCCGCCACCTTGTGCATCGTCCTGCCGCTGGTGCTGACTTCGGTGCTGGGCAACGCGCTGATGGCGTTCATGGGCATCGGCGTGAAGGTCGCCACCTTGCCGGTGGTGGCGCTGGGCGTGGGCATCGGTGTGGACTACGGCATCTACATCTACAGCCGCCTGGAAAGCTTCCTGCGTGCCGGCCTGCCGCTGCAGGAGGCGTACTACGAAACCCTGCGCTCGACCGGCAAGGCGGTACTGTTCACCGGCCTGTGCCTGGCCATCGGTGTGTGCACCTGGATCTTCTCGGCGATCAAGTTCCAGGCCGACATGGGGCTGATGCTGACCTTCATGCTGCTGTGGAACATGTTCGGTGCATTGTGGCTGCTGCCGGCGCTGGCGCGGTTCCTGATCAAGCCGGAGAAGATGGTGGGCAAGGCGGGGGGCTCGATCTTCGCCCATTGAGTGAAGGGGGCCGCTTCGCGGCCCGATCGCGGGCAAGCCCGCTCCTACAGCTGCAAAGCAGCCCCTGGCCGGTATAATGCCGGCTAAATATTATCTCGGTACCCCTATGTCCCCCCTCGCCACCGCCCTCGCATCCTGCGACATGCTGCTGATCGACGACCTGCACGCCTTCGAATTCACCTGCGACGAAACCGGCCTCACAGTCGAATGCATGGACGGCCGCCAATTGCGCCGCTGGTCCTTCACCGCCGAGCAGGTCGCCGCCGCCACCGGCGCAGGTGAGCAGTGGCAACTCAGCGATGCCCAAGGCGAGCATCGTCTAGTCTGTATGAGTGCCTTTAGCGCCCCGGATGAGGACGAAGATGAACCGGATCTGGACGAGCCTGCTGACCGCTAGCCTGATGAGCCTGACCCTCACCACCCATGCCGCCACCTTGTTGGTCGGCAGTTACACCGACGGCGCGAGCCAGGGCATCTACCGCTACGCGTTCGACAGCAAGAGCGGGCAGATCGCCCCCAAGCCACTGCAAGTGGTGAAGAGCACCAGCCCGTCGTGGCTGGTGCTCTCGGCCGATCAGCGGCAACTGTTCGCGGTCAACGAAACCGTCCAGGGCCACGCCAGCAGCTTCAGCGTCAGCAGCAAGGGCGAGATCAAGCCGCTCAACCAGGTCGCCACCCGTGGCGACGAGCCGACCCATGCCAGCCTCAGCCGTGACCAGCGCTACCTGTTCGTCGCCAACTATTCCGTCGCCCCCGATCCGGGTGGCAGCCTGGTGGTGATCCCGGTCGCCAAGGACGGCAAGCTCAAGGATGTGCTGCAGCAACTGCGACACAAGCCCAGTGGCGTGAACCCCGAGCGCCAGGCCGGTGCCCATGTGCATTCGCTGGTACTGTCGCCCGATGGCCTGCACCTGTACGCCTGTGACCTGGGGGCCGACAAGGTGTTCATCTATCGTTACGACGGCGCCAGCCCTGATCATCCGTTGAGCCCGGCGATCCCGGCCTCGGTGGACCTGCCGCCTGGCAGCGGGCCGCGCCATCTGCTGTTCGATGCCAAGGGCCAGCATGCCTACCTGACGCTGGAGATGAGCGCCGAGGTGGTCATGTTCGATATCCAGGACGATGCCCTGGTCGAACGCCAGCGCCTGCCGTTGACCGACCGCCAGGAGTCGTCGGCCAAGGCTGCCGGCGGGCTGCACCTGTCGGCGGATGGGCGTTTCCTGTATGTCAGCAATCGCGGCACCGCCAACGAGATCGTGGTGTTCGGCGTGGCCACGGAGAATGGCCAGCTGAGCTTCCTGCAACGCCGCTCGGTGGAGGGCGATCACCCGCGTGAGTTCGCCCTGGACCCGAGTGACAATTTCCTGTTGGTGGCCAACCAGAAGAGCAACCAGGTCGTGGTCATGCGCCGCGATCCGCGCAGCGGCAAGCTCGGTGAGACAGTACAGACGCTGCCCCAGGACGCGCCGTCGGACCTCAAGTTTGTCGAGTGACTATCGATACGCGTGATAGTCCCTACCAGCGCAATGAATTTCAGCAGGCGAGCTCAGCGGCGTAAGTTTGACCCAAGGCCCAGACAGGCCAACGTCAAACCACCGCAGTCGAGGTCAGCCCAGATGAACTTCAATCTCTTCCCGGTAATTGCCGCATCCGCCATTTCCGCATCCGTGGTGCTGCCGGCCCATGCCCATGCCGACAACAGCGCCAAGGCATCCAGCACCCACAGTTATACCGAGCAGTATCTGCGTCAGAGCGCCCATTTCCATGCCGCCTTGAGTGGCAAGCACCACCCTTGAAAGCTGCACCGACCCGTGTGGGAGCCGGCTTGTCGTGGCGACGAACCGCGGCGATAGCGCCAGTGAATTCAGCGAGCCATCACTGACGTGAACAGTTCCGAAGCCAACCACCCCTCCAGCCAGCTCCGCACCCGCGGATAAGCCGCCTCGGCGAACCACTGCGGTTCGACCCCGGCAAACTGGCGCATCAGGGGCAGCAAGGCGGCATCGGCCAGGCTCGGGTGGTCGGTCAGCAGGTAGGGCCGGCATTCGAGCAGCCCTTCGAGTACTGCCAGCCAGGCCTCGGCCTGCTGGCGGTAATGCGCCCGTGAGTGCTCGGGATAGCGCTCGGCATACTTGTACAGGTTCACCTGTACCTTGAATTCGCTGTCGTTTCGGGCGATCAGTGCATCGGCCTGCAAAGCGGCGGCAGGGTCGGCCTGCAGGCGCCAGTCCTGCGGGTCGTGCCGTTGCAGCGCCCAGCGCATGATGTCCAGGCTCTCTTCCAGCACACCGTCCCCCGTGTCGAGCACCGGCACCGTCCCCTTGGACGACAAGGCCAGCAATGCTGCCGGCTTGTTCTTCATCGCCACTTCGCAGATCCGTACCTCACAGCCGGCGTAGCGCAACGCCAGCCGCGCGCGCATGGCCCAGGGGCAGCGGCGGAACGAGTAGAGGATCACCCACACACCTCCACATCGCTCAGGCCATTGCCTTGCCGACGTACCTGGATCTGTACCGGAATGCGCTCGTGCATCTCCTGCACGTGGGAGATCACCGCAACCTTGCGGCCCTGTGCCTGCAGGCCGTCGAGGGCATCCATGGCCAGTTGCAGCGACTCGGGGTCGAGGCTGCCGAAGCCCTCGTCGATGAACAGCGACTCGATACGCAAGGTACTGGAGGCCATCGAGGCCAGGCCCAGCGCCAGGGCCAGCGAAACCAGGAAGGTTTCGCCACCGGACAACGAATGCACCGAACGCAGCTCGTCGCCCATCTCGGTATCCAGTACCAGCAGGCCCAGGGCGCTGCCGCCGCGCTTGAGGCGGTAGCGGCGTGCCAGCTGGCGCAGTTGGGCGTTGGCGTGGTGCAGCAACAGGTCGAGGTTGTAGCCCTGGGCGATCTTGCGGAATACATCGCCCGAGGCCGAGCCGATCAGCGTGCTCAGCCGTGCCCAGCGTTGCCATTGCTGGTACGCCAGCTCGCTTTCCCCCGCCAGGGCCTGGTGGGCCTGCTGCCGGCGCTGGTCGTCGGCCTGCTGCGCGCGCAGTTCGGCGCATTGCTGCTCGTGGCCGGTCAGGCGCTCGCGCAGTTCGCCCAGGGCCTGTTCAAGGTCCTCGACCGAAGCGTCCACGGTCATGTGTGCAGCGTGCTCCTGCAGCCGCTGCTGGCGCTCCTGGAGCAGGACCCGGCCTTGTTCGATGGCTTTTTCGGCGCCTTGCAGGCATTGGCGCAACTCGCTCAGCTGTGCGTCGTCCATGGCCAGCAGGCGATCCAGGCCGGCGTCGTCCAGCTCGGGGTGCTCGGCGCGCCAATGGGCGATTTCGCCTTGCAGCTGCTGGCACTCGTTTTCCAGCGACTGCTGTTGTTGGGTATTGGCCTTGAGCTCACTGGCCAGTTGCACATCCTGGGTGCGCAACGCCTGAAGCTGCTGGGCGGTTTCTGCTTCGCGCGTGCGCGCCTGCTGCAGTTCGCTGTCCATGTGCAGTTGCCAGGCCTCGGCACTGGCATGCTCGCCCAGCAGATCGCCAAGCGCAGCCCGGGCTTGCTGACCCTGGGCGTCGAGGCTGGCCAGTTGCTGCTGCAGTTGCTCGAGGCTGTGCTGGCGTGCCTGCTGCTGGTCGCGCAGCTTGTCCAGCTGGATTTCGCGGGCCTGTTGTTCCTCCTGCTCGTCCTTGCGCTGCTCAAGCTGCTGCAGGCGCTGGGCGATCTGCTGGTCGAGGGCGAGGAACGCGTTGGCAGGGTCGTCGGTCAGCGCCTTGAGCACATCGCCTGGCAATACGCCGGCTAGGTCGGCGAGTGCTTGCTCAAGCTGTCGCTCATCGTTGGCCAGGGCTTGATGCTGTTGCTCCAGGTGGCGCAGGGCCTGCTGCTGGGCATCCTGTGCTGCCTGCAATTGCTGGTTGAGGCGCGCGGCATCCTTTTGCAGGGCGAGCAGGGCGCTCTGGCGCTGCTCGTCCTTGCCGATTTCCTCGTCCAGGCGCCGCAGCTGGCTGTCCAGCCAGGCGCTGCGGGCGCTTTCGTCCTGGGCGGCGAGCGCAGGCCAGAGGCTGTGCGCCTGCACCTGCGTCATCAGCGGTTGCAGCTGCTCGCCAAGTTGCAGCTGCTGTTGCTGACCGTCCTTGAGCTGGGCGTTGACCACGCCGAGCTGGGTACGCAGTTCGACCAGCTTGCCGTTGAGGGCTTCGACCTGTTTCTGTGCGGCGTCCTCTTCAGCCTGGTCATGACGGCCCAGGCTCTGCAGCAACGCTTCAGGCTGATGGAACGGGTGCTCGGCGCTGCCACAGACCGGGCAAGGCTCGCCGTCGCGCAACTGGCCGCGCAGTTCTTCGACACTGGTGTTGCGCGCCAGGCGCTGGCGTTCCAGCAACTGGCGGGTGAGGTTGAGCGCATGCTCGGCCGCTTCCAGCTCGGCCTTGGCCGTGGTGCCTTCGCCGATCAGTCGCTGGCGTTGCTGCATGGCCTGCTGCTGACGCTCACCCAGGCTGTCGATCTGTTGGCGCAGTTCCAGCGCTCGGCCGTGAAGGTGAGACAGCGCTTCGACGGCGCGTTGCTGCTTGCGATTGTCCTGGAGCATTTCGCCGAGCAAGTCGATCTGCTCGGCCAGGGCCTGGGGTTCAGCCTTGGCTTCGCGGAACAGCAGCTCGAAGCTGTCGCGCTGGGCCTGCAGTTGGGCATTGGCCTGGCTGGCCTGGGCTTGCAGGCCGGGCAGCTCTTCACGGCCCTTGGCCAGGCGGCCGCCGATCAGCATCACTTGCTTGAGCTGCGGCAGGTAGGCCTGCCACGCATTGGCCAGCCCCGCCAGGTGCTGACTGTCGGTCAGCGCGGTATCGATCTGGGCCAGTTGCTGCAGGCTGCGCTGCTGGTTTTGTTCCAGCTGCTTGAGTTGCTGCAGGCTTTCGCTGGCATGCTGTTCGGCCTGCTGGCAGGCGCTGCGCTGGGCCAGCAGGTCCTGGTCAAGGCGTGCCAGGTTGTCCTGGCCGGCGAAGGCCTGGCGCAGGCGCGGGGCATTTTCACCCTGCCGGGCCTGAGCGTGTGCAAGGGCCTCGCGCGTTGCCGCCAGCGCCTGCTCCAGCTCGCCCGTGCGGCCTTGCAGCTCGGCCTGCTGGTGCTGCTGCTCGGCGATCAGCGCGGCGACCGGCGCCCGTTGCGCGGTGAGCGTCTGCTGGCGGTGGAATTGATGGCGCTGAGGCGCCAGGCGCTCCAGCCGTTGCAGGTCGAGGCGCTGCCCGGCCAGTTGCTGCCAGGCGAGTTCGGCGGCCTGCAGGGCAGTGCCAGCCTCGGCGTGCTGGACGTTCAGCCGGCACTGCTCTTCGAGCCACTTGCGTTGCAGTTCCAGCTGGCGCTCGCCCGCCTGGTCGGCCTTGAACTGCTGCTGCGCCTGCTCCAGGCGCTGGTCGAGTTCAGCACGGGCTTCGGTGGCCATCGGCAGCAGGTGGCTGGCGCGGTCATTGAGCGCCTTGTGCGTGTCGGCGGTTTCGCGCGCCTTGCTGAAGGCGCGTTGGCCGAGGCGGGTATAGATGGCGGTATTGGTGAGCTTTTCCAGCAGCTCGCTGCGCTCTTTGTCGTCGGCCTTGAGGAAGGCGCCGAACTCGCTTTGCGCCAGCATCACCGCACGGGTGAACTGCTCGAAGTTGAGCCCCAGGCGAGCTTCGATCAGCTGCTTGTATTCGCTCTTGCCGCTGCCCAGCAGTTGTTCGCTGTCCAGGTCGTAGAGGCTCTGGCGGCTGTTCTGCAGCTTGCCGTTGGCCTTGTCCCGGGCGCGGTTGGCTTCCCAGCGCGCCCGGTAGCGGTGGCCGTCGATGCCGACGAAATCGACTTCGGCATAGCCGTTGCCGCTGCCACGGCGCAGCAGGTTGCGCGGGTCGGAGGTGGGGATATCGCCGTCGGCGTCGGGCACCTTGGCCTCGCGGCCGATGTCATTGAGCCGCGGTACCGTGCCGAACAGCGCCAGGCACAGGGCATCGAGCAAGGTACTCTTGCCGGCCCCGGTCGGCCCGGTGATGGCGAACAGGCCGGCGCTGGCCAGGGGTTCGGCGGTGAAGTCGATGTCTACCGGGCCGGCCAGCGATGCCAGGTTCTTCAGGCGGATGGCGAGAATCTTCATGGCTGTTCCTCTTCCAGCTGGACGTCCTGCAGCAGCAGGGCGAAGTCGGCCAGGGCCTGCTCGTCGACGGGGTTGCCGTAGGCTTGCTCCCAGGCACGGCTGAACAGATCCTGCGGGGTCATCTGGGACAGTTCGACGAAGGCCTGGTCGTCGTCATCCTGGCCACCGCGGCCGGCATACTCGGCGCTGATACGCACCAGCCGCACAGCCTTGCCTTGCAGGGCCGCCTCGATCTGCTGGCGCAGGTCGGGTTGCGGCTCGTCCAGCTGCACGCGCACTTCCAGCCAGGGTTGCCGGTTGGGGTCCTCCAGCAAGTCGATCACCGGCAGTTCGGCAAGCCGTTCGAGCAGCTCGCCCAGCGGCGCAGGTCCCAGGCGTTGCAGGGCCACGGCACGTGGCACCGGGCGCGCTTCGACGCTGAGCAGCTCGCTGCCCTGCAGTTCGACTTCCAGCACCTGGTGCGGGTAGTTGATTTCGGCGAACGACAGCGGGATCGGCGAGCCGCTGTAGCGGATACGGCCCTCGCGGTTGACCTTCTGCGGCTTGTGCAGGTGGCCCAGGGCGACATAACTGATGGCCTTGTCGAACAGCTTGGCCGGCAAGGCTTCGGCGTTGCCGATGATCAGGCTGCGCTCGGAGTCCTCGGACACCGCGCCACCGGCCATGTGCGCATGGCTGATGGCGATCAGCGCCTGGTCCTTCTTGCGTTTCTTCTGCGCCGCGGCGATCAGTTGCTGGTGCACCTGGGTGATGCCCTGCAGGTAATCGTCGCCCAGCTGCGGGCCGGTGACCTCCGCCGGGCGCAGGAAGGGCAGGGCCAGGCACCAGGCGGCGACCTTGCCACGGCCGTTGGTCAGCGGGATCAGCAGACGCTCGGCGTCCAGCTGGCCTTCATCGAGCCAGTGCACCCGGCCCAGCGCGTGGGTACGCAGGCGGCGCATGAGCGCGGCGGGCAGCTCGATGCGCGAGCCGGAGTCGTGGTTGCCGGCGATCATCACGATGTCCAGTTTCGGCTGCTGCTCGTGGGCCTGGACGATGAAGTCGTAGAGCCGCTCCTGGGCTTTGACCGGCGGGTTGACCGTGTCGAAGATATCGCCGGCGATCAGCAGCGCATCGGGCTGGCGCAGGCGCAGCTGGCCGAGCAGCCAGTCGAGGAAGCAGGCGTGTTCGAAGTCGCGTTCCTGGCCGTGCAGGCTTTGGCCCAGGTGCCAGTCGGAGGTATGAAACAGACGCATGGATGACCTGTTGGTGTCGAGTCAGGCAAGCGCAGGGCTTGGCTTTGGGGATGGGCTTCGCGGAGCCGGGTATGGTAACCCAAGCCGGGGTGGCGATGCCCTTCTTCAGCAATTTTGTAACCAGCCGATTCAACCGCCCCTTGTAGGAGCGGGCTTGCCCGCGATCAAGGGCGAAGCCCTTGCCAGACTGCCCGATGCCTAAAACCTGCGCCATTGCTGGCTCGCTTTGCGTTTCAACGCGAGCACGGCCCCGGCAGGCTGATCACTGTTATCAGAAGGGGTGAAATTGCTTGTAGGTCTCGTCCTACAAATAGCGGTTTGTCTAAACGTCATGTTCATTGGCTGCCATCGCCCAGCGACCTAACCTGCGCCCTTCAACGCACGAGCGTGCCGACAAGGAGAGAGCGCAATGATCAAGGAAATGGCGGTGCGGCTGTCGCCACAGCATCGTCGACTGTTCAAGTTCCACCACCTGGCCGACCCCGACCAGCCGCTGCTGCTGGAAAGCTTCACAGGCGTCGACGGGCTGTCCCAGCCGTTTACCTACGAACTGCAGCTGATCTGCGATGCGCCGCCGATGCCGCTCAAGTCGATGATCGGCCAACAAGTCAGCATTGAGATCGAATTGGTCGATGCCGCCCCGCGCTTCATCAACGGCTACCTCACGCATTTCGCCAGCCAGGGCAGCGATGGTGCCCTGGATCGCTACCGCGCGACCTTGAGCCCCTGGCTGACAATGCTCAGGCAGCGTACCGACACACGCATCTTCCAGAACCGCTCGGTCGATGAAGTGCTCGCCGAAGTCTTCGCCCAGTACCCCGGTTATGCCACCTATGCCCTGTGCCTGAACCACCCGCAGAAGCGCCACACCTACCTTACCCAATACCGCGAAAGCGACTTCAACTTTGTCCACCGTCTGTTGGAAGAGGCGGGGCTTTTCTATTACTTCGAGCACAGCGCCGAAGGCCACACGCTGATCATCTGCGATGACTCCACCGAGCTCGATGTACTCCCGGAGCAAGCGCAGATTCGTTTCCACAGTGCTGCCGTCACCGAGACCGCCGATTCGATCACCCAATGGCGCGCTTGTCGCCAGCTGCAGCCCGGCCGCATGGTCGCGCAGACCTTCGACTACCGCCAGCCGCGCAACCGCCTGCAGGTGGCTCTGCACAGCCTCAACCAGCAAGGCGCGGTGCCGCGCTTCGAAGTGTACGATCCCGGCCAATACACCCACAGCACTCCGGAAGAAGGGGAAGCATTGCTGCGCTTGCGCGTAGAGGGCCTGGAGCTGGCCGGCAAGCGGTTCGAGGGTGCCAGCAATTGTCGGGCGATGCGCCCGGGGCATGGTTTCGAACTGCTGCAGCACCCAGGCCACCAGGGCGGGCCTGTAGATCAGCGCGAGTTCCTGCTGATGCAGGTGAGCTGCGAAGGCTACAACAACTACCTTGGCGACCAGCAGGCGCGCTATTTCAATACCTTTACGTGCGTGCGCAAGAAAATCGCGTTTCGCCCCCAACGCAATACGCCCAGGCCGATCATTGCTGGCCCGCAGACGGCCATCGTGGTCGGCCCGCCAGGCGAGGAAATCTTCACCGACGAACTGGGCCGGGTGAAGGTGCAGTTCCACTGGGACCGCCAGGGCCAGTTCAATGACTGCAGTTCGTGCTGGGTCCGTGTGGCGCAGTCCGGTGCCAGTGGTGGCTTTGGCAGTATCCAGATTCCGCGGGTAGAAGACGAAGTGGTGGTGGTGTTCCTCGACGGCAACCCCGACCGCCCGCTGATCATGGGTAGCCTGTACAACAGCACCAATACCCCGCCGTGGGCGTTGCCGGCGAACAAGACTCAGAGCGGCTTCCTGACCCGGTCGATGAAGGGTGACGGCGGTACGGCCAACTTCTTCCGCTTCGAGGACAAGGCCGGCGCCGAGCAGATCATCATGCATGCCGAGCGCAACATGGATACCGAGATCGAGCTGGATGAGACCCATGATGTGGGGAGCAACCGGACGATTACCGTCGGTGGCGCGCATACGGAAACGATCAAGAAAGATACCGTCGTCAACGTCAAGGAAGGTTCTTACACCTTGCAGGTGGACAATCAGTTCATCCAGGTGTCAGCCAAGCAGCACATCATCCTTCAGGTGGGTGACAGCAGTATCACCCTGACCCCGGAAGGCATCGAGATCAAAGCCAAGGTCATCGTCACCACCAGCACCGACACCACGCAAATCACCGGCGCCGCCGTGCGGATCAACGACTGAGGCCAGCATGGCGTACAAACCTTCGATCTACGACCGCATCTCCGCCAAGCGCGAAGCGCAAGAGGAGGCCGCACGCCTGGCCAAGTTGGCGGAAGCCGCCAAAGCGCTCGAGCCTGTACCCGAACCGGAACCGGTGCCCGTCGCGCTGCAAGACGTGGCCAGCGCGTTCACCTTTGCAGGATTCAACCTGCAGTTTCCAACCGGTTTCCGCTTTCGCGACATCCAGACCACCCTCGAGCACGAAGGCGAGCCGGTCAACCTGCAGATCCGCCGCCGCGATGCGCGTGACGGGCAGCGCCTGGAGCAGCTGTTCGAGGCTGCGATCGCCGCCTTGCGCGAATCGAACCCGCAACTGCGCGTGATTCGCCAGCGTGACTGCCACCCGGCAGGCAGCGCGGCCAAAGTCCTGGATTTTCATTTCAATGCCGGCCATGAACCGCGGCACGGCCGCCTGGTGGGTGCGCTGGTGCCCACCGAAGGCAGCAACGCGCTGCAATGGCTGGATATTTCCTGCGTGATCGACCCCTCCAGGCCGGTGCTGAGTCTATGGCTGGTGGAGTTCGACCTCATGCTCGATGGGCTGGCGCTGCGCTGACCCCAACGTTTTTTCGCAATCAGGAATTTTCATCGCATGGATTACGAGTTGCAGGAAGGTGGCATCGCACTGCCGCCAGGTTTCGAGGACCGCACGGTCAACATGTTCGTCTTGGGTGCCAGCGTGCCCGCGCCGTTGAGCATCACCATCTCTCGCGACACGCTGCTGCCCGACGAAACGCTGCAGGCGTATGTGGAACGGCAGATCAAGATGCTGACCTCCAAGCTGCGTGGCTACAGCCGCATGGGCAACAAGGCCGTCGCGCTCTCGACCACCGCGCCTATCCCCGGCATCCAGATCGACGCCTACTACCTCAACCAGGGCCGCCCGCTGTACCAGCGCCAGGCCGCCTTCATTGTCAGCCCCGGGCGTGCACTGATCTTCTCCGCCACCGCACAGGCCGATTTCAGCGCCCAGCAGAACCAGGACTGGGACAACCTGCTGGCCAGCTTCACCCCACGCAACCCGGTCGTAGCCAACGCCGAGTCCGGCGAACAGGAGTAACCCCTCATGTTCGAAGCGGCCAGGTTCGGCGACGAGATATCGCACACCAGCGCACTGGGGGGCTTCCTGATCGGAGCAGCCTTGGGGATAGCGCTGGTGGCCACGGTGGCCATCGCCACCTTCACCTGCGGGTTCGGCGTGGCCTTGCTGGCCGGCCTCGCGGCAGGCATCGGAGGCAGCTTGCTGACCGCTGCCGGAGAGGCGATAGGCAGTCTGTTTTCATCCCCCTCAGGGACGATCACGACTGCCTCACCCAACGTCTTCATCAACAGCCGCAAGGCCGCCCGCGTCGAGAAGAGCATCGGCGCCTGCGACAAGCACCCAGGGCCGGTGCAGATCGCCGAAGGCTCGACCAATGTCTTCATCAACAGCGTCGCGGCGGCGCGCAAGGGCGACAAGCTGACCTGTGGCGCGACCATTTCCGGCGGCTCGGGCAACGTCACCATCGGCGGCGGCACCTACCGCTACCTGCCGGTGGACGATGAAATCCCCAAGTGGCTGCGTACCACCGTGGACGTGCTGATGGCCGTCGCTGGCGCCGCAGGCGGTATCGCCCAGCTGATCAAGGCCGGCACCCAGGCCGGCATGAAAGCGGTGATGCCCTGCGCCCTGAAATTCACCGCAGGCTTCGTCGCCGGCGAAGTCGCCAGCCGCTACGTGGTCGAACCGGTGGCGCGCAGGGCCATTGGCGGCCTGGTCGGCAACCCGGTCGACCTGACCACTGGCCGCAAAGTAATTCCCGATGAGATCGACTTCAGCCTGCCGGGCCTGATGCCCATCGAGTGGTCGCGCTTCTATGCCAGCGACCTCAGCGTCGACAGCGTGCTCGGCCGTGGCTGGGTATTGCCCTGGGAGCAGAGCCTGCGTCGCAACGGTAGTTTCATCTACCTCACCGACAACCAGGGCCGCGAAGTGCCGTTCGTGACCCTGCAGCCGGGCGAGCGCATCTACAACCCGCACGAGCAGGTGTACCTGGTCTGTACCGAGGGTGGCCATTACCTCCTGCAGACGCTCGACAACCTGTTCTTCTACTTCGGCGAAGTGCCGGACACCAACACCAGCGTGCCGCTGCAACGCCTCGAGAACGCCCTTGGCCATTTCCTGCATTTCACCCGCACCCCAGACGGCACGCTGACCGACATCAGCGCCACCGGCGGTACCCGCGTGCACCTGCACTACGACAACCCGCTGGGCCGCCTCACCGACATCAAGCGAGTGGTGAACAACCAGCCGGTGGAAACGCTCACCCAGTACCGCTACGACGAGCACGGTCAACTCAGCGCCGTGGTCAACCGCAACGGCGACACCGTGCGCAGCTTCAGCTACGCCGAAGGCCTGATGGTCACCCACAGCAACGCCCTGGGCCTGGGCTGCCACTACCGCTGGGAAACCCTCGGCAGTCAGCCACGTGTGGTCGAGCACTGGACCAGCGACGGCGAGCACTATCACTTCCGCTACGACCTCGACGCCCGCACCAGCTGGGCCACCGATGTGCTCGGCCGTGAACTGGAAGTGCAGTACGACGTCGACCACCGTGTGATCGTCAGCCGCGACTACGGCGGTGAGCGTTATGCCATCGAGCTGGACGACAACGGCAACATGGTCGGCCTCGACCTGCCGGACGGCAACCGCCTGCAGTTCCAGTACGACGAATTCGCCCGCCTGCTCGCAGAAATCGACCCGCTGGGGCGCACCATCGCCTACGAGTACCACCACCTGACCACGCTGGTGACCAAGGTCAGCTACCCCGACGGTGCCACCTGGCAGGCGCGCTACGACGACCAGGGCAACCTGCTCGCCGAAACCGACGCCCTGGGCCACCTGACCGAGTACCTGAACGGCGAAGATGGCCTGCCGCACACCATCATCGATGCGACCTACAAGTCCAAGTACCTGTGGTGGAACACCCTGGCGCAGGTCGAGCGCTATCAGGACTGTTCGGGCAAAAGCACCTATTACCGCTACGACGACCGCCACCAGCTGGTGGCCGTGACTGATGCGCTGAACCAGACCACCACCCTGGAGCGCAAGCCCGACGGGGAAGTGCTGCGCATCCATCATCCGGATGGCAGCTCGGAAAGTTTCACCTACAACGTCTACGGCCAGGTCATCAGCCACAGCGACGGCAAGGGCCAGACCACCTGCCTGCTGCGCACGGCACGCGGGTTGCCGAGCAGCCGCGAGGATGCCAAGGGCCAGCGCATTCGCTACGAGTACGACAAGGCCATTCGCCTGACGGCACTGGTGAACGAAAACAACGCCACCTACAGCTTTGCCTACGATGCGTCGGACCG
The DNA here is from genome assembly GCF_000730665.1 of Pseudomonas plecoglossicida NBRC 103162 = DSM 15088. Lineage (GTDB taxonomy): Bacteria > Pseudomonadota > Gammaproteobacteria > Pseudomonadales > Pseudomonadaceae > Aquipseudomonas > Aquipseudomonas plecoglossicida. Next base: position 45,088 of record NZ_BBIV01000027.1, read on the forward strand.
ACTGACGGAAGAGGTGAGGGTGGATAACCTCACGCGGCGTTTCACTTACAGCGTCGGTGGCCACCTTACCCGGCTGGATGAGATCGGCTATGGCGAGCGGGGAGAGCGCCCGGAGCGGCATACCCTGTTCGAGCGCGATCCCATCGGGCGCTTGGTCGCCAAGCTCAACCGCGATGCCCGGCAGGAGTTTGTGTACGACGACGGTGACCGGTTGCTGAGCATCGAGCGGCAGCCGAGCGGTATCGGTAAGCAACTGGGCGTCTCCGCAGAAAAGCTGGAGTACGCCTACGATTTGCTGGGCCGTCTGACCCAGGAAATCACCCCCAGCGGCACCCTTGGCTATGAGTACGACCCACTCAGCAACTTGACCACGCTGACCCTGCCGGACGGGCGCAAGGTCAACCACCTGTATTACGGCAGCGGCCACCTGCACCAGTTGAACCTGGATGGCCAGGTGATCAGCGACATGGAACGCGATGACCTGCACCGCGAGGTGTACCGGACGCAGGGCAAACTGACTAGTTGCTTCGGCTATGACGCCATGGGACGCAAGGCCTGGCAGTTCGCATCGACATTACCCGCCGAGAAACTCTCCCAGGTGCACAACGCGGGTATCCACACCTCATTGCTGGTGGAGCATGCCTATAACCCAATTCACCGCCGTTACCAGTACGACCCGGCCGGTGAGCTGGTGCGTACTCTCGACAAGTTGCGGGGCGAGATCAAGTACCAGTACGAAGCCAACGGGCAGTTGCACAGCCGAGATACCGGCTCGCTGATTGGCAGCGAAGAGTTCCGGTATGACGCGGCGGCCAACCGCCTGAACTTCAATGCGCGGCAGTTTGACAAGGTCAAGGACAACCGCATCCAGCAGTGGCGGGATCAGGAGTACCGCTATGACCCGTGGGGCAACCTGATCGAGAAGCGCTCGGGGCATAGCAGGCTGCAGAACTTTAGCTATGACTGCGAGAACCGGCTGGTGCGTGCCGAGACGCTGGTCAATGGCAAGCTGGAGAGTACCGGGGAGTATCGGTACGACAGCCTCGGGCGGCGGGTTGCCAAGCACGCGGAAATCAATGGCGAGGTCGAGCAGAAGCGCTTCCTTTGGCAAGGGCTGCGGATGCTGCGTGAGGAAACGCCAGGGCAAAGCATCGTGTACCTGTATGAGCCGGGCAGCTATGCGCCGTTGGCACGCATAGACCAAGAGGAGGGTGAAGAGAAGAAGGTCTACTACTTCCATACCGATCAGATCGGTACACCGCTGGAGCTGACGGACAGTCAGGGGGAGATTGTTTGGCAGGCGACCTATCGCTCTTGGGGTTCGATCGAGCATCTGGCCGTAAACGAAATCGAGCAAAATCTACGATTGCAGGGCCAATACTTAGATAGCGAATCACGGCTGCACTACAACACGTTCCGCTACTACGATCCCGAAGTAGGTCGCTTCACTACTCAAGACCCAATCGGTATAGAAGGTGGGTTCAATCTCTATCGTTACGTTCCAAATCCGACAGGCTGGGTGGACCCATGGGGCTGGGCTTGTAATAAGCCTGGTGGATATAAAGCTGGTGATGTCGATGTACACGGTAACCTATCGCCACAAGTGAACAGGGCTATCGGTAATAAGAATATTGCCGCAGATGATTTTGTCCAGTCCCACCACTTTATCCAACATGAGTGGGCCAAGCTTAACGTAAAAGGATACAAGAGGAATAGCGCGCCAGCCATTTTGCTAAAGAGTAGCTCGGGTGAACCACATGCTATGATTTCTGCCATGCAACGGTCGAGGCGTAGCGCATCTGGGTTTGGCGGGACATTGCGCGACGAATTCAATGTTGCGTACAAGGAAATGATTGACGCCGGGGTTAGTCCTGGCGCTGCAAAACGTGCAGCAAGTAGATCTTATAAATACTATGAGGCTTTGGGAGCGTTTAATTAATGGTGATTTATACTGAGCGTCGTGGCGCTGCTTCTGATAAAGATATTGAGGCTTTAAGTAAACGTCTTGGCCTTTCTAATGGCTCATGGGTGGTTGGTTTCTGGAAAGCAAGTGACGGAGCGCTCCTGAATGATCAGGTTGTAATTTATTCAGTGGGGGATATCGAGGAGCGTAATAGTACATTTGAAATCGATAAAAATTTTAAAGGTAAGATTGCTGTCGGAGACGACTCTGGTGGCAGAATGATATTGATCGATAAAAGCGGAGTGCCTGGGTTTTGGCTGGTGGATTCAGGTAGTGTTTCACTAGACGAATTTGATAAATTCGAATCGCTTGAAAAGCTTTTAGATTTTATAGAAGAGGATGAGGAGGGTGATTTAGGGACGGGTGTAGGTGATATCATCACCATAGGAGGTTGCAAGCCAAGTCTCGAAGAGATTGTTGGTATAAAGAAATCGTTGGGAATTGACTCTTCGGTGGTGTATTTAAAAAAAATATTAGCTGAACCGGGGGAGGTCATCATGAAAGCTGTTTATGCGCAGAAATATAGGGATTCGCTGCTAAAGTATTCGCATATTATTCGGTTTAAGTAAGTTCGTCATTGTTTGAATTTTGTAAATATGCGCTCTTTTAAAATTTGCTATTTCAGGCGCGCCTTATTGCTGGTTGTGCTATCAGAAAGGTACGTTTTTGAGCTGAAGTAACATTCCTTGTACTTGCTAGTCGTAATTGCGTTCCTATCAGCCGCGGGGGGCACAATGAGTAGGATTTAGGCATTGACTACGCTTAGGGAAACTCCGATCAACTTGCCGCAACCGCGCGGCAAGTTGAAAATATCGTGGCGTTCGGCGCTATATTCTCGTGAAACGTCTCGTGCGCACCGCCTTGTCGGGCTTTTCAGCCCATTTCTCCGTGTTAAACGCGCAACTCGCCCATACCCATCAGCTGTTTTCGAACCATCCACAGATTTGACAGGGCGAACAGCGTGGTCAGTTGAGCGGTGTTTTTCATCAGCCCACGAAAGCGCACTTTCACATAACCGAACTGGCGCTTGATCACTCGAAAAGGATGCTCAACCTTGGCACGCGTCTGGGCTTTGCAATACTCGATTTTGCGCTTGGCTCTTGTAGAGCATGCTGCGTTTATTGAGCCTGGAATAAGTGCTGCGCCGCGCGGCGATCTGCCAGATCACCTCACGATTTTCATGCTCATCACGCTTCTCGACACCGGTGTACCCCGCGTCGGCATACACCGCGCTTTCATCACCGTGCAACAGCAGCGCAACTTGGGTGACGTCGGCCACATTCGCCGCCGTGCCGTGAACGTGGTGAACCAGCCCCGACTCAACGTCAGCACCGATATGCGCCTTCATCCCAAAGAAGTATTGGTTCCCTTTCTTCGTTTGGTGCATCTCTGGATCACGCTTGCCGTCTTCGTTCTTGGTCGAGCTGGGCGCATGGATAATCGTCGCATCGACAATGGTGCCCTGACGCAGAGAGAGGTCTTTTTCCTGCAAATAACCATTGATGACCGCAAGGATCGACGGTGCCAACTTATGCTTTTCTAGTAAATGCCGGAAATTCATGATCGTGGTGTCTTCAGGAATCGGCGCGCTCAGGGTCAAATGGGCGAACTGGCGTATGGGCGTGATTTCATACAGTGCTTCTTCCATGGCCGGGTCGCTCAGCGAAAACCAGTTCTGCAACAGGTGAATACGCAGCATGGTTTCCAACGGATACGGTTTGCGGCCACCGCCGGCCTTTGGGTAATACGGCTCGATCAACGTCAGCAAGCCGCTCCAGGGCACGACCTGATCCATCTCGGCAAGGAATCGTTCGCGGCGGGTTTGCTTGCGTTTGCCGGCGTATTCGAAGTCGGAAAAGCTCATCTGGCTCATGGGCGGCTCGGGTCAGGTGGTGAAGGTGTATTTCACCACGGCGGAAGACTTGTTCGGAGATTCCCTAACTCTCTCGCGACAGCCGCGGTGTACAAGCTGTGAACCCGCTACCACCCAACCTGCCTTTTGGCTTGTGTCAGGCAGGTGGCTCATTTAATCTCCGCCCCTCTGGCCACCGCAAGGCCAGTCATCCACGGAAGAAACAGACAGGAGTCGTCATGGAAACTACCCCGCAAACCGAAGCTCGCTCTACCCACCTCAAGCCGAAATGGCAGGAGCGTTTCGCCTTCTTCGACCAGCACGGTGGCCCAGCCGCCGCGGCCTACAAAGCTGCATTCCGCGCCTTGCCGTTGGGCAAGAAGCTGCTGATCAACTTCAATGTCATCGCCTTCTTCTTCGGCCCGATCTACTGGTTTGTGCTGGGGCTGTGGAAAAAGAACCTGGTGATGCTGGGGATCATCGTGGCTGTTGGCGTGCTGGAAGCGGTCTACGAGGCAGCGACCGGTAATGTGGTGCCTCGCGCACTGGACAACGGTATCAGCATGGCCTTCGCATTCGTGTATGCCAACCTGACCAACTATGCCTATTACCTGAAGCAGGGTAAGGGGCAACAGGGTTGGAACCCGTTCGAGGGGCACCGGGCCATCTGAGTCTAGAGGCCCAGTGGGCGCCGGCTTGCCGGCGATAGGGCCCGAACGGACAGCCCATCACTTCGGATAAAGCGGCGGCAAGCTCCCACTCTCGCCCGCCGGCAACAACACCTGCTCCGCTGGCGGAATAGTCCCGATCGCCCGCCACAGATCCTCACCCTGCCAATACTGCCCGCTCTCGCTGTACAACGCCCCGTTCAACCCATCCAGCGCATCCGACAACGGCACGAAGCGCGCCGCCATCTCGGCCAGGGTCTCCGGCTGCTGCCGCGCCCAGGCATCCAGCGCCTGGCGGGTGGCCTGTGGGTCGTTGGCCAGGCAGGCACGCTTGAGGTCGTCCAGCAAGGTGCGCGGGCTCGGGCCGTTTTGCGCGGCGCGCAGGATGGCCGGTTGCGAACGGGCACGCCACCACAGGGTGAAGCCGAGCACCGTGGTCAGGGCAAAGACCAGCGTGGCGAGCTGCCAGGGCCACAGCCGGGTGCTGCCGCCGCTGGCCTCGCCGGCCGGGGTGTCGGCGCTCAATGCCGGGTTGTCCTGCACATCCAGAGTGCGTGCGGGCAGGCTGCTGTGCTCCATGTGGTCTTCACGGGTGTTCCACCAGGTGACCTCCAGCGCCGGCAGGGCCAGTTCGCCGTTATGGGTCGGCACCAGTGCTTCGCGTTCCTCGCGGTTGGCGGTCATGCCGCGTTCGCTGATCTCGTTGCGCAGCAGCGGTTGGTCCGGATAGCGGCGCAGGCCGACGATCTCGGTGGCTGGCAGTTGCGGCAGCTGGGTGCTCGACAGCCCTTCGGCACGCAGGGTGATGCTGCGGGTCAGGGAGTCGCCGATCTGCGTCTGCTGTTTGCCCGGGTCCGGGTTCCAGTGTTCTTCCAGGCTCAAGCTGCGGGCAGGCAGCCAGGGTGTGTCGGCCGGCCAGGTGGCGGGAATGGGGCGCACTGCCAGGTGCAACGGCAATGAACTGACCTGGACTTGACGGCCCGCCCGCGCAGTGCCGCCGGACGCTGGCGCATTGTCGGCAGCGGTGGCGGTGAAGGTGAGGGGTGGGATGTCCACGGCGCCGCTTTGCTGCGGGTAGAGCGCATAGCGCGTTTCGATCACGCCGTGGCGCACGCCCTCGATTTCCTTTTCGTAGGTGCGTGATTCGCCCAGCGGTTCGACCTTGACGTTTTCCAGCTGCAGTGGGCTCAGGCTGCTGTCGTCGTACAGCGACACCGAATGGTAGATGCGCAGGGTCAGCACGGCCTGGGCCTGGACATACACCTCGGTGCTGTCGAGGGTCGCTTCCACGAACACCTGGGACGCCGCGCCCTGGCGGTTGGCGTCGGCCTGCATCACCTGCAACTCGATGGGCTGGCTGCGCGACTGGCCCAGTTGCAACTCTGGGATGCGCAGGCTGCCGCTGCGCCGGGGCAGCAGGGTGATGATCCAGCGGGTGCTGGCGCGGGTCTCGCCGTCGAGGGTGTGCAGGCTGTTGAGCTGGCGTGTGCCGCGCACTTCGAAGTCGCCTTCCAGCGCGTGCAGGTCGGGTTTGCCGAACTGGGTGACGTCCTGGCTTTCCAGGGTCAGTTCCAGGGTTTCGCCGGCTTCCAGGCGGGCGCGGTCGACGCTGGCCTGCAGGGTCGGTTCGGCCTGGGCGAGCAGGGCCCACAGCAGGCCGAGTATCAAGACGCCGAGGCGACTCATCGTGGGGTTTCCTGATGCAATTGCTGTTCATACCAGAATTTGCGCCGCAGCAGCTCCGCCGGGTTGTCGGGGATCTCCCGCAGCCATTGTTCCAGGGCCTGGCGCTGCTCGGCGTCGAGGCTGGTCGACACCGGCCGCTGGGGCGGCTGGGTCACGCCATCGTCACTGCCTGCCTGGTTGTCGGGCGCTGCCTGGCTGTTGCTGCTGCCTTCGCCGGCTTGTTCGGCGCTGGCGGGTTGTTCTTCGCCGGGTGTGCCCTGCGGGCTGCCGGCCGAGCTGCTGTTGCCCTCGGTTTCGCTGCCCGGCGTGCCTTGGGCATCGCCATTGGCCGGTTGTTCCTCGGCTTGTGCCTGGCGCTGCTGCAACAGTTGCTGGACCAACGCCTGGTTGGCCAGCGCCGGCGACAGATCGGGCTGGCGCTCCAGGGCCTGATCATAGGCATCCAGGGCCGCTTCCAGTTCCCCGCTGCGGGCCAGGGCATTGCCTCGATTGTAGTGGGCCGCAGCGCTGTTGCTCTGGGCGAATGCCTTGGCGGCGGCGGCATAGTCGCCGGCCTGGTACAACGCCATGCCGAGCCATTGCGGGTCCTGGAAGTGGCGCGCGGCCTCGGCCGGGCGATTGTTTTCGAGCAGATGCTGGCCCTGCTGGTCGGGGCGCAGCCACAGGTCCTTGAACTCGAACGCCTGGCTGGGTTGGGGCAAGGCCAGCAGCAGCGGCAGGCAGAACAGCCAGCCGCGGCGTCCGGCGCAGGCGGCCAGCAGCAACAGGGGAAGCAGCAGCCAGTAGCCCTGGTCGGCCCAGCTGTCGAGCTGCAGATTCTGGCCATCGTTGCGCAGGCTGCGCGGGTTGTCGAACAAGCCCAGGCCACGCAGGTCGAGGTCATCGATGCGGGCATGGCGATAGCGCCCGCCGGTAGCGCTGATGAATGCCTTGAGGCCAGGGCTGTCCAGACGCGGCACGAGGATGCCGCCCTGTTCGTCCTTGAGGAATTCGCCGTTGGCCTGGCGCACCGGTGCACCTTCGGCGCTGCCGATGCCCAGCATCGACAGGCTCGGTCCCTGGCGGCCGAGGGCCTGGACGATACCCTGGCGCTCCGGCGCGCTCAGCGCCGAGCCGATCAGCAACAGGCGACCCTGGCCCAGGCCGCTCTGGGCCAGCAATGCCAGGCCTTTCTGCACGGCGAGGTCGGCGCGCTGGCCCGGCTGCGGCATGATCGACGGGTCGATCGCCTCGAGCAGGTTGCGCGTGGTGCCCAAGTCGTCGGAGAGCGGCACCAGGGTATGCGCACTGCCGGCATAGACGATCAACGCGGTCTGGCTGTCGCTGCGGTGCTCGAGCAGGTCGAGGATCTTGCGCCGGGCCTGTTCCAGGCGGTTGGGCGCTGTGTCCTCGGCGAGCATCTGCGGGGTCAGTTCAAGCAGGATCACCAGCGGATCGGCCGGGCGCTGGCGGGATTCTTCCAGGCGCTGCCAGCTCGGCCCGAGCAGGGCCAGCACCACCAGCAGCCAGGCCAGCCCCAGGGCGACCCAGGGCAGCTTGCTGTTGCTGCCGCTGCCACCGCCCAGCAGCACCGGGTGGAATGCCGGCGGCAAGATCATCTGCCAGCGCCCGGCACGCTTGCGTCGGTGCCAGAGCTTGAACAGCAGCCAGGCGAGCAGCGGCACGACGAGCAGCCAGAGCGGGCGCAACCATTGTGGCCAGAGGTCGATCATCGCCGTTTCCTCAGGCGCAGCCGTTTCAGGCGTTCGCGCCACTCCGGGTGGGGCTGCAGGAAGCGTGGCCTGCGCAGCGCACGCTGCAGCAGGTTGTCCGGCCATTGCACGGCCACCACCAGCAGCACGCTGAGCAGCAAGGCCAGTGCCAGCGGCCAGGCGTACAGGGCCTGGGCGGTACGTGCCTGGGTCGGCTGCTGGGCCACGGGTTCGAGTTGGTCGAGAGTGTCGCCGATGGCGTCCAGTTCGGCGCCGTCGTGGGCGCGGAAATAGGCGCCATGGGTCAGTTCGGCGATCTCCTTGAGCGAGGCTTCGTCCAGGTCCAGGCTCGGGTTGAGGCCGAGCAGGCCGGGCGTTCCGCTGGCCTCGGGGTTGGCGCCGATGCCGATGGTGTAGATGCGCACACCTTCCTGGGCGGCCAGGCGGGCGGCGGTCAGCGGGTGGATCTGCCCACCGTTGTTGGCGCCGTCGGTGATCAGCACCAGTACCCGGCTTTGTGCAGGGCGCTGGCGCAGGCGTTTGACCGCCAGGCCAATGGCATCGCCGATGGCAGTGTTCTTGCCGGCGATGCCAATCTGCGCTTCATCGAGGAAGGTGCGCACGGTGCGCCGGTCGAAGGTCAGCGGTGCCTGCAGGTAGGCCTGGCTGCCGAACAGGATCAGGCCGACGCGGTCGCCCTTGCGGTCCTGGAGAAAGTCGCCGAGCAGTGCCTTGACCAGGTCCAGGCGACTGATCTCCTCGTCCTTCCACTGCATGTCGGGGAAGTCCATGGAGCCGGACACGTCCACCGCCACCAGCAGGTCGCGGCCACTGGCGGCGACCGGCACGGGTTCGCCGAGCCATTGCGGGCGGGCGGCGGCCAGCAGCAGCAGCAACCAGATCAGCACGAAGGGAGCCTGCTGGCGCCAGGTTGGCAGGTTCAGGCGCGCCCGGCGCCCGGCCAGGCCTTCCAGTTCGCGCAGGAAACCGACCTTGAGCACTGGTTCGCCGCTGTCGGCGGCGGGCAGCAGCAGGCGTGCCACCCAGGGCAGCGGCAGCAGCAGGAAGATCCACGGCCAGGCCAGTTCAAACATGTTTGCGGATCCAGGTTTCGACGGCCTGGCTGAGCCCGGCGATGGCCTTGTCGTCGAGCTTGCACTCGGGCTTGTAGGCGCCTTCGACCAGCACCATCCAGCGCGTCAGGCCGGCGGCCGGGCAGCGGTTGTCGAGAAATGCCAGCCACTGGCGGCCATTGAGGGTATGGCTGTTGGCGCCGGGGTAGTGGTTGCGGCACAGGCGCTTGAGCAATGCGTTGATCTGCTGCAGCCAGGCGCCGGCCGGCGCGCCGTCGTAGGGGCGCGGCAGGCGGGCGAGCTCGGCCAGGGCCTCGACGCGCACCGGATCGAGCGGCAGTTCGGCGCGTACCACGCGGCGTTTGCCCGGCCGCCAGTGGCGCAGTCGCCACATGCCCCAGCCCAGCGCAGGCAGGATCGCCAGCAACAGCCACCAGCCCGGTGCCGGTGGCCACAGGCCGATCGCCGGCGGCGCGATCAACGGTTGCAACTGGTCCAGCGGATTCATTGGCCGCTCCCTGGGCGCTGGGCGTTCAGGTACTCGCGCAGCTGCTCGATCATCTCGCTCTGGGTGCTCAGCGGCATCAGCAGCACACGCAGCTTCTGCGCCATCAACTCCCAGCGTTCGATGCGCGCTTCGGCCTGTTGACGGTAGGCCTGGCGCAGGTTGGCGTCCAGGGTGTCGAGCTCCAGCTGCGCGCTGCGCTGGGCGAAGCGCAGCAGGCCGGCGGCGGGCAGGGCATGGTCGAGCGGGTCGGACACGGGCATCAGCAGCAGGTCGCTATGGCGCGAGAGCATGGCCAGGTGCTGCTCGGCCTGTGCGCTGAGCGAGCGTTCGTCGCAAATCACGATGGCCAGGCTGCCAGGGCGCAGCACTTCACGGGCACGGCGCAGGGCCAGGCCGAGGCTGTCGGCCTGGGGCGCGGTTTCGGTGTGCAGGGCCTGGTTGACCTTGGCCAGGCGGTTGAGCAGCTGCAGCAGGCTCTGCTTGCTGCGCCGTGGTTTGATTTCGTGGTGCTCGTAGTCACCGAACACCAGCCCGCCGATGCGGTCGTTGTGGCCCAGCGCGGCCCAGCCGAACAGCGCGGCGGCCTGCGCTGCCAGCACCGACTTGAACATCAGGCCTGAACCGAAGAACAGCCGTTGGCTCTGCTCGACCAGAATGAAGATGGGCCGTTCGCGTTCTTCGTGAAACAGCTTGGTGTGTGGCTCCTGGGTGCGGGCGGTGACGCGCCAGTCGATGTTGCGCACGTCGTCCCCGGCCTGGTAGACCCGTACCTGGTCGAAGTCCACGCCGCGCCCGCGCAGTTTGGAATGGTGCAGGCCGACCAGCGGGCTGCGCTGGCCCGGGCGGGAAAACAGCTGGATCTCGCGCACGCGGTGGCGCATGTCGATCAGCTCGGCGAGGCCGATGCGGATGCCGGGTTCGGCCTGTTGCGCGGTGGGCATGGGGTCAGGCAACGGCGACGACGTCGAGGATGCGCTGGACCACGCGGTCCTGGTCGATCCCCGCAGCCTCGGCTTCGAACGACAGGATGATACGGTGACGCAGCACGTCGAACAGCACGGCCTGGATGTCTTCGGGGCTGACGAAGTCGCGCCCGGCCAGCCAGGCGTGGGCCCGTGCGCAACGGTCCAGGGCGATGGAGCCGCGTGGGCTGGCGCCGTAGGCGATCCAGTCGGCCAGTTCGGTGTCGAACTTGCCCGGGGTGCGGGTGGCCATGACCAGCTGGACCAGGTACTCCTCCACGGCGTCGGCCATGTACAGGCCGAGGATTTCCTTGCGCGCGGCGAAGATCGCCAACTGGCTGACCCGCCGCTCGGGCTTCACTTCGCCGCCGAGGGCTTCGCCGCGGGCCTGGGCAAGAATGCGCCGCTCCACGGCGGCATCGGGGAAGCCGATCTTCACGTGCATCAGGAAGCGGTCGAGCTGGGCTTCGGGCAGCGGGTAGGTGCCTTCCTGTTCGATCGGGTTCTGCGTGGCCATCACCAGGAACAGCGGCGACAGGTCGTAGGTGCTGCGGCCGACGCTGACCTGGCGCTCGGCCATGGCTTCGAGCAGGGCCGACTGGACCTTGGCCGGGGCGCGGTTGATTTCGTCGGCCAGTACCAGGTTGTGGAAGATCGGCCCCTGCTGGAACACGAAGCTGCCAGTTTCCGGGCGATAGATTTCGGTGCCGGTGATATCGGCCGGCAGCAGGTCAGGGGTGAACTGGATGCGATGGAACTGCGCCTCGATGCCCTCGGCCAGTTCCTTGATGGCCTTGGTCTTGGCCAGGCCAGGTGCGCCTTCGACCAGCATGTGGCCGTCGGCCAGCAGCACGATCAACAGGCGTTCGACAAGCTTTTCCTGGCCGAGGATCTGGGAGGAAAGAAAGGTGCGTAGCGCGATCAGCGCTTCACGGTGTTCCATCGATGACGGTTCCTGGAATGAGGCCAGGTCGAGCGCGGAAGGCAACTGACCTGGCAAGGGGGGATACTTTAATGCATCCGCGGTGCCGCGTCGAAATCTGCGCTCGATGTTTGCAGCAATCGCCGATTTTCCAACGGCGCCAGCTGTCGCCTGCTTGTTCGCTCCTACACAGCAATGGAGCGTCACGATGGACAAGCAGCAAGGTGCAGCAAAGCTACGGGTGGGGGTTTTCTTCGACGGTACCGGCAACAACCAGGCCAATGCCCTGGGGTCTGGCGGCGGTGCAGCGGGCAGTTACGCCAATGCCGTGAGCAACATCGCCCTGTTGCACGCGCTTTACCCCCGTGACCGCGTGGGCGATCGCCTCTTTCTCAAGTGCTACGTGCAGGGCATCGGGACGGGCGATGGGGTGCCTGACTCTGCATATGACCAGGCAACCGGCAGAGGGCAGACAGGGGTTGGCGCCCGCGTGGAGCAGGCGCTGGTCGCCGTGGCGAAGCAAGTGCGCGAGTGCCTGGCGGGCGCACCGTCGCAATTGCCCGAACACATTGCGTTCGACCTGTTCGGTTTCAGCCGCGGTGCGGCAGCGGCCAGGCACCTGGCCAACAAACTGGTCAAGGGCAACAGGTGGCTGCCGCCCGAGTTGCAGGGTGACAGGGTGATCGAATTCATTGGCTTGTTCGACACGGTGGCGGCGATCGTCGCGCCGCTGCACGGTAACTTCGACCCCGCCAATGACGATTACGATGGCCTGCAGCTGGGGCTTGGCCAGGGCATTGCACGGCGGGTAGTACAGCTGGTGGCGGGTGATGAGCGGCGTCACAACTTCCCGCTGCTGCGCAGCGACAACGATATCGTCGTGCCTGGCGTCCATTCGAATATCGGCGGTGGCTACCCGGTTTCCCTGCGTGAGCAGGTGCTGTTGTGCAAACCGCAATCGAGCCGAGTGCCGGCCAGCACCCCGGCTACGCTTACCCACGCGTACCGTGCAGTGGATGCGCTGCTGGCTACGGCGAGCGCTGAGCTGGGCGAGCCTCTGCCACGGCTGGAAGTCTGGGAGGAGCCTGTAGCGGGGGGCCGGAGCAGGCGGGAGGACCCCGAGAAACAGGTCTACGCCGCTCTGTACCGTGAGCGGGAAGTAAAGGGGCATCTGTCGCGGGTGTACCTGAGCATCATGCGTGATCTGGCCGTCCAGGGCGGGGTGCCATTCGCGGCCCTGGGCGAGGATGAGGCGCACCGGCTGCCGGACGAGTTGCAAGTGATCAGCGGCAAACTGCATGACTTCGCCCTTGGGCGTAGCCATCAATTGCAGCTGGCGCCCGCCGAGCATGCACTGTTGCGCAGCCGGTACGTGCACACCTCGGCGCACTGGAATGCGCTGAAGGGTTTGCGCAACAGTGCGTTGGATACCCTGTACATCGACCGGCCGGCGGAAGGTGGCAGGGTCGTGCATGACAACCCGCCTGGTTGATCGCGGCCTGGCACTGTCGGCCTGATTGCAGGCGCTCCCGCGATCAGGCCGACAGTGGTGCAGCGCCTCAGTTCTTCGAGGTCGAGTGCTTGCGCCCCTGGTCACACAGGGCGAACACCACCACCAGCACCCCGGAAATCGCCAGGATCAATGCCACGCCATCGGTGGAGTGGGTCGCCGACCCGGCCACCAGCGCCAGTCCGCCCAGCGGTGCCAGGCCTCCGGCCACCGCAGTACCGATCTCGCGCCCGGTGCCGAAGCCCGAAGAGCGGGTCTCGGTCGGGAACTGGCGGCTGAGGAACGAGCCCTGCGGGGCGAACATCATCGGCGCCAGGATGCCGGTGCCGATGCCGATGGCCAGGTAGATCATGGTCGGCTCGCCAGTACTCAGCAACTGCAGGAACGGGTAGGCGAACAGGGCCGACAGCACGCCGCCGAGCATCAGTACGGTCTTGCTGCTCCAGCGGTCGCACAACCAGCCGAACAACGGCACGGTGAAGATCGCCACCAGGCTGGCGATGGTCACCGACAACGAGGTGACATGCGCCTCGACCCCTTTGAACTGGGTCAGGTAGGCCAGCGAGAAAGTCTTGAAGATGTAGCTCAGGGCGTTGTAGCCGATGGCCACGAAGAACACCACGGCCAAGCCCTTGAGGTCGTTCCGGAACAGCAGCTTGAGCGGCGACACCTGGGGTTTGTCGTCGACCTTGCCGTGCGCCTTCTCGAAGTCAGGCGTCTCGGGGATGCTCTTGCGCACCCACAGGCCGATCGCCACCAGGGCGATACTGGCGATGAAGGGAATGCGCCAGCCGCCGGACAGGAGGAACGCATTGCCGTTCATGGTCAGCACATACACGGTCAGCGACGACAGCAGCAGGCCCAGGTTCAGCCCCAGCGCCGGCCAGGCGCCCTGGCTGCCGCGCTTGCCTTCGCTGGCGTGCTCGTAGGAGGTGACCGCTGCGCCCGACAGCTCGGCACCGGCACCCAGGCCCTGGATGATGCGGATCACCACCAGCAGGATCGGCGCCCAGATGCCGATCGACGCGTAGCTCGGGATCAGGCCGATCAGCGCGGTGCACACGCCCATCATGCAGAAGGTGATGACCAGCACGTGCTTGCGCCCGAAACGGTCGCCCAGGTAGCCGAACAGCACACCACCGAAGGGGCGTGCGATGAAGCCGATGGCAAAGGTGGAGAACGCCAGCAGCGACGCCACGGCCGGGTTGCTGGCATCGAAGAAGATCTTCGAGAAGACGATCGCTGCCATGGTTGCGTAGAGGTAGAAGTCATACCACTCCAGCATCGAGCCGAAGATGGTCGCCGCGGCCACCTTGCGCAGGCGCTTGCGTTGTTGTTGCGGGGTTTCGCTTGCGGCCGGCGCCGCCTCGTGTACCGACATCAGAGGTTCCTTATTGTCTTTGTAGTGGTGTGTTGCAGCAGTGTTCAGCGGGCCTTGAGGATCTTCTCGGCGATCATCTGGCCGATCGGGATGGCCGAGGTGGCAGCCGGCGACGGCGCATTGCAGACATGCACCATGCGCGGGGTCTCGGCGAACAGGAAGTCGTGGACCAGGCTGCCGTCACGCATCACCGCCTGGGCGCGGATGCCGGCCTCATAGGGCAGCAGGTCCTCGACCTGCAGCGACGGGCAGTACTTGCGGCATTGCTCCAGGTAGCCGCGCTTGAACAGCGAGTTCTTCATTTCGGCGGTGCCGGAGCCGAGGTTGTTCCAGATGGTCTTCCAGAACCCCGGGAAGCGCGCGTACTCGGCCACATCACGCCAGTTCACCGCGAACTTGCGGTAGTTCTCCCGGCCAAAGCCGAGTACGGCGTTGGGGCCGACGGTGACGCTGCCGTCGATCATGCGCGTCAGGTGCACGCCGAGGAACGGCAGCTCCGGGTCGGGAATCGGGTAGATCAGGTGGTTGACGATCTGGTTCTTGCTGGCTGGCAGGCGGTAGTACTCGCCGCGGAAGGGGATGATCTGGTGGTCGATCCTGACCCCGGCCAGGCGCGCCAGGCGGTCGGACTGCAGGCCGGCACAGGCGACCAGCTGGCGGGCGCGCCAGGTCTGGTTGCTGTCGCGGATCTCGACATGCTCACCCAGTTCGCGGATGGCCTGCACGGTGGTGGACAGCCGCACTTCGCCGCCGGCCTGTTCGATGACCTTGGCCATGGCATTGCACACGTGCGTGTAGTCGACGATGCCGGTGGCGTCGACGAACAGCGCACCGAGGCCGGCGATGTTCGGTTCCCGGCGCTTGAGCTCGGCGGCGTCGAGGCGCTCGACCTTCAGGCCGTTCTGCTGCGAGCGCTCGTACAGCGCCTGCATGCGCTGCATTTCCAGCGGGTTGGAGGCTACCAGCAGCTTGCCGCAGACGTCGAAGGCGATGCCATGTTCGGTGCAGAAGTCCTTGGTGGCCTGGGCGCCGCGCTTGCACAGTTCGGCCTTGAGGCTGCCGGGGGCGTAGTAGATGCCTGCATGGATCACGCCGCTGTTGTGGCCGGTCTGGTGACGGCCGAGGCTGGCTTCCTTCTCCAGGATCAGCAAGGAGGCGCCGGGGCGCTGTTGCAGCAGGGCCATCGCGGTGGCGAGGCCGACGATGCCGCCGCCGATGATGCAGTAGTCGTAGGTCATGCAGGGGTACCTTGGTGTTCTTGTCGGTGGATCTGCTTATCAGGTTGTCAGACTAAGTGGTGCATGCAAAAGGCCTCGCCAGGCGATGGCAGGTTCTCCAGGGTCAGTCGAGGGTGGGAAGGTCGATTTTCAGGCGTTTGGCCGAGGCGCGCAGGTGGGTTTCGGCACAGGCCGCCGCGGCTTGGCGATCGCCGTCGGCAATGGCCTGGTACAGCGCCTGGTGCTCGCGGTTGGCATCGGCCGAGCCGCCCGCCGAGTGGGTGGCGGAGTTTTCCCAGGCGGTGCGCCGTGCGCTGGCCAACTGGCCGCCGAGGAAGTCGTGGAAGGCCACGAAGTAGTCGTTCTTGCTGGCTTCGGCGATGGCCCGGTGGAAGGCCACGTCGGCCGCCGAGGCGGTGGCGAAGTCGCTGCTTTTGTCGAGCATGGCCTGCAGGGCCTTGGCCATGTTCGCCAGGTCTTGCGCGTCACGGCGGCGGGCGGCGATGGCGGCGGCCTGGGTTTCGATCCACAGGCGCATTTCGAACATCTGCACCAGGTCTGGCTTGCGCCCCTGGCTGCCGGGGAAGCGGAACACGGTGCCGTTGGGGGTTTGCGAGATATAGGAACCGAGCCCGCGACGGGCGATCAGCACGCCATCGGCCTTGAGCTGCGCCACGGCCTCGCGCACTACCGAACGGCTGACATTGAGCTGTTCGGCCAGTTGCTGTTCGGTGGGCAGGCGCGATTCGGCGGCCAGCCGGCCGGAATCGATCTCGGCGCGGATGGCGCTGACGACACGCTCGACGAGGGTGTCGGGGCGCTGGAGCTCTAGCATGGAAACGGTTGCCTAATGGTCAGGTTGTCAGACAATGCCTCTGATGGGGCTGGGCTGTCAATGATTTCAGAGGGTTATGAGGTGGAAAGGGGAGAGATGGGGGTATGGCGTGAAGGTTGTGGTGGTGCATAAATCGAGCGCTGCCCGCGCGGCGCTCGATCTCATGGGCGCTGCATAATCACCGGCATGCACTACCCCGTCAAAGCTCGCTGACGAACGTCCCGGTGCCGTCAAGAATATTGCGCAAGGTCAGCGCCACCTCTTCCAGGTCAGTCCCGGCCGATGTCAACACGATCTCCAGCGATTCGTCCCCCTTCAACGCATCCCGATCCCCAGCCGCCACCTCGATCAGCAAGCGCTGGGCACTCAAGGTCACCTTCAGCCCATCCAGCGTCGAAGGTTCGTCGTCCAGGGTCAGGTCGACGGTGTCTTCGTCCGGATAGCGGGTCAGCAGGAACATCTGGCCCTTGTCGCTGTGGCAGCACAAGGTCGCCATGTTGTCTTCCTCGTCGTCGCAGGGGGTAGCGAAGAGCAGGGCGGTATTGATTTGCATGGCTGACTCGGGTCAATGAAATGAAGGGGAATTCTGACAGTGTTGTGGGCATCCATAAACGTAAAGTTACCGCCCCTTGAACGAAATTGTCGCAGCGCTGCAAGCGGCAATGACCGATCAGTCGTTAAGCTTCGGCGAGCCCTGAACTTTACGTCCGGCTTGCCACGGGTTGGCTATCGTTGATCCGTGAACGTCGGACGCACGCGACGCTTCAACTATTACAAAGCCCAAGCGGAGTACCACAGATGGCGTTCTTCACCGCAGCCAGCAAAGCCGACTTCCAGCATCAACTGCAAGCGGCCCTGGCGCAGCACATCAGCGAACAGTCCCTGCCACAAGTGGCGCTGTTCGCCGAGCAGTTCTTCGGCATTATCTCTCTGGACGAACTCACCCAGCGCAGGCTGTCGGACCTGGCCGGCTGCACGCTGTCGGCCTGGCGCATCATCGAACGCTTCGACCCCGCGCAACCGCAGGTGCGGGTGTACAACCCCGATTACGAGCGCAACGGCTGGCAATCGACCCATACCGTGGTCGAGGTGCTGCACCATGACCTACCGTTCCTGGTCGACTCGGTGCGTACCGAGCTCAATCGCCGCGGCTACAGCATCCACACCCTGCAGACCACGGTCCTGAGCGTGCGCCGCGGGGCCAAGGGCGAGCTGCTCGAACTGCTGCCCAAGGGCACCCAGGGCGAAGGCGTGCGCCACGAATCGCTGATGTACCTGGAGATCGACCGCTGCGCCAATGCCGCCGAACTCAACGTGCTGACCCGCGAGATCGAGCAGGTGCTGGCCGAAGTGCGCGTGGCGGTAGCCGATTTCGAGCCGATGAAAGCCAAGCTGCGGGAAGTGGTGGCACTGGTCGAGCAAACCCCGTTCGCGCCGGTTCAGCACGAAAAGGGCGAGGTCAAGGCGTTCCTGGAATGGTTGCTGGACAACCATTTCACGTTCCTCGGCTATGAGGAATTCACCGTCCAGGCCGACAGTGCCGGCGGCCAGATGTTCTACGACGAGCAGTCCTTCCTCGGCCTGCCGCGTCGCCTGCGGGTCGGCCTGACGCCTGAAGAGCTGCGCATCGAAGACTACGCCGTGGCCTACCTCGCCGAGCCGCTGCTGCTGTCGTTCGCCAAGGCCGCCTTGCCCAGCCGCGTGCACCGCCCGGCCTACCCTGACTACGTGTCGATCCGCCAGCTGGACGCCGATGGCAAGGTCATCAAGGAACATCGCTTCATGGGCCTGTACACCTCGTCGGTGTATGGCGAGAGCGTGCATGCCATTCCCTACATCCGCGTCAAGGTCGCCGAAGTCGAGCGCCGTTCGGGCTTCGACCCGAAAGCCCACCTGGGCAAGGAGCTGGCCCAGGTGCTCGAAGTGCTGCCGCGCGACGACCTGTTCCAGACCCCCATCGACGAGCTGTTCAGCACCGTGATGGCGATCGTGCAGATCCAGGAACGCAACAAGATTCGCGTGTTCCTGCGCAAGGACCCGTACGGTCGCTTCTGCTACTGCCTGGCCTACGTGCCACGAGAAATCTATTCCACCGAGGTGCGGCAGAAGATCCAGCAGGTGCTGATGGAGCGTCTGAAGGCCAGCGACTGCGAGTTCTGGACCTTCTTCTCCGAGTCGGTGCTGGCGCGCGTCCAGCTGATCCTGCGGGTCGACCCGAAGAATCGCATCGACATCGACCCACAGCAGCTGGAAAACGAAGTGATCCAGGCCTGCCGCTCGTGGCAGGACGACTATTCGGCGCTGGTGGTCGAGAATTTCGGCGAAGCACAAGGTACCAACATTCTCGCCGACTTCCCCAAAGGCTTCCCGGCGGGCTATCGCGAGCGTTTCGCTGCGCATTCGGCGGTGGTCGACCTGCAGCACGTGCTGGCGCTGTCCGAAAGCAAGCCGCTGGCGATGAGCTTCTACCAGCCGCTGACGCGCGTGGGCGAACGCCTGCTGCACTGCAAGCTGTACCACGCCGATACCCCGCTGGCGCTGTCGGACGTGCTGCCGATCCTCGAGAACCTTGGCCTGCGCGTGCTCGGCGAGTTCCCCTACCGCGTGCGCCACGCCAGCGGCCGGGAGTACTGGATCCACGACTTCGCCTTCACCTACAGCGAAGGCCTGAGCCTGGACATCCAGCAGCTCAACGACATCCTGCAGGACGCCTTCATCCACATCGTCCAGGGCGACGCCGAGAACGACGCCTTCAACCGCCTGGTGCTCACCGCCGGGTTGCCGTGGCGTGACGTGGCGTTGCTGCGTGGCTACGCCCGTTACCTCAAGCAGATCCGCCTGGGCTTCGACCTGGGCTATATCGCCAGCACCCTGAACAACCACACCGACATCGCTCGCGAGCTGACCCGGCTGTTCAAGACTCGCTTCTACCTGGCGCGCAAGCTCACCAACGAAGACCTGGACGACAAGCAGCAGCGCCTGGAGCAGGCGATCCTGGCCGCTCTGGACGACGTCCAGGTGCTCAACGAAGACCGCATCCTGCGCCGCTACCTGGACCTGATCAAGGCCACCCTGCGCACCAACTTCTACCAACCGGATGCCAACGGCCAGAACAAGTCGTACTTCAGCTTCAAGTTCAACCCCAAGCTGATCCCCGAGCTGCCCAAACCCGTGCCGAAGTTCGAAATCTTCGTCTACTCGCCACGGGTCGAAGGCGTGCACCTGCGCTTTGGCAATGTTGCCCGCGGCGGCTTGCGCTGGTCCGACCGCGAAGAGGACTTCCGCACCGAAGTGCTGGGCCTGGTCAAGGCCCAGCAGGTGAAGAACTCGGTGATCGTGCCGGTCGGCGCCAAAGGCGGCTTCCTGCCACGGCGCCTGCCGCTGGGCGGCACGCGTGACGAAATCGCCGCCGAAGGCGTGGCCTGCTACCGCATCTTCATCTCGGGCCTGCTCGATATCACCGACAACCTCAAGGAAGGCGGCGTGGTGCCGCCGGCCAACGTGGTGCGTCACGATGACGACGACCCGTACCTGGTGGTGGCAGCCGACAAAGGCACCGCGACCTTCTCCGACATCGCCAACGGCATCGCCATCGACTACGGCTTCTGGCTGGGCGATGCGTTCGCCTCGGGCGGCTCGGCCGGTTACGACCACAAGAAGATGGGCATCACCGCACGTGGTGCCTGGGTGGGCGTGCAGCGCCACTTCCGCGAGCGCGGCATCAACGTGCAACAGGACCCGATCACCGTGATCGGTGTCGGTGACATGGCCGGCGACGTATTCGGCAACGGCTTGCTGATGTCGGACAAGCTGCAGTTGGTGGCGGCGTTCAACCACCTGCACATCTTCATCGACCCCAACCCGGACCCGGCCACCAGCTTCGTCGAGCGCCAGCGCCTGTTCGACCTGCCGCGCTCGGCCTGGAGCGATTACGACACCAGCATCATGTCCGAAGGCGGCGGGATCTTCCCGCGCAGCGCCAAGAGCATCGCCATCAGCCCGCAGATGAAGGAACGCTTCGCCATCGAGGCCGACCGCCTGACCCCGACCGAGCTGCTGCATGCTCTGCTCAAGGCGCCGGTGGACCTGCTGTGGAACGGCGGCATCGGCACCTACGTCAAGGCCAGCAGCGAAAGCCACGCCGATGTCGGCGACAAGGCCAACGACGCGTTGCGGGTCAACGGCAACGAGCTGCGCTGCAAGGTGGTGGGTGAGGGCGGCAACCTTGGCATGACCCAGCTGGGCCGTGTCGAATTCGGCCTGAACGGCGGCGCCACCAACACCGACTTCATCGACAACGCCGGTGGCGTGGACTGCTCCGACCACGAGGTCAACATCAAGATCCTGCTCAACGAAGTGGTGCAGGGTGGCGACATGACCGAGAAGCAGCGCAATCAGCTGCTGGGCAGCATGACCGATGAAGTGGGCGGCCTGGTGCTGGGCAACAACTACAAGCAGACCCAGGCCCTGTCGCTGGCGGCGCGCCGCGCCCGCGAGCGGATCGCCGAGTACAAGCGCCTGATGGCCGACCTCGAAGGCCGTGGCAAGCTGGATCGGGCCATCGAGTTCCTGCCGTCCGAGGAACAGCTGGCCGAGCGCCTGGCCGCGGGGCAGGGCCTGACGCGTGCCGAGCTGTCGGTGCTGATCTCGTACAGCAAGATCGACCTCAAGGAGCAGTTGCTCAAGTCGCTGGTGCCGGACGACGACTACCTGACCCGCGACATGGAAACCGCCTTCCCGCCGTCGCTGGTCAGCAAGTTCGCCGAGGCCATGCGCCGCCACCGCCTCAAGCGCGAGATCGTCAGCACCCAGATCGCCAACGACCTGGTCAACAACATGGGCATCACCTTCGTCCAGCGCCTGAAGGAGTCGACCGGCATGAGCCCGGCCAACGTCGCCGGCGCCTACGTGATCGTGCGCGACATCTTCCACCTGCCGCACTGGTTCCGCCAGATCGAGGCGCTGGACTACCAGGTCCCGGCGGAAATCCAGCTGACCCTGATGGACGAGCTGATGCGCCTGGGCCGCCGTGCCACCCGCTGGTTCCTGCGCAGCCGGCGCAACGAGCAGGATGCCGGGCGCGACACCGCGCACTTCGGGCCGAAGATCGCCCAGCTGGGGCTCAAGCTCGACGAGCTGCTGGAAGGCCCGACCCGCGAACGCTGGATGGTCCGCTACCAGAGCTTCGTCGATGCCGGCGTGCCGGAACTGCTGGCGCGCATGGTCGCCGGTACCAGCCACCTGTACACGCTGTTGCCGATCATCGAGGCGGCGGACGTCACCGGGCATGAACCGGCCCAGGTGGCCAAGGCGTTCTTCGCCGTGGGCAGTGCGCTGGACCTGACCTGGTACCTGCAGGAAGTCAGCGCCCTGCCGGTGGAGAACAACTGGCAGGCCCTGGCCCGCGAGTCGTTCCGCGACGACATCGATCTGCAGCAACGGGCTATCACCATTTCCGTGCTGCAAATGGTCGATGCACCACAAGACATGGATGCCCGCGTGGCGCTGTGGGCCGAGCAGCATCGGGTGATGGTGGAGCGCTGGCGCGTCATGCTCGACGACCTGCGCAATGCGACAGGCACCGACTATGCGATGTATGCGGTGGCCAACCGCGAGCTGGTCGACCTGGCGATGAGCGGGCAGGTGGCGGTGGTGCCGTCCTGATCGGTCAGGTGAAATGAAAAAGCCCCGGCAGTGATGCCGGGGCTTTTTTTGGGTCATTGCCTTGAGTTCTATGGCGTTGCGCAGATCGAGCG
>NZ_BBIV01000026.1 GCF_000730665.1 Pseudomonas plecoglossicida NBRC 103162 = DSM 15088
TTTTTACCCGCGTTTTGCGGGACTTTAAAGGCTCATTCGCTTATTGAATGGGCCTTTTGTTTTTTCTCCCTCCCGAAAATTCATCGACAAGCGGTCGATGTTTCCCGCTTGCAAAATTTTATTACCAGCATAATATTTCGATCATCATATTTTCTCGGAAGAGCTCGTCATGAGCGACAAGAAGACCCGTACCCGTGAACGTATTCTCGAGGCGGCACGCAGTGCATTGATCCAGCACGGGCCTGCCGAGCCCAGCGTCAGCCAGGTGATGGGCGCGGCCGGTCTGACCGTGGGGGGCTTCTATGCCCACTTCGAAAGCAAGGACGAACTCATGCTCGAGGCGTTCCGCCAATTGCTCTGCGAGCGCAGGGCCCTGTTGGCGCAGGTCGACCCCAGCCTGGATGGCGCCGGCCGCCGAGCGCTGGCAAGCGCGTTCTACCTGTCGCGCAAGCATCGCGACGCCGAAGTGCACGCCTGCCCGTTGCCCAATGCGCTGGGCGAGATGCAGCGCCTGCCGGAGGCCTTCCGCGAAGTGCTGGCCGAGCACATCGAGTTGATGACGGCGGCCATGATCGATCGCCCCGAGGACGCCGACAAGGCCCTGGCTGACCTTGCGCTGATGATCGGCGGCCTGGCGCTGGCCCGTGCCCTGGGCGCGGGCGAATTGTCCGACCGTATCTTGCGTGCCGCCAAATCGGCGGTTATCTGAACCTGTGACCTTGGAGCAAGGCGATGACTACCTTGAACTGGATTCGCGGCGTCAATGGCACGCTTGGACACCTGGCCCCCGAGCATGTCGCCGGCAAGATGCGCAGAGCCTTCATGACGCCGCGCAACCTGCCTCCCCGGCAGTGGGAGCTACCGCTGCTGGCGAGTGCCGAGCGCATCACCTTGCGCTTCGGTTTGTCTGCGTTGCGCTGGGGCAAGGGCCCCGCCGTCTTGTTGATGCATGGCTGGGAAGGGCGCCCGACCCAGTTTGCTGCCTTGATCGACACGTTGGTGCAGGCAGGGCACACGGTGGTCTCGCTGGAAGGGCCGGGTCATGGTCGGTCCCCAGGTGAGCAGGCCAACGTGGTGCTGTTTGCCCGGGCGCTGCTGGAGGCGGCAGCCGAGTTGCCGCCGTTGCGTGCGGTGATCGGCCATTCCATGGGCGGTGCCAGTGTCATGCTGGCCCTGCAGATGGGGCTGCGCGCGGAGGCTGCAGTCAGTATCGCTGCACCGGCGCAGATGCTTGGCGTGTTGCGTGGCTTCGCCAAGCGCCTGGGCATGCCTGCACGGGCCAGGGCAGCGTTCATTCGCCAGGTCGAACGGGATGTCGGGATGCAGATCGCCCGCCTCGATGTCGGTGGCTACCAGCTGGAGATTCCGGGTTTGGTGGTGCATGCCGCAGACGATGAGTTGGTGCCCGCCAGCGAGGCGCAATTGATCCACAAGGCCTGGTTCGACAGCCGCTTGTTGCTGCTCGAGGGGGGAGGTCACCAGCGCGTGCTGGCTGACCCGCATTTGAGCCAGGCGGTGCTGGAACTGTTGGCCCGTGCTGGCACCCCGGCCCGGCAAAGCGCCTGAACTTCCATTACACTCTGCCCCTTCACTGACAGTGGGAGCGGGCATGAGCTGGGACCTGGCAACGCCATTCATCATCGACCTGCGGGTTGGCAGCGAGGACATCGATGGCCTCGGCCACGCCAACAACGCGGTCTACGTCACCTGGCTCGAGCGCTGCGCCTGGCGTCATTCCCAGCGTCTGGGCCTGGACCTGGCGGAGTACCGGCGGCTGGACCGGGCCATGGCAGTGGTGCGGCATGAGATCGACTACCTTGCCGCGGCCTACGAGGATGACGAACTGCAGCTGGCAACCTGGATCGTCGACTGGGACCTGCGTCTGCGCATGACCCGGCGCTTCCAGCTCAAGCGCCCGCGCGATGGCGTGACCCTGCTGCGCGCGCAGACCACCTTTGCCTGCATCGAACTGTCCACCGGCAAACCCAGGCGCATGCCGGCCGAGTTTCTCGACGGTTACGGCCCGGCGCTGATCGGTGCCTGAACCGGCAGCGTTTTTTGCTAGACTGCCGGCTTTTCTCGCCGAGACCCCGAAATGCAAATTGCCCTGGCCCCCATGGAGGGGCTGGTCGACAACATCCTGCGCGACGTCCTGACCCGAGTGGGCAGCATCGATTGGTGCGTCACCGAGTTCATCCGCGTGTGCGACCGCCTGCTGCCAGCCTCTTCGTTCGACAAGCTCGCCCCTGAGCTGCGCCAGGGCGCGCGGACCGCTGCGGGTGTGCCGATGCGCGTGCAGCTGTTGGGTTCGGACCCGGTGTGCCTGGCCGAGAATGCGGCGCTGGCGTGCGAGCTCGGAGCGCCGGTGATCGACCTGAACTTCGGCTGCCCGGCCAAGACCGTGAACAAGTCCCGTGGCGGCGCGGTGTTGCTCAAGGAGCCGGAGCTGCTGCATGCCATCGTGCGTGAAGTGCGTCGTGCCGTGCCGGCGCACATTCCGGTCACTTCGAAGATGCGCCTGGGCTTCGACAGCCCGGATGGGGCGCTGGAGTGCGCCACGGCGCTGGCAGAAGGCGGCTCGGCGCACCTGGTGGTGCATGCCCGCACCAAGGTCGAGGGCTACAAGCCGCCCGCGCACTGGGAGTGGGTGGCGCGGGTGCAGGATGTGGTCAAGGTGCCGGTGTTCGCCAATGGCGAGATCTGGACCGTCGACGATTGGCGGCGTTGTCGTGAGGTCAGCGGGGCCGAGGACATCATGCTCGGCCGCGGGTTGGTATCGCGACCGGACCTGGCCTTGCAGATTGCAGCGGCGCGAGACGGCCGCGATTACCAGCCGATGACCTGGGAGGCATTGCTGCCCCTGCTGCGCGAGTTCTGGCGCCAGGCCCAGGCCAAGCTCTCGCCGCGTTACGCGCCGGGGCGGATGAAACAGTGGCTGGCGATGCTGACCAGAAGCTATCCCGAAGCGGTGCTGCTGTTTGCCGAGTTGCGCAGGGAAGATGATTGCGCGCGGATCAGCCGGTTGCTTGGGGTTCAGGTGCAGGCGTTCGAGGAATGTGTGGCCTGAACTGGCCCTATCGCCGGCAAGCCGGCTCCCACAATGGCCCCACAGGCCCTGCGCCTTACCTGGGGAGCTGGCTTGCCAGCGATAGGGCCATCGATCCCATTGCAAAAGTCAAATTTTTTCCTTCCCCCTCTTGAAACCTGTTCGCCCGGCCATATCTCTTGAGTACGCGATGCCGAAGTCGGGTCGCGTAATGACTTACTTGCTGAATTTCAGGAGTTTATGACCATGACCAGCGCTTTCTCTCTCGCTCCACTGTTCCGCCATTCCGTTGGCTTCGACCGTTTCAACGACCTGTTCGAATCCGCGGCACGTAACGAGGCGGGTAGCAGCTACCCTCCCTACAACGTGGAAAAACATGGCGATGACCACTATCGCATCGTGGTTGCCGCAGCCGGTTTCCAGGAGCAGGATCTCGACCTGCAGGTTGAAAAAGGTGTCCTGACCGTCATCGGTGGCAAGCGCGAAAACGGCGCCGCGGAAGTGACCTATCTGCACCAGGGCATTGCCCAGCGCGCCTTCAAGCTGTCGTTCCGCCTGGCTGACCATATCGAGGTCAAGTCCGCAGGCCTGGCCAACGGCCTGCTCAGCATCGACCTGCTGCGCATCGTGCCGGAAGAAGCCAAGGCCAAGCGCATCCCGATCAATGGCGACAAGCCAGCGCTGAACTGAGTTCGGCGTGAAATAGAAAAGGGCACCTTCGGGTGCCCTTTTTCGTTGTGCCGCAATTGAATGCGTGCAACGTCAGTAATCCGCCGGTGCCTCCAGCAGCATCTGCCTGAACTCCGGCAGCGGCAGCGGCCGGCTGTGCAGGTAGCCCTGGTACAGGTGGCAGCCCAGCTGTTCGAGAAACGCCAGCTGCTCGGTCAGTTCCACCCCTTCGGCGATCACTGCAAGGTCGAGGCTGCGCGCCATGGCCACGATGGCGCGGACGATCTCGGCATCGTTGGGGTCTTCAGGGGCATCGCGCACGAAGGTCTGGTCGATCTTCAAGGCGTCCACCGGCAAGCGCTTGAGGTAGGTCAGCGAGGAATAGCCCGTGCCGAAATCGTCCATGGCAAAGCTCACCCCGTAACGCTTGAGTTCGCGCATCTTGCTGATGGTGTCTTCCAGGTTCTGGATCACGATGCCTTCGGTGATCTCCAGCTTGAGCATGTGCCGCGGCAGGCGGTAATCGTCCAGGCTGCGCAGTACCCGCTCGACGAAGTCGTTCTGGCGGAACTGCCGCGGGCTGATGTTCACGCACAGGCTGAAATCGTCGGCATCGACCAGCCCGTCCTCCAGCATGCGGGCGCAAGCATCGCAGGCTTCGTCGAGTATCCAGCTGCCAACTTCGAGGATCAGGCCGCTTTCTTCCAGCACTTGAATGAACTGCGCAGGCGGTTGCTGGCCCAACTGCGGGTGGTGCCAGCGCAGCAGCACTTCGGCACCGACGATACGGTTGTCGCGGGCGTCGACCTGGGGCTGGAAGTGCAGGGCCAGTTCACCGCGGGCCAGCGCCAGGCGCAGGTCGCTTTCCATGCGCAGGCGCTCGCTGGCGGCCTTTTGCATGGTGGTGTGAAACAGCTGGGTGGTGTTGCGCCCCGAATCCTTGGCCCGGTAGAGGGCGATGTCGGCGCGCTTGAGCAGGTCGGCCGGGGTGGTGCCATGGTCGGGAATCAGCGCCACGCCAATGCTCGGCGTTACCTGCAGGCGCTGGCCGTCCAGCGACATGGGTTCGGCCAGCAGCTCGCGCAGGGTGTCGGCCAGTTCGCGGACCTTGGTCTCAACCGCCTCGCGGCTGCCTTCCAGGCCGCTGAGCAGCACCACGAACTCGTCGCCACCGAGCCGCGCCACGGTGTCTTCCAGGCGCACGCTGGCTTCCAGGCGTGCGGTGATGATCTTCAGTACCGTGTCGCCGACGGGGTGCCCGAGCGAGTCGTTGATGTGCTTGAAGTGGTCGAGGTCGAGGAACAGCAAGGCACCGCGCAGGTTGTGGCGTCGCAGCAGGGCGATCTGCTGGCTCAGGCGATCCATCAGCAGGGCGCGGTTGGGCAGGTTGGTCAGCGGGTCGTGGTAGGCCAGGTGGCGGATCTGCGCCTGGGCGTTCTTCAGCTGGCTGACATCGCGGGCAGTGAGCAGCAGGCATTCGACTTCGTTGAGGCTGATCGGCTCCACCGACACTTCCACGGTGAGGATGTCGCCGCGCTTGTTGCGCCCGAGCATTTCCCGGTGGTGCACCCGGCCGCGGTCCTTGAGTTCGGCGAGCAGGGCGTTGCGCTGCTTGTCGTCGGCCCAGATGCCCAGGTCGAAGACGCTTCGGCCCACCACTTCGGCACTGCTGTAGCCGGTCAGGCGGCAGAACCCGTCGTTGACTTCCAGGTAGCGGCCGCTGTGGCGTTCGTTGATGGTGATGGCGTCGGGGCTGGAATGAAAGGCCTTGGCGAATTTCTCCTCGCTGGACTTCAGCGCAGCTTCCGCCCGCTGCTGCTGGGTGATGTCGCGCAGGGTGGTGACGCTGCAGGGCTGGTTGTCGACGCTGATCAGCCGGCTGCCGATCACACAGGTCAACGGCGAGCCGTTGCGATGGTTGACCACCACGGCCACATTGCTCAGTGCCTGCTCGCGGATGACCTGCTCGATGCGCCTGGCGCGCTCGATCGACTCGGCCCACAGGCCGACCTCCTCGGCGGTGCGGCCAATCACCTGGGCGACGCTCCAGCCGAAGGTCTGGGTAAAGGCCGGGTTGATCTCGATGAACTGGCCGGTGTCCTGGCGGGTCACGAAGATCGGGTCGAGGCTGACCTGGAACAGGCTGGCGAACTTCTCTTCCGACGCGGTCAGGCGCAATTCGCGTTCCACCTGTTCGGTGATGTCGAGCAGGGTGCCAGCCATGCGCAGCGGGTTGCCGTGATCGTCTCGGTAGAGGCGGGCTCGGCTCTCGATGTAGCGCGAAGCGCCGTTCTCCAGCTGGACGCGGTAGGTGATCTGGTAGTTGCCGGCCGGGCCCTCGCGCAGGCTGCGATAGGCTTGGCGCATCACATCGCGTTCGTCTTCCGGCACACCTTCGAAGAAAGCGTCGAACGACTCATGGAAGGGTATCGGATCGAGCCCGTGCAATTGTGCGGCACGCGCCGAGCCGTAGAGCATGCCGCTGGGGATGTGCCAGTCCCAGGTGCCCAGCTGCGCCGAGTCCAGGGCCAGGTCCAGGCGCTCCTGGCTGTCCTTGAGCGCCTGCTCGGCGCGCTTGCGCTCGGAGGTGTCGACGAAGGTGCTGAGCAGAAAGGTCACGCCTTCCAGCTCGATACCCTGGGTGCAGAGGATGCCGTCGTGCAGCTTGCCGTTGCTGGCGCGAAACTGCACCTCCATGCTCAGCGGGCCGCCGCTGCTGCGGGTCGTTTCGAGTATCTGGTTGCGCTGCTCGGGGTGCACCCACAGCCCCAGCTCAAGGCTGGTCTTGCCGATCACCTGGCTGCCGGGCCAGCCGAACATGTCTTCGAAGTGCTGATTGACCTCGAAGATCATGCCGTCGTGGCGACGGGTCAGCAAAATCGCGTTGGGGCTCAGGTGAAACAGGGTGGCGAAGCGTTTTTCCGAGTTGATCAGCGCGGTTTCCCGCTCGCGCTGGCGGGTGATTTCGCGGATGACGCCGATCATCTGGCGTCGGCCGTGGCGGTCGTGGGTCAGGCTGCCGTTGATTTCCAACCAGTGCAGGCTGCCATCCGGCCAGCGGATGCGGTGGCGCATCGCCCGTTCCACCGGCTCGCCATTGACCACCGCCTGGAACAGCTGGCGGGTGCGGGCGCGGTCTTCTTCGGGCAGCAGGTCAAGGTAATCGATGTCGTTGGGCAAAGGCCGCTGCGGGTCGAATCCGAACAGCGCCTGGGTGCCGCGTGACCAGCTGACCCGACCGGATTCGATATCCCACAGCCAGGCGCCCAGGCGCGCGCCGTTGAGCGCGGCCAGCAACTGCGGCGCGTTCTGCCAGGCCTGTTCGGATTCCTGGGGGTCGGCCGCAGGGATACGCGGCAGGCGCGGAAAGCGGTTTGCTGATTTGGGCATTGGTACCAGACCTTTGGCGTTTGACGCGTCCTTGAGTTGGAAATGCCGAGCTACGACCGGTCAGGCGGACCCTGCGTGACTGTCGAGCAGGGCCATGAAGGCCCTGGCCGCATTCGATAGCGTTCGCTCCGTGTGCAAAATGTAGCCTAGCTGGCGCGACAGCTGTATGCCGGGCAAAGCGATGGGTGCAACCTGGTCGTCCAGCATGGTCCGGGGCAGCACGCTCCAGGCCAGGCCGATGGACACCATCATCTTGATGGTTTCCAGGTAGTTGGTGCTCATGGCGATGTTCGGCGTCAGCCCCTGGCTTTCGAACAGGCGCTGGACGATATGGTGGGTGAAGGTGTTGCCCCCGGGGAACACGGCCGGATGGCGTGCCACGTCGGCCAGGCTGACCTGCCGGTTGCTGGCCAGGGGGTGCTCGTGGGCGGCGACGAAATCCAGGGCGTCGTCCCACACCGGCACGGCCTTGACCAGGTGATGGGGCTCGGGCGCGAGGGTGATGACGGCAATTTCGGCGCGGCCATGGAGGATTTCGTCGTAGGCCGCTTCCGAATCGAGGAACTGAATATCCAACGCCACTGACGGGTACTGTCGGGTAAAAGCCCGTAATAGCGGGGGCAAACGGTGCAAACCGATGTGATGGCTGGTTGCCAGGGTCAGGCGACCCCCTACTTCCCCGGTCAAATTGGTCAATGCGCGTCGGGTATCATCGAGGACGTTGAGGATCTGATAGGCCCGCGGCAACAGGGCCCGGCCAGCTTCGGTCAGGGTCACTTCACGGCCCAGGCGATCGAACAGGCGCACATCCAGTTGCTGCTCCAGGCCGGCAATACGTTTGCTGATGGCCGGCTGGGTCAGGAACAGGCGTTCGGCGGCTCCGGAAAAGCTGCCGGTTTCGGCAATGGCGATAAAAGCGCTGAGGTTGGCCAGGTCCATGGGTCGAATTCCTGTTGGTTATCCAAAGCATAAAAATTATGAATTTGAGTTATTCAATCTATCGCCATAGGATCGTCCGTACAAGCCAAGGGGTCTTTGGCATAGAAAGACGCTGATGAGG
Organism: Pseudomonas plecoglossicida NBRC 103162 = DSM 15088; assembly: GCF_000730665.1. Taxonomy (GTDB): domain Bacteria; phylum Pseudomonadota; class Gammaproteobacteria; order Pseudomonadales; family Pseudomonadaceae; genus Aquipseudomonas; species Aquipseudomonas plecoglossicida. The sequence goes on from NZ_BBIV01000026.1 coordinate 8,166, forward strand.
AACAGTCTGATGGCTGGCAAAACGCTCTACGACAAACTCTGGGAAGCTCATGAGGTCAAGCGCCGTGATGACGGCTCGTCCTTGATCTACATCGACCGCCATATCATTCACGAAGTGACGTCGCCCCAGGCTTTCGAAGGCCTGCGCCTGGCCAACCGCCAGCCATGGCGCATCGACGCCAACATCGCCACCCCCGACCATAACGTGCCGACCACGCCGGAGCGCAAGGGCGGTATCGAGGCCATCGCCGACGAGGTGTCGCGCCTGCAGGTGCAGACCCTCGATGAAAACTGTGACGAATATGGCATCGTCGAATTCAAGATGAATGACGTGCGCCAGGGCATCGTCCATGTCATCAGCCCGGAGCAGGGTGCCACCTTGCCGGGCATGACCGTGGTCTGTGGCGACTCCCACACCTCCACCCATGGCGCCTTCGGTGCCTTGGCCCACGGCATTGGCACCTCCGAGGTCGAGCACGTGCTCGCTACCCAGTGCCTGGTCGCCAAGAAGATGAAGAACATGCTGGTGCGTGTCGAAGGCCAATTGCCGGCCGGCGTCACCGCCAAGGACATCGTCCTCGCCGTGATTGGCAAGATCGGCACCGCCGGTGGCAACGGCCATGCCATGGAATTCGCCGGCAGCGCCATCCGTGAGTTGTCGATGGAAGGCCGCATGACCATCTGCAACATGTCCATCGAAGCCGGTGCCCGGGTTGGCCTGGTGGCAGTCGACGACACCACCATCGCCTATGTCGAAGGCCGTCCGTATGCGCCCAAGGGCGAGCAGTGGACGCAGGCCGCCAAGGACTGGAAAGGCCTGGTATCGGATGCCGACGCGGTGTTCGACACCGTGGTCGAGCTGGATGCCGCGCAGATCAAGCCGCAGGTCAGCTGGGGCACCTCGCCCGAGATGGTCCTGGCGGTCGACCAGCGTGTGCCTGACCCGGCTGCCGAGCCAGACCTGATCAAGCGTGGTTCGATCGAGCGCGCCCTCAAGTACATGGGCCTTGCTGCCAACCAGGCGATCACCGATATCAAGCTCGACCGCGTGTTCATCGGTTCGTGCACCAACTCGCGCATCGAAGACCTGCGCGCCGCCGCCGAGATCGCCAAGGGCCGCAAGGTCGCGGCCAACGTCAAGCAGGCGTTGGTGGTGCCGGGTTCGGGCCTGGTCAAGGCCCAGGCCGAACGCGAAGGCTTGGACAAGATCTTCCTCGAAGCCGGTTTCGAATGGCGTGAGCCAGGCTGCTCGATGTGCCTGGCCATGAACCCGGACCGCCTGGAAAGTGGCGAGCACTGCGCGTCGACCTCCAACCGCAACTTCGAAGGCCGTCAGGGCGCCGGTGGGCGTACCCATCTGGTCAGCCCGGCCATGGCCGCCGCGGCCGCGGTAACCGGCCACTTCATCGATGTCCGCGAGTTGATCCAAGGGAGCGCAGCATGAAAGCCTTTACCCAGCACACTGGCCTCGTCGCGCCGTTGGACCGTGCCAACGTCGACACCGACCAGATCATTCCCAAGCAGTTTCTCAAGTCGATCAAGCGTACCGGCTTCGGCCCCAACCTGTTCGACGAGTGGCGTTACCTGGACGTGGGCCAGCCCTACCAGGACAACAGCAAGCGCCCGCTGAACCAGGAGTTCGTGCTCAACCACGCGCGCTACCAGGGTGCCAGCGTGCTGCTGGCGCGGGAGAACTTCGGCTGCGGTTCGAGCCGCGAGCACGCGCCATGGGCGCTGGACGAATACGGCTTCCGTAGCGTGATCGCGCCAAGCTTTGCCGACATCTTCTTCAACAACAGCTTCAAGAACGGCCTGCTGCCGATCATCCTCAGCGACGAGGAAGTCGACGAGCTGTTCAAGCAGGTCGAGGCCAACCCGGGCTACCAGCTGACCATCGACCTGCAGGCGCAGGCGGTGACCCGCCCGGATGGCAAGGTGCTGCACTTCGAGATCGATGCCTTCCGCAAGCACTGCCTGCTCAATGGCCTGGACGACATCGGCCTGACCTTGCAGGACAGCGATGCGATCAAGGCCTTCGAGCAGAAGCACCGCGCCGGGCAGCCTTGGCTGTTTCGTGATGCCTGAATGATGCAGTCGGGCTTGCCGGCGATAGCGGCCGTACCAGCAACCCGAAACCAAAAGGAACACCCCATGACCAGCACTACCCACACCGATGTAGTCCAGCGCCAGTTTGGCGAGCAGGCCAGTGCCTACCTCAGCAGCACCGTGCACGCCCAGGGCAGCGAGTTCGCCCTGCTGCAGGCGGAGCTTGCAGGGCAGGGCAGTGCCCGCGTGCTGGACCTGGGTTGTGGTGCCGGTCATGTCAGCTTCCACGTCGCACCGCTGGTCGCCGAAGTGGTTGCCTACGACTTGTCGCAAGCGATGCTCGACGTGGTCGCCTGTGCCGCCGCCGAACGTGGCCTGGGCAATGTCCGCACCGAGCGTGGCGCCGCCGAACGCCTGCCGTTCGCCGACGCTTCGTTCGACTTCGTGTTCAGCCGCTACTCGGCGCATCACTGGAGCGACCTTGGCCTGGCCTTGCGAGAAGTGCGCCGGGTGCTCAAGCCGGGCGGCGTGACGGCGTTCATCGATGTGATGTCGCCGGGCAGCCCGTTGCTCGACACCTACCTGCAGACCGTGGAAGTGCTGCGCGATACCAGCCACGTTCGCGATTATTCTGCCGCCCAGTGGCAGCGTCAGGTCAGCGAGGCTGGCCTGCACGTGCGCAGCCACACCCGCCAGGCGCTGCGTCTGGAGTTCACCAGCTGGGTCGAGCGCATGCGCACCCCTGAAGCCATGCGCACGGCCATCCGCCAGTTGCAGCAGGCCATGGGTGAGGAAGTGCGCCAGTATTACCGGATCGAAGACGATGGCTCGTTCAGCACCGATGTGCTGGTGTTGTGGGCCGAGCGCTGAGTATATTTCGGCGTGGCCAGCAGGGCCGCGCCGCTTGAATGGATAGAGGAAAGCATGAGCAAGCAGATTCTGATTCTCCCAGGTGATGGTATCGGCCCGGAAATCATGGCCGAAGCGGTCAAGGTGCTGGAGCTGGCCAACGACAAGTTCCAGCTCGGCTTCAGCCTCCAGCACGACGTGATCGGTGGCGCCGCCATCGACAAGCACGGCGTGCCGCTGGCCGACGAGACCCTGGAGCGTGCGCGCCAGGCCGATGCCGTTCTGCTGGGCGCAGTCGGTGGTCCGAAATGGGACAAGATCGAGCGCGACATCCGCCCGGAGCGCGGCCTGCTGAAAATCCGTTCGCAACTGGGCCTGTTCGCCAACCTGCGCCCGGCCATTCTCTACCCGCAACTGGCCGATGCCTCGTCGCTGAAGCCGGAAATCGTCTCGGGCCTGGACATCCTCATCGTCCGCGAACTGACCGGCGGCATCTACTTCGGTGCACCGCGCGGCCAGCGTGAGCTGGAAGGCGGCGAGCGCCAGGCCTACGACACCTTGCCCTACAGCGAAAGCGAAGTGCGCCGTATCGCCCGCGTCGGCTTCGACATGGCCCGTGTGCGCGGCAAGAAGCTCTGCTCGGTGGACAAGGCCAACGTGCTCGCCTCCAGCCAGCTGTGGCGTGAAGTGGTCGAGGACGTGGCCAAGGACTACCTGGACGTCGAACTGAGCCACATGTACGTCGACAACGCCGCCATGCAGCTGGTGCGCGCACCCAAGCAGTTCGATGTGATGGTGACCGACAACATGTTCGGTGACATCCTGTCGGATGAAGCTTCCATGCTGACCGGTTCCATCGGCATGCTCCCTTCGGCGTCGCTGGATGCCAACAACAAGGGCATGTACGAGCCTTGCCACGGTTCGGCTCCAGACATCGCAGGGCAGGGTATCGCCAACCCGCTGGCGACCATCCTGTCGGTGTCGATGATGCTGCGCTACAGCTTCAACCAGCAGGCCGCGGCAGAGGCCATCGAGCAGGCGGTGAGCCAGGTGCTGGACCAGGGCCTGCGCACCGGTGACATCTGGTCGCAAGGCTGCAACAAAGTTGGCACGCAGGAAATGGGCGACGCAGTAGTCGCAGCGCTGCGGAATCTGTAATCTCTCTGGCCCGCCACCGTTTTTGGTCGGTGGCGGCCCACTTTTAGCAAAGGTGTAGTTGCGATGAAACGTGTAGGTCTGATCGGTTGGCGCGGTATGGTCGGTTCCGTGCTCATGCAGCGGATGCTGGAGGAGCAGGACTTCGACCTCATCGAGCCGGTGTTCTTCACCACCTCCAATGTCGGTGGCCAGGGCCCGAACGTGGGCAAGGATATTGCGCCGCTCAAGGATGCTTATTCGATTGAAGAGCTCAAGACCCTCGACGTGATCCTGACCTGCCAGGGCGGCGACTACACCAACGAGGTCTTCCCCAAGCTGCGTGAAGCAGGTTGGCAGGGCTACTGGATCGACGCCGCGTCGTCGCTGCGCATGCAGGATGACGCCGTGATCGTGCTGGATCCGGTCAACCGCAAGGTGATCGACCAGCAGCTCGATGCCGGTACCAAGAACTACATCGGCGGCAACTGCACCGTCAGCCTGATGCTGATGGGTCTGGGCGGGCTGTTCGAAGCCGGCCTGGTCGAGTGGATGAGCGCCATGACCTACCAGGCGGCCTCCGGTGCCGGCGCGCAGAACATGCGTGAGCTGATCAAGCAGATGGGCGGCATTCACGCCGCTGTCGCCGATGACCTGGCCAACCCGGCCAGCGCCATTCTCGACATCGACCGCAAGGTGGCCGAGACCATGCGCGGTGAGGCGTTCCCGACCGAGAACTTCGGCGTGCCGCTGGCCGGCAGCCTGATTCCGTGGATCGACAAGGAGCTGCCGAACGGGCAGAGCCGCGAAGAGTGGAAGGCCCAGGCCGAGACCAACAAGATCCTCGGCCGCTTCAAGAGCCCGATCCCGGTCGATGGCATCTGCGTGCGCATCGGCGCCATGCGTTGCCACAGCCAGGCGCTGACCATCAAGCTGAACAAGGATGTGCCGCTGGCCGACATCGAAGGCATGATCAGCCAGCACAACCCTTGGGTGAAACTGGTGCCCAACCAGCGCGAGATCAGCATGCAGGAGCTGAGCCCGACCAAGGTTACCGGCACCTTGAACATTCCGGTGGGGCGTCTGCGCAAGCTGAACATGGGCTCCCAGTACCTGGGCGCGTTCACGGTTGGCGACCAGTTGCTGTGGGGCGCTGCCGAACCGCTGCGTCGCATGCTGCGGATTCTGCTGGAGCGTTGATCGCTTTGCAGTGACCAAGAAACCCGCGCTGGAGACAGCGCGGGTTTTTTTGTGCCTGTCCGTTGGAAGATTCTCAGCGCCTATCAGATCGAGCG
>NZ_BBIV01000025.1 GCF_000730665.1 Pseudomonas plecoglossicida NBRC 103162 = DSM 15088
GCTCGCGATGCGCCGCGGGCGGCGCTCGATCTCCCGGACAACCCAAAAACCGCGCCGAGCGCTTCGCGCGTCCACCCTCAAACCGGCAAGCTCTGATACGCCATCTCATCCCCGGGGCTGCGGGCGAACTCGCGCTTGTACTCGCGGCTGAACTGCGAGGTGCTCTGGTAACCCACCCGGTGCGCCGCCTGCGCCACACCCAGACCTTCGCCGATGAGCATCTGCTGCGCCTTGAGCAGCCGCAGGCGCTTGAGGTACTGCATCGGCGCCAGGTCGGTGCAGCGTTTGAAGTGCTCATGAAACGTCGACACGCTCATGTTGGCACGTGCCGCCAGCACCTCGACGCTCAGCGGCTGGCTGTAGTGTTCGCGCAGGTGGGTGAGGGCAGCGGCCGAAATGGTCGATGCCGATCACCGGCGTCACCTGCTGTGCGTCGATGCGTACTACCTGGCCCTTTTCGTGGGGCATGCCGATGCGCGCCAGGAGACTGCCGTCGTCCAGCAGCAGGACCGTGCAGATGCCTTGCCCGTGCTTGTCGAGCAGCGGCACCAAGGGCAGATGGGCGGGCGGCCAGGCCGCGCGGAAAGCCTGGCGTTGCCGATCGTCGACACCCGGGCTGTTGATGGCCTGCAGCGCCTCCTGCCAGGCATCCAGCAGGTGGTCGGTGTGAGGCGCCTGGGGTTCTTCGAGGTCGTCCCAGCCGTGTGCGCTCCCTTGCGCAACATAGCGATTGATGGCCTGGGCATAGGCGATGACAGCCTCCTGCCACTGCTGCTGGGGGTGTTGCTTGTCCATGGGCGGATCGCGCTCCTTGTTCCGCTTGCTGTTCACACAAAGCGCGCATGGTACCCGCAATCAGCCCGTGGTTGTGAGGCCAGGTATTGATGCGTACCATGCCGGCATCCCTTCCAATAACCAAACCGTGCTCAGCGCGGCCGATACTTGGCCTCCTGATGCGCGTCCTTTTGCCATGCCTGCGGAGAACGGAACTCAACCCATGAACGGATCCATCCCCACCGACCTGCCGCCGACCGCAGGAAGCGGCAGCTGGCTGAGCGTGATCGCGCTGGCGCTGGCCGCCTTCATCTTCAACACCACCGAGTTCGTGCCGGTGGCGCTGCTCAGCGACATCGGCCGCAGTTTCGACATGAGCACCGCCCAGGTGGGCCTGATGCTGACCATCTACGCCTGGGTGGTGGCACTGGCCTCGTTGCCGATGATGCTGTTCACGCGCAACGTCGAGCGGCGGCGCCTGCTGTTGTTCGTGTTCCTGGTGTTCATCCTCAGCCACCTGTTGTCGTGGCTGGCGCAGAGCTTCGCCATGCTGCTGCTCAGCCGCATCGGCATCGCCCTGGCGCATGCGGTGTTCTGGGCCATCACCGCCTCGCTGGCGGTACGCGTGGCGCCGCCGGGCCAGCAAGCGAAGGCACTGGGTTTGCTGGCGACCGGCACGACCCTGGCGATGGTGCTGGGTATCCCGCTGGGCCGGGTGGTGGGGGAGGCGCTGGGGTGGCGGGTGACGTTCCTCAGCATCGCCGGCGTGGCGCTGGCCACCATGCTGTGCCTGATGAAGTCGCTGCCGCTGCTGCCGAGCCAGAACTCCGGTTCGCTGCGCAGCCTGCCGATCCTGTTCAAGCGTCCGGCGCTGGTGATCACCTATGCGTTGGTGACTTTGGTGATTACTGCGCAGTTCACCGCCTACAGCTACATCGAGCCGTTCGCCCTGCACGTGGCGCAGATCGGCGGCGAGCGCACCACGCTGGTGCTGCTGCTGTTCGGTGGCGCCGGGGTGTTCGGCTCGCTGTTGTTCAGCCGCTACAGCGAGCGCTTCCCCCATGGTTTCCTGGTGGGCTCGATCGGTTTGTTGGCTGCCTGCATGCTGTTGCTGCTGCCGTTGTCCGGCAACTTCTACGCGTTTGCCGCATTGAGCATGTTCTGGGGGATCGCGATCCTGAGCTTCAGCCTGTCGCTGCAGTCCAAGACCCTGAAGCTGGCATCCGATGCCACGGATGTGGCCATGGCGCTGTTTTCCGGGATCTACAACATCGGGATCGGGGGAGGGGCGTTGCTGGGGAGTATCGTCAGCAGCCAGATGGATGTGGCCAATATCGGCCTGGTCGGCGGCAGCGTGGCGGTGGCCGGGTTGCTGCTGGCAGTGGCCAGTAGCCGGCGCTTTCGTGAGGCGCTGGGTCGTTGACCGACCTCAGCCCAGCAACGCTGCCCAGGCCGACACCAGCAACAGCCCCGCCAAACGCCGGTTGAACCACAGCAACCGCCCCGGCGCCTGCAACCAGCGCGCACTGCCCACCCCAAGCAACGCCCAGGCCGTCATGCACGGCAGTGCGATCAGCAGGAACACCAGCGCCAATTGCCACACCGGCAGCGAGGGCGCGGCGAACACGCCGATCACCGCCACGGCCATCATCCACACTTTCGGGTTCACCACTTGCAGCGACGCCGCGCTGAAGGCATCGAACGGCTTGCCTGCGTCGACATCCAGCGGCTGCCCGGCGCTACGCAGGATGCGCCACGCCAGCCAGCTCAACCACAGCACGCCGGCCCAGCTCATCAACTGCTGGGCCAGCGGATGGCGCAGCAACAACTCGCCAAGGCCGAGCCCGACCAGCAGCACCACCGCTGCCGCTGCCGCTGCGCCACAGCCCAGTCCCTGGCCTGCTGTGCAGTCAGCGGCAGGCGCGGGTCGGGGTTGAGGCGCTTGCGCCAGTGCAGGTGGCGAGTCAGACAACTGATCAAGTCATCGGTGGTGGTTTGCCGGACGATGCGCAATTCCTCGCCATGCACGGCCTGGAAAGCGCGGGCGGTGGCACCGGCCAGTTGCGGGTCATGGTGCAGCGGGTCGGCGATGCTGGGCAGGCTGTCGCTCGGCGCCTGCTCGAACAGCGCGCGCAGTTCGGCCTCCAGTCAGTGTGGCTGCAGATAGAGCGTCGAGTAGGTGAAGCCCTCTTCGGTGGGCGCATGGCCGTCGTGAATGTCACCCGGTTCGAGCGGGAACACATGCCCCGGCGTGCTGCGGTGGCGGACCCGGCGGCAATCGAACTGCTGCACGCCCTGTTCGGTGAAGCCGACCAGGAAGCTGTCGTGCCAGTGCGGGTCGTAGGCATGGCCGACGAAATGCGCACGCACCGACTCGATGCCGGTGACGGCGTCCTGCTTGAGGTCGATCCAGTTGCTCATGACGGCGGGGCTGCAGTTGTACAGGGCAGTTCACCTTACCGCAGAGGGCGCGGTCGGTTTAGTACATTTGTGCAGGCTGCAGGGCGGCAAAGCGTTCGCGCAGCCACAGGTGCAATTGCGAGACTGCAGGCGACAGCTGCTTGCGATGCGGGCAGACCAAGGTCACCGGCGTGAGTTCGCCAGGTTGATCGGCCAGCACCACCTCCAGTTCCCCGGCTGCCACGTTGGCGCTGACATCCAGCCACGACTTGTAGGCGATGCCTTCGCCCAGCAGGGCCCAGCGCCGGACCACATCGGCATCGTCGCTGAACAGCGGGCCGCTGACCTGTACCGTGCGGTTGCCCAGCCGCCATTTGTCATAGATTCGCCCCAACTGCAGGTACAGCAGGCAGGCATGCTGCTGCAGGTCATCCACGTGTTGCGGACGGCCATGGCGCGCCAGGTAGCCGGGCGAGGCCACCAGCACCCGGCGATTCCAGGGGGCCAAGGGCAGGGCGATGTAGTTGGCTTCTTCGTTGAGGCCGTAGCGTATGGCGACATCCACCGGGTCGCGGAACAGGTCGGCCACCTGGTCGGAGAGAAAGAAACGTAACGTCAGGTCAGGGTGCTCTCGGCGAAAATCGCTCAACCACGGCAGCAGGATGTTGCGCCCCAGGTCCGATGGCGCCGACACCTGCAGCGCGCCGCGCAGGGTGCTGTGCGCACCGTGCAGGTTGTCGCGGCCCTGGCGCAGGCTTTCCAGTACGTTCAGCGCAGTCGGCAGGTACAGCTCGCCCTCGGCGGTCAGGCGCAGGCTGCGGGTGGTGCGGGCGAACAGGCGCACATCCAGGTCGCGTTCCAGGCGTTTGATCGCGGCGGCGACTTGCCCGGGCAGCAGGTCAGCCTCGTGGGCCGCGGCGGTGAAACTGCCCAGAGCACTGCTGCGCACGAACAGTTCAAGGTCGGTGATACGGAGCATTTTCACTCCAAGGGTGAAAGTGTTCCTGCATTCTGCCGGTTTTTCTTATTTGCAGGAAAGATACTATGCGGCACAAATCCGTATCGTCCCGTTCATTGGAGTTACCTGCATGGATACCGTTTCCCTGGCCAAGCGCCGCTATACCACCAAGGCTTACGATGCCGCCCGCAAGATTCCCCAGGCCACCATCGATGCCTTGCTCGAGCAGCTGCGCCACAGCCCGTCCTCGGTCAATTCGCAGCCCTGGCACTTCATCGTTGCCGACAGCCCGGAAGGCAAGGCGCGCCTGGCCAAGAGCACGGTCGAAGGGTATGGCTACAACACGCCGAAGATCCTCGATGCGTCCCACGTCATCGTGTTCTGCACCCGCACCGAGATGACCGAGGCACATCTGGATGCCGTGCTGCAGCAGGAAGCGGCCGATGGACGTTTCCGTGACGAGCAGGCCCGCGCCGGGCAGAACCAGAGCCGTCGCCATTATGTGAACCTGCACCGCTTCGACCAGAAGGACTTGCAGCACTGGATGGAGAAGCAGACCTACCTGGCCCTTGGCACCGCGCTGCTTGGCGCCGCCGCCCACGGCCTGGATGCCACGCCGATCGAAGGGTTCGACAGCAAGATCATGGACGCCGAGCTGGGATTGCGTGAGCAGGGTTATACCAGCGTGGTGGTGTTGAGCCTGGGGTATCGCAGCGAGGCAGATTTCAATGCCGGGCTGAACAAGTCGCGTCTGCCGGCTGCGAAGGTGTTCACCTTCCTTTGATTGGGGAGGGCGTGATGGTGCATGTCGTGATTGTAATGTTGTGATTGAGATCGAGCGCCGCCCGCGCGGCGCATCGCGAGCTGCGCTCGCTCCTACGTTTGTTTTCTGGCCAGTAACGCCTGCTGCACGCGCGCGCGACCGCCTTGTTTGTACGACGCCATATCGCGCCATGCGCCAAGGCGTTCGCGCGCAAATCCAACAGGCATAATTGGCCAACAACAAACGTAGGAGCGAGCGTAGCTCGCGATGCGCCGCGCGGGCGGCGCTCGATCTCAAAACCACAATAAATCCAGCGACAAGCCCTTTCACCACAAGGCAACAGAACCCGCCGCAACCACCCGCCCGAACACCTCGATCGCCTTGTCTACCTCCGCCTCGCTGGTAAACCGGCCGATACTGATGCGCACGCTCTTGCGCGCCCGCTGCTCCTCCAAACCCATCGCCAACAGCACGTGCGAGGCTGCGTTGCTCGCCGAATTGCACGCCGAAGTCGTCGACAACGCCAACTCGCTGGCCAGCGCCATGCTGTTGAACCCCGGCGCCTCGATGCACAGGTTGAGGGTATGGGGAATGCGCTGCCGCGGACAGCCATTGAGGCTGACCCCAGGCAATGCCAGCAGACCTTCACGCAGCCTTCTGGCCAACTGCTCCAGCCGCTGGTGTTCGCTATCACCCGGCTGGCCGGCGAGGGCGAAAGCGCTGCCCATGCCGACGATCTGGTGGGTGGGCAGGGTACCGGAGCGCAGGCCGCGCTCATGGCCGCCACCGTGCATCTGCGCGCACATCAGCTCACACGCACGTGGCCCGACGTACAACGCCCCGATGCCCTTGGGGCCATACACCTTGTGCGCCGAGAACGACATCAGGTCGACGGCCGTGCTCTGCAGGTCGATGGCCAGCTTGCCCACGGCCTGGGCCGCGTCCACGTGCATCAGGGCGCCGTGGGCGCGCACTCGCTCACCGATGGTGGCGAAATCGGTGACGGTACCCAGTTCGTTGTTGACCGCCATCAGCGACACCAGGCGGGTATCGGCACGCAATGCCGCCTGCACCGCATAGGGCTGGATCAGGCCGGCAGCGTCCGGTGCCAGGCGGGTGACTGCCCAGCCTTGGCGTTCCAGTTCGTTGACGGTATCGAGCACGGCCTTGTGTTCCAGCTGGCTGGTGATCAGGTGGCCCGGCTGGCCAATGCCCTGGGCGATGCCCTTGAGCGCGAGGTTGTTGGATTCGGTAGCGCCCGATGTCCATACCAGCTCATCGGCATGCGCGCCGACACGCTCGGCCACCTGGCGGCGCGCCTGCTCGACCGAATCGCGGGCCGACTGGCCGTAGACGTGGCCACTGGAGGCAGGGTTGCCGAAGTTCACTTGGCGCCCCAGGCAGGTGAGCATGGTCTCGATGACCCGGTCGTCGACCGGAGTGGTGGCGGCGTAGTCGAAATAGAGCGGGGCGTTTGGCATCGGGGCGGGTCCGTGGCTGTCGCCGTGGAGTCGGCGATCGTTGCAGCAAGCGTACCCGCCAGGGGGGAGATGATTTTGCCTTTCGTTCGGCTGAATGCCGCTGTTTGGAGAAAAAATTACTAACCAAAGACTAGCTTGTAGAAATATTTTTCATTTCTGTCGTCATGCCGGTGTCAATGCCCGCTCTTCCTCTGCCACCACTCGCTCGCACAATTCGATGATCTGCTCGCGCATCCAGCGGTTGGCAGGGTCCTGGTCGGTGCTTTCGTGCCAGTAGAGGTGGGTTTCCAACGGCGGCACGTCCACCGGCAGCGGTTGATAGCGCAATTGATGACGGCGGGCGAAGCGTTCCGGCACGGTCATCGCCATGTCGGTCTGTTGCAGCACCTGGGAGGCCATCAGGTAATGCTGCGAACGCAAGGCGACCTTGCGCTGCACGCCCATCTTGCCCAGGGCCAGATCGACATAGCCCAGGCCGTTGCGGCGGCTGGAGATATGGATGTGGGTCATGCCCAGGTAGTTGTCGAGGGTGAGCCTGGCGTCGGCCAGCGGGTGGCCTTGGCGCACGGCGCAGACGTAGCGGTCCTGCATCAGCTTGACGTGACGCACCTGCGGGTCGGTGTTCAGTGGCGCATCCACGGCGAAGTCCAGGCGGCCGGCGGCCAGTTCCTTGGTGGTTTCCCGACGCTTGCACAGGAAGCTTTCGATCAGCACCGCCGGGGCCAGGCGGCGCAGGCGCTGGAACAGCGGCGGGAGGATCACCGCCTCGGTGAGGTCGGTCATGCTGATGCGGAAGGTCTTGTTGGCCTGCTGCGGGTTGAAGATGCGGCTTTCCTGAACCGAGGTGCGCAGCAGCGTCAGGGCATTGCGCACCGGGCCGATGATGTTCTGCGCCATGGGCGTGGGCACCATGCCTTGCGCCGTGCGCACGAACAGCGGGTCGTTGAAGGTTTCGCGCAGTCGCGACAGTGCGTTGGAGACCGCAGGCTGGGTGATGCCGACGATTTGCCCGGCGCGGGTCAAATTGGCTTCGGTGTAGATCGCGTCGAAAACGATGAACAGGTTGAGGTCGACCTTGCTGAGGTTCATGGCGCCGCTCTTTGTTGGAATTATTCGCCGATCATATATCGGTTATGAATGTTTATACACGCGGAAAATAGACTAGGTGGATTGAGCGCGTCTGCTCTAGGCTCTGCCCATGTACTTCGAACCGTGAAGGTAGCCCCGATGGATTTCGCCTATTCGCCCAAGGTCCAGGCACTGCGCGAGCGTGTGACCGCGTTCATGGACACCTATGTCTATCCCGCAGAGGCGGTGTTCGAGCGCCAGGTCGCCGAAGGGGACCGCTGGCAGCCCACTGCGATCATGGAGGAACTCAAGGCCAAGGCCCGCGCCGAGGGCCTGTGGAACCTGTTCTTGCCCGAGTCGGAATACGGCGCCGGCCTGAGCAACCTGGAATACGCACCACTGGCCGAAATCATGGGCCGCTCGCTGCTGGGGCCGGAGCCGTTCAACTGCTCGGCGCCGGACACCGGCAACATGGAGGTGCTGGTGCGCTATGGCAGCGAGGCGCAGAAGCGCCAGTGGCTGGAGCCGCTGCTGCGCGGCGAGATCCGCTCGGCCTTCGCCATGACCGAGCCGGATGTCGCTTCTTCGGACGCCACCAACATGGCCGCCACCGCCGTGCGCGACGGTGACGAGTGGGTCATCAATGGCCGCAAGTGGTGGACATCCGGTGCCTGCGACCCGCGCTGCAAAGTGATGATCTTCATGGGTCTGTCCGATCCCGAAGGCCCGCGTCACCAGCAGCACTCGATGGTGCTGGTGCCCACCGATGCACCGGGTGTGAAGATCGTCCGGCCGCTGCCGGTGTTCGGTTACGACGATGCACCCCACGGCCACGCCGAAGTGCTGTTCGAGAATGTACGGGTACCCTACGAGAAGGTGATCCTCGGCGAAGGCCGCGGCTTCGAGATCGCCCAGGGCCGCCTGGGACCAGGCCGCATCCACCACTGCATGCGTTCGATCGGCATGGCCGAACGGGCCCTTGAGCTGATGTGCAAGCGCTCGGTCGAGCGTACCGCCTTCGGCCGCCCGCTGGCGCGGCTGGGTGGCAACGTCGACAAGATCGCCGACTCGCGCATGGAGATCGACATGGCCCGCCTGCTGACCCTAAAAGCGGCGTACATGATGGACACCGTCGGCAACAAGGTGGCACGCAGCGAGATCGCACAGATCAAGGTGGTGGCCCCGAACGTGGCCTTGAGAGTGATCGACCGGGCGATCCAGATGCATGGCGGGGCAGGGGTGAGCGGGGACTTCCCGTTGGCTTACATGTATGCCATGCAACGGACCTTGCGTTTGGCCGACGGGCCGGATGAAGTGCATCGGGCGGCGATCGGCAAGTATGAGATTGGCAAGTATGTGCCGGCGGAAATGATGCGTAGCGGGCGGTAGTTTCTGCTGGCGCTGTTGCGGGACGGTGCAATGCCTGGCTCGCCAACCGCGACTCAACCACCCTCTGTGTCTGCTGGAAAACCGGCTTTCACAGAGGGCGCAGCGTTTACGGTGTCTTCAGGTCAACCACCAAATCCGTAGCCGCCTTGGCCGCCAACACGCTCATGAGCTTGCTCATCTCATCCTGCCTCCCAACCCCCGTCTCAGCACCACCCCCCATCATCACACTGGGCACCGGTGCCCGCGCTGCCGCTGTTGCCCAGGCCCGATTGATCTGGACCAACGCATCGAGCTTGGTCTGCAGCGCCCCATCCGCCTTGATCGCTGCCTCCCTGGCATACGCCTCCGCATCGGCCGTGATCTTGGTGGCTTCGGCGTTGACCCGGGCCTGGTCGCGCAGCAGCTCGGCGGTCTGCTTGTCGATCTCGGCGCGGCGCTTTTCGCGTTCGGCGTTGATCAGCGTGAGCTGCTTCTCGGTTTCGGCCTGGGTCGTGCGTTCGATCTGCTGGCGCAGGCTTTCCTGGCGCTTGGCCTCGACATCCTTGGCACCTCGCGCTGACACCAGTTCCTTTTCCTCTTCCTCCTTGAGCCGGTTCTGCCGTGCCACGGCAAGCTCGGCCAGCGCCTGCTGCACCCTGACCATGCGTTGCTGGTACTGCGGATTGGGGTCGATATGGGTGACCCTGGCATCCACGACTTCGACGCCGAACAGGCGAAACTGCTGCTGTTTGCGCAGCTCCTGGCCGTCTTTGTCGCGCTTCTTCTCGATGATGAAGCGGGTCGCAGAGTTGTCACCGAAACTGCCTTGATCGGTGCCGGACTGAAGGATCGCCGTCTGCGCAGGGTAGTTGTCACGGTGCACGCGGATTTCCTTGCGGCTGGTCAGGTACAGGCCGTTGCGCAGCTGGTTCTCGAACTCGGCGCCGAAGTGGCTGCGGTTGCCGGCGTAGTAGTCGTCGGCGCTCATCAGGGAGGCGGTCGCTTGCAGGGTTTCCTTGACCGCGGGCAGCAGGGCGCGCTGCAGGAAATTGTCCGGCGTGCGGTATTCCTGGGCAATCTTCCTGAAGGCATCACCCGAGGGCAGGCGGAACTGAGTGCTGAATTCGGCCTTGGCATCCACGTTGCCCAGGAACACGATGGGCAGGTTGTCGAGGGTTACCGAGGGATGACCGCTGCGGGCATCGTCCGCGCTGTCGGCTTGCAAGGACGATTGCACGCCGATGGTTCGGCGCCAGGCCGTGCTGCGGCCGAACCATTTGGTGGCGTAGCCGACGTCTTCGACGATTTTCTCTTCGCCGAACAGTGTGCGCACGTGGGTCATCTGACCGGCTTCGTTGTAGAAGTAGACGCCGTTGAACAACACCGCCAAGGCACCCACGGCAAGAACCGGAATGCCGATGGCGGCGATGCGTTTGCGGTTGACGCGAAGTTGGGAGAAATCAGGGATCGACAGTTTTTGCATGGAGGCACTCCTTGTGCAGGGAGCGCGAATGCTGACTAAGAGGGAAGCAGTGCCGCAATCAGTCGATTCCTCTGGATTTTGTGGGAGAGTTCGACTGTGAGTGTGCCTGTTTGGCATTCAGTGCCGGATTCTCCCCGCGCGTCTTGATCAACGACACCACCACCCCACCCAGCAACAACCCGAACGTCACCCCCAGCGACAGCAACGCCGGCACCTTGCCGACCATGCCGTGGTAGAAGATCTTGCAGCCGATGAAGATCAGCACCAGCGCCAGCGCGTACTTGAGGTACACGAACCGGTGCATCAGCGCCGACAGGGCGAAGTACAACGAACGCAGGCCCAGGATGGCGAAGATGTTCGAGGTGTAGACGATGAACGGATCCTGGGTGATGGCGAAGACCGCCGGCACGCTGTCGACGGCGAACACCAGGTCGGCCAGCTCGATCAGCACCAGTGCAAGAAACAGCGGCGTGGCGTAGCGCAATGCCTTGTTCTGCCCGGCAGGCGTCAGGCGGACGAAGAAATGCGAGCCGTGGATCTGGTCGGTCACGCGCATGTGCCGCCTGACGAACTTGAGCACCGGGTTGTTGGCCAGGTCCGGGTGGCTGTCTTCCTTCGACAGCGCCATCTTCACCCCGGTGAACAGCAGGAACGCACCGAAGATGTAGAGCACCCATTCGAAGTTCTGCACCAGCGTCGCGCCCACGCCGATCATGATCGCGCGCAGGAACACCACCCCGAGGATGCCCCAGAACAGCACGCGGTGCTGGTAGCGGCGGGGGATGGCGAAGAAGCCGAAGATCATCGCCATGACGAACACGTTGTCCATCGACAGCGACTGCTCGACCAGGAAGCCGGTGTAGAACTCCAGCGCCGATTGCGCGCCCAGCTCGTACCAGACCCACGCACCGAACAGCACGCCCACGCTGAAATAGCCTGAATACAGCAACAGGCTCTCGCGCATTTCGATCTCGCGGTCCTGGCGGTGCAGCACACCCAGGTCGAGTACCAGCAAACCGATGACGATGGCCATGAACACCAGCCACAACCAGGTGCTGGTGCCGAGGAATGGTGTAGTGAGAAATACCTGCAGAGCTGTCATGAGCCCCTCCTTGAATGTCGACGTTGCATGGCAACAGTGATCCGACATGGCGGCGCGGTCGCCGTCAGAGGGGCCCGGTATCACATGATTTTGAGCCTAGACCCATTCAGCGTGGGTGCCGAATGGTGTGCTGTTACAAATCTTTGCCTTGCGCAGCCGGTGGTCAATCCACCCACTGCGCTCAATCGGCAATTGCCCGCGCCCGTTGCAACAGGTCCGGGGCAGGGGCTCCAACGGTCACCGCCAGGCGCAGCTTGCCCAACGCTCGGCCCTGTATGCGCTCGATCGACCCTTCAAGCAGGCGCAGCTGCGAGCCCAGGGTGTCGGCGAGCAGCCCGAGGTCAGGCTCCACGCCTTTCACACCGGTGAAATGCAGCTCCAGCTGCGCGTGCCCAGGCGTCTGCTCCTTGGCCTGACCTGGCTGCTCATGGCTGGCGAGGAGCAATCGGCTGACAGCGTGCTGCGGCGCACCGAACACCTGCCATACCTCGCCTTGTTCGACGACGCTGCCGCGCTCCAGCACGGCGACGCGGTCACACAGGTCACGGATCACCTCCATCTCATGGGTGATGAGGACGATGGTCAGGCCCAGCCGCTGGTTGATGTCGCGCAGCAGCGCAAGGATGGCGCGGGTGCTTTGCGGGTCGAGCGCCGAGGTGGCTTCGTCGCACAGCAGGATGTCCGGTTGCAGCACTAGCGCCCGTGCAATGCCCACACGTTGTTTCTGGCCGCCCGACAGCTGCGCCGGATAGGCGTTGGCCCGCTCGGCAAGCCCGACAAGTTGCAGCAGTTCACTGACCCTGCGCGCGCGTTGCGCCACCGGCACGCCAGCCATCTGCATCGGTAGCGCCACGTTCTCGGCCACCGTGCGGCTGGCCAGCAGGTTGAAGTGCTGGAAGATCATCGCCACCTTGCGCCGCAGCTGGCGAAGCCCGTTGGTGCCGAGCGTGGCGATGTCCTTGCCATCGACCAGCACCTGCCCGGCGCTGGGTGTTTCCAGCCGGTTGATCAGCCGCAGCAGGGTCGACTTGCCTGCACCGCTGCGGCCAATGATCCCGAACACCTCGCCCCGGCGGATGTGCAGGTCGATACCGTCCAGCGCAGGCACCTCGCCGTAGCGCTTGTGGATGCCGCGCAGTTGCAATTGCGCGGTTGCAGCCAGGACTTTTTGTGGGAAACGGGTCATGGATGGCGTTCTCGCTGATCAGAAGCCCGGGGCGATCTGCCCTTTGTAGCGGGTCAGGATGAAGTTGCGGACCTCGGGCGAATTCAACGCCTTGGCGAGTTTCTGGATGCCGTCGTCCTGAAGGTTGTCCGGGCGCGCGACCAGGTACTCGACGTACAGGTCCTTGCCTTTTTCGACGATCAGCGCGCTGTTGGTGTCGATGCCGGCCTCCAGGGCGTAGTTGGCGAACACGAAGGCCAGGTCGACCTGTTTCACCGAGCGCGCCAGCATCGCGCCTTCCAGCTCGCGGATCTTCAGGTGGCGGGGGTTGGCGGTGATGTCGCGCGGGGTCGACTGCGGATTGCCTGGGTCCTTGAGGCTGATCAGCCCGGCGTCGGCCAGCAGCACCAGGGCGCGACCGGTATTGACCGGGTCGTTGGGGATGGCCACGCTGGCGCCGTCGGGCAGTTCGGCAAGGGTCTTGTACTTGGCCGAATAGGCACCGAAGGGCTCGATATGCACACCCACCACCGGTACCAGGTCGGTATGGCGGGTCTTGTTGAAGTCATCCAGGAACGGGCGGTACTGGTAATAGTTGGCGTCCAGATTCTTCTGCGCCAGCTGCAGGTTGGGCTGGATGAAGTCGTTGAACACCTTGATGTCCAGGTCGACCCCTTGCTTGGCCAGGGCAGGTTTGACGAATTCGAGGATCTCGGCGTGCGGCACCGGCGTGGCACCGACCACCAGGTGCTCGGCCGCCTGTGTGGCGAAGCTGTTGGCGGCGATCAGTGTGGCGAGGGCTGCGAGGGTCTTTTTCATGAGGGTGTTCCTGAAGGGAGTTTGAAGTCAGCGGCGGGTGAAGTGCCGAACGAGGCGGTCGCCGCCCATCTGCAGCGCCTGTACCAGCACGATCAGCAGCAGCACGGTGACCACCATCACGTCGGTCTGAAAACGTTGATAGCCAAAGCGGATGGCCAGATCACCCAGGCCGCCGCCACCGATCACCCCGGCCATGGCGGTGTAGTCCACCAGCACGATGGCGGTCACGGTGACGGCTGCCAGCAGCCCGGTGCGGGCTTCGGGCAGCAAGGTGTGCCAGATGATCTGGCGGATGCTGCCGCCCATGGCCTGGCTGGCCTCGACCAGGCCCCGGTCGACTTCACGCAGGGCGGTTTCCACCAGCCGCGCGAAGAACGGCGTGCAGCCCACCACCAACGGTGGGATGGTGCCGCGCACGCCCAGCGAGGTGCCGGTGATCAGCGTGGTGAGCGGAATCAGCACGATCAGCAGGATGATGAACGGCAGCGAGCGCAACACGTTCACCACCATCGACAGCAAGCGATACAGCGGCGCATGGGCCAGCAGTTGACGCTGCCCGGTGAGGTACAGCAGCACCCCCAGCGGCAGCCCGAACAGCACCGTGAAGCCCAGGGCTGCGCCCAGCATGCTCAGCGTGTCGATGCAGGCCTGGAGGATTTCCGACCAGTCCAGGTTCGCCAGCAGCGTGTTCATCGCCGCGCCTCCTGACGCAGCGTCGCCACCGGGTGCGGCGCGCGCAGACGGTCGCCCTGGCCGAACAGTTTGTTGCGCAGAGTGCCCTTGGCGTACTCGCGCTTGAACAGCCCGCGTGCCTGTAGCTCGGGCACCAGCAGGTCGACGATCGCGGTGAAGGTTTCCGGGGCGACCACGCTGGCCAGGTTGAAACCATCGACGTCGGTTTCCTCGACCCACTGTTGCAACTGGTCAGCCACGGTCTGTGCCGAGCCCACCAGCACCGGCCCATCGCCGCCGATGGCGCAGTAGTCGGCGATTTCGGCGGTGGTCCAGGTGCGTGTGGGGTCGGCCCGGGTGAACGCCTCGACGGCGGACTGGATGGCCTCGCTGGGCACTTCGCGCAGCACCTGGTCCGGCGCCAGCTGGGCGAAGTCGATGCCTGTCCAGCCCGACATCAGGGTCAGAGCCCCCGTGGCACTGGCGTACTCGCGATACTCGCGCAGCAAGCCGAGGGCGGCTTCGTCGGTGGCCGCGACGATCACGGTCAGCTGTTCGAAGACCAGGATGCTGTCGGCGGCACGGCCGGCCGCGACCGCTGCGGCGCGAAGGTTGGCCACCTGCTTTTTCAAGACGGTCTTGCTCGGCGCGGCAACGAACACACATTCGGCATTGGCGGCGGCGAACGCACGGCCACGGCTGGACGCACCAGCCTGGTAGATCACCGGCGTGCGCTGCGGCGAAGGCTCGCTCAGGTGAAAGCCCGGGACCTTGAAGTAGGTGCCCTCATGCGCGATGCCATGCACCTTGCGCGGGTCGGCGTAGACCCCGCTGGCTCGGTCGGCACCTACCGCATCGTCTTCCCAGCTGGTTTCCCAGAGCTTGTAGCAGACCTGCAGGTACTCCTCGGCCAAGGCATAGCGCTGGTCATGGCTTAACTGGTCGCGCTGGCCGAGGTTGCGTGCACCGCTGGCAAGGTACGAAGTGACGATGTTCCAGCCGGCGCGTCCCCGGGTCAGGTGGTCGAGGGTGCTCATGCGCCGGGCGAACGGAAACGGGTGCTCGAACGACACTGAAGCGGTCACGCCGAAGCCCAGGTGGTGCGTGGCGGCAGCCATGGCCGGCACCAGTTGCAGCGGGTCGTTGACCGGCACCTGGGCGGCGCTGCTCAAGGCGGCGCCGGCGCTGGCGCCATACACGTCGTATACCCCCAGTACATCGGCGATGAACAAGCCGTCGATGCAGCCGCGCTCCAGGGTTTTGGCCAGTTCGACCCAGTAGTGGATATCGGTGTAGCGCGTGGCCTGGTCGCGCGGGTGGCGCCACAAACCGGGCGAGAGGTGGCCGACGGTGTTCATGGCGAAGGCGTTGAGGCGAATCTGCTTGGTCATGGCGCGGGCCTCAGTTCCAGTCGTGACGGGCCGGCTTGATGCCGTTCAAGGCCCAGTTGCCGACCAGGTGGTATTTCCAGCGCACCGGGTCGTGCAGGGTGTGCACACGGGCATTGCGCCAGTGGCGGTCGAAGTTGTGGCGGGTCAGCGAGGAGCGCGTGCCGCCGAGCTCGAACAGCCGATTGCTGGCCTCGATGGCGGCCTCGGTGGTCAGCACCTTGGCCTTGGCCACGGCCAGCGAGGCCGCAGCGACGTTGTCTTCGTCCGGTGCCGGTTTGGCGGCGTCCAGCACGCGCCCGGCACGCTCCAGCAAGGCCTCGGCGGCTTCCTGGCGAATCTCAAGGGCGCCGACCTGGATGATGGTCAGCGGGTCTTCGCTGGCTCGCACGACCTTGGCGTCGATCCACGGGCGGGCGTGCTCGCGCACGAAGGCAATGGTGTCATCCAGCGCCGCACGGCCAATGCCGGCATCGATTGCGGCGGTGGTCAACTGGGCAAACGGCCCGGCCAGCGTCGGTCGTTCATACGAGCGGTAGCTGGGGAACAGGTTGAAGGCCGGCACGCGCAAACCATCGAGCAGTACCGTGCCGCTGGAGGTCGTGCGCTGGCCCATGCTGCTCCAGTCATCGACGATGACCAGCCCGGGGGTGCCGCGCGCAACGAACGCAAGCTGGGCACGACCCTGTTCATCCAGGGCGAGCACACCGATCCAGTGAGCGTACAGGGAGCCTGTGCAATAGCCTTTGCGGCCGTCGATGCGATAGCCGTCAGCTTCGGCGACCAGGCGGGTACTGATGTCCTGCACGGTCTTGCCGCCGGTCTCCGAGAGCGCGTTGGCGAAGCGGTTGCCCTTCAGGGCCAGGTCGAAGAAATGGCGCTTTTGTTCGTCGGTGCCCTGCAGGCGGATGTCCTCGAGCAGGCAATAGTGGTTCTGCGGGATCTGGCCGAGCGAGGGGTCGGCCGCCGAGACGATGGCGATGACCTGCGCCAAGGTGGCGAAGGACACCTCGGCGCCACCGTATGCGCGAGGGACGGTAATGCCCCACAGGCCGCTGTTGGAGTAGGCATCGACCACATCCGCGGGCACCTCCCGGCGACGGTCACGCTCTGCGGCGCCTTCACGCAGCAAGGCGGCAATACGGTGGGCGGTGCTGATCGCTTCAGCGTCATCGACGATGGCATGAGCGTGCGGTTGGCGGATGTCGTAGACAGCGGTTTCAGTCGGCATGTTGACCTCGGAGACTGGATCTTTGAATCCTTGTCTGCAGGGGCCATGCCAGAGTCAAAAGCCTTTGAAATCAGGTGATTGGAGGGAAATATCAGGGTTTGTCTGTTGCGCCGGACAAACAAGTGCTGAACAGCTGTTGCCTGGCCGACAGTTGCCCCGGCAGCACAACCTCTGGCCTGTGGCGTGTCAATACACCCACACCTCCACCCGCCGGTTGCGCAAGCGCCCTTGCTCCAGGTCGTTGTCCGCCACCGGCAGCTCGTCGCCCATGCCGGCGACTTCCATCACCTCGACCCCATCGCGCGCCAGCTCACGGCGCACCGCCTGGGCCCGCAGGCGAGAGAGCAGGGCGGCGCGGCCGGGCGTCGCCTTGGGGTCGCCGAAACCGACCAACACCGCCTTGCCGTGCAGTTTGCCGGCCTGGCGCAAGTACTCGGCCACCCGCTGCACATCGCGCAGGGCCTTGTTGTCCAGGCTGGCGCTGCCTTCCTGGAAGCGGAAGTTGACGTTCAGCCGCTGGGCCTGCTGGGCCAGGCTGCGATAGCGCGGCGGCATGTCGGCCTGTGCGGGCACCGGCTGCGCAGCGACCTGCTGGGACACGAACCCTTGCTGGGCGACGATGGCCTGGCCTGCCGGGCTTTGGGCGAAGTCAGCCAGGGCCTTGGCCTGGGGTTTGGCATTGGCCGGCAAGTACAGGTACAGGCGCCGTGACAGGGGGTAGTCCTCACTGGCCACCAGCGGGCGTTCCGGCAGCATGGCCGGGGCATCGCCTTCGGCAATCGCCAGCACCTTGGCACCGTGCACCGCCGCCAGGCTGCTGAAGCCGATGGCCTGGCGGTCGGCAGTCACCCGGGCGGCCAGCTCGTCGCTTGCCTCGAAGCGCCGCACCTGGGCCGCCAGCTCGGCGTGATTGGGCTCCAGCACCAGCGCCTTGAACGTCTCGAAGGTGCCGGAGCGGTCGTCCCGGGCATACAGATGGATGGCCCCGCCTGCCACGCCCAATTGTTCCCAACGCTGGATCTGCCCGGCATAGATCTGTGCCAGTTGCTGGGTGCTCAATTGAGGCAGCGGGTTGTCGGGATGGACGATCACCGCCACGCCATCCAGGCCGATGACCTGCTCGGCGCGGGGCGCACGCAGGTCACCCAATGCCTTGAGCTGGCGCACCTCGGTGTCGCTGATGGGGCGTGAAGACGCCGCCAGGTCTGCGTCGCCACGGCCCAGCGCGGCGAAGCCGGTGCTCGAACCGTGCGCGGCGATGTCGATGCGCAGCGGCTGGCCGTGGGCATCGCGGGCTTTGATCACGGTCTCGTTGGGTTGCGCGCCAGGGCGCTGCTCGATGTCCGTCGCCTGCTGGGCGCGCAGTTGTCCCTGGACCAGCGCAGGCAGCAGGGCGGCACCAATGGTGTTGGAACCTTGCACGCGCAGGTGCGCAGGCTCGGCAACAGCAATCAGAGGCAGCAGGGGAAGGAGCAGAAGCAGCGGGCGGAGCATGCCGGATAACCTTTGGCATAAAGTTGCCCGGCAGATTACGACAGCGGCGTGTCTGAACTGTGACAGCGGGGTAGGTGAGATCTGCGTTGAGTACTTTGCCGGCTTGACGACCAGGCGTAGGACATTTCTGAACTTGAAACTAAATGCTTCATGGTTCGCGCCTTTGGGAATTATCCTACGCGCGCTGCTGGAGTTTCGCTGTTGTGGGGGAAACCCCTCAGGGATAACGTTTCCGGGCTGCCTCAATCGGTGGCCGGGCGTGAGAACCCGTTGTGAAACTTCCAGCAGCAGTACCGTTATGGTGGCTGTGCGCGGGCAGGCTTTTGCCTGGCCGGGTTTTGCTAAGTTTCTCCGGTTTCTCACCCCGCGCACAGCTGCCACCTCAACCCGTGAGAAGGTTGAGAGGGCAGATCTCGTCCACGAAACTTAGAGATGTGTCATGAAAAAGATTGTTCCTGACCCACCCCGCCCGAAAACCCCCAATACGCCTTTCTTCACCGTCCAATCCGACATGTACCCACCCGATGCCCTGGCCCACGTCAGTGAGCTACTACGCGGCGTCATCGAAACCATCGACGAACATTGCCGAACGCGCGTCGGCGAACCTGGCCTGAACATGCTGGGCAATGCCATGCATGCCAGCGAGATCGCATATGCGTTGGTGGAGCACGTACACACGCGGCTCTATGGCCAACAGGCGGGGGAGTGAGCACATGGCGGACGATCCCAAGATCCTCACCACCGCAGGCGTGGCGACCTTTCTCGATGCGGGCAACCCACCGGTCGATCTCCTGCGTGTGCAGCCCGGCGTCCCGATAGACGATGTCTACCAGCAAGTGTCCGTGCTGCTGGGCTATATCAGGCATCTTGTGCGAGAGGGCGATATGGAAGACGACCACAAGTTGCTTGGCGCTGCGGATTACCTGAGTGCCTTGGCCAAGGCACTGATGAATGATATCGAGATAGCCAAGAACCGGTTGCATTAGCGGAGGTCTGTGGGGCTTGTCCTGCGGAGTTCGTGTTCGCGTCACAAGCCCCGCACTCTCGCTACGATGTTCGGGCTATTTAACATCAGTGCGCTCGTAGATGAGATAGCTGGACCTCATGGGCGGGCTCCCAGCTGTGAATGTAGTGCTCCTCTCCTAGGTCGTCGCAATTGCTGGTTGCTCATGCGCTGCCTAAATCTGGCTTTGCCCTGTGACCACCATAGTCGTTTCTGCCTGCGGCAACGCCAAGGCGGGCAGTACTGAAGGCAAATTCAACTGCCGCAATAGCGGCGTGTCGTAGCCATAAATGTCGGGCTTGAACGTCACCCGCCCCTCGCTGCTCAAGTCGACCGTCCAATAGGCCAACAACACCGGTACCTTGACCGGAAGCTTGATGCTCTTGGTCCTGCCATTGGCCAACTGCTTTTGAATCCCCTCGCTGTTCCAGCGCACCGGGTCGTTGAACAACAACTCGACCAACTGCAGTGGATTCTCCACCCGAATACATCCGGAGCTGGTGGTACGCACGGGCTTGGCGAACAACTCGCGATGCGGCGTGTCGTGCAGGTAGATCGCATAGTCGTTGGGGAAACGAATGACCACCTGCCCTAACGAGTTGGTAGGGCCGGCATCCTGGCGCAGCGTGAGGCCGCGCGCGTTGTTCCAGTCGACGTTCGCCGGATCGAGTTCGTTGCCAGCACGATCAAGGACCCTGATCCGGCTGGCCGCAAGGTAACCCGGGTTCTGCTGAATCTTGGGCAGCATATCCTTGGCCAGAATCGTCGGCGGCACAGTCCAGGTGGGGTTGAAGGTGATGTAGGTGATCTCGGACTGAAACACCGGGGTGCTGCGCACAGGCTTGCCGACCTGCACCCGGGAACGCCAGATGGGTTCGCCGTCGCGGTAGAACGCCACTTTGTAGCCGGCGATATCGACAACGACAAAAGTGCCATGGAGTTTGTAGAGCAGCCAGCGCGCCCGTTCCATGTTCACCCGGACCTGATCAATCCGTGCCTCGACAGGCACATTCAGCGCCGCCAGGGTCGCCGCCCCAGCCACGCCATCCACGCCAAGATACTGATCGACCTGATACTTCTTCACCGCAGCAATGACTTTATCGTCGTAAGCACTGCGCTTGCCCATATGCGGCTCCAGATAACCACCGGCCACCAGACGGGCACGCAACTGTGCGACCACAGCGCCGTCCATCCCCGGCTTGAGTGACTGCCCTTCGGCGACTTTCGGCCAACCACCGGCATCGCGAACCTGACGCAACTGCGCCAATGCCTCACGCATGCTGCTATAAACCGCCTCTTGCGGCGGCGCCTGGGCGAACGCACGGGCCACATCGTGAGCATCCAGGGCAGCAAAGAAACTGTTCACCTCTTCACGGGGATCAACACCGATCGGGTCGAAGTTCCAATGAAAATCCAGCCGCGACGGATTGACCTTGCCGCGCCGCAATTGCAGGAGTGCGGTGATGTAGGTGCGGGTCAGCGCGATGTCAAAAGCCGCCGTTTGCGCTGGCGTCGGCGCGGAGGCCTGCAAAAACGATTGAGCCTCGGCCAACTCGTCGCCTCGGAAGTCTGCAGGGTTCAGGCCGTCAGCTTGTATGTCATTCAGGCTCTTGAGCAACTGGGTGATATCGCGCCCGTCTGTCCAGGCAGCGCGATAGTTGCGATGGGAATAGAAATCGAGAACAACGCGATTGATATCCGCGCGTTGATGCTTGCGAGAGGTAATCAAGGGAGGAAATGACGATATCAGGGGTTCAAGCGCGGCCTGGATCCCTTGTCCAACGATGTCGTCAGGCGCTGCAGTCGCCGGGCTGACCTGCGCAGATACCGACAACACGATCTGCGGCGTCTCACCCAGCGCAGTGCCGCTGATCAAAAAGACCATAAACACAGCACGGCTGATGACGAGTACCCTTGATGACTGCACCTTGGATCATCCTTAAATCTCTCTCAAATCAGAAAGCTAGCCTCCAAACCGCTGCTAATCTCGACATATTCTTGATGAGATTAACATATGGCAGGAAAGCTATCGTGGCCAAAACGGCTATCCCTTGCGCGTGAAAGGCCTGGAACCGGGCTTCAACGATAACGCTTTTGATCGGGCAATCGTCATCCACGGCGCACCGTACGTCAGTTCGGTGCCGTTCCTATCCGTTCCGAACGCAAGATTGCGAAGCAGTCACTGACGCAGAATGAGAGGTCGGGCGCAAAAATGACGAACCGGCAAAAGCGATGCTGGTGGCGCTGGAAAAACTCGAGCCGATCCACGGCGAGCTCGCTAACTACGCTGACTCCAAAGGTTACCTGAGCGACGGCGGCCAGAAGGGCAAGGAGATGGAGCCGGCCCTGGATGCGGCGCTCGAGGGCGTTGCTATCGAGCAGGCCAAGTTCTACGACGGTCTGACCAAGCGAGACGAGATCAACACCCAGCAAGCGTTCGAAGAGGCCGAAAAGGACTCGCTGGATTACTACCGCGCCGGCATCGTGCTGTACGCCAAGCAGTCGGTGCGCTTGTCCACGGACTTCTTCCAGTCGGCAGGGGCCGATGCGTCGGCCAAGCCGTTTGAAGAAAGTCTGGGCAAAACCGCGCAGATGATCGAAGTATTTATATTCAAGCCATTGAATTTGCCGCGTGAAAAAAACATTGGCTTCCTATTTGCAGAAAAATCCTGATTGTAAGAGGTCTGGGAAAGTTCTGTGCTATCAATGCCAATCTTCGAATATTTGGATGAAGCAGAGGTATGCTTCGCCGCGCGGGGTCATTCACTCACATATATGCAGGCAATGCGGTGTAGAGCTGTACCGCAGTATTCTGAAGAATGCCTAGGTCTGCCAATCGGTTACGCGAGTCAATTTTGACAGGTGTCTGACGACTCCCACCGGCTGCTTTCGACCCAGGCTGTGTGAAAACACCTGCGATTGTCTAACCTTCTGATTGTCGAGATCGTGGCGGGGACGATCATGAAGTGGTTCATTGAGGGTGAGGCCCGGACGCAAGTCACGCTGCTGCCGGAGTGCCTGGATGATTACATCACCGAAGAAAACCCTGTTCGGGTGGTTGACGTTTTCGTCGATGAACTCGACCTCGGAGCGCTCGGGTTCGAGGGTGTCGATCCGGCTGCAACGGGTCGTCCGGCCTACCATCCAGCAGTCCTGCTGAAAATCTACATCTATGGCTACCTCAACCGGATTCAGTCCAGCCGCCGGCTTGAGCGCGAGGCAGAGCGCAATGTCGAGCTGATCTGGTTAACGGGCCGATTGGCTCCTGACTTCAAAACGATTGCCGACTTTCGCCGAGACAACGGCAAAGCCATTCGCAGCGTCTGCCGGCAATTCGTGGTGCTTTACCGCAACCTCAATCTTTTCTCCCAGTCGATCATTGCCATCGACGGCAGCAAATTCAAAGCCGTAAATAACCGCGACCGCAACTTTACCCAGGGCAAGATCAAGGCGCGCATGCAGAGCAATATGGCGAACCAGGCACGCGCCGATTGGAGCATGACCCAGGAAAGATGAAGGTTCGCCGGCAGACGGTGGAGCATCCCTTCGGAACGCTCAAATACTGGATGGGAAGCACTCACTTCCTGACCAAAACCCTACCGAGGGTAAGCACCGAAATGAGCCTTCACGTGCTTGCCTACAATCTCAAACGAATGATGAGCATCTTTGGTATCGCTGGGCTGATTGAAGCGATCAGGACTTGAGGCCAAGCATTTTTTTGCATCCGTATACGGCTATTCGGGCCGCTGCCGCGGCCCAAATAGCGCGGGCCGCGTCCGGTGCCAGACTGAGGTAGATCAGCACTTAGATCTGCTGAATTGACAGGGTGCCCCAGCTTCTTTCGCTACTCGACGTACTTACTTGCGTTTTCACACAGCCTGGACCCAAAGTGGACATCTGGATGTTGGGGCCTTATCGCTCAGGTACAGGCAACACCGCTTCGCTGTTCCATTCACTCACTGGCCGGCTGAACAGGTTCTCGGTCTGGAAGTGCGCCATGCGCCATTGTCCTTCTTCAAGGGCGAAGCGCACCGTCAGCCTTGCTGCGTTCAAGTGCGAGGCGCCATCGGCAAAGGTGCTGGTCTGCAGCATCACCCAGCGGCCCAGGCCCTGGTCAGCCTCTGCCTCGATCACTTCGCTGGTCAGGAAGTGCACATTCAAGGCGAAGTGCGCCGGGGTCTTCATGTAAGTGGCGAACATCGCGCGGATCGCCTCGCGGCTGCGGTAGCCGCCGAAGCTGGCGGCATACTTGGCGCCTTTGCCTTCCCACACGGCGTCTTGGGTGAACAGTGCGGCCAGCTCGTCGAGCGGGGTGCTGGCGTCGAGCTGGTCGCACAGTTCCATGTAGCGGTTGATGCACACACGGATAGCCTGCTGGTTTTCGAAGCGTTGCAGGCGAGCTTGCAGGTCTTGGATATCGGGCATGGGTATCAGATCTCTGTGTGTGTAGGAGCGGCCTTGTGTCGCGAAAGGCCGCTCCTACAGGGCGCAAGTGGCCGACAGGTTCAGTGGGTCGAATAGAGGTTCAGTAACAGCCGCTCGGCCACGGCCAGCAGCTTTTCGTCAGCGCCCTTGGCGGCGACCAGTTGCAGGCCGACCGGCAAGCCGGCGCTGCTGCCCAGGGG
Organism: Pseudomonas plecoglossicida NBRC 103162 = DSM 15088; assembly: GCF_000730665.1. GTDB lineage: Bacteria > Pseudomonadota > Gammaproteobacteria > Pseudomonadales > Pseudomonadaceae > Aquipseudomonas > Aquipseudomonas plecoglossicida. The sequence goes on from NZ_BBIV01000025.1 coordinate 23,795, forward strand.
AATGCTCAAGGCCGGGTGCCCCGACAGGTTGAACGGCCGCACCAGCGAGGTCATGCCCAGCACCGCTCGGGTGTCGGCGGCTTCTTCGAGGCGCAGCGGGAAGTCGGGCATGGTCGGCAGCGCCAGCACGTCGAAGCTGGCCAGGGCCTGGTCGACTTCCGCGGTGAAGCGGCGACGCACTTCTTCCGCCTCGGCCAGTGCGCTGTCGCTGGTCTGGCCCGCGGCGGCCAGGCGCCCGGCGATGTCGGCACCGACCTTGCCGGTTTCCAGCAAGTGGCCGCAGCCCTCGAAGGTCTCGCGGTTGATCACCACCATGCCCGCTTCATAGGCCGCGCCGAAGTGCTTGAGTTCGACATTGCCCAACGGCAGGCCGCTGGCTGTCAGGGCGCCGTGCACCACCTTGTGGATGGCAGCCTCGGCGGTGACCCGCAGCACGCCGATGCGGGCCTTGGCCGGGACCTGGGCGGGGACGAAGGTGGGGTCGATCATGCTCATGGCCCGTACCAGCATCGGCAGGCTGGCGGCAAACGGCCCGACGCAGTCCAGGCTGCTGCGCGCCGGCATCACACCTTTGCGGCTGACCCGGCCAAAGGTCGGCTTGAGGCCGAACACGCCGCAGCAGCAGGCCGGAATACGCACCGAGCCGCCGGTGTCGGTGCCCAGGCTGAAATCGGCCAGGCCCGCCGCCACGGCGGCCGCCGAACCACTGGACGAGCCGCCGGGAATGCGCCCGGGGAAGCGCGGGTTGGCCGCGGTGCCGGTGTAGTGGTTGATGCCGGTGGTGCCGAACGCCAGCTCGTGCAGGCTGACCTTGCCGGTCAGGCGCGCACCGTTGGCCAGCAGGTGGCTGACCACCTCGGCATGCCGTTCGGCCAGCGGTGCATGCTCCAGCGCCTGGCTGCAAGCGCGGGTCGCGGTACCGGCGACATCGATGGTGTCCTTGACCACGACACGGGGGCCGGCGCCGCCCAGGTCGAGGGTTTCAACTATGATTGTCATTGTTATCAAGCCTGTTCAGGAGGGGATGCCAGACCACGGTCCAGCGCTTAAAATGCGCGGCAATTACGTGAAATGTCAACTGAATATTCCAGTATTGTTTGACCTGCACCGGTAGCCAAATGCGCGGAAACGTCTATGATGGCGCCGACTATTTCCGCACAAGTAGTGAATCGATGAGCAACTCGAAGAACACAGGCCCTAGCCACCACGACCCGGCCAGCGAAGCGTTTCGCAAGGAAGATTTCCCTTTCTACTGGCGCATGGGCGCTACACCCAGAACATGGAACGTCTGCTCAAGAAGATCGACCTCGACGTGCCCCGTTGGCGCGTGCTGTGGATCCTCAACGAGAACGGTGAGTCGAGCATTTCGGAAATTTCCACCCATGCCATCGCCAAGCTGTCGACCATCACCAAGATCGTCTACCGCATGAAGGACGACGGCCTGGTGGAAACCTCGCCAAGCCCCGAGGACGGGCGGGTGACCCAGGTGCGTATCACCGAGGTCGGCCTGCAGAACATCGAGCGCATGCAGGACGTCACCCGCGAGCTGTTCCAGCGCAGCTTCAAGGGGCTGACCGAAGCCCAGGTGCAACGGCTCAACCGCATGCTGGAAGTGGTGTTCCACAACCTGGAAACGCTCTGACTGCAAAGGGGCGCGTCGCGCCCCCGCCGATCAGAAGGTGCTGACGAAGACCACCTGGGTGTACAGGTTGTTGTTGTCGTTGCCCAGTTGCGTGCCGCCTTGTTCGAAGCTGCGATCGGGTTGATACAGGCCCACCAGCGGCACCACCATCAAGTGGTCGTTGATCGTCCATTCGGCATACAGGTCCAGCTCGCGGCCGTCCGCGTTGCCCAGGCTGCGGTCGATGGTGTCGAACTTGAACCACAGGGCGCCGAGGTTCAGCGACGGGGTCGGGCTGACCGTCAGGCCGACCTTCTGGATCCGCGCATTGCTGTTGAACGGGCTGGCATAGTTGCCGGCCACTTCGCCCTGGAACCAGGTGCCCAGGCCGCGGCCGAGCCCGTAGAACAGGGTGTCGTACTGCTCCGAGAAGCGGCTGTAGCGGTAGCTGATGTTCGGCTGCCACGGCAGGTCGGCGAAGGTCCAGCCGGCTTCCAGGTACCAGGCATCCTCGGTGCTGGTGTGGGGTTTGTCCTGGGTGGCGTACTCGCCAGACAGGAACAGGTTCTCCACCCCGGCATTGCCCTGGCCGCGCAGGCTGTAGGTCTTCATGCCGTCACGTTCCAGCTGCTGCGGCGAAGCAAACTCTTCGTCGACATGGGTGGTGCCGATGTAGGTCAGGCCGACGGTGCCGGGCTCTGCCACGTGTTCCAGGGTAGCCACGTGCATTTCGGTCTTGGCCTGGGCGCGGTTGTCCGATTGCAGCCACATCAGGTCGCCGCGCCAGCCCTGGCTGCCGCCCAGGCGCAGCACGGCGGTCTTGTCGAAGCTCTTGCGCGCCGCCAGATAGTAGGCGCCGCCACGGTTGAACTCGCCGTCGGCCAGGCCCTTGCCGACGTTGAGCGAGTCGCCCTGGATCAGGAAGCCGTCACCCACTGCCACCATCTGCTTGCCGAAGGACAGGTCGATGCCGTCCTCGCCCAGCATGGGCACCAGGTTGCCGGACTTCCAGCCGAGGTAGGCGTCCTCGATCTTGGTGGTGCGTTCGCTGCCGTCGCTGAAGCCTGCTGCGTCGCCATCGCCCCAGGTGCCGGAGCTGAGCAGGGCGAAGGCGCCGTACGTCGAGCCGGCGTCGCCCAGGCGCTGGTCGCCGCTCAGGCCGTACTTGATGTAGCCCTCGCGCCACGACGTGGAGCCTTCCTGGTCACGGGCGATGGCGTAGCTTTCCTCACTGTGGAACGCACCGAACACGGCCTCGATATTGGCGTTGAGGTGACGCTCGGCGTCGCCGTAGAGCTCCAGGGCGGACGCCTGCAGCGAGACCCCGGCGAGCACGGCGGCCAGGGTGAGACGGAACGGGCGGTGCAGCATGGTCTGGCTTCCTTTGTTATGGGTTTGGCAGAAGTTCCGAAGACATGCCACGGATCATGCAGGAAGCCCCGACGCAGGTTTTTGCCCTGGCTGCCAGTTGCCTTTGGCAGCGTGCCAAAACGCCAAAGGCCCCGTTGCGGGGCCTTTGGCGGACAAGTACAGGGTTACTTGAGGCTGGCGAGGAAGCAGGTCACGGCCTGGCGTTCGACGGCGTCGTGCAAGCCGGCGTAAGGCATGTAGGTACCCGGCACGGCGGCCTGCGGCTGCTCGATGAAGGCGCTGATGCCCTGGGCGGTCCAGGCGGCCTGGCGCGACTTCATGGCCTGCGAATAGTTGGCGCCCGCCACGGTCCCTGGGGTACGGCCCAGCACATCGTGCAGGTTCGGGCCCATCATGGTCGGGCCGTTCTTCTGCGAGGAGTGGCACGCCGCGCAGTCACGGGCGAATACCTGTTCGCCTTGCTGGGCCTGCGGGGCGGCGCATTCTTCGGCCAGCGCCAGGGGGCTGGCCAGGGTGGCGAGCAGGAAAGGGATGGCGAATTTGCTGGGGATGAAGGTCGACATCAGTACGGTTCCAGGGTTGTTTCTTGTTGGTTTATGGCTGGATTGTGCGCCAGCCTGGCGCGTTGGGTTTTGCTGTGCCTGCCAGGCCGTTTGCCGGGGGTGCCAGGTGGTCACGAAAGCCTGAGTCGAACCTTGTGGTGTGGGAGCCGGCTTGCCGGCGATGAGGCCAGAGCAGGCTGTTCGGGCCCTGTCGCCGGCAAGCCGGCTCCCACATCGGTTTCGCACCAGTCTTCAAGACCATGGGCAAGACAATTGCTCCCACAGAAGCCTGACAGGCGACCACTCAGTTGGCGTGGCGCTTGCGGTATTCCCCAGGCGTCATGCCGAAACGGGCCTTGAATGCGGTGCTGAAATAGCTCGAATCGGAGAAGCCCCAGGCATAGCCGAGCGACGAGACTTTCTGGTCCATGGCCGGGTTGCGCAGGCTTTCGGCGCAGAAGTCGAGGCGGCGGTTACGGATGTACTGGGCGATCACCAGCTCGTGCTTGGCAAAGATGCGGTACAGGCTGCGCATGGAAATCCCCACTTCGCCGGCGATGAACTCGGGGCTCAGGCCTTCGCAGGTGATGTTCTGGTCGATCAGCGCCAGGGCCTTGCGGAACATGCGCTCATGGCTGCCGGGCACGCTGTCGTGGCAGATGGCCGGGCGCAGCAGGGCGATCAGTGCGTCCAGCACCGCCAGGCTTTCATTGTTGGCCATGTGCTGGGTCCGTCCGGCTTCGAGCATCATCTGCCGCGCCATGCTGGCCAGCGGCATCTTCGCCTCGATGCGCTTGGCGCAGGTCACGCCGACGCCGCGGGTGCCGCTTTGCACCTGGGCCCGCGGCAAAATCAGCGACAGTTGCCGGGAGCGCTCATGAAAGTGCATGTCCAGCGGGGCGCTGGCATCGATCAGGGTCAGGTCGCCGGCCTGCAGCTCGATGCATGCCTGCTGGTGCTCGATGCGCGAAGTCCCGGCCAGTTGCAGCACCGCATAGTAGTTGTCGGCACCACTGGCACGGATTTCCCGCGGGCCGCGAAACAGGTTCACTTGGGTCATGTCGACGATGCTCATGGAAATCTGGCCTACCTGGCATTTTTCCAGTTGGCCGACGAAGCCTGGGTCGAGCTTGCGACCGTTGAAATGGCCACAGGCTTCATTGACCTGGTTGAGCCAGGCCTGGAAGTGGTCGTCGGTAACACGGCTTGCAGGGGTCATGGATGCCTCGCACGGTATGACGTGGAACGGCTCGCTTGGGCGAGCTCTTGGAATTTGGGTTATGCATTACTATTCACTTGAAAATTCAAGCAAAAATCGGGCCTGAATGAAGGCTTCGTTGCCTTGGATTAGACGCAAGTCATTGAAAGCAAAGAAGTTAAAGCAATGACAGGAATGTGCGTAGGAAGCAGCAGGGGATGGAAAATGCAGCGACACTGCCCGCAGTTGTAGCATTTTGAAACGTTAGTGTTTCCCTTGAGGGCAGGGCGTGGCCCATTTGCCGCGCCATGCTGGCTTCATCGCTTTTCCAGGACGTACCCGACGCCTCTGAGCGTGTGGATGAGCCTGGAGTCGAATGGGTCGTCTATCTTCGCGCGCAGCCTGCGAATCGAGACCTCGACGACGTTGGTGTCGCAGTCGAAGTTCATGTCCCAGACCTGGGAGATGATCTGCGTGCGGCTCAGCACCACACCAGCATGGCGCATCAGGTAATGCAGCAGGGCGAATTCGCCCTTGTCGTCGGTGCGCATGTAGACCTGGTTGGCGTTCGAGTAGTCGGCGTCAGAACCCCTGGCATAGCGGGTCATGAACGACAGGCCGGGGATGCCATAGTGCGTCATGTTCAAGTCGTAACGCAGCATCCACGAGCGTTCGTTCGGCGAGTTGAAGTCGCTGTACTGGATCGAGTTGTCGAGGAAGATCGAGTCCGACTGACGCAGGTAGTCGAAATCGTCGTCGCCGTTGTTGCGCTGGTGCGACAGCGCCAGGGTGTGCGCCCCGTACTGCACGCCCAGCTTGGCACTCCAGATGTCGTTGTCGAACTCGCCCAGGCGCTGCTTGCCCTCATCGACGGCCTTGTAGAGGTTGAAGCCTCATCAGCACGTTCAACTCCGGCTTCACGCCATGAGCCAGCCGGTCTCCAGCAACCTCGACGACAACTTCGAGACCTTCTGTGCCGGGCCGGTCAACTCGCCCTGGATCGGTTACGGCGGCGGTGATTACCAGGTCAACGGCAACTTCACCGTGAGCCTGTACGCCAGCCAGCTGAAAGACGTCTGGAATCAGTACTACGCGGGCACCAGCGTTGCCTATCCGCTGAGTGACGACCTGGCGCTGATCGGCCCGCGTGGGTCGATATGGCTGTTCAGTTGCCCCAGCCACTTCAACGGTTTCTAACGAAATTGTAATTTTCGCGCCACCGCGCTGATAGCTACCGCTGATTAGAGTGCCAGCACCTTTTCCAGTGGGGCTTGGCAGTGGTTGCGACGTTCTCGCCAAGCTTGATCGAAGTTTGCGCACGAGGACCGTGAAAGTGCCCGGGTATCACCGCAATGTCTTTTCAAAAAGCGCTACCTGGAAGATCGCCGCACTGTGTGCGGCCATCTGCGGGTTGATGACGCCGGCAGCATTTGCCCAAGGCATCAGCTTGCCCCAGGCGCTGTCGACGGCAATGGCTGGCAACCCCGACCTGGCGGCTGCCAGGCAGGAGATCGGTATCGCACAAGGTGCGCGCACGCAGGCTGGGGTCATTCCCAACCCCGAAATTTCCTATGAGATGGAAGACACCGACCGCGACAACAGCACCACCACCGTGACACTCAGCCAGCCCCTGGAGCTTGGCGGCAAACGCGGCGCCCGTATCGAGGTCGCCACCTTCGGCCAGTCCGTGGCGCAGCTGGAGCTTGACCGGCGCGTGAACGCCCTGCGTGCCGATGTCGTGCAGGCGTACTACGCAGCCCTGCGCGCCCAGACTGGCCTGGACCTGGCCAGGCAGTCCCTCGAGTTGACCGAGCGCGGCCTGCGCATTGTCGAGGTGCGCGTGCGTGCGGGTAAATCCTCCCCGGTGGAGGTCACCCGTGCCCAGGTGCAGCTGGCCGAAGCTCAGCTGCAGGTGCGCCGTGGCGAAACCGAGAAAACCACCGCCTACCAGCACCTGGCCCAGGTCACGGGAAGCCCGGTCACCGTGTTCGACCGCCTGGATTCACCGAGCCTGTCCCCCGGCAAGCCGCCAGGGACTGACGCGCTGCTGTCCAGGCTCGAGCAGACCGCAGAGATGCGCCAGGCGGTGGCACAGATCGACCAGAGCGATGCCGCGCTGGGCTCGGAGAAAGCCCAACGTATCCCCAACCTCACGGTGAGTGTGGGTAGCCAATATGACCGCTCCGTGCGCGAGCGGGTCAATGTCGTGGGTCTGTCCATGCCCCTGCCGCTGTTCGACCGTAACCAGGGCAACATCCTGTCCGCTTCGCGCCGTGCCGATCAGGCACGCGACCTGCGCAACGCGGTGGAACTGCGGCTGCGCAGCGAAACCCAGACCGCGCTGAACCAGTGGTCCACCGCCATGCAGGAGGTCGAGTCCTACGACAAGACCATCCTGCCGTCGGCCCAGCGGGCGGTGGACACCGCGACCCGCGGATTCGAGATGGGCAAGTTCGGCTTCATCGAGGTACTCGATGCCCAGCGCACCTTGATCGTCGCGCGGGGCCAGTACCTCGAGTCGCTGGCAGCGGCAACCGACGCGCGTGCGCAGGTGGAGCGGGTCTACGGCGACCTGGGTATGGCTGGCGACGTGCGCTGAAACGGCCCAGACACTTTCTTCGGCACGCGGCGCTGAACAGGCCGCTGTCAACGATTAGCAGGAGTAGCAATGGATAACAAACGCAGGATCGCCCTGGCGGTAGCCGCAGTGGCTGCCCTCGGCTTCGGTAGCCTCGCCTGGAACGCCGGTTCGGAGCAGGCAACCGGTCATGCCGAACACGGTGCAGACGATGACCACGGGCACGACAAGCCAGCCGCATCAACCAGCAGGGGGGAGGGTGAGGAGGGCCATGGTGAGGAAGGCCATGCAGAAGAAGGCCATGGCGAGGAGGGCAAGCTGACCCTCAGCGCCGAACAGATCAAGGCCGCTGGTGTCGTGCTGGAAACGGCAGCCGCGCGCGAGCTTGGCACTGTCGTGACCTTCCCTGGCGAGATCCGCTTCGACGAGGACCGAACCGCCCACGTGGTCCCTCGGGTCCCCGGCGTCGTCGAAAGCGTTCATGCCAACCTCGGCGAGGCGGTGAAGAAGGGGCAGATCCTTGCTGTGATCGCCAGCCAGCAGATCTCCGACCTGCGCAGCGAGCAACAGGCCGCCCAGCGGCGCGTGGAGCTGGCGCGGGTGACCTTCGCGCGTGAGAAGCAGCTGTGGCAGGACAAGATCTCTGCCGAGCAGGACTACCTCCAGGCGCGCCAGGCGCTGCAGGAGGCCGAGATCGCCCTGGCCAACGCCCGGCAGAAGGTCGGCGCGATCGGGGCGTCGGTCAACGCTGCCGGCGGTAACCGCTACGAGCTGCGCGCGCCCTTCGACGCGGTGATCGTGGAAAAGCACCTGACCGTCGGCGAGGTGGTCAGCGAGGCGACCAACGCGTTCATTCTGTCCGACCTCAACCAGGTGTGGGCGACCTTCGCGGTGCCACCGGCCGACCTGGGCAAGGTGGTGACCGGCCGCGCGGTGAAGGTGTCGTCCCCCGACATGAATGCCGAGGTCGACGGCAAGGTCGGCTACGTCGGCAGCCTGCTCGGTGAGCAGAACCGCGCGGCGACCGTCCGCGTCACCCTGACCAACCCCAATGGCGCCTGGCGCCCGGGCTTGTTCGTGAACATAGCGGTCACCTCGCGCAGCGATCAGGTTGCCGTGGCCGTCCCCGAGTCCGCTGTGCAGACCGTCGAGGAGCAACCTTCGGTGTTCGTGCGCACTGCCGAGGGCTTCGATACCCGACCGGTAAGGCTCGGCCGCCGTGACGGTGGCTATGTGGAGGTGACCGATGGCGTGAAATCCGGTGACCGGGTGGCAGCCAGTGGCAGCTTCACGCTCAAGTCCGAGCTGGGCAAGGCCACGGCCGAGCACAGTCACTGATGCGCACCGACAGGATGATTTGCCATGTTTGAACGTCTCATCAGATTCGCCATCGAGCAGCGCATCGTGGTCATGATCGCCGTACTGATCATGGCCGGCGTCGGCATCTACAGCTACCAGAAGCTGCCGATCGATGCGGTACCCGATATCACCAACGTGCAGGTCCAGATCAACGCGGCCGCCCCGGGCTATACGCCGCTGGAAACCGAGCAGCGGATCACCTTCGCGGTCGAAACGGCCATGGCCGGCCTGCCGGGCCTCAAGCAGACCCGTTCGCTGTCTCGCTCCGGCCTGTCGCAGGTCACCGTGATCTTCGAGGACGGCACCGACATCTTCTTTGCCCGCCAGCTGGTCAACGAGCGGCTGCAGGTTGCCAAGGCGCAGCTGCCAGAGGGCGTGGAGGCGGTCATGGGGCCCATCTCCACCGGGCTTGGCGAGATCTTCCTGTGGACGGTCGAGGCTGAAGACGGCGCAGTCAAGGAAGACGGCACGCCCTACACCCCCACCGACCTGCGGGTGATCCAGGACTGGATCATCAAGCCGCAGTTGCGCAACGTCCCCGGTGTGGCCGAGATCAACACCATCGGTGGCTATGCCAAGCAGTACCACATCGCGCCGGACCCCAAGCGCCTGGCGACCTACAAGCTGACCCTCAACGACCTGGTCGCGGCCCTGGAAAGCAACAATGCCAACGTCGGTGCCGGCTACGTGGAGCGCAGTGGCGAACAGTTGCTGATCCGTGCGCCTGGCCAGCTGGGCAGTGTCGAGGACATCGCCAACATCGTGATCACCAGCGTCGCTGGCGCGCCGATACGCATCAGCCATGTCGCCGAAGTCAGCATCGGCAAAGAGCTGCGTTCCGGCGCCGCTACCGAGAATGGCCGTGAGGTGGTGCTGGGGACCGTGTTCATGCTGATCGGCGAGAACAGCCGGAGCGTGTCCCAGGCGGTCGCCGCCAAGCTTGCAGAAATCAACCGCACGCTGCCCAAGGGGGTGGTCGCGATCACGGTCTACGACCGGACCAATCTGGTCGAGAAAGCCATTGCGACGGTCAAGAAGAACCTCATCGAAGGGGCGATCCTGGTCATCGCCATCCTGTTCCTGTTCCTGGGCAACATCCGTGCGGCGCTGATCACCGCGATGGTGATCCCGCTGTCCATGCTGTTCACCTTCACCGGCATGTTCCACAACAAGGTCAGTGCCAACCTGATGAGCCTGGGGGCGCTGGACTTCGGCATCATCGTCGACGGCGCCGTGGTGATCGTGGAGAACGCGATCCGCCGCCTGGCCCAGGCGCAGCACAAGCACGGGCGCATGCTCACCAGGGCCGAGCGCTTCCATGAGGTCTTCGCCGCGGCGCGTGAAGCGCGTCGGCCACTGATCTTTGGCCAGTTGATCATCATGGCGGTGTACCTGCCGATCTTCGCCCTCACCGGGGTCGAGGGCAAGATGTTCCACCCCATGGCCTTCACCGTAGTGATGGCGCTGCTGGGCGCGATGATCCTCTCCGTCACCTTCGTCCCGGCGGCGATCGCCATGTTCGTCACCGGCAAGGTCAAGGAAGAAGAAGGCGTGCTCATGCGCCATGCGCGCCTGCGCTACCAGCCTGTGCTGCAATGGGTGCTGGAACACCGCAACCTCGCATTCTCGGCGGCGGTCACCGTGGTGGTGCTCAGCGGTGTGCTCGCCAGCCGCATGGGCAGCGAGTTCATTCCGAGCCTGAGCGAGGGCGACTTCGCCCTGCAGGCCCTGCGGGTACCCGGTACCAGCCTGACCCAGTCGCTGGACATGCAGCAGCGCCTGGAAAAGGCGGTGATGGAAAAGGTGCCGGAGGTCGAGCGCGTGTTCGCCCGTACCGGTACTGCGGAAATCGCCTCCGACCCGATGCCACCGAACATTTCCGACGCTTACGTCATGCTCAAGCCCAAGGCGCAGTGGCCGGACCCGGACAGATCGCGTGAGGAACTGATCGAAGAGGTGCAGAAGGCCGCCGCCAGTGTGCCTGGCAGCAACTACGAGTTGTCCCAGCCGATCCAGCTGCGCTTCAACGAACTGATTTCCGGTGTGCGCAGTGACGTCGCGGTGAAGGTCTACGGCGACGACATGGACGTGCTGAACCGAACGGCCGCGAAGATCGCCACGGCGTTGCAGGGTGTCCAGGGGGCGTCCGAGGTGAAGGTCGAGCAGACCACCGGTCTGCCCGTGCTGACCATCAACATCGACCGTGAAAAAGCCGCGCGCTACGGCCTGAACATTGGCGCCGTACAAGATGCCGTGGCGATCGCGGTGGGGGGCCGTCAGGCCGGCACGCTGTATGAAGGCGACCGTCGCTTCGACCTGGTGGTGCGCCTGTCCGAGGCCCTGCGTACCGACGTCGCCGGGCTGTCGGGCCTGTTGATTCCGGTGCCCGCGAACCCGGCGCTCGGGGCCGAGCAGATCGGCTTCATTTCCTTGTCCCAGGTGGCCAGCCTGGACCTGGAACTGGGGCCCAACCAGATCAGCCGCGAGAACGGCAAGCGCGTGGTGGTGGTCAGCGCCAACGTGCGCGGCCGTGACCTGGGTTCGTTCGTCGACGAGGCGAGCGAGGCGCTGGCGTCCCGCGTGCAGATTCCTGCCGGTTACTGGACCACCTGGGGTGGCCAGTTCGAGCAACTGCAATCGGCGGCCAAACGCCTGCAGATCGTCGTGCCGGTGGCCTTGCTGCTGGTCATGACCCTGCTGTTCCTGATGTTCAACAACTTGAAGGACGGCATGCTGGTCTTCACCGGAATTCCGTTCGCGCTCACCGGTGGCGTCGTGGCGCTGTGGCTTCGCGACATCCCGCTGTCGATCTCGGCAGGCGTCGGCTTCATTGCGCTGTCCGGGGTGGCGGTACTCAACGGCCTGGTGATGATTTCCTTCATCCGTGGGCTGCGCGAGGAAGGGCGCACCCTCAGGCAGGCGGTGGACGAAGGTGCACTGGCCCGACTGCGCCCGGTGCTGATGACCGCCCTGGTGGCTTCCCTGGGCTTCATTCCGATGGCCCTGGCGACCGGTACCGGCGCGGAAGTCCAACGACCGCTGGCGACCGTGGTGATTGGCGGGATCCTGTCTTCCACCGCGCTGACCTTGCTGGTGCTGCCTGCCCTGTATCACTGGGCACACCGCAGGGACGACGATGGCGATGAAGCACTGAACGGATAGTCGATCGTCGAAGGGCCTGTGGCGTGGTCCAAGCCACAGGCCTCGGAATTGGCAATGGCGGAGCAGGGCGTCTCGATCAAGGTGATTGAGGTCAAACGTGTTTTGTTCAGTGGGCGAGCGCAAAGGCTGTGATAATGGAGGGCAATCACAAGGGCCGTGCCATGCTGACCATCTCCAACAACGTGCATCTGCTAGATGCCGACATCGAACTGACGTACATCCGCGCGCAAGGCGCGGGTGGGCAGAATGTCAACAAGGTGTCCAGTGCCGTGCACCTGCGCTTCGACATTCGGGCCTCGTCGCTGCCCGCGTTCTACAAGGAGCGGCTGCTGGCGCTGCGTGACAGTCGCATCACCGGCGACGGCGTGTTGATCATCAAGGCCCAGCAATACCGCACCCAGGAGCAGAACCGAACTGACGCACTGGCGCGTCTTGCCGAGTTGATCATCGCTGCCGGCAAGACCGAGAAGAAACGCCGTCCCACCAAGCCGACCCTCGGCTCGAAGACCCGCCGCCTTGAAGGAAAAGCCAGGCGCAGCACGGTCAAGGCGGGGCGGGGCAAGGTGGATTTCTAGACCCAATGAGCAAGGTTTGATTGATCTGCAAGCCTGGTGCATCAACAACGAATAGTGAAGGGGCTGAAGCGAAGAAAGCCAGGCAATGCCTGGCTTTCTTGTCGTGGAAGTTGCTTCATGTGAAGTCCTTGTGGCGCCGATCAGTTATCGGCTTGCTCCTGATCGCCCTTACGTACTTTCTGCTGTTCCTGGGCAACTTGCTGCTTGTTCTGATCGAACGAATCGTCGCTCCACAAACGCGCCTGTTCCGCCCGGAAGTTTTCATTGAATTGAACCGCGCGCTCATGACCGCCTTCGGCAAAGGCGCTACCCATGAGTGCAAACAGCACACTGCCAATCGCGAAAGATTTCAAATAGTTCATATCGAACCTCGGTGTCTACCAGGCCTGCCAAGTGCGCGGCCTTTGTTGTCTGGTAGTTTAGGAACGTGAAGCTAACGAGAAGGTGAGGCGATCATTACAATCCTGCAACTTTCGCCATTGGCAGGATGACTGCCCCAACTTCCTGGAGGCAGTCCATCTATCCTGTGGGAGCCGGCTTGCCGGCGATGGGCTGCCACGCAGCCCTAGGTATGCGGCACCCCTTTGGGCACCCCGGCATACTGCGGCTTCAGATGCCCCTGATCATCCAGCAGGTACGCGTCCATCACTTCCCGCACCACCGGCCCAGCGACCCGGCCACCGGCCTCGCCGTTCTCGATCATCACCGCCACCACAACGCTGGGGTGATCGGCCGGGGCGAAGCCGACGAACAGGGCGTTGTCGCGGTGCCGTTCGAGGGTCTTGTCGCGGTTGTAGCGCTCGCCCTGCTTGATCGCCACCACCTGCGCCGTGCCGCTCTTGCCGGCGATGCGGTACTGGGCGCCGGCGGCAGCGGCGCGGGCGATGCCGCGCGGGTCGTGCATGACCATCTGCATGCCCTGGTTGACCTGGTCCCAGGCATGGCGGTCATGCAGCACGATGTCGGGCATCGGGTTGGGGTCGACCGGGGTCTCGTTGCCCACCGTCATGGCCAGGTGCGGGCGGTGCCACGCGCCCTTGCTGGCCAGCAGGCTGGTGGCCTGGGCCAGCTGCAGTGGGGTGACCTGCATGTAGCCCTGGCCGATGCCGAGGATCAGCGTCTCGCCGGGGAACCAGGCCTGACGCCGGGTGGCCCGCTTCCATTGGGCCGAAGGCATCAGCCCTGCGGCCTCTTCGTTCATGTCCAGCGAGACCTTTTGCCCCAGGCCGAACTCGGCCATGTAGTCGTGCAGGCGGTCGATGCCCAGCTTGTGCGCCAGGTCGTAGAAGTAGGTGTCGTTGGACCGCATGATGGCGGTGTACATGTCCACCCAGCCATCGCCGCTGTGGTTCCAGTTGCGGTACTTGTGGTCGTAGTTGGGCAACTCGTAGTAGCCCGGGTCGAACACCCGGCTGCCGGGGGTGATCACGCCGCTGTCGAGGCCGGCGATGGCCACTTCCGGCTTGACCGTCGAGCCCGGCGCATACAGGCCGCGCAGCACCCGGTTGAACAGCGGCCGGTCGATCGAATCGCGCAGGGCGGCGTACTGCTTGAAGCTGATGCCCTTGACGAACAGGTTGGGGTCGAAGCTGGGGTTGCTGACCATCGCCAGCACATCGCCGTTGGCAGGGTCCAGCACCACCACCGCGCCACGGCGCTCGCCCAGGGCCTTCTCGGCGGCCACCTGCAGGTGCGCATCGAGGCTGAGGACGATGTCCTTGCCGGGAATCGGGTCTTGGTGGTTGAGCACGCGCATCACCCGGCCCTGGGCGTTGGTCTCGACTTCTTCGTAACCGACATGGCCGTGCAGCTGGCTTTCGTAGAAGTGCTCGATGCCGGTCTTGCCGATCGACTGGGTGCCCCGGTACTCGGTGCTGTCGAGGGTCTTGGCTTCCTTTTCGTTGATGCGCCCGACATAGCCGACCGAGTGGGCGAAGTGCTCGGCCAGGGGGTACTCGCGGATGAACTGCGGTTCCACCTCCAGGCCTGGCAGGCGGAACTGGTTGACCGCTACCAGGGCGATCTGCTCTTCGCTCAGGCCGACCATCAGGGTCACCGGCTCGAATGGCTTGCGGCCGCGACGCAGGTCCTTGTCGAACTGCTTGCGCTCATCCTCGCCAAGGCCCAGTACTGCTGCCAGGGTATCGAGCACCTTGGCCGAGTCGCCGGCGCGCTCGCGGGTCATGGTCAGGTCGAAGCTGGGTTTGTTGTCGGCCAGCACCACGCCGTTGCGGTCGTAGATCAGCCCACGCTCAGGGGCGATGGGCAGCACGTGCACGCGGTTGTTTTCCGATACCGCAGTCTGCTGGTCGTGCTGCAGCACCTGCAGCACGTAGAGCCGGCCAACGAGGACGGCGACCAGGCCGAAGACCAGGGCAGCGCAGGCCATCAGCCGGCGGTTGACCAGGTGCTTTTCCTTTTCGTGGTCCTTGAGGGGGATCGGTTGGGGCATGGGCGATGGTGGGTCGACTGAACGCGAAACCTGTGGGAGCTGGCTTGCCAGCGATTACGCCAGGCCAGCCAACATGGGTGCAAGCGAGTGCCAGGCACTCGCCTCGCTGGCAAGCCAGCTCCCACAAGGATGCGGGGCGGCGATGCTACGCGCACCGGCGCATGCCCTCAAGGCAAGCACCGGCGCCCATGCCAGGGCTTATGGCCCTTCACCCCGCGATCAGGGCGCTCACGGCCAATATGAAGATTTGTTCATGCACCTTCAGTTTGCCTGGTCTGCGGCCAACAGGTTGTCCCGGGTCTGCTGCTCCACGGTGCGCTGGATCTCCCGCGCCAGGGTTTTCACATCATGCTGTTCGATCTCCTTGGGCATCACCTGGAAGCCGATCGAGTTGTAAAGCCGTCCCCACGCCGCCTGGGCATCGGAATAGGCCGCCTCGCGCTGATAGCGCGACAGCAGCAGGCGTCCCTCGGCGCGGATCAGTTCCAGTTCGCTGCCCAGCGCAGCATTGCGCGAAGACTGGGCGTAGTTGAGCAGGCTCTGGTCCACCCGCAGGCTTTCATCGGCGAACTCCACCTCCTGGCGGGCCAACTGGTAGCGCAACAGGCCGACCCGGACCTGGGTGAGAATCGCCATGGACAGCGCGGTACGGCGCATGTCGTCGGTCTTTTCCTGGCTCTGCTCCGCAGCGGTGATGTCGGGGTACTGCAGCAGGCGCAGCAGGTTCATCGAGACATTGATGCCGGTCTGGTTCCAGTCGCTGTTGTACAGGTACTTGTTGGAGTCGTACTCGTAGCCGTAGTTGAAGCTCACGTTCGGCCACAACTGGGCCTTGGCGATCTTCAGGTCGTTCATGCTCACGCGCTTGCGGTACCACTCTTCCATGATTTCCGGGCGCCGCTCCAGGGACAGGCGCTCCAGCTGCTCGACATTGCCGGTCAACAACGGCAGCGGCTGCTCGGTACTGTCGGCCAGTTGCATGCGGGTGTTGGGCGGCAGCGACATCAGGGCGGCCAGCTCGGCACGGGCGAACTCCAGGTCCTGGCGGCGCACTGTGAGCATGTACACCGAGTCGAGCAGGGCGCGCTGGTAGGCAAGGATGTCCTGGCGTGGCAGCAGGCCCTTGCCCTCGGCTTCGCGGGCCGCGGTCAGGGCGCGGTGGGTGCGCATCAGCAGGCCGTCCACCTCCGGCAGCAGGCGCTGGGCAGCGAGGGCGCGCCAGTAGGCGTTGCGCACGTCCTGCAGAACGTTCTGCGCGACCTTTTCCCGGCGCTCCTCGGCCATCAGCATCTGGTCGTTCTTCTGCTGCGTGCGGAAGTACGCCACGCCGAAGTCCAGCAGGCTCCAGGACAGCCCGAGGCTGTACAGGGTGCGGTAGCGTTCTTCTGAGGTGGAAGGACGCAAGCTGACCTGGCGGTCCTCGATACCGATCGAGGTGCCGCCGGAGTCGTTGTTGCGCCCGGCGTAACCGGCCGAGGCGACCAGGCGCGGCAGCATCTCGTGGCTGGAGACATCGCGCAGGTCCGAGGCCAGCGCGCTTTCCAGCAGCTTCAGGCGGTAGTCGAGGTTGTACTTCAAGGCCCGCGCCGACGCTTCGTAGAAGGTGATGGGGCCGTTCACCGGCTCCTGCTCCTTGTACATGCGCGCCTGGTCGTCGATCACCCGCTGGCGCATTTCGCTTTCGCTGTAGGGCTTGGGCTCGAAGGCCGAGCAGGCGCTGAGCAGGACGCTGACGGCAGCGAAGCTGCTCAGGCTTTTCAATGGCAATGCTGGCATAGGCAATCCTTGGTCCATCCGTGAATAGGCATCAGCTTCATGGCGCGTTGCTGCCGCGGCGTTGCGCAGCCTCACGCAACTGCGCACGGAAGCCATGCGCAGGCTGTGGTTGGTTTTCCGGGGCCGGCACCATGTCGGTCGGGAAGGGCGCCCACACTGAAGGGTCTGGCAGCAGGCCGTCAGCGCTCAGGCTGATGACGCCGTGACGGCCGTCGACCCAGTCCTTGTCCTCGGCGCTCTCGCGCCGGCTATCGCCCACCGCACGGGCAACGAACTGGCCATTGACCAGGCCAAGCTGGCTGCCGAGCGACTGGCTTTCGATCTCGGGGGTGGCGAACAGGTGCACATTGCTGCCGTCCGCACCCCAGGCGGACAGGGTCAGGTTCTGGTTGACCCGCTCCACCACCGGGGCGACGAAGATGGCCGGGGATACATCCGGCAAGGGCAGTGTCGTGGTGCCTGTGTGGGCATCGCGGTCGAAGTAGGGCCCTGGTGGGATGTACGGCGTCGAGATATCCAGGGTGATGGTCAGCAGGGCCTGGTCGGTGGCCCCGGCAAGGTCGCTGATGGTGTAGGTGAAGAAGTCCTTGAGCACCTGGCCCAGGCCCGCCGCCGCCAGTACGTCGGGGTTGCTCAGGTCGATGGTGTAGGTGTAGCTGCCATCGGCGTTGAGCACCAGGGTGCCGTACTGGCCAAGGATCGGTTGGCCGATGACCCCGAGGGTGCCGGTGCCGCCCTCCTGGCCGGTGCGAATGCCGGTCACGGTCAGCCCGTCGCCGCCATCCACATCGCTGTCGTTGGGCAGCACGTTGCCACTGGTGTGCGGTGCGGGCACCTGGTCGCTGGCGGTGTTGCTATCGTCGCGGGCAACGGGGTTGTCGTTGGCACCCTGGATGGTCACGGTCAGGCGCGCATCGGACGTGATGCCGGCGGTGTCGCGCATGCGGTAGGTGAACACCTCGCGCAGCGATTCGCCGGCACTGCGCATGGCCTGCACGGTGGGGTTGCTGTTGTCGACGACATACTGGTAACTGCCGTCGGCATTGATCAGCAGCGTGCCGTAGAGGCCCTGCAGCAATTGACCTGCGCTGGCGGTGCGGCCATTTTCGCCGATGTACTGCACCACGGTCCTGGTCTCGCCGTACTGCACGCCATCGATGTCGGTGTCGTTGTCGAGCACATTGCCCCGTGGGTCGACCCCTGCGGTGCCGTTGTTCACGCCGCCGGCTTCCACCGCCGCAGCGGTGTCGTCATGGGCCTGCGGGTAGTCGTTGCGCCCGTCGATGGTGATGCTCAGCACACCGTTGGCGGTGCCGCCCCAGATATCGCTCAGCAGGTAGGTGAAGTTGTCGACCAGGGTCTGGCCGCTCACGCGCAGGGCCTGGACGGCTTGCAGGCTGTTGTCGAGTTCATAGTTCCAGGTGCCGTCGGCGTTCAGCGTGAGGTCGCCGTACTGGCCGCGCAGGGTTTGCCCGACCTGGCTGGCATTGCCGGGCAGGGGGCCGTTGCCGGTCCAGAACGCCAGCACTTCCAGGGTTTCCGGGAACAGGATGTTGACCGTGTCCGGGTCGCTGTCGTTGTCCATCACGTTGCCGCTGGGGTTGCTGCCCGGGATGTTGTTGTTGACGCCGCCGGCTTCCACGGCCATGCCCTGGTCGGGGCCGGCGACCGGGGGCTGGTTTTCGCCGCGGATGAAGATGGTCAGGGTGGCGGTGTCGCTCAGCCCGCCGCCGTCGGTGACCTGGTAGGTGTAGTTCTGGATGACGAAGCCCAACGGGCCCAGGGCGATGATGTCCGGGTCGTTGGAGTTGACCACGAAGCGGTAGCTGCCGTCGGCATTGAGGGTCAGGGTGCCGTAGTTGGTGGTGACGGTGGTGCTGCCGGTGACGGGGTCGAGGGTCGGGTTGCTGCTTTCAGCGCCCACGCCCACGGCGGTGACCACCTTGGTGTCACCGGCATCCACGTCGGTGTCGTTGTTCAGCACATTGCCGGTGGGGTTGCGCCCGCCGTTGCCGTCGTCGTCCACGGCCACGGCGAAGGCGAAATCGTCGCGCGCCACAGGCGTGTCGTAGCGGCCCTCGATGGTGATGTTGATCTGCGCCTGGGCGCTTGCACCGGCGGTGTCGTGCATGCGGTAGGTGAAGGTTTCGCGCAGCTGTTCGCCGGCCTTGAGGGCCTGCACGGCCGCCAGGCTGTCGTTGACGGTGTACACGTAGTTGCCGTTGGCATCGATGCTCAGCGTGCCGTAGGTGCCGGCCACCACGGTGGCACCGGCAGTGACCTGGACGAAGGTGCCGCCTGCGGCCAGGGTGCCCAGATAGATGCCATCGACCGTCTTGCTGTCGCCGGCATCCACATCGCGGTCGTTGACCAGCGCGTTGCCGCTGCCTGGCTGGCCTGCGGTGCCATTGTTGACGCCACCGGCCTCGATGGCGATGGCGCCGTCATTGGTAGCGATGGGCGTGTCGTTGCGGCCATGGATGACCACGGTGAAGGTGGCGGTGACCACCTTGCCGTTGCCATCGCTGACGCTGTACTGGAACACTTCGGTGAGCCGGTCGGCATCGGTGCGCAGCGCCTGCACTGCACTGTTGCTGTTGTTGACCACATAGCGGTAGTTGCCCTGGGCATCGAGCACCAGGCTGCCGTAGTTGCCGGCCAGCGCCTGGCCGGGGGTTGCCGTGGTGCCGTTGGGGCTGACCACCGCGCTGATGGTCAGGGTGTCGCCGTCCGGGTCGCTGTACGCCGTGCGGATGCTGCCGCTGGGGTTCAGGCCGGGGGTGGCGTTGTTCAATCCGCCGGCCTCGATGGCGTCGACGCGGACCGGGTTGACCACGGGCGGGTCATTGACCCCGGTGACAGTGATGACCAGTTGCGCCTGATCGGTGAGCCCGCCGCTGTCGTGGATCCGGTAGGTGAAGACCACGTCCAGGCTCTGCCCGGCCTTGAGCGCGCGAATGGCCGGGTCGGCGCTGTTGACCACGAAGCTGTAGGTGCCGTCCTGGTTGAGGATCAGCTGGCCGAAGTTGCCGCTGATCAGGCTGTTGTCGGCCAGGCGAGCGACGCTACCGATGATGCTCGCCGGCGCGCCGTTGGCCACTGGGGTCAACGTGCCCCCGGCGCTTTCCAGGCCACTGCGCACGCCGTCCACCTTGAGCTGGGTGGCGGTCGGCTGGTCGAGACGGTCGACGTCGGTATCGGCACCGACGCCCGCGTTACCGGTGATCACGTTGCCGCTGGCATTGACCGGCGCCGGGCTACCATCGCTGGCACCGGCGCTGGCCGTGCCGCGGTCGTCCACGGCCACCGGCGCATCGTTGGCACCCTGGATGGTGATCACCAGCACGGTCACCGAGCTCAGGCCGCCGGCGTCGACCATCTGGTAGGTGAACTGCTCGACCAGCGAGTCGCCGGGCGACAGCGCTTGCACGGCGGGGTTGCTGTTGTCGACGACATACCGGTAACTGCCGTCGGCATTGATCGTCAGTGTGCCGAAGTTCGCCAGCACGCTGGCCGCCTGGCCGCTGACGACCGGGAAGATCCGGCCGCCACCCGGGCCGTCGAAGCGGACCGAGTTGACCTGCTTGGTCTCGCCCAGCGCCACCGAGTCCACGTCGGTGTCATTGGTCAGCACGTTGCCGATGGCGTCCCGGCCCGGCGTGCCATTGCGGGTACCGCCGGCCTCGATGGCGGTGCCGACATCACCATTGGCGATCGGGGTGTCGTTGGCCCCGTGGATGTTGATCTGCAGCACCGCGCTGCTGGTCAGGCCGCCGCTGTCGACGATGTCGTAGCCGAAGGTGTCGGTGATGAAATTGCCAGCGGTGCGCAGCGCCTGCACCGCCGGGTTGCTGTTGTCGACGATGTACTGGAAGCCCCCGTTGGGCCTGATGATCAGGGTGCCGTACAGCCCCTGTATCACGGTGACGATGTTGCCACCCACCGGCTTGCCGGTCAGGTCGGCGTTGCTGGCGATGTGGGTGACGGTGAGTACGTCGTTGTTGGTCTGGATATCGACGTCGGTGTCATTGGTCAGCACGTTGCC
Organism: Pseudomonas plecoglossicida NBRC 103162 = DSM 15088; assembly: GCF_000730665.1. GTDB lineage: Bacteria > Pseudomonadota > Gammaproteobacteria > Pseudomonadales > Pseudomonadaceae > Aquipseudomonas > Aquipseudomonas plecoglossicida. Next base: position 44,474 of record NZ_BBIV01000025.1, read on the forward strand.
GGTGGGGTTCACCCCGGGGTCGGCGTTGTTGAAGCCGCCGGCCTCGACGGCGATGGCCAGGTCCGCGTGGGCCACCGGGGCGTCGTTGACCGGGTCGATGACGATGTTCATCACATCGGTGTCGGTCAGTGCATCGGCCGGGTTCTGGCCGGGTATGCCGTCGCCGTTGAGCGGCGCATCGCCGAAGTTGCCCTGGTCGTTGGTGACCATGGTCAGGGTTTCGGGGTTGCGGAAGGTGTTGAAGTCCTGGTCGCCTTTGTAATACAGCTGGCTCAGCAACACATTCAACTGGGCCAGGGTGCCGGTCAGCACCAGGCTGCGGCCGGCCCCTGCGGGCGGCGTGGCATTGGCGGCAGGCGGCGTGGCGGTTTGCCAGAGGACACCGTGGACCACGCTCAGGGTGATGGTCAGCACGCCATTGGCATTGCCGGCGTTCGCGTCCACGTCACTGACGGTCAGGCCCCCGATATGCAGCACGGTGTCTTCCTGGCCATGCTGGTCGGAGACGGTGTTGACCGGCGCCTCGTTGATGTGCACGTAGCCGGCATCGGCGGTGCCGGTGGTACCTTCGCCCAGGCTCAGGCTGATGCTGCCCAGGCCGGCGGCCGCTGCGGCGGTATCGGTATCGATACGCACGCGGAAGTTGTTGCCGGCGCTGGCCTGGTGGGTCTGGTCCACGGCGATCAGGTAGTTGCCGGATGGCAACAGGGCGAACTGGTACTGGCCGCCGTTGGCGGTGGTGGTGGTGAAGGTGCGGTCGTCGGCGGTGTTGAACAGGCCGTCGTCACCCGCCCAGGTCAGGGTGACGCCGATGCCGTCCAGGCCGGGACCGTCGGGGCTGGTGTTGTTGGTGGCGCTGCGGGTGTCGTCCCACAGCGTGCCCTGGATCACGCCCATGCCGGCGCCGTCGCTGAGGATGTAGTTGTTCAGGCCGCTGACGCCGTCCTGGCCGTTGCGCTCGCCGGTGGCACCTCCCGCGGTGGCCGGCAGCGAGCCGCCCCAGCCGCTGCTTTCGAAGTCGCTGGGCAGGCTGGTCCAGGTCAGCACGGCGGCGCTGGCGGCGTTGTCGGCGAAGGTGACGTTGGGCAGGGTGACGGTGTAGATCACCTGCACCGAGTCGTTGGGCGCCAGCCGGGCGAAGTCCACGGTGATCCCGCTGCCATCGCTGAAGCTGATGCCGCTGGGCAGGTTGGCAAGGTCCAGCGCCACGCCGTTGAGCAGGATGCTCTGCACCTGGTAGTTGCTGCCGCTGGGGAACTGGTCGACCAGATGGGTCTCGTAGGCGGGTACGCCACCGTTCTGAGTGAAACTCACCGACACCGTGGCGTCGGTGGTGCCGCTGACGCTACCGGGCGCGACGTTGATGACCGACTTGTCCATGCCGGTGAAGCTGGGCTCGACCACGCGTTCGAAGATCGTGTCGCTGCGGCCCCGGTCGACGCCGCCGTTGGGGCCTACATGTTCGAACACGGTCATGCCCAACTGGGGCGCGGTGTCCTGGTTGCCGGCCACGTTGCTGACACGCACGTTGAACTCGAGGATCACCCCTTCGATATCGCTGTCGTTGATTTCGGTGTTGGTCAGGTTGCCGAGGCTGAAGGTGATGGTCTGGCTGCCGTCGTCGTGGGTAATGATCTCCAGGCGGCCGTTGCCGATGTCGAAGATCCCGGAGGGCACGGTGCCGCCAAGGTCGGGGTGGATCGGCAGGGCCACGTCGCTGTTCTGGTTGCCGGTCATGAACAAGGCATTGTTGCTGACCAGGTCGGTGGCGTCGGTGGTAAGGCCGCCGAGATTGCTCGACACCATCGCGATCAGGATGTTGTTGAGGTTGGCGGGGATGAACTCCAGCCCTGCGGCCAGCTCGATGCGGATCTGGTAATCGGGGTTGTCGCCGGTCGGTACCAGCACCGCCACCCGGTAGCGGATGATTTCGCCAACCGCCACGGTTTCCACCAGGCCGCTGGTGTCGGTTGCGCCGCTGGCATTGCTGGCGGGCGGGGTATCGGACACGCCGCCGACGCGCGACACCTGGATGCCGTTGGTGACCGGGATCAGCAAGGCACTGAGCACGCGGTAGTCGTTGAGCACCCCGCTGTTGAGCAAGCCGTCGTCGCCACTGCGCTCGCCATTGACGGTGTCGGTGGTGCTGTTGCTGCCGTCCAGGCTGCTCCAGCGCACCTGGACATTGTTGGGGATCGCCGCTTCGCCCGCGGCGGTGGCATTGACCACGCCGGTCAGGGTGATGACGATGCTGCCGCCATTGGCGATGTCGATGTTGGCACCGTTTTCGGTCACCAGCTGGCCGTTGCGAATGACGAAGTCGACGCCGCCGCTTTTGGTGGCGCCGCCGAGGTACTGGATGGTGCCGCTGATCACCAGGTTGTCGATCTCGGTCGGCAGCACGTCGAGCAGGCTGATGTCGAACGCGTTGGTGCCGGAGTTGTTGGCCACCGTGATGGTGAAGGTCACGGTATCGCCCTGGTCGAAGCCGCCGAACGCCGGTGTCGAGGTGATCTGCTGGGTCACCGTCAGGGTCGGCTCGACGATGGTCACACCGGGCTGCTGGGCGCTGTTGACACTGCGGTCCACCGCGACCGTGCCGTTGGGGGTATCGCCGTCGGGGTCGCTGTGGACCAGCTGCGCACCATTGTTCAGCGTGGTGCCTTGCTGGTTGCCGGTGACGTTGCTGGCCACCAGCACCAGGCGGATGACGAAGCTGTTGTTGCCGGTGACGTTGTCAGCGTTCGCGCCTGCCGAGCTGAATACCAGCAGCAGGTCGGCGCCGTCGCTGCCGTCGGGGGTGACCGGGTTGACGTTCAGGGTGCCGTTGAAGTCCGCGCCCAGGGCCGCACTGCCGGCCACAGTGGTGATGATCTGGAAACCCAGGTTACCGTTGAAGCGCGGGTCCAGGCGCAGGCCGGGCGGAATCAGGTCGTTGATGCGCAGGCTGCCGGTGAAGCCTTCCGGCAGGTTGACCACGATGTCGTAGGTCATGCTCTCGCCGATCACCAGGTTGCTGCCGGTGGTGTGGCTGGCGCTGGAATCGTCGTTGCTGAGGCTGCCGTCCTTGTAAGTCTTGGAGATGGTCGGCGCGGCGACTTGCTGGTTGGCCACCTCCACCAGGTCGGTGGGGGTGAAGTCCTGGCCGCCGTCGACGCTGGCGTAGTTGGTCAGTGCTGCGCTGCTCTGCAGGGTACTGGAGGCGAGGATGGCATTGCTTACCGTGACATCGTAGGTGATCACCACCACGTTGGCGCCGGACAGGTCGGCGGCGCTGCCGCTGCGCCCGGCCAGCAAGGTGGCCTGGCCATTGGCGTCGAGGAAGGTGATGGTGTTGCCGGTGACCCTGTAGTCGGTGCCGGCCACCAGCAGGGTGCCGTCGCCGCGGTAGATCTGCAGGTTCGCCGCCGCCAGGCTGCCGTTGACGAACGACAGGCCGGCGGGCAGGGTGATGCTGGTACTGACATCGAAGGCTCCGCCGCCACCGCTGTTCTTCAGCGCGGTGGCCAGGCGCAGGGTGTCGGCACCGTCGATGCCGCTGACGTTGCCGTCCACGGCGGCCAGGCTGGTGACATTGCCGGCGAAGGGTACGCCGCTGGTGCCGGGGGCGGTCCAGCTGCCGGTGGTGCCGGTGACCGTGCCGTGGCTGCTGGATACCACGCCATGCTTGATATCCAGCACGGGCTCTGCGACCGATTCGATCACCGCCACGTCGGAGGAAGTCAGCACGGTCTTGTCGACCGTTGTCGTCTGGCTCGATTGCGCCAGTACGTCGAGCTCGCGCTGGTCGGCGAACGGCTGGTCGCCGACCCGCATGGTGAAGCGCACCTGCACGGTGCCGCCGGCAAGTCCGCCCGAGACGAAGTTGCCAAAGTCGAAGATGATCGAGTTGCCAGGGCCGGTGGTGACGCTGTCGGGCACATCGAGGATGGTGTTGCCACTGCCGAAGCTCCATTGGCCGACACCGGTGCCGAAGCTCCAGGTGATGCCGTTGGCGTCGAGCAAGGGCAGTGGCAGGTAGGCGGTGAGCTTGAAGTTCTCGTAGTCGGCCACCAGCAGGTCGTAGCTGATGGTGAAGGTCACCACATCGCCCGGGCGCAGTTCGCCGTTGCTCGGCGGGTTGCCGCCGTTGACCTGGGTCAGCTCGATATCGACCGTCGAGGTATCGATGGTGCTGGAGGTGCTGGAACCATCGCTCTGGGTGCCGCCCAGGTTGACCGCATCACGCAGCACGGTGGCATTCACCGTGGCGTTGTTACCGACGCTGTCGCCTTCGTTGAGCTGGTCGTGGGGCGGGTGGTCGGTGGTGTAGGTGGCGTCGATCAGCGCGTCGTAGACGATGCTCAGGCGCGTGGCACCTTCGCGCACGTCATCTGCATAGAGGTCGCCGAACAGCGCGGCGACGCCCGGGCCGGCAACGGCCCGGCGGATCGATTCGGCAATGTCGAATACCAGCGTGGTACTGCCGTCGGCGTTCACCGTCTGGGTGTAGACCAGGGTGATGGTCTGGGAGGTGCCCCCCTGCTGGATGACCAGCGTGGGCGGGTTGCTCGGGTTGAAGGTCTGGCCGTCGCTGAGCAGGTCGGTCACGGTGAACTGACCTTGCTCGAGGATGTTCTCGCCGAAGGCGAAGAAGTCGGAGATGGCCACGTCCATGGTGTAGCGTAGGGTATCGCCGGGTGTAAGGCCAGGGGTGCCGACGTCGTTCTGCAGGTTGACCTGCTTGAGCAGGGTGATCGACTTGGCGACGAAGGTCACGCCCTGGCCGTCGCCGGTTTCGCTGAACGGGTAGCCGTTCGGGTCGACCGGGCGGTCGCGTGGGTCCAGCGGGTTCCAGTTGCCGGTGACACTGGCGGTGCCGAAGTTGATGGTCACCGGGTTGCCGGTGGCGGGGTCGATCACCGGGCGGCCGTTGGCGTCGATTTCCGGCACGTAGAAGCTGACCTGGGTCGCGCTGGCGCCAGTCAGGCTGTCGTAGTGGATGTCGTAGCTGGCGACGAAGGCATTGGGGTTGGCCAGCGCCAGGGCGATCTCGGCGGGGTTGGTGAGCACCGTGCCATCGTGCAGGGTGACCGAGGCCAGGGTGCCGCCGGGGCCCGGGGTGATCGCGCTGACATGCACCTGGTCGGGCACGGTCTGGGTCACGGTGACGTTGCTCAGGGTCTGGCCGGGGGCCGGTGTCACGGTGACGGTCTGGGTGCGCGTGAAGTTCGGCCCGGTGACGGTTTCGCCTTCAGGCATGTTGACGGTCTGCGTGACCTGCAACAGCGTCGGCGTCACGACAAAACTGTGCAGCGCGCTTTCCACCAGGCTCGGGTCCTGGACCGGGTTGTTCACCGAATCGTTGCCGTACTCGAAGCCGGCGCGGGTATTGATGGTGAGGTTGGGCGCGCCGTCGGAGTAGCTGGTGTCGGCCAGGTTGCTCAGCTGCGCGGTGATCAGGATGTCGATGCTCGGCTGGCCGTTGGTGACGCTGGCGTAGGGTAGTTGCAGGACCACCATCTGGTCGCCGGGCTTCATGCCGACGCTGGCGGCGTTGATCACCAGGGCCTTGCCGCTGGCATCCTTGGCCAGCGGATGGGTGGCATTGCCGTTGGCATCGAAGGTGATGACGAAGCTGTTGACCGCCTGGCCCAGGTAGGTGGCGGACACGAAGCTCGCGCCATCATTGCCGTCCCGACCGGTGGCTGGCATGAACACATCGATGAACGGGGCGTAACCTTCCTGGGTCGAGGGGTTGCTGAAACTGACGGTGAAGTTGAACTGGGTGCCCAGTTGCACCTCGGCGCCGCCGCTGCCCAGGCTGGCGGTGGGGCTGGCATCGGCCAGCAGGCCCTGGAAGCTGTCGAGTGTGGTGGCGGCCAGGGCGATGGTCTTGTCCACATCGCCACTGCGCACTTCAAGGCGCCAGTCGCCGCCGGCCAGCTGGCTGCCGGTGGCATTGCTCGAGGCGCCGACGTCGGCGCCGGTCCAGCGCGCCAGTTCGGCGACCAGCGCCTGGCCGGCACTGCCGGCACCGACATCGCAGCCATACAGCTGGATGTCCGCACCCGCGTTGAGTTCGCCGCGCCAGGCGCTCAGACGGTCGCCCAGTTGTTCGACGCTCTGGCGGGTGAACACCTGGTTGCCCAGGGTGAACTGGCCGGAGGCACCGTGGGAGAACACCTGGATGGAGTCGACCTTGCCCAGTTGCGCCAGGGCGTTGCTGATGGCTGCGACGGCATCCTGGCCGGGGTCGACCACCAGCGCGGTGGTGCCTGCCGGCAGGTTGGCGGCGAGCTGGTCGCGGTTTTCCAGGCGCGCATCGATGACCACCAGGTTGCGCGGCGCGGGGGCCGGCGCGGCGGTCTGCGCTTCGCTGGCGGTGGGCGCTGGGTGGCTGCTGTCCTTGGCGTCTGCACTGCCGGGGTCGCTGTGGTGCTGCTGGTCGACCGCGGCGGCAGCGGCGCCGTCGAACAGGATGCGCTGTTCAAGGGCAACCGTTTGCGACCGTGGGCGCAAGGCAGTGGCGAAGCCGGCTTTGTGGTGGGTATCCATGTCCATACCTGCTGGGTAATTCGACTGCGAATTTGTCGGATCTACCAAGCCTAGACGGATTTTTCAAAGGAGAATGAGTAGCCGCCGAGAGGCACTATCAGAACCCGCTTTCGCGCAAGCCAACGCCCAGCAACCATTTGCCCAGCTCACCCAGCACGCTGCGCCGTTCCCCTTCGATCTGCAGCTTGCCGCGGGTTTCGCGCACGCTGGGCAGTGGCTCGTCCAGGGCGACCAACATCTGGAACAAGGCCGCATTGGGGGTGAGTGACTGGCCGCTGGTCGGCACCGGGCCGCCGAAGTGCGATGACAACATGCGGTGGGCCAATTGGCTGGCGCGGGTACTGCCGATGGCCAGGACCTTGCCATGCAATGCCGTGGCCTGGCCTTCGGGGTAGAACTTCACGGGGTTGCCCACCGCCAGGTGGTGCACCTGGTCCTGGGCCACGTAGGCGTCGACCTGCCAGTGGCTGGGGTCGATCAGGATGCCCAGCGGTTCCTGGCGATTGAGCCACTGGCCGGGCTGCAAGTCGCGGTCCACGTCCAGCCAACTGCCGGCGAACGGTGCCTGCAGGTTGAGGCGGGCGATCTCCCTGCGCGCGGAACGGGCTTCCTCGTTCTGCACCTGCAGGCGTTGCTGGGTGGCGGCATCCTCGGCCAGCCCGGCGGGGTCGGCCAGCAGCCCCGAGAGCCGTGCCTGGTAGCTGCGCGCAGTGGCTTCGCTGCTGCGCATGCGCGAATCCAGGTCTGGCTCTTCCAGCACCGCGAGCACTTCGCCGGCCTTGACCTGGCCTTGCCCATGCAGGCGCTTGAGCTGTGCAGGGTAGGGCGTATAGACGCGCAACTGGTGTTCGGCCCGCGCCACGCCCACGGCATCCACCTGGCTGTGCCAAGGTACGGCCAGGGCCAGCACCAGCAGCCCCAGGCTCAGGTAGAACAGCCGCTTGCGCTGCCCGGGAATGGACGCGCGCTGCTGCCACCAGTGGCTGAGCTCGCGCTTGACCGGCAAGGCGATGAACCACGCCAACTCGACCATGAACAATACGATCCCCAGCAGTTTGAAGAAGAACAGGTACACCGCCACGGCGATGCCCAGGAACAGCACCAGGCGGTACAGCCAGGTGGCGAAGGCGAACGCCACCAGCAGGCGCCGCTGGCTGCTGGGAAACGGCTCTGGCCAGGCCTCGCTCAGCCCCAGCAGGTTGCGCCGCAACGCCACCCGCGCCATGGCCGAGGCGCGCTCGTGCAGGTTGGGAAAGTCGAGCAGATCACTGAGGATGAAGTAGCCGTCGAAGCGCATGAACGGGCTTGCGTTGAGCGCCAGCGACAGCACCCAGCTGGTGGTCGCCAGGTACAGCAGGGCATTGCGCAGTGCGCCGTCATCGCACAAGGCCCAGCCGAGGGTGGCCAGGCCCGCCAGCGACAGTTCGGTGACGATGCCCGCCGAGGCGATTGCCAGGCGCTGGTGGGCACGCTTGAGTTTCCAGCTTTCGCCGGTGTCGGTGTACAGCATCGGCCACAGCACCAGGAACGCCACACCCATGTGCCCGACTCGCAGGCCCAGCCGCGTGGCCACCAGCGCGTGGCCAAGCTCGTGCAAGGTCTTGGCCACCACCAGTGCCAGGGCGAAGCTCAACAACCCTTCGGTGGAGAACGACTCCACCACCGCATGGGTGAAGCTGTCCCATTGCTGCATCACCAGAATCACCCCCAGCAAGGTCAGGGTGAGCACCAGCACGCCGGTGAGCGGGTGGAACAGCCAGCCCAGGGCCGAGGCCAAGCGCTGCAACCCGGCTTGCGGGCGCAGCAGCGGGATGCGGAAGAACAGGTAGTGGTGCAGCCACCAGCGCCAGCTCGACCAGGTGCGCGCAGCGAAGGCGTTCTGCAGCCTGGCCAACTGCTCGGGGCCCGGGCGCAACAGGTTGTGCTGCTCGAGAAACGCCCGCAGCGCCAGCACCTGCTCGACATCGGGCTTGAGCGCGCTGTCACGCGACACCTGTTCGCTGACCTGGCGCGGGGTCTGGCCCCAGCGCAGCAGGCACTCGAACTCCAGCCACCCGATGCGGTAGAAGCGGTTGAGCACCGTGTCGTGGATCATCCACGCCGGTTCCCCCTCACGGTTGTCGGCGGCTTCGCACAGGCGTAGGTCCTCGCGCAGCGGCGGCAGTGGCAGGTCGCTGAGGTCGAGCATCACCAGCCACTCCAGGCGCGCACGGTGGCCAGCGGGCGACGCAGCAGGTAATAGCCGAGCATCACCCGGCCGCCGTAGAGCTTGGCAGTGCCGTGCAGGCCCAGGCGGGCGTGCTCGGACTGCTCGTCGATGCTTGCCAGCAAGCGGTAGGCGACCACACCGTCGTCGCCGGCCTTGGCCTGATAGCTGGTCTCGAGGATTTTCCCCCGCAGCGGGCTGAGTGGGTAGGCGGTGAGAAACAGCGTGACCTCGGCGCCCGGCTCCAGGGCGATGGCGTCGGCCACGGCCAGCTGGATCTGCATCGCCGGTTGTGCAGGGTCAGCCACGTGCAGGATGCGCTCGCCAGTCGACACCGGCTTGCCGATCCAGTCGTTGGGGTCGCTGAACACCGCGACGCCGGCCCGTGGCGACACCACCTGGGTGCGCCGCAGCTGGGCCTGCACCGCTGCCAGTTCGGCCCGGCGTTGCTGGGCACGGCCTTGCAGCAAGGTCAGTTCGTTCTTGCTTTGCGGGTTGTCGAACGCCCGCTGGCTGGCGGCCAGCAGTTCGGCGTCGGCCACCGCGACCTCCTTGCCGAGCACCTCGGCGCGACTGCGCAAGGTGGTCTCATCGAGGGTGAACAACGGCGTGCCGGCTTCCACCGGCTGGTTGGGGCGTACCAGCACCTGGGCGATCACGCCGTCGATGGGCGAGCTGATGATCTGCGCCTGGCGCGAGACGATCTGCGCCGGGGCCAGTGCCGTCTGCCGCACCGGCACCAGCAACAGCCCGGCGGCCACCAGCAGGGTCAGCAGCACCTGGCGGCGGCTGGGGCGCCAGCGGGCGATCCGTCGACGTCGGCTCAGCGCCCGCCAGCAATAGGCCCAGGTGCCGGTCAGGCCGTCCAGTTGCTGGTGCAGCATCGGCGGCGGCTCGGCGTCCAGCAGCAACACCAGCACGCCGAGGCGTTCGTGGTCAGGGCCGTGCAGCGGTATGCACCACAGCCCCAACGGCCACCACTCGGCCCAGCCCTGGGCGATGTCTTCCGGTGGCGCGGCAGTGGCCTGGGTCAGCCAGGTGGGCTGCGGTTCGACCAGGTGCTGGGCCAGCCAGCGGCTGGCGCGCGTGAGCCAGACCAGATACGGCGAATCCTCGCTGGGCCGCGCCAGCCCGGAGACGCACAGCAGGTCGAGGCTGGCCTTGCCTTGCTCGAACACCAGTGCCTGGTGGAAGGGCAGCAGCGGGTAGAGGTCGTTGGCCATGCTGAACGCCAGGGCGCCCAGGGTCTGGGCAGCCATGGCCTTGTCGCGCAGGGCGTCCAGTTGCAGCAGCAACTGCGGATGGGGGAGCGGCCTATTCACGGTCATGGTCGAACCGCGCCGTGCCGCTCATGCCGGCCATCAGTTCAGGGAAGCGCTGGTCGAAGCGTGCCTCGAGCTCCACGGTCTGCGCCACGGCATCGACGCGGGCGTTGATGACGCTGACCTTGGCCGGATAGGTCTTGCCCGTTTCGTGCACGCTCACTTGCAGCGGTTGGCCGGGGCTGAGGTCCTTCAACTGGCTCGATGGCACATTCAGGCGCACTTTCAAGGCGCCGTCGCTGACCAGGTCGAACAGCGGCGTACCGGCGCTGACGGTCTGGTACGGTTTGACGTAGACCTTGGCGACATGCCCGGAAAACGGTGCCAGCACCTGGCAGTAGCTCATCTGCGCCTCGCCCATGGCACGCGCGCCATCGGCCTTTTGCACTTCGGTATTGGCCGCGGCCACCTCGATATCGCCCACCGCATCGAGCTTGCGCAACTGCTTCTTGGCGTTCAGGTTCTGCCGCGCCATGGCCAGTTCGGCCACCGCGACCTTGCCCCGCGCCTGCGCCTCGCTGCAGTTGAAACGTGCCAGGGTGGCGCCCTTGGCCACGTGTTCGCCGAAGCTGGTCTTGAGCTCGCCCAAGGTGCCGCTCATCTGGCTGGACAAGGTGGTTTCCAGCTCGGCGGCGAGCAGCACGCGGATCAGTTGCGGGTCTTCGCCAGTGGGTTCTGGTTCGGCATGTACGGCAATGCTGGCCAGGACCAGCAACAAAGGCAGGTAACGGCGTTCAACGACGGGCAAAGTCATCCTCGACTCCTTTCTGAGAAACTTCGAAAAAGCGCAGCGCAAACGTTTCGAATTCTCATACTAGGAAGGAAAGTCGCACTTTGCCCGGTCGTGACGGATTTCAGGGTTTCACCACCTCGATCGGCGGGAATTTGTAGCTGCCTTGCTGCACCGCTTTGCTAGGGCCGTACAGGCGCATCACGATGCACGCGTCCTTTTCCGGAATGGGGCAGGTAGTTGAGGTTGCTCTCATCACCCTTGGCGCTCAGTTCGAGGGTGTAGTTGCCATCGGCATCCGGCTTCAACGTGCGGTCGCCACGGCTGTTGGTGCAACGTTCGGTTCGCACTGCAGCCCTTGCAGCGGAGCCTGTCGCAGTGTAGTAGAGCTTTTCCAGAGTGATGCGCATGGGCCGATTCGCAGGTGCCAGTGCCTTGTACTAGGGTGAAGCGTTGCTGTGGGTGTATACATCCAATAGAACAGCCTGCAAAAAGGCGAACAGAACTGACCGTGGAGTTGACCGATGGGGTGGTGTGCACAGGTAGTGCAATGGATGTCGGCGGTGGTCAGGGCAAGTGTGCTGGTGTTGGCGCTCTGCAGTGCCGGCCTCGGCGGGGTTGCGTTTGGCGACGGGCAGTTGCCTGTCCAGGCCAAGGACCGTGAGGGCTATGCCGATGCCGGCAGTTGCCAGTCCTGCCATGCCGAACAGGCCGCGCAGTGGCAGCATTCCGACCATGCCTGGGCGCTGCGCGATGCCAGCGTTGGCAACGTGCTGGGCAACTTCAATGACGTGCGCTACGACCAGGATGGGGTCAAGGCACGCTTCTATCGAAAGGGCGACAGCTTTTTCGTCAATATCGACGGCGAGGATGGCAAGCCAGCCGACTTCAAGGTGCTCTACACCTTTGGCTACGCGCCCTTGCAACAGTACCTGGTGGCGCTGTCACGGGGGCGTTTGCAGGCCTTGACCATCGCCTGGGACAGTCGGCCGGCGGAGCAGGGGGGGCAGCGCTGGTTCTCGCTGTACCCCGGCCAGCGCTTCACCCCGGACGACCCGCTGCACTGGACAGGGCGTTACCAGAACTGGAACGGCATGTGCGCCGATTGCCATTCGACCGGGCTGGCCAAGCACTACGACGATGCCAAGGACAGTTTCGCCAGCACCTGGCAGGAAAAGACCGTGGGTTGCCAAGGGTGTCATGGCCCGAGCCAGGCGCATGTCGACTGGGCAACCCGCAACCCGGGCGCATCGCCTGCCCAGGGTCTGGCCGTGAACTTCAAGGCGCTGGGCAGCAAGGGCCTGGTGGAGCAGTGCGCCTATTGCCACAGCCGGCGGCAGGGGCTGGGCAGCGGCCAGATGCCAGGGCACCCGCAGCTCGATCAGAGCCTGCCGGCCACCTTGCGCACCGGCCTGTACCATGCCGATGGGCAGATCGACGGGGAGGTCTACGAGTTCGGCTCGTTCGCCCAGAGCAAGATGTACGCGGCGGGTGTCGGCTGCACCGACTGCCACAACCCGCACACCACCAAGGTGCGCATCGAAGGCAACGGCCTGTGCCTGCAATGCCACAACACCCAGCCCAACACCGCGCGCTTCGCCGGCCTGCAGGCCAAGGACTACGACAGCCCCGAGCACCATCACCATGCCGCCGGCTCGCCCGGGGCGCAGTGCGTGAACTGCCACATGCCGAGCAAGGACTACATGGTCGTCGACCCACGGCGCGACCACAGCCTGCGCATACCCCGGCCTGACCTTGCGGCCCAGGGCATTGGCCCGGACGCCTGCACAGCCTGCCACAAGGACCGTCAGCCGGCCTGGGCTGCCAGCGCGATCGACAGCTGGTTCGCCACGCCCAAGCGCCCGGCCCATTACGGCCAGAGCTTCCACGCCGTTGCCGAAGACCCAAGCACCACCCTCAGTCGCCTGGGGTATGTGCTGGCGGACAAGAGCAACCCTGCCATCGTCAGGGCGACCGCTGCGGACCAGTTGGCGGACCTCGGGCCTGCTGCCAGCAGTAACCTGCGCTGGGCCTTGCAGGACAAGGACGCGGTGGTGCGTGCCTATGCGGTGGGCGGTTTCAGTCGCTTGCCGGCTGAGCAGCGCGTTGCGCCCCTGCTGCCGCTGTTGCAGGACCCGACCCTGGCGGTGCGCGACGAAGCCGTGCGCGCCCTGGCCGATGTGCCGGCCGAGCAACTGCCCGAGGCCAGCCGCCAGTCGTTCGCGGCCATGCTCGGTGAATACGAACAGCGCTTGCGCGGCAACGCCGACCTGCCTGGCGGGCGGCTCAACCTGGCGGTACTGATGGAGCGCCAGGGCCGCACCGAGCAGGCGATGGAGCAGTATCGCCAGGCATTGCGCCTGGACCCGTATTTCGTCCCGGCCAGGGTCAACCTGGTCACCCTCGCCAGCAGCCGTCAGCGCCTGGACGAGGCCGAGCAGCTGCTGCGCGAAGGGGTGGCGCTGGAGAAGATGCCGGCGCCTGACCGCGGCAACCTGGCCTACATGCTCGCCTTGCTGCTGGTGGAGCGCGGCAAGTCTGAAGAGGCGCTGGGCTGGATGGAACAGGCCGCGGTGGCGTTGCCGGGCAATACACGCATTCGCTACAACCAGGGCTTGCTGCTGTCGCGCATGGACCGCCGTGACGATGCGCTGCAGGCCTTGCGCAGCGGCTTGCAGCAGGCGCCGGAGGATGCGGACTTGTTGTATTCGTTGATCTACCTGCATGCCCTGGCCGGGGAGCGGGAACAGGCCTGGCCGTATGTGCAGAAGATGCGTGAAGTGGCACCGGACGATCAACGGCTGCGGGCGATCGAGCCGTATTGGCAGAAGCAGCCTTGAGGTTTATTGGGGCCTGGCTTGGGACTTGGGGTGGGACGTAGATCGAGCGCCGCCCGCGCGGCGCTCGATCTACGTCGCATCCGAAAACCATCGCCATACCCGTCTGCCCCACCATGTTCTCTTCACGACACCCCATTGCACCCCAGCCGTGCCCAGCTAGATTTACCGGACCAACCCCCACCAGGATCCATTGCCCCGTGAACACCCATGAACACGTCCAGGCCCTGGAAGCCTCGGTCGCGCAGAAGGTCCTTGGTCAGGCCGAAACCATTCGCCATGTGCTGCTGGGCCTGCTCGCCAACGGCCATGTGCTGCTCGAAAGCCTCCCGGGCCTGGCCAAGACGCGCACGGTAAAAGCCCTTGCCACGCACCTGGAAGCGCAGATGCGGCGCATCCAGTTCACCCCCGACCTGTTGCCGTCGGACATCACCGGCGGCGAGATCCTGCAGCAGACGGCCGAAGGCAGCAGCATCCGTTTCCAGCCCGGCCCGCTGTTCGGCAATGTCATCCTCGCCGACGAAATCAACCGCGCCCCGGCCAAGGTCCAGGCGGCCTTGCTCGAGGCCATGGAGGAACGGCAGATCACCGTGGCCGGGCAAAGCTACCCGATGCCCGGCCTGTTCATGGTACTGGCGACCCAGAACCCCATCGAGCAGGAGGGCACCTACCCGTTGCCCGAAGCGCAGATGGACCGCTTCCTGATGAAGGTGCAGCTCGACTACCCCAACCCGGAAGACGAAACTCAGGTGCTGCGCCTGGTGCGCGAAGAGGACCAGGCCAGCCATGAAGGTTCGACCGAGCCCGCGCGCCTGGCCCAGCAGGTGATCTTCGATGCCCGCCGCGAGGTGGCTCAGGTGCATGTCGCGCAGGCCATCGACCGCTACCTCATCGACCTGGTCAACGCCACCCGCCATCCCGCCGACTACGACGCCGACCTGGCGCGCTGGATCAGCATCGGTGCCAGCCCGCGCGGTGGCATCAGCCTTGACCGGGTGGCCCGGGCGCATGCCTGGCTCAACGGCCAGGATTTCGTCTCGCCGGACAATGTGCGTGCCGTGGTGCACCCGGTACTGCGCCACCGCCTGCAACTGTCCTACGACGCGGTCACCGACGGCGTGGGCGCCGACCAGGTCATCGACCGGCTGTTGGACAAGGTGGCCATTCCCGCCTGACGGAGAGGCCCATGCCTGTGAACAGCATTGCCGCCGACGGCTTCGTGTATGCCTCGCTCGCTGAACTGATGGCGCTGGAGGGGCGTGCCCGAGGCTTGAGCTTCATCGCCCGCCAGCCGCTGTCGAGCATCCTGTCCGGCAACCATGCCTCGCGGTTGCGCGGGCGTGGCCTGAGTTTCGACGAATTGCGCCACTACACCCCCGGGGATGACCTGCGCCACCTCGACTGGCGGGCCTCGCTGCGCTATGGCAAGCCCTTCGTGCGCACCTTCACCGAAGAGCGTGACCGGCCCACCCTGGTGCTGGTCGACCAGCGCATGAACATGTACTTCGGCTCGCAGCGCTACTTCAAGTCGGTCAGTGCCGCGCAGGTCGCGGCGATCTGTGCGTGGATGGCGTTCCATGCCGGGGACCGGGTCGGCGGCATGGTCTTTGGCAACCAGCAGGTGGATTACGTGCGCCCGCTGCGCAGCCGGGCGCGGGTCGAGGCGTTGTGCAGTGCGGTGGTCAAGGCCAACCAGCGGTTGTCGGCGTTTGCCGCCGACGCTGAAAACGATGCGCAACTGGACAAGGTGCTGCGCAGCTGCGTGGCCTCGGCCGGCCACGACCACCTGATCTGCATCATCAGCGACTTTGCCGGCATTGGTCCGGACACCCTGCCGTTGTTGCGCCAGTTGCAACAGCACAACGACGTGATCGCCATCCAGGTCTACGACCCGATTGCCCTGCAACTGCCGGACAAGGGCCGGCTGAACGTGACCCAGGGCGCACAGCAGGTGGAACTGGAGGTCGGCCAGCGGCGCATCAACCGCCCGTTGGGCGAGTTCCTCGCCGGGCGCCTGCGCGATGTCGCCGAGCTGCTGCGTCGCAGCCAGGTGCCGCTGCTGCTGGTGAGCACCGGCGATGACAGCCTGGAGCAATTGCGCCGGGAGCTGGGCCGTCTGGCCCAGGTCCCGCGATGAGTGCGCCGATTCCGGCCATCGACCAGTTGCACGAACTGACGCCCGGCTCGCCGCCGTTCAGCTACCTGCCGCAGACCTGGGCCTGGCTGGTGCTGGCCGTATTGCTGCTGGGCGCGGTGTTGCTGTGGGGCGTGCTGCGCTGGCGGCGTTGGCAGCGTGACCGCTACCGGCGCGAGGCCTTGGCGCGGCTCGAGCAACTGGCCCGTGCCAAGGGTGAATCGCGCCTGGCCGGCCTGCGCGAGCTGCCCGTGCTGCTGAAGCGGGTGGCCTTGTCGATGCCGGATGCACCGCCCGTGGCCAGCCTGGGCGGCGAGCCCTGGCAGGCGTTTCTCGCCAGCCGTTCGCCTCATCCGTTGCCCGAGGATTTCGCCGATACCCTGCACCGGCTTGCCTACGCCCCGGATGACGACCTGCTCGCCCTGCCGGCGCAGCAGGTGAACGCCGTGTTCAGCGCCAGCCGAAGCTGGATCGAGGGGCACCATGTGGCAGTTTGATTACCCCTGGGTGTTCCTGTTGCTGCCCCTGGCCTGGCTGGCCTACCGCATGCTGGGTGTCTACCAGGAGAGTCGCAGCGCAGTACGGGTGCCATTCTTCTCGGCGATGAGCCGTGCCGTGGGCAAGCAGCCGGGCGATGCGAGCGCCAGTGGCGGGCGAGGGCAGTTGCTGCTCAACCTGCTGGTCTGGGCGCTGGTGGTGGCCGCCTGCGCCAGGCCGGTGCTGGTGGAGCGGCCGATCCAGCGCGAACAACCCATGCGCGACATCATGCTGGCCATCGATATTTCACAGTCCATGGAGGCCACCGACTACACCAACGCCAAGGGCGAGCGCACCGACCGCCTGAGTGCGGTAAAGGCGGTGGTGCGCGACTTCATCGCCCAGCGCAAGGACGACCGCATCGGCCTGATCGTGTTCGGCACCGGCGCCTACCCGCAGGCGCCATTGACCCTGGACCACGCCAGCCTGCTGATGCTGCTGGATGAGGTCGGCATCGGCATGGCCGGGCCCAACACCGCACTGGGTGATGCGATCGGCCTGACCATCAAGACCCTCGTCGCCGACAAGACCCCGGAGAAGGTGCTGATCTTGTTGACCGACGGCAACGACACCGGCAGCGCCATCACGCCCGACCACGCAGCGCGCCTGGCCCGGGACAACCGTATCGTGGTGCATACCATCGGCATCGGCGACCCGCAGGCGACCGGTGATGCCAAGGTCGACCTGGCCACCCTGCAGGCGATCGCGCGCACCACCGGCGGGCAGTTCTTCCGCGCCGACGACCGCCAGGCACTGCAGCAGGTGTATGCCACCCTCGACCGTCTGACCCCGCACCAGGTCAAGACCTTCAGCCATCAGCCCAAACGCGACCTGTTCGTCTGGCCACTGGGCGCAGGCCTGACCTTGTTGCTGGCCGGCCAGTTGCTGGCGTTGCTCCGGGCAAGGCTGGCAGGCCGTCAGCCAGCACCGGTGGAGACGCAATCATGACCTTCGACCTCGGTGCGTTCCACTTCCTGCGGCCGCTGTGGCTGTTGCTCATGCTGCCCGGTGTGCTGCTGCCGCTGCTGTGGCTGCGTCGGCATGACCTGCGCCGCCAACTCGACGGCATCATCGCCCCGCACCTGGTGGCGCACTTGCTGATCACCCCGCAGGAAAAGCGCCGGCTGCGGCCCGTGCACCTGCTGGGCGCGATTCTGATATTCGGCGCCCTGGCAGCCGCTGGGCCCACCTGGGAACAGGACCTGCCCGATTTCCTCGACGACCGCGCGCCGCTGATCCTTGCCGTGGACCTGTCACCCTCGATGGACGCCGATGACGTGCCCCCCAGCCGCCTGGCAGCCGTGCGGCATACCCTACACGACCTGGTGATGCGCCGTGGCGGTGCGCGGACCGCGCTGGTCGCCTATGCCGGCAGCGCGCACCTGGTGTTGCCGGCCACCGACGATCCGGCCTTGCTCGACACCTTTATCCAGGCGCTGGCCACCGACCTGATGGGCAAGCCCGGCAAGGATGCCCTGGGGGCTATCGACCAGGCGCTCAGGCTGCTGGATGCGGAAAAAGCCCCGGGCAGCCTGGTGCTGCTGACCGATGGCGCCGATGCCAGCCAGTTCGACGCGATTGCCAAGCGCCTGGCCGGCAGCCCGCTGCAGGTGCTGGTGCTGGCGGTCGGCAGCCAGTCCAGCGGTCCGTTGCGCGATGCCCAGGGCCTGCCCAGGCTCGACGCCCAGGGCCGGCCGGTACAAGGCGATTTCGATAGCCAAGGCCTGCAAGGGTTGGCCAAGGCGGCGGGTGCGCCGCTGGGCAGCCTGTCGCTGAACGACGATGACCTGGACTGGATCGAGCTGCATGCCCAGCGACATTTCAAGGCGGCCAGTGGCCTGGATGCCCAGTTGCACTGGAAGGATGCCGGCTACTGGCTGTGCTGGCCGCTGTTGCTGCTGGTGCTGTTCAGCGTGCGCCGAGGCTGGCGGGTGAACTGGCTGCCAGGCCTGTTGCTGGCGCTGCTGCTGGGGGGGGCGGCAGAGCCTGCGCGGGCCGGGGCACTGGCCGATGCGTTTTTCACCGCCGACCAGCAAGGACGTTGGGCGTTCGACCACGAGCACTATCCGCAGGCGGCGGCGCGCTTCCACGACCCCTACTGGAAAGGTGTCGCCGCCTACCAGGCAGCCGATTTCCAGGCGGCGCTGACCAGCCTGGGCAAGGTCGACACGGCACCGGCCTGGTTCTACCAGGGCAACAGCTACGTGCGGCTGTTCAAGTTCGAGCAGGCCATCGCCGCCTACCAGCAGGCCCTGCGCCTGCAGCCGCAGTTTGCCGAAGCCAAGGCCAACCTGGCGCTGGCCGAGGCACTGCTCAAGGACTACGAGGACCAGCAAGAAGCCAGCCCGCCCAATGAAAAACCCGACAAGGTGGTGGAAGACCAGACGCCCGCCGCAGGCGGTCAACAACAGCAGCAACAGACCCCGCAGGCGGCCTCCGACCAGCTCTGGCTGAACAACCTGACCACTTCGCCGGCGCAGTTTCTCAAACGCAAGTTCGCGTTGCAGGATGCCGCGAAGGAGGCACCATGATCCGTTGCGCCTTGTTCATGTTGTGTTGCCTCACCGGCTTTGTGCATGCGGCCGAGCCTGAAGTGCGGGTGCAGGCACGGCTGGTGCCGGCGACGCCGATCATGACCGGGGCCACGGTCAGCCTGGAGGTCGACCTGCTGGTCGACACCTGGTTCACCGACGCGCCGGTGCTGCCGGCCCTGCAACTGGCGGGTGCGGTGGTGACGCCGCCCAGTGGCGAGGCCCAGCACTTGAACCAGCGACTCGACGGCAAGGCCTTCTTCGGCTTGCGCTATCGCTACCAGATCACTCCCACCACGGCGCAGCGTTTCAGCATTCCGGCATTGGCTTTTGTCGTCCAGCCCGGCCAGGCGAGCGCGGCGCTGACCGTCCACAGCCAGCCCCTGTCGTTCGAGGCCAAAGGCACCGCCAGCACGGCAGGCGAGCAGCGCCTGGTCGCACAGACGCTGGAACTGACCCAGAGCATCGAGCCGTCGCACAGCCCGTTGCGGGCCGGTGACAGCATCACTCGACGCCTGCATGTCGTCGCCCCCGGTGCCCAGGCGATGTTGATCCCACCGCCGCACTTTGCCGAGGTCGATGGCCTCAAGCGCTATGTGCAGACGCCCAGCGTCACGCCGCTGAGCGATGGTCGCGGTGGCATCCTCGGGGGGCAGCGCGAGGACAGTGTCAGCTACGTGGCCAACTCCGCCGGGCACTACCGCCTGCCGGCCATCGAGGTGCAATGGTGGGATGCCGCCACGGGCGAGCCGCACACGGCCTCGGTGCCCGCGGTGGAGGTGGTGGCCGAGGCAGGCAGCTACCAGGCGCCGTTCTCCCTCGCTGAAGACCTACGCGCACTGGGCCAGGGCACCCAGGTCAGGATCGCCAGCCACTGGCTGTTGCTGCTGGTACTGCTGCTGGTGCTGGGCGCCGTGGCTTGGGGCGGCCGCGAATGGGGGCGGGCAAGCTGGCAGTGGTTGCGACGCTGGCAGACCAGGCGGCGGCAGGCCTGGCTCGACTCCTCCGGCTACGCCTGGCGCCGGGCGCGGCAGCAATGCGCCAGCCAGCCGGCGCGGCTGGACGGCCTGTACCTGTGGGTGCGGCGCAGCGCGGGGCGGCGCACCCTGTCGTCAAGTGAACATCCCTCGGCCGAGCATTCGGAGCACGATTTGCTAGCCTTTTTCGAGGCTGGCTATGGTGCCCAAGCTGAGCACGGGCTCAGCTCGGGTGAGCGCAGGAAACTGATGCAGCGCCTGCGCCAGGGGCCAGCAACGGGCCAGGCCACTGCTTCGAAAAGACACGGGCTTCATGATCTGAATCCCTGAGACTGCTCATTCAGGTAAGGACAGCACAGCATGCGCGAATCAAAGGCCCACATTGCCCAGCGTGGCCTGCTTTACCTGTTGTTGTTGCTGCTGCCGGCGCTGGCCCAGGCGGCGGACCCTCTGCCGTCCTGGCGCGAAGGGTCTTCGCGCAGCGCCATCGTGGCCTTCGTCGAAGCGGTCACTCAAGAAGGCGGCCCGGACTATGTTGTGCCGGGCCAGCGCATCGCCGTGTTCGACAACGACGGCACCCTGTGGAGCGAGCAACCGCTGTATTTCGAGGTGCTGTTCGCCATGGACGAGGTCAGGCGCCTGGCCCCCGAGCATCCCCAATGGCGCACGCAGCAACCGTTCAAGGCGGTGCTCGAGAACGACCACCAGGCACTGGCAGCCCAGGGCATGGACGGCATGCTCAAGATCGTCGCCGCGACCCATTCGGGCATGAGCACTGCAGACTTCATCGCCCGCAGCCGTAGCTGGCTGGCCAGTGCCCGCCACCCGCGCACGGGCAAGCCCTACACCGAAATGGTGTTCCAGCCGATGCTGGAACTGCTGGCTTACCTGCGCGAGCACGGTTTCAAGACCTACATCGTTTCCGGTGGCGAGGTGGCCTTCATGCGGGCCTTTGCCGAAGAGGTGTACGGCATTCCCCCCGAGCAGGTGATTGGCACCACGCTGGGTGCCACCTACCAGGACCAGCAGGGCAAACCGAGCGTTCAACGCCTGCCCAAGGTCGTGCACAACGACGATGGGCCGGGCAAGCCTGTGAGCATCGACTCGATCATCGGTCGCCGGCCGCTGCTGGCGTTCGGCAACTCCGATGGCGACCTGCAGATGCTGCAGTGGACCATGGCGGGCGAGGGCAGGCGTTTTGCCGGCCTGGTGCACCACACCGACGCCCATCGCGAATGGGCCTATGACCGCACCAGCAAGGTCGGGCGCCTGGACAAGGCCCTCGACCAGGCGCAGGCCAAGGGCTGGACGGTGGTGGACATGGCCAGTGAGTGGCGTCGTGTGTACCCCTTCGAGGCGCCATGAGGATTCAAAAACCAACCGCAGGCGTACGGGGCCGGGCGAACCGCCAGCAACCCTGGTACACGCAGTCGTGGACGACAGCAGTGACATGAAACGGAGAGCGTAGCTATGAAGTCCAGTAGAGCATGGTTGTCGATGGCTGCCCTCGCAGCCACGGCAACGTTAGCGGCAGGGCTGGCCAATGCGGCGGACAAGCCGAACATCCTGGTGATTTTCGGTGACGATATCGGCCAGACCAACATCAGTGCCTATGGCAAGGGCGTGGTCGGTTACCAGACGCCGAACATCGACCGCATCGCCAGGGAAGGCATGTTGTTCACCGACTACTATGCCGAGAACAGTTGTACGGCAGGGCGGTCGACCTTCATCACCGGCCAGTCGGCGCTGCGCACCGGCTTGTCCAAGGTCGGCATGCCCGGCGTACCGGTCGGGCTGCAGGCGCGGGACGTGACCATTGCTCAGGCGCTCAAGGCCGAAGGCTATGCTACGGGACAGTTCGGCAAGAACCATTTGGGCGACCGTGACGAATACCTGCCCACCAACCATGGCTTCGACGAGTTCTTCGGCAATCTCTACCACTTGAACGCCGAAGAAGAGCCGGAGCGCCCTTATTGGCCGAAAGACGACACAGAGTTCGTCAAGGCGGCGTCACCACGCGGTGTGATCAAGTCCAGCGCCGATGGCAAGATCGAAGACACCGGTGCCCTGACCAAGAAACGCATGGAAACCATCGACGACGAGACCACCCAGGCCGCGATCAACTTCATCGACAAGCAGGTCAAGGCCAACAAGCCGTTCTTCGTCTGGATGAACACCACCCGCATGCACGCCTTCACCCACGTGCGCGAGTCGATGCAAGGGCAGAGCGGCATGGTCGGCAACGACTATGCCGACGGCATGCTGGAACATGATGGCGATGTCGGCAAGCTGCTCAAGACCCTGGACGACCTGAAGGTCGCAGACAATACCATCGTCGTCTACACCACCGACAATGGCCCGAACCAGTGGTCCTGGCCAGATGCGGCGACTACCCCGTTCCGCAATGAAAAGAACTCCAACTGGGAGGGTGCCTTCAGGGTGCCGGCAATGGTGCGCTGGCCAGGCAAGATCAAGCCTGACACGATCAATACGCAGATGATGTCCGGGCTCGACTGGTTCCCGACCCTGCTGGCGGCAACCGGCGATACCGATATCAAGGACCGCTTGCTCAAGGGCGCCGATGTGGGGGGCAAGAACTTCAAGGTCCACCTGGACGGCTTCAACCAACTCGACATGCTCACGGGCAAGACCGACAAGAGCGCTCGCTCCGAGTTCTACTATTTCAACGATGATGGCGAACTCGTGTCGATGCGTTATGGCGACTGGAAAATCGTCTTCTGCGAGCAACGTGCGCCCGGTGGCTTCGCAGTCTGGAGCGAACCGTTCACGTGTCTGCGGGTTCCGAAGATGTTCAACCTGCGCATGGACCCGTACGAGCGCGCCGATGTGGTCTCTGACCAGTACAACGACTGGCTGACCAAGAACGACTACCTTGTCTTCAACGGCATCAAGAAGGCCGCCGCTTTCCTGCAGACATTCGTCGACTATCCTCCCAGCCAGCGGCCTGCAAGCTTCAGCATCGACCAGATCCGTGCCGATGTGGACAAGAAGATCGAGGAGAAGATGAACAAGCAGTGACCCGCTGAACGCTTGCACGATCCCTGCGGGAGCCGGCTTGCCGGCGATAGGGCCAGCCTGTTCGGGCCCTGTCGCCGGCAAGCCGGTTCCCACAAGGCAAAGGGCTTTTGCAGTGCTCAACCTTCACCTGACAAGGGCTTCGTGCATGGCATCACCAGCAGTATCCTCCGCAGTCACCGACTCACCGCGAGCCAAGGCACATCTTTCGGTGCTGGTGCCGGCAGCGTTGCTCTTCCTCTCCGGCGCCGCCGGCCTGGTCTATCAAGTCCTCTGGATCAAACAACTGTCGCTGGTGGTCGGCGTGGAAGTGCACGCCGTGGCCACCGGCATCAGTGCCTTCTTCGCAGGCCTGGCCCTGGGCGGCCTGTTGTTCGGGCGCTGGGCGGACCGCTTGCAGCGCCCGGTGATGCTCTATGTGTGCCTGGAACTGGCCGTGGCCCTGCTGGGTATCGGCGCCACGCTGGCCCTGGCCAATGCCGCGGGGCCGTTTGCGCGCCTTGAAGGCAGCGCCGGCCTGTTCGCCTGGGCGCTGCCGTTCACCTTGGTCGGGCTGCCTGCCTTGCTCATGGGCGGGACCTTGCCTGTGCTGGTACGCGCGCTGGCACCCGCCACGGGGCAGTTGGCAGAGGCGGGCGGCCGGCTGTACGCGGCCAACACCGCAGGCGCCATCGCCGGCACCTTGCTGGCAGCGTTTGTGCTGCTGCCCCACCTGGGCGTCACCGGCAGCGCCTGCGCAGCGGCTGCACTCAACCTGCTGGCCGCCCTGGGTGCCTGGTTCGCGCGGCGCCGCGATGCTGCGCTGCCTTTACCAGCCACGCCGTCGTCGACCCCACGCAGTGCGCAGGCGCGGCTCGCCATTGGCCTGTACTGCATCGCCGGTGGCGTCGCCTTGGGTTACGAAGTGGTGTGGAGCCAGTCGATCGTCCCGTTCATGAGCACCCGGGCGTTCGCCTTCGCCGTGGTACTGGCCACCTACCTGGGTGGCCTGCTCGCTGGCAGCGCCGTGTATGCCCGGCGCGCCGACCGTATCCGCGATCCCTGGGGCCTGTTCGGCCTGCTGATCGCGTTGGCCGGTTTGCTGGCCCTACTGCAGCTGGCCGGGCTCGGGCGCTGGCTGGTGCTGGCGCAGACCCAGGCGGAAATGCTCGCCTTGCAGCTGTTCGGCAGCGAACTGGTCGGCATGTGTGCGCGTTTCGCGACAGCTGCGCTGTGCATGGTGCTGCTCCCGACCACCCTGCTGGGCGCCGCCTTCCCGCTGGCCCTGCGCCTGGTGGTGGACAGTGGCCATGTGGGGCGTGATGTGGGTGCGGTGGTGGCGCTCAATACCTTGGGTGGCATCGTCGGTGTGCTGCTCACCGGCTTCGTGCTGGTGCCGCAGTTGGGTCTGGTGCGCGCCTTGGGCGTGCTGGCCGGCCTGGCGGCGCTGGTCGGCCTGCTGGCGGTGTGGCGGGGTCACGGGGTGGGGCGCCCGGCAACCCTCGGCGTGATCGCCACGGCGGCGGCCACGTTGTTGGTGACCTTCCTCACACCACCCCAGCGCCTGGCCGAACTGCTGCCCGGCGCGCGCAACGGGCAGCTCACTTACTACCACGAGGGCAAGGGCGGTACCGTCGCCGTGGTCAAGCAGGGGCGCCCGGGTCAGACTTTCAGCCGGCTGTACATCCAGGGCGTGTCCAACACCGGCGATGCCATGCCATCGCTGCGCTACATGCGCCTGCAGGCCTTGTTGCCGTTGCTGATCCACCGTGGCGAGCCGCGTTCGGCGCTGGTCATCGGCTTCGGCACCGGCATCACCGCCGGGGCGATGCTGCGCTACCCAGGGCTGGAGCGCCCGGTGGTGGCGGAACTGCTGCCCGAGGTGCTGCAAGCGGCGCCGCACTTCGCCGGAAACTTCGCCGCCGTGACCGACCCGCGCCTGGATATCCGCCTGCGCGATGGCCGCCGCGAACTGCTGCGCAGCGAGGAGCGCTACGACCTGGTGACCCTGGAGCCGCCGCCACCCTCGGCCGCCGGCGTGGTCAACCTGTATTCGCGCGACTTCTACCAGCTGGCCGCCTCGCGCCTGCAACCCGGCGGGCTGGTGGCGCAGTGGCTGCCCTTGCCGACCCAGAACGAAGAGGACAGCCGCGCCCTGGTGCGCAGCTTCATCGAGGTATTCCCCCATGCGTCACTGTGGTCGACCGAGTTCCACGAAATGCTCCTGATCGGTTCGCTGCAGCCCATGGAGCTGGATGTGCCGCGGATTCGCCAACGCCTGGCGCAAGCACCGGTGGCCTCGGCCCTGGCCGAGGTCGGGGTGGATTCGGTGCAGGCGCTGCTGGCGACCTGGATCACCGATCGCGCCGGCCTCGAGCGTTTCGCCGCCAATGCCTTGCCGGTGACCGATGACCAGCCGCGCATCGAGTACGCCGGCTGGGCACGGCCACGGGAAATCACCCGGGTGCTGCCGACCTTGCTGGCGCTCAGGGGGGCGCCGCCATTGCAGGGCGCCGAGCCTGCGTTCGCCAGCGCGGTGAACGACCGCTGGCGGGCCCTCGAGCGCTTCTACAGCCTCAGCCTGCATGCCTACAACGGCAACCGCCAGGCCTGGGCGGTGGAGGCCCGCGAGCTGGCCCGCAGCGACGGCGACAACCCCTATTTCCGCTGGTTCCTGGGGCCGGGCTCACGCCAGTGAACCCTGTGCTATCACTAGAGGAATGCCGTTCGTCCGTGTGCCCAGGGAGTGTGCAATGAACCACCTTTTTCGCCTGCTGCTGGTGTGGCTGCTGCTGTTGCCCGCGGTGGGGCAGGGCAGTGACACAGCCGGCAGCAACGCTGATGGCGTACCCGCCGATCCGGCCGAGCTGGTCATCGCCAATCGCAGCATCTTCACGTTCAATGCCACGCTGCTTGGCGAAACCCCGGCAGCACGCGTGCAGCGAGCCAAGGCGGTGATCGAGGAGGCCCTGCGCGGCAACGACGACCTGCAGGTCAGTGTCGACAAGATTCTCAACAGCCACATGGTGCTGCTCGGCGGCCATCGTGCCTTCATCGTCGCGCCGCTGGACCTGGGCGTGAATGGCGGTGACACGCGCCTGGCCGCCGAGCAGGCCGCCGCAGAACTGCGCCAGGTGGTGGAAGAAACCGGGGAAGCGCGCAGCCTACGGTTTTTGCTCAAGGCGCTGGGCTGGTCGGCACTGGTGACCGTGATCTTCGTGGGGCTGATCAAGGCCGCCAACTGGGGC
The DNA here is from genome assembly GCF_000730665.1 of Pseudomonas plecoglossicida NBRC 103162 = DSM 15088. Classification (GTDB taxonomy): domain Bacteria; phylum Pseudomonadota; class Gammaproteobacteria; order Pseudomonadales; family Pseudomonadaceae; genus Aquipseudomonas; species Aquipseudomonas plecoglossicida. The sequence goes on from NZ_BBIV01000025.1 coordinate 70,548, forward strand.
CGACGCAAGCTGCGCGGGGTGCTGACGCAGTTGATGCGCGAACGCGCCAAGCAGATTCGCGTCGGCCAGTTGCCGCTGTTCGACATGCAATACGTGTATTACCTGACCGATCGCCTGCTGCGGCTGGTGTACTGGGTGGTGGTCTTCCTGTTCAGCTACCAGTGGCTGAGCTTCGTGCTGTCGCAGTTCCCCTATACCCGGCCGTGGGGTGAAAGTCTCAACGTGCACCTGCTCGATCTGCTGCGCTACTTGCTGCACGGCATCCTGCAGGCCATCCCCGGCATTGCCGTGGCGGTGATGATTTTCTTCATCGCCCGGGGTATCAGCGGTTTCAGCCGGCGCATGCTGGAACGTATCGCCCGCCCGGGCACAGTCAAGTGGCTGACCGAGGAAACCCTGCAGCCGACCACCCGCCTGACTTCGCTGGCGATCTGGCTGTTCGCCCTGGTGATGGCCTACCCGTACTTGCCAGGCTCGGGCACCGATGCCTTCAAGGGCCTGTCGGTACTGCTCGGCCTGATGATCTCCCTGGGGGCTTCCAGCGTGGTCGGGCAGGCCGCGGCGGGGCTGATCCTGACCTACTCGCGCACCTTGAAGGCCGGCGAGTACGTGCGGGTGGGCGACAACGAAGGCACGGTGACCGAAGTCGGCATGTTCAACACCACCATCCGTACCGGGCTGGGCGAGGTGCTGACCTTGCCCAACTCGATGATCACAGGCTCGGTGACGCGCAACTATTCGCGCGTGGTCCAGGGCCAGGGCTATATCGTCGATACCGTGGTCACCATCGGCTATGACACGCCGTGGCGCCAGGTCGAGGCGATGCTGGTGGAGGCGGCCGAACGTACCGAAGGTATTGTCGCCAAGCCCAGGCCGCAGGTGTTCCAGACCGGGCTGTCGGACTTCTACCCGGAGTACCGCCTGGTGGCCCAGGCCGTGCCCAGCGAGCCGCGGCCAAGAGCGGAGCTGCTGAGCCTGCTGCATGCCAACATCCAGGATGTGTTCAACGAGTACGGCGTGCAGATCATGTCGCCGCATTACCTGGGTGATCCGGCGCAGGAGAAGCGGGTACCACGGGAAAAATGGTTCGCCGCTCCGGCCCGCGATCCTTCCACGAAGCCGGACGACCAGCCGGGCTAGAGGTTGGCGATCTGCAAGTCGCCGTACTGCCGGCGGTGCTCCAGCGGCGTCAGGTCGAACCAGCGCAGGTGCGCGCGGCAGAACGAGGTGGTGCGGCGATAGCCCAGTTCGCTGGCGATCTGCCCCACGGTCAGGCTGGTCTTGCGCAGCATCTGCTGCGCCTGGCGGCGGCGGATGGCGTCCAGACAGTCCTCGAACTCGATGTCGTCGCAGGCCAAGTGGCGTTGCAGGGTGCGCGGGTTCATGTCCAGGGCCATCGCCACCTGTTCCAGGGTGCAGCGTTGAGCAGGCAGCAGCATCTGGATCTTGCGCTCTACCGAGGCCAGCAGGCTGTCGCACGGCAGGGCCTGGTTCTCCAGGAAATGGCGGACGATGGCGTGCAGGTCGGGGTCATGGTGCACGCAGGTCTCCTCCAGCACGTCTGCCGCCAGCACCAGGCTGTTGTGGGTGTGGCCGAACAGTACCGGGCAGTCGAAGTAGCGCAGGTAGCCCGCCGCATCGCCCAGCGCCTGGTGGCGGAAGGTCACGGCGCGGGGGCGCAGGGGCGTGCCACGCAGTTCGTTGATCAGCAACCTGGCGCCCATGACCGACTTTTCGACGATCTGTGGCGTCTGCTCGGAGCCGGGCAGGCCGTTGTCGAAGTACAGCAGGGCCTGGCCGGCGCGATGTTCCAGGCGAAATTGAATGGCCGGGCTGTAGTGGCGCATGTAGCGGATCACGGCCACCAGGGCGTGGCCGACAGTGGGTGCCGAGACCGCCAGGTGGCGCAGCGGGCCGACCAGTGTCGTGCCCTGGCGCAAGGCGAGTTCAAGGCCGAAGCGCGGCAGGCTGAGGGCCTGTGCGCTGCCTTCGAGTAATTGCACGACGCTGATATAGGGCAGGGTCTTGCCATAATTGCCGACCACATCCAGGCCGATCTGCAGCGGGGCCAGAAAGTCCTGCTGCAGTGCGCCGTGCTCGGCCAGTAGCTGATCGAAATGCAGCAGAGCGCTGCCGCGAATGCTGTCCATGATATCGCGCCTCGATGGCCGAGCGTGGAAGTGCTACGCCCCACTGCAGGCTCGGCCCTGCAGTGGGGTGGGGCGGTTTACTTTCTCAGAGACTGGAACGAGCTGACCATGTCCTTGGCCCAGCCATCGAGCACAGCCTTGGCGTCCTTGGCCTGCATGACCTGGGACGAGTTCTCGAGCTCCGTGCCGGCGCCTTTGCGCACCACTTCGGCCACCACCTGGTTGGTCTCGCCGTCGAGGAATGCGGCTTCGGTGGCGATGCTGGTGTCCTGGTCGCGGATACCGGTGGCGGTGCTGATACCGGCGGCGATCAGCGCGATCGGGATGACTTCATACGGGCGCAGGCTCTTGGTCTGGGCACTGACGGCGGTGATCGCCGGGCGCACTACCAGGACGCGCGGGCCTGGGCTCTTGGCCAGCGGCAGTACCTGGGAGAAGTGGTTCTTGAGGGTCTGGTCGTAGTAGTTGGTGATGCCCTGCAGGGTGGCTTGCGGCACCTTCTCGGTCGGTTGCGGTTTCGGGTAGAGCTGGCTCGGTTCGATGTAGACGCTGCTGTAGCGCTTGGCGTCGATCCCGGGCTTGATCCAGCGCATCACCGGTGCTCCGGAAGGCGACTCGCCTTCCTTGAGAATGCTGTAGTCCTTGAGGAAGCCCGAATACTGGTCGGACTCCACGTACTTGCTGGCACAGCCTTGCAGCATGAGCGTTGCAAGGCACAGCGATGCAGCTAACGACTTGGTATTCATGCAGCTTCTCCTTCTTACGATGATCGATGTCCTGCAGCCGCGAAGCGTGCCTCAGAAACGCCAGGTCGCGCCAGCCCCCAGGATGTGCAGCGCACTGTTTTCAGTATTGCCCGAAAGGGTTTTGCCAGAGCGTGCCTTGGTCTGCTCGATGTCCATGTCGCCGAGCCAGACCAGGGTGTAGGCCATGTGCAGGTCCAGGCCTTCTTCGAGCTGGTAATTGACCCCGGCCGCCAGCCGCCAGGCTTCGCCCATGGGGTTGTCGACGGTGCGGTCCTTGTCGTCCACGGCCGAGCTGTCGTAGCCAAGGCCAAGGCTCCAGCGCCATTGCCGGGTGGCCTGGTACTGTGCGCCCACCGAGGCGTGCCAGGTGTCCTTGTACTGGCGGTCGACCGTGCGGCTGGTGCCGCCGGCGTTGCTGTCGACTTCCACGCCGACGTCGCCGAACTCGCTCCAGTCCTGCCAGTTGAGGCTGCCGAGCAGGGTCCATTGGTCGTCCAGTTCATGGGCGACGCTGAAGGTCACCGTCTGCGGCACGTTGAGGTCGAGCTCCAGCGAGTCCACGTCCAGGCGACGCAGGGCGGCGTTGAGCAGCGGGTTGTCGATGTCCTTGAGGTGCGGTTTGTCTTCGAACTCAAGCTTGACCTTGCTGGTGTAGGCCAGGCCCACGCGGGTGCGCGCATCGACCTGATAGAGCAGGCCGAGGTTGACGCCGGTGCCGACATCGGTGTCCTTGTATTCCAGCTGTCCGTCAGGCCGGTCGGCCAGGCCCAGCAGGTTGTTGTTGATGGCCATTTCGGTGCGGTAGTAGCCGAGCATGATCCGCGGGCCGATGCCAATGGAAAGGTCGTCGGTGAACTTGTAGGCCAAGGTCGGTTGAAAGGACACACCGATGATTGCGGCCTCTTGCGTGAAGTAGCGGCCAGCCCAGTCGTCGTCGTAATCCAGGGCCAGGCCGAAGTTGCCGTACATGCCAAAGCCGATGGCCGAACGCTCGTCGATCTGGTGGCTGACGAACAGGCTCGCGCCGGGCAGGTATTGCAGCGAATTGCCGCCCTCGTTGCCGTCGAACTGGTTGTTGCTGTCGCGGGAGAAACGCAGGTCGCCGAGGATTACCTGGGCGTTGGCACTGAGCTGGGTGCCCTTGAGCCGGGTGATGCCCGCCGGGTTGCTCATCAGCACGCTGGGGTCGTTGGCCAGCGCGGCGGAGCCGGCGTTGGCCAGGCCGTTGCCTTCCTGGCCGGCTTCATAGATGAGGATACCGCCGGCCCAGGCGGGGTTGCCCAGGCACAGGGTGATCAGGGCCACGGCCGACGCGAGCCTGGCAGGCGACCCCGCATTGGCGCCCTGTGCCGAGGCGTTTGGATAAAGGTTCATGTCGGTTACTCCGCTGCCCATGCCGTCGCTGTCGATGTCCATTCGCCTCGGTGGCACAGCGGCAGGGCCGAGGCCCTGCCGCTGTTGGATCACACATCAAGGCGTGACGATCGGCCCAGTCGCCACAGGCGTGAAGGTTTTTCCAGGTGGCGGTCACGGTTCAACGATTTAGCACTCAATTTCATCACAAACTCCTTTTGGACTAACGTGCTGTACCGTGCGGTAGCTACCAGCAAAATCTTGAAGCGACCCAGGCAGATTAGCTGCGTTCAACTTCATGCCCTGCTTGCGCGTATGCTCTTTTCGCGACATCCGAACGAAATTGAATAAGAAGCAAACCGTGGGCTTGGAATAAGTACTTTAGACGACACCTGACAACCGGCAAGTTTGTCCAGGTTGTCCAGCAATGAACTGTTGTGGAAGTTTTCCGCTTATACCTTTCAGCAGTCAGGCAAAGGCGATGATGATAGGCCCGCAAACGGCCAGCAATACGTTGGAAACCGCATAACAGACGGTAAAACCGATGACCGGCGTATTGCTGCCGGCCTGTTCGATGATCATGCCGATGTGGGTGGACAGCAGACCCACCAGCGAGCCCAGCACCAGCCCCAGGGCATGCAGGGCAATGTCGCTGCGGTAGCTCGCTTGGCGGATGCGCCCTATCTGCGCGGCCAGGGCTTCGACGCTGGCGGCGCGCCCGGTCAGGCTGATGACATCGCCACGGCGCAGTACCGTTTCCGGCAGCAGCGGCAGGGGCAGGCCCTGGCGGGTGATGCCGGTCAGGAAGCAACCCATGCGCTCGGCACCGGTCAGCGCTGCCTTGACCTGGTGCAGGGTACGACCGGCCAGGTGCCGGTTGGTCAGCACGATGTCCGCGCTGCGGGTGGGGAACGACAGGCTGTCGGGGTGATCGACCTCCGGGCCGATCCAGTCGTGAAGGTCGCTGACGGCCTCGCGCAGGGCGTAGATGCCGAGGATGTCGCCACATTCCAGGACTTGCGCGGGGTCGCGTTCGAACGCTTGCCCGCCACGGGTGATGCGCTCGACGCTCAGTGACGGGTGCCGCGCCTCGATGTCGGCAATGCTCAGCCCGATGGCCGTGGCAGCACCCAGGCGATGGGCGCGCACCACGATGCGCGTGTAGGGAATGCTGATGGCGTCTTCGTTGCGCTCGATGCCCAGTTCACGCTCCAGTTCCTGGGCACTGGCGCGCAGGTCGACGCCGAGCAGGCGCGGCGCCAGGCTGCCGACGAAGACGATCAGGCCGACGGTACCGAACACATAGGTGATGGCGTAGGCCACGGCCATGTGGCTGTTGAGGGTGGTCTTGGCCGCCTCGTCCATCGGCAACTGGGCGATGGCACTGCTGGCGGTGCCCATGATCGCGGTGTCGGTGAGGGCCCCGGCGCCCAGGCCGGCGGTAAAGCCTGCATCGAAACCATAGACGGCGTTCATCGTCAGGATCACCGCCAGTGCGGTGGCGCACAGCACCACCGACAGCAGCACCAGCTTGAGGGTGCCGCGATTGAGGCTGCCGAAGAATTCCGGGCCGCTCTTGAACCCGACCGCGTAGATGAACAGGGCAAAGAACACCGACTTGAGTTCGTGTGGCACCTGCAGGCCGACCTGGCCGATCAGCAGACCCATCAGCAGCGCCCCGGCCACCGAGCCGAGGTGGAAGCTGCCCAGCTTTACCCGGCCCAGCAAGATACCCAGGGCAATGGCGAGAAATACCGCTATTTCCGGGTTGGTGCGCAACGCTCTCAGGGCCAGGTCGATCATCGAACGCTCCTTCGGTCCAGACCTGCTTGAGTATGCGCACAAACGCAAAGGCGGCCACGCCTGTCAGCAAATGTTCAGGCCGGGCGCTATCGCAACCGCAGCAAACGATCCAGCGACAGTGCCCCGGCACCCCGCCCAATCAGCAGCAGGAGCAGGCCGGCCCAGGACACGTGAGTGGGCCAGGCATCGGGGTAGACGAACACTTCGATCACCGTAGTCATGCCGAGCAAGGCCAGGGCCGATAGCCGAGTGAACAGGCCGAGTACCAGCAGGAGCGGGAACAGGTGCTCGGCGTAGGTTGCCAGGTGCGCGGCTACCCAGGGTGACACCAGCGGCAGTGCATATTCGGTCTGGAACAGATCGTAGGTGCTTGGCGTGATGCTCAACAGCCCCTCGACCTTGGTGCGGCCGGACATGAAGAAGACCGAGGCGATGCCCAGCCGCGCCACCAGGCTCAACAGGCTGTCGCTCAGCCAGCCTTGCAGGTGGTCGGCCAGGCTGTTCCAGCGCTGGCGCAGGGTGTGGGTGGGGGCGTTGGAACGGATTGTGTCCATGGACGTTACCTTCAGACGAATGTGAGGGGGCACAAGGCCTTGGCCTGCAGCAGCCGGCCAAGCAGGTCGCTGAAGTCAAGGTCGGATTGGCATTGCTGGGCGAGTTGCGAGGCGTCTTGTAGCGAATGACCTGCCGCGCAGGCGTCGAGAAAGGCGCAGGCACCGATCTCCAGGGGCTGATGGCTGACACCTTCGCCGTCGCCACTCAACAGGGCGCCTTCGGCTACCCAGGGTTGTTCCGGCGGCCACGGCAACCCCTCGCGGCTGACGCGCCACAGGCTGTACGCCGGGTGCGCGTCGAACCACTGCCAGCGCACGCTGCGCCGAGGTTTCAGGTGCCCGCGGGCAAGGTCGGTGGCGGTCATGCCGGCCAAATCGGTCAGGGTCAGGCACGGGTCTTCTTCGGCACTGAACACGTCGCACCAGTGCCAGTCCAGGCGCGCGACATCGGCCAGGTAAAGCAAGCCGTGACTGTCCTGCAGTGCTTGCAGGAGCGCTGGGAAGGCCGCGCCATAGTGGATCAGCCGGGGGTCTTCAGGCGGCGTTTGTTGCGCGTATGTGCTGGCTGCCTGGTGCATCCAGTGGGGGCCGACCAGTGTCTCGATGCTTGGGAAGTTGGCCCGTAGCGCCTCGACACAGCCGGACAGTACGGTATTGCGGTAGACCGCGAAGGCCGCCTGCTCGCTGAGGCAGGTCAGTGCCGGGGCAGGGCGCTGGTACAGCGCGTCAAGAAAAGCATCCTGGAACTGGCCAAGGGACAGGTTCATGGCAAGGCTCCTGCGCTGGCAAGGGTCGCTTGGGCGATGGTGCGTTCGCGCAGCAGTTCAGCGAACGCGGGGACGTTGCCGTCACGCTCGATCAGCGTCGGACGTGGGCCTGTACGGGTGATCAAGTGGCGATACAACGCCCAGACCGGCTCGGCAATGGCCGCGTCGTGGGAGTCGATCAGCAGGCCAGCCTGTTGGTCCTGGCTGTACCCGGCAAGGTGTACTTCGCTGATCGCTTGGGACGGGAAGCGGTCGAGATAGCGCGCCGCATCGAAGCCCAGGTTATGGGCGCTGACATGCACGTTGTTGACGTCCAGCAGCAGCGTGCAATCGGTGCGGCGGACCAGCTCGGTGAGAAATTCGATTTCGTCCCAGTCGTGACCTTCGAGGTGCAGGTAGTGGCTGGGATTTTCCAGGGCAATGTTGCGTCCCAGCGCATCCTGGGTGCGCAGGATGTTTTCGCTGATGCGGTTCAACGCTTCATTACTGCGCGGAAACGGCAGCAGGTCGGGATGATACTGGCCACGCCAGGTGGACCAGGCCAGGTGTTCGGACACCAGCACCGGCCTGACCCGCTCGATCAGCGCGCGCAGGCGGCGCAGGTGACTGGCATCCGGTTCGGCGTCGGCTGCCAGCGACAGCGCTACGCCGTGCAGCGACAGCGCATGGCGTTCGGCCATGCGCTCCAGCCAGGCCAGGCGCGGTCCGCCGACCATGTAGTTTTCCGGGTGTACCTCGTACCACAGGCCCTCGGCGTCACACGCCAGGGCCTGGGCATAGTGCTCGGCCTTGAGCCCGAGCCCAGCGCCGAGGGGCGCATTCCGGTTCATGGTCGGCAGCCTCCACTCAGGACTTGACCGGGGTGAGCGAGCCCATGCCGTTAGGGGTCTTGATCGAGGTGCAGGTGCCGGCCGGGACGTTCTTCCAGTGCATGCCGTCGTAGTCTTTTTTCGCACTGCCGGCGCAGGTGGTGCCGGCACCGGCCTTGCAGTCGTTCTTGCCGGCCATGGCGACGCCGTAGCATTTTTCCATGGCGGCGCCAGTACTCGGGGCATCACCTGCCATGGCGACATTGGCCAGCGAGGCGAGGGCGAGGGCGGCGGTGGTGAGGGCGAGGGTTTTCATGGTGTTCTCTCCAAAGGGTTGGGCCGTGGCGAATTACCGGCGGCTCATCGAGTAATTCGCGTCGATCAGCGCTGCGGTTACAGCACGGGGAAATTAATTTTCGCGACCTGACCGATCACTCAGGGGAACGCTGAAGAAGACGTCCAGATTTGGCAGAATGCGTGTCTTGTTAAGTGGCTATTTCAGGCCATCCTTAGTGCGCTCACGGGAGCGTTTGTGGTTCGATTGAAAGAAACTCTTTCCCGGTGTAACCATGGCGCTCTATGCAACGAACTAATCCACAGGAACTGCTCACAGCCCGCGAGGGGCAACTGCAAGCGTTGTTGCTGCAGGGCCTGGAGGGGGATGCACGGGCTTACCGCGAGTTTCTCGCGGCGTTGGCGTCGCACCTGCGTGGGTTTCTGCGGCGGCGCCTGGCGCATCGCCCTGCCGAGGCCGAAGACCTGCTGCAAGAGGTGCTGCTGGCCGTCCATAACGCCCGCCACACCTATCAGCCGCAACAGCCACTGACGGCTTGGGTGCAGGCGATTGCCCGCTACAAGCTGGTCGACTACCTGCGCCGGTATGGTCAGCGCGAGGCGAGGCACGTGTCCCTGGAAGACGACAGCGACCTGTTCGCTGCCAATGAAGAAGCACCCGCCGAGGCCCGCCGCGACCTTGGCAAATTGCTGGAACAGTTGCCCGAGCGTCAGCGTGCGCCAATCGTCCACGTCAAGCTCGAAGGCTTGTCGGTGGACGAAACAGCGCGTATCACTGGGTTATCCAGCTCGGCGGTCAAGGTGGGCATCCATCGTGGGCTCAAGGCCTTGGCCAGGCTGATTCGAGGTAGTGACGACGATGAAAACCGATGAACTGATTACCCTGCTGGCCAGCGGGGAAGGGCCAGTGGGCCATCATGCGCTGGCACGACGCTTCGGCCAGGCGCTGCTGGTCGGCATGCTCGGCGCGGTGTTGTTGACGGCGACGGTCTATGGGGTGCGCAGCGACCTCGCCGAAGTAGCGCGTACGCCATTGTTCTGGGCAAAGCTGGCCTTGCCTGGCAGCCTGGCGTTGCTCGGGCTGTGGCTGACGCAGCGCCTGGCCAGGCCAGGCGTCAGGGGCGGAATTGTCTGGGGGCTGCTTGGCGTGCCGCTGCTGATGGTCTGGCTGGGAGCGGCGATCAGCCTGTCCGGGGCTCCGGTCGAAGCACGTGCCGAGCTGATCTTCGGGAGAACCTGGCGCACCTGTGCGTTGAACATCGCACTGCTCTCGGCGCCGGTTTTCATCGCCGTGTTCTGGGCGTTGCGCGGCCTCGCCCCAACGCGCCTGTGTCAGGCCGGTGCAGCCGGTGGCCTGCTGGCTGGCGCGACGGCGACGCTTGCCTACTGCCTGCATTGCCCCGAAATGCAGGTGCCGTTCTGGGGCGTGTGGTATGTGCTGGGCATGTCGCTGCCGACCGCGCTCGGCGCGGCATTGGGGCCGCGTCTGCTACGGTGGTAGGGGACGACCGGCAAGTTTTCCGCTAGAATGGCCGCCGGGTGCTAGCTGCATGATGCAGTGAAGCAGGTTAAACAGCTACGCAGGTCGGGCCGCCTTGCGGGAGTACTTGCGCCCATGCAAAAACATGTAATGCCCCGTGCCCAGCGAATCGCCCAGCGCGCATTCGCCAATCTGGAGCGCTTCCTGCACATCGAGGCCGTCAGCGGCATCGTCCTGTTGATCGCCGCCGTGGTCGCGCTGGTCTGGGCGAACTCGCCCGCAGCGTCCAGCTACGAGGCCCTTTGGCATGCGCCGGTGACCTTCGGTGTCGGCTCGCTGGTGTTCTCCCAATCCCTGCACTTCTGGGTCAACGACGGCCTGATGACCATCTTCTTCCTGGTCGTCGGCATGGAAATTCGCCGCGAGATCCATGAAGGTGCGTTGTCCAGTCTGCGCCAGGCCACGCTGCCCATGGCGGCGGCAGTTGGCGGGGTGGCCGTGCCCGCGCTGATCTACCTGGCGTTCAGCCATGCACCTGCCGAACAGCAAGGCTGGGCGGTACCCACCGCCACCGACATCGCCTTCGCGGTCGGCGTGCTGGCCCTGCTCGGCAAGTCGATCCCTTCCAACGTGCGGGTGTTCCTGCTGGCGTTGGCGATCATCGACGACATCATTGCCGTGCTGATCATTGCCATCTTCTACACCGGCGGCCTCGACTACGCCGGCTTCGCGGTGGCTGCGCTGGGCCTGATGCTGGTGATCGGCCTGCAGAAGATCGGTGTCGGTTCGGCCTATGCCTATGTGGTGCCCGGTGCCATCGTCTGGCTGGGCGTGCTGATGACTGGCGCCCATCCGACCTTGGCGGGTGTGATTCTGGGCCTGATGACCCCGGTCAGGTCCATGCCCCTGGGCCAGCGCCCGGTGGACGCCATTTCCCGCGTGACCGACGACCTGCTCGGCCGTGCCAAGGCACCGGAAGGTGACAGCAGCAGGCTGATCAGCCCGCTGAAGCAGCTGCGCCTGGCCCAGCGCGAACTGGTGCCGCCGGTGACCCGCGTGCAGGGCAGTCTGCACCCCTGGGTGGCCTACGGCATCATGCCGGTATTCGCCCTGGCCAACGCCGGCGTGAGCCTGTCGGGGATCGACCTGTCTGCCGCCGGGCCTTACTGGGTGATGATCGCCGTGGCAGCGGCGCTGGTGGTGGGCAAGCCCTTGGGCATCGTCCTGGTCAGCTGGCTGATGGTGCGCCTGGGTTGGTGTGCGCTGCCGGCGGGGGTGACCTGGCGCAGCATTACCCTGATCGGGCTGTTGGCGGGTATCGGTTTCACCATGTCGATCTTCATCGCCAACCTGGCCTTCGCCGACCCGGGCGCCCTGGGTGCGGCCAAGCTGGGTGTGCTGTCGGGTTCGGTGATTGCTGCCGTGCTGGGGCTGGCGTGGGGCATGTGGAGCCTGCGCAAGGCTGCCAAGGTCGTTCACGCTGAAGCGAGCTGACGGCTAGCTGTGACGGGGGCTGCGCAGCAGCCCCAATCACTCAGTGCGCCTGTTCCAGGCGCCGCTTGCGCGGGGCAGGCACGTCCCCGTGATGATCGCCCTCCGCCAACACCGGCACCTCATTACCATCACAGTCGAACAGCTTGCCGTCGCGGAAGAAATCACCGTCGTTCAGCCCGGCGATGTCGCGGTAGCGCAGGGTGCGTTCGCTGGCGGCGACGAACACCGACTGCTGGTCGGAGTTGCCGGCGCGCAAGTGGTTGAACAGCAGGTTGAGCAGGATGGCCATGATCGCGGCCGAGCTGATCCCGGAGTGGAAGATGGTTTCGAACCAGGCCGGGAAGTGGTGGTAGAACCCGGGCGCGGCAATCGGGATCATGCCGAAGCCGATCGAGGTGGCGACGATGATCAGGTTCATGTTGTTGCGGTAGTCCACCTGGGCCAGGGTGCGGATGCCACTGGCCGCGACGGTGCCGAACAGCACCACGCCGGCGCCCCCGAGTACTGCGGTAGGCACGGCGGCGATCAACCGACCCATCACCGGCAGCAGTCCCAGCGTCACCAGGATCAGCCCCGTGGTGGCCACGACATAGCGGCTCTTCACGCCGGTCACCGCCACCAGGCCGACGTTCTGCGCGAAGGCGCTCTGGGTGAACGAGCCGAACAGCGGTGCGAAGGCGCTGGAGATCATGTCGGCGCGCAGGCCGTTGCCCAGGCGCTTCGAGTCGACCTTGGTGTCGATGATCTCGCCGACGGCCAGGATGTCGGCGGACGTCTCGACCATGGTCACCACGATCACGATCAGCATTGACAGGATCGCCGCCACCTGAAACTCCGGCGCACCCAGCGGCAGCACCTGCGGCAGTGCAACGATCGAGCCTTGCAGTACCTGGGAGAAGTCGGCCATGCCGAAGGCCACGGCCACCAGTGTGCCGATGACCATGGCCAGCAGGATCGACAAGCGCGAGATGCTGGCGCTGCCGAGCTTGCTGAGCAGCAGCACGGTGGCCAGGGTGAACGCCGCCAGGGCGATGTTCGAGATGCTGCCGAAGTCGGCGGCCTGGCTGTTGCCGCCCATGGCCCAGCGCGCCGTCACCGGCATCAGCGTCAGGCCGATGGTGGTGATGACGATGCCCGTTACCAGCGGCGGGAAGAATTTCGTGATACGCGAGAACAGCGGTGTTATCACCAGGCCGATCAACGACGCGGCGATCACGGCTCCGAATACCACAGCAAGACCGCCCTGGCCGTCGTTGCCGATGATCGCGATCATGGTCGCCACACCCGCGAAGGAGACGCCCTGTACCAACGGCAACTGGCAACCGAAGAACGGAATGCCCAAGGTCTGCAGCAAGGTGGCCAGGCCACCGGCGAACAGCGACGCGGCGATCAGCAGGCCGACGTCGGCAGGGGCCAGGCCCGCGGCCTGACCGATGATCAGCGGAACGGCAACAATGCCACCATACATCGTCAGCACATGTTGAAGCCCGTAGGCCACGTTGGCGCCGACGCCGAGGTTCTCGTCTTCCGGACGAGGTGTAGCGGGAGAAGTCATGGTGAGTAGCTCGCTTTTGTTATTTTGATGCGTCTAACAGCACGGTCTCAGTCGCGGTGGGTGAAGCGGTGTAGCAGAGAGGGGCAGGCCGTTGCCTCAAGGCGACGGGCAACGGCCTGGGTGGATCACTCGCCGATCACCAGTTGGCGTGCCAGCTGGTTGTGGCGCTCGAGCACGCGTGGCAGGTCGACGGTGGTGATGCGACCGTCCTTGACCACCACGCGGCCGTTGATCACGCTGGTGTCGACATGGGTCGGGGTGCAGAACACCAGAGCCGCCAGCGGGTCGTGCAGGGCACCGGCATAGGCCACGTGGTTCAGGTTGAAGGCGACCAGGTCGGCGACCATGCCCGGGGCGAGGGCGCCGATGTCATTGCGGTTGAGCACCTTGGCACCGCCCAGGGTGGCGATTTCCAGGGCTTCGCGCGCGGTCATCGCGTCGGGGCCGAAGCCGACCCGCTGCAGCAGCAGCGCCTGGCGCACTTCGCCGATCATGCTGGCACCGTCGTTGGAGGCCGAACCGTCCACGCCCAGGCCCACCGGCACGCCGTGGTCGCGCATCTTGCGGATCGGCGCGATGCCCGAGGCCAGGCGCATGTTCGAGCACGGGCAGTGGGCCACGCCGGTGCCGGTGCGTGCAAACAGCTCGATACCGTGCTGGTCGAGTTGCACGCAGTGGGCGTGCCACACATCGTGACCGACCCAGCCCAGGTCCTCGGCGTACTCGGCCGGGGTCATGCCGAATTTCTCGCGGCTGTAGGCGATGTCGTTGACGTTTTCGGCCAGGTGGGTGTGCAGCGACACGCCATACCCGCGCGCCAGTACCGCCGCTTCGCGCATCAGGTCGCGGCTGACCGAGAATGGCGAGCAGGGTGCTACCACCACGCGCAGCATCGAGCCGTGGCTGGCGTCGTGGTAGTCCTCGATCAGGCGCTGGGACTCCTTGAGAATATCACTTTCCTTCTCCACCACCGAATCCGGCGGCAGGCCGCCCTGGCTGCGGCCCACACTCATGCTGCCGCGCGCGGCATGGAAGCGCATGCCGATTTCCTCGGCGGCGTGGATGCTGTCGTCGAGCTTGCAGCCGTTGGGGTAGATGTACAGGTGATCGCTGGAGGTGGTGCAGCCGGACAGGATCAGCTCGGCCATGGCGGTCTGGGTCGAGACCGAGATCATTTCCGGAGTCAGCCGGGCCCAGATCGGGTACAGGTTGGTCAGCCAGTTGAACAGCTCGCCGTCCTGCGCCGCCGGCACCACGCGGGTGAGGCTCTGGTACATGTGGTGGTGGGTGTTGACCAGGCCGGGGATGACCACCTTGCCGGTCATGTCGAGAATTTCGTCGGCGTGCTGGGGCAGTTCGTCGCTGGGACCGACCTGTTTGATCACGTTGTCTTCGATGTACAGGCCGCCGCGTTTGATCTCGCGGCGTGCGCCGTCCATCGTCACCAGCAGTTCGGCGTTCTTGATCAGCAATGTCTTGGGCATAGGTGTTCCTTTCCCCTCAGGGATTGGTTGCAATTCGTCTGTGCGGACACCCGGTTTTCGATTAGAGCCAGACCCTAGAAACCAGGCGTTGTGTTGGGGGCGGTCAGATCAGCGGCGCACGCGTCGACGCCGCCGGGGAGCATCGGCTTGGCGTAGGGCGCAGGGTGAACCGGGGTGACGCAATAGCGGCGAATGCGTCGATTCGCGCAGCGGGCTCGGAGGAGGCGAGCAGGTAGGGGTAATGCATGGCTTTAGCCTGTCGCAATACGCAGCGGCGATTACCGATGTCGTAGGCGTGGCTTAATGTAATCAGAATTGTGTTTTTTTGTATACGAAAAATTCAGGGGTTGCTGGGGTTGGAATGGCCTGTCTTGGTTTTTGCGGTGGGGCGTAAATCGAGCGCCGCCCGCGCGGCGCATCGCGAGCTGCGCTCGCTCCTACGTTTGTTTCGG
>NZ_BBIV01000024.1 GCF_000730665.1 Pseudomonas plecoglossicida NBRC 103162 = DSM 15088
CGCTCGATCTCGACCCCACCCCAAAAACCAGGGCATGCGCCCCTACCCCACCAACGCCTGCTGCACCTCGCCCACCGCATCCGCCAAGCTGTTCAGATGCAAACTCAACACCCGCTCGACCGGCGCCTGGTCCAGCGGCCAATGCAAGGCGATACTCCCGGCCAACCGCCCCTGCGCCCTGACCGGCAAGGCAATCGCCCGGATCAGGAACGGCAAGCGCACCGGGTACTCCCAGAACCCCTCGGTGCGCTGCCCGAAGCCCTTGTGCGCATCCGCCTCGATATCACGCAACAACGCCTCGTCCCCAACCCGCTCATGCGCGGCCAGGCGCTGCACCTCGTCCGCGGCCAGCTCCTTCAGGCATGCCCGGCCCATGGCCGAGTGGAACAGGCTGGCGTGGTGCCCGACGATCTGACAGTTGTTCGGGTAGCGCTTGCGCAGCACCTGAGGGATGGCGCTCTCCATCACCTCCAGCCGCTCGCCGTCGAAGCACGACAAATCCACCACCAGGCCGGTGCGCTCGCTCAGCTCCAACAGCAGCGGCGCGGCGCGCTCCACCAACTGGCGCTTGAAGCGCTGCTGGCGGTCGCCGAACAACCGCCGCGCGCACAGGCGATAGCGCCGGTCGCTCAGGCCACGGTAGACCCAGCCTTGCTCCTGCAAGGTGGCGAGCATGCGCGATACCGTGGCCTTGGGCAGCGCCGTCAGGTAATGCAGCTCTTCGAGCCCCAGCGCCTGGTGCTCGCCCAGCAGCTCGACGATGGCCAGCGCCCGCTCCACCGAGCGCACGCCACCGCCGTCCGTTGCCGTACCCGTTTGAGTGCCCATGAAGTCGACCTCCCTGTCCGTGCGTGGATGGTCATCATGCCCAGCAAGATACGGGCCTGGCCAGCGCTTCAGCGCGCTTGCAGCGCACTGGGCGGGCAACGCGATACCCAGCGGGTCAGC
Organism: Pseudomonas plecoglossicida NBRC 103162 = DSM 15088; assembly: GCF_000730665.1. GTDB lineage: Bacteria > Pseudomonadota > Gammaproteobacteria > Pseudomonadales > Pseudomonadaceae > Aquipseudomonas > Aquipseudomonas plecoglossicida. The sequence goes on from NZ_BBIV01000024.1 coordinate 949, forward strand.
TGTTCATGGGCAAAGGCCAGCTGCAGCACGGCCTGGTCGGCCTGGGCCGGGCCTATGATCTGCAGGCCCATGGGCAGGCCTGCCGCATTGAAGCCCACCGGCACGCTCATGCTCGGCAGGCCGGCCAGGGTCGGCCCGATCACCACCTCCATCCAGCGGTGGTAGGTGTCCATCGCCCGCCCGCCGACCGCCTGCGGCCACGGCAGCGCTGCGTCGAAAGGAAACACTTGCGCGGCTGGCAACAGCAGGAAATCGTAACGCTCGAACAATTTGCCCAGCGCCTGGTACCAGGCGCTACGGTCCAGCGAGGCCTGGTACAGGTCGTGCGCGCCCAGGCGCAGGCCACCCTCCACTTCCCATTGCGCCTCCGGCTTGAGCAAGGCCCGTTTGGCCGGGTCGGCGTAGGCCGCGCCAAGGTTGCCGTGCACCAGGAAGTGACGATGGGTGAGCCAGCATTGCCACAAGCGCGCCAGATCGAAGCCCGGCTGGCAGGCCTCGACCTCGCAGCCCAGTTCGGCGAAGTCGGCCAGCGCCGCCTCGCACAGCGCCATGACCCCGTCGTCCATCGGCAGGTAGCCGTCATAGTCGCCCAGCCAACCCACACGCACGCCCTTGAAGCTGCGCGACAAGCCTGCGGCGAAATCGACCGGGCCCGCATTGATCGACAGCGGCACCCGCGGGTCATGCCCGGCCTGCACCGACAGCAGCCGTGCCACATCCTGCACGCTGCGCCCCATCGGGCCCTCGGTGGCCAGTTGCTGGACGAACAGCTCCGGCGTCGGCCCGAACGGCACGCGCCCCTGGGAAGGTCGCAGGCCATAGACGTTGTTGAAGGCCGCCGGGTTGCGCAGCGAGCCCATCATGTCGCTGCCGTCGGCCACCGGCAGCAGGCGCATGGCCAGCGCCGCCGCCGCACCGCCGCTGCTGCCGCCGGCCACGCGGCCATGGTCGTAGGCGTTGGTGGTGGTGCCGAACAGCGTGTTGTAGCTCTGCGAGCCCAGCCCGAACTCCGGCACATTGCTCTTGCCGACGATGATCGCCCCGCTCGCCCGCACCCGCGCCACGCTGATCGCATCCTCGCTCGGCACGTGCTCGGCGAACAGCGGCGAACCCAGTGTGGTGCGCAACCCGGCCGTGGCGGCCAGATCCTTGATCGCCTGGGGCATGCCGTGCATCCAGCCACGCGCCTGGCCACGCGCCAGTTCGCGGTCGCGCACGTCGGCCTCGGCCAGCACCGCCCCGGCCTCGCGCAACGACACCAGCGCATTGACCTGAGGGTTGAACCGCTCGATATGCGCCAGGTACGCCTGCATCACTTCACGGCAGGAAAACTCGCGGGCATGGATCACCTGGGACAGTGCCTCGGCGTCGAGGCTGACGATCGGGTCGATGGCTAACGCGTTCACGGTTTCACTCCAAGGTTGTAGGCAACGGATTTGCCGGCGCGTGGCGCCTCTTTCAGGCAGTAGGTGCCGAGCAGGGTCAGCAGGCAGGCGAACAGCACGTAGAACGACGGCGCCACCGGGGTGCCGAGCACCTTGCTCAGCCAGGTGACGATCAGCGGGGCGAAACCGCCGAACACCATCACCGCCACGTTGTAGGCCACCGACACGCCGGTGGAGCGCACCTCGACCGGGAACTGCTCGGCCAGCGCGGTCGGCGCCGGGCCGAAGAAGCCGCCGATGGCCGTGCACAGCAGCAGCTGCATCACCAGCAGGCGCTCGATGGAAGGCGCCGCCGCCACCCACACGTACAGCGGGTAGACCATCACGAAGAACGCCAGGGTAAAGGCCATCAGCACCGGCCGCCGGCCCAGCCGGTCGGAAAGCGCCCCGGCCAGCGGAATGACCACGGTCATCAGGCCCACGGCGAGCATCTGCACCAACAGCACTTGGTCCAACGGCAGGCCGAGGTTCTTGTGGGCGAAGGTCGGCATGTTCACCAGCACCACGTAGAACGACACCGTCGCGCCACAGGCCAGGCCCATCGACACCAGCAGACTGCGGCGGTGTTCGCGCAGCACCTGCAGCAGCCCCGGCGCCTGGCCCTTGGCCTGCTTGCGCGCCTCGAGGAACTCTTCCGGCTCCTCCATGTGCTTGCGGATCCACACCCCCACCGGCCCGATCAGTAGCCCCAGCACGAACGGAATGCGCCAGCCCCAGCTGTCCAGCGCCTCGGGCGAGCACAGGTGGGTAACCAAGGCGACCATCGCCGCGCCGGAGAACACTGCCAGGCACTGCCCCACCAGTTGCCACGAGCCATACAGCCCCTTGCGGTTGGCCGGCGCGCTTTCCACCAGGAACGCCGTGGCGCTGGCGTATTCGCCGCCGGTGGCGAAGCCCTGCAGCATGCGCGCGACCACGATCAGCAGCGGCGCGCCCATGCCGATGGCCAGGTAGCTGGGGGCGAAGGCGATCATTGCGATGGACACCGTCATCAGCCGGATGATCAGTTGCATCGCCGCCTTGCGCCCCTTGCGGTCGGAATAGATACCCAGCAGCACCCCGCCCACCGGGCGCATGAAAAAGCCCACGCCGAAGGTGGCCAGGGCCATCAGCAGCGAGGCGTACTCGTCGTCGGAGGGGAAGAACTGGCGGGCGATGATGCTCGCCAGGAAGCCGTACACGATAAAGTCATACCACTCCAGCGCATTGCCGATGACCGCCGCGACCACTTGCCGGGTACGCGACGCGGCTGTATTGGAAATCTGCATGCGGAACACTCCATCTTCTGTTGGCCAGCAACGTTCAAGTGATCGCCCAGGCGCAACGCCCGGGTTCCAGCGGCAGTCGTCAATACAGGAAGGTCAGGCCGGCTTGAGCCAGCGCTCCGCCAGCGCGCCCCAGTAGGCGGCGCCGGTCAGCAGGATGTCGTCGTTGAAGTCGTAGGCGGGGTTGTGCACCATTGGCTGCTGCACGCCGTTGCCGATGAACAGGTAGGCGCCCGGGCAGCGCTGCAGCATCCAGGCGAAGTCCTCGCTGCCCATCAGCTTGCGGGTGTTGCCATCCACCGCCTCGGCACCGACCAGCTCGACCCCGACCTGGGTGGCGAAGGCGGTTTCTGCCGCATGGTTGACCAGCACCGGGTACGCCGGGCGGTGCTCGATGGTGCTGGTGCAGCCAAAGCTCTCGGCCTGCTGGGTGATGATCGCCCGCACCCGCTCCAGGGTCTGCGCCCGCACCTGGGCATCCAGCGCGCGCAGGCTAAGGCGCAGCAGCGCCTGCTGGGGAATCACGTTGGCCGCCTCCCCCGCCTGCAGCGCCCCCACGGTCACCACGGCCGCTTCCTGGGCATCGATGTTGCGCGCCACCACCGTCTGCAGCGCCATCACCACACTGGCCGCCGCCACCAGCGGGTCGACCGTCAGGTGCGGCATCGAGCCATGCCCGCCGACCCCGTCGATGGTCACCGTGAGCAAGTCCTGCGACGCCATCATCGGCCCCACGCGAAAGCCCAGGTGCCCCGCCGGCAGCCCGGGCATGTTGTGCATGCCGAACAGCGCATCGCACGGGAAGCGCTCCAGCAGCCCATCGGCCAGCATCGCCTCCGCCCCGCCCTGGCCCTCCTCGGCCGGCTGGAAGATCAGCGTCAGCGTGCCATCGAACTGCCGCGTCGCCGCCAGGTAGCGCGCCGCGCCCAGCAGTATGGTGGTGTGCCCGTCGTGGCCACAGGCGTGCATGCAGCCCTGGTGGCGGCTGCTGTAGTCGGCGCCGGTGGCCTCGATGATCGGCAGCGCGTCCATGTCGGCGCGCAGGCCCAGCTTGCGCGGGCTGCTGCCGTTGCGCAGCACACCGACCACACCGGTCTTGCCGATGCCGGTGTGCACTTCATAGCCCCACTGCTCCAGCAAGGACGCGACCAAGGCCGAGGTGCGGCTTTCTTCAAAACCGAGTTCGGGGTGGGCATGGATATCGTGGCGGATGGCGTGCAGGTCGCTGGCCACGTCGTTGAGCCAGGCCAGGATGTGCTGATGTTGCGACATGGGGAATCTCCTCGCGCGGGTGGGGCCCGTTTCTTGTTGTTCGCTTGAGATCACGACGGGGAAGGCAGGTCGTGGCTGGGGACAGATAAGCGCGAGTCAGGGCGGGAGCACAACGGAATGTGGTTCCACGCAGTGGAACTGGTTGTAGAAGGGAGGATTTCACGGCCCCTGTAGGAGCTGATTTATCCACGATCACGGGCGCAGCCCGTGCATGTACGGGCGTTCTCCGGGTGTGGGATCGTCGTACACCCGTCACGTGCCTTCGATGACCCTCAGTATCGTGATACGTCCTCGTTCAGGTACTTCTTCGAGCAGCCGGGCGGAGTCGTCGTACTGGAACTGCAGGCGGTTGCCGTCCGGCAGCGTCAGACCGGTCATGTTGCCGTTGTCGTCCAACTCGATGGCGTAGCGCTCGCCGCCCTAGTCGCGGCTGGCCACCGAGGGTTTCCCAGCGGTAGTGGCAGCCCAGGCCCAGCGCGTTGCTGTGGCTGACCATCAGGCCTTCGGCCTAGCTGAAGCTGCGCACGGTGTCGCCGTTGCGGTTGATCACCGCGCTGAGCTGGCCGTGTTCGTCGTAGCGATACTGGGTGAGCGTTTCGACCGCTTCATTGTTCACTACCCGCTCGATGGCGGTCAGGCGACCCAGCGGATTGTTGTAATGCAGGTGCACGCGTGTGCCGCCAGTGGCGCTGATGTCGGTCAGCGTGCCGTCCGGCGTGCGGGTGAAATGCAGGAAGTGACCGAGGGTGTTCTCGAGGCGTTGCAACGGCACGTGGGTGTTGGTGTCCGGCACTTCGCCGAAGTAGAAGAACAGGTTGTCGAGGGTCTGCAGGATGTAATCGATCAGGAAGCCCCCGAGTGCGCTGGTGTGCGATATCTCGTCGCCGAACCTGGCCGCTTCGAACATGAGGGGTTACTCCTGTTCGCCGGGCTCGGCGTTGGCTACGACCGGGTTGCGCGGGGTAAAGCTGGCCAGCAGGTTGTCCCAGTCCTGGTTCTGCTGGGCGCTGAAATCGGCCTGTGCGGTGGTGGAGAAGATCAGCGCGGGAAAAGGCCGGGCAATAAGTGACTACTTGTAATTGCTGTAATCCGCATCGCTAATTCTCGGTGCATGGCGAATATCACGAGTTGCTAATCGTTAAGAACTGTTCAAAGTTAAAGCAACTAAAGTAGCCCCCATGATTAATAGCCTCATTTTTAAAGATCCTCGCACTTTGCAACCACACTGCCTGCCAGAGCTGCCTGCGTTTCACTACCATTGATAAAGGCTGAGTGATAATACTCAGCCTAAACCTCTAAAGCTCAAAGGCCCACGGCTCGCTAACCACAACATCCCCATCAGTTCACAGCGCAGTTGATAAACATTGCTTAACCGTCGAACCTTCTAACAAAACAAATATATTCCTCCGGCGAATTGAGTAGTTCAGACGTCCTATTTTCAACGCTTTCTGCGCCATCATCATCCGTAATACTAACGAACAGCATTGGATCTTGAATCTTAAAGGACCTGAAAAACCCTTCCTTACGAAGAGCACTTAAAATCTTAACCATTAGGGAGATTAGACTTTCTTTAAAATTTGAAGTATCGTCACGCTCACTCGCCTCTCTCAAGGACTTACAAATATCCTTAAAATACTCACCCATCCATGCTTCGTATTCCCATTCTGAAGTAGCCCACTTATAATAAGGCATGAGTTCTTCGCGCTCCTCTTCAACTTCCTTCTCTAGTTTTGCGTTAAGCGCCTCAACAGAATTAACCGCAAGCGCCATTGTCATAGCACTACTATCCGTGTAAAGCGAACAAGCATAGAACATCTCATCTGGATGTTCTTCGTTCAAATCTTGCAAAGCCTTCTTAACTGAGGTTAAAGCTGCGCTCTCTAATTCCTGCCAATTCATTACATCCTCCTGATTTACCCACCAAAAACTTCTGCGCCAATTTTTTGCAACTCGCCTTTCATGGCTGCAACAGCCTTACCAAAAGGCATATCCTGTGCCAGGATCGCATTATCGGCAGCCTCCAGTTTAGCGGCAACCATTTTTGCATTCGCGATCGTGTGCCCTTGGTTTTCAGCCCACATCATCGCGGATGTATCATGCACGGGGTCAATCTTATACTTCGAGAGAATAGCCCTACTGCGTTCAAGCGCCTTTTGCATTATAGGTGAACGGGCAAACTCGCCTTTGAATACAATGTGATGAGCATGTGGCCTCTCCATTGTAACTGGCGGGCGAGTACCTGTCCTGCTTGCGTAGAAAGCGCCCCAGTCCTTGTCGGCACAAAGTCCCCATGGATCAATCCAGCCAATGGGATTGGTAGCGTAATCGTAAAAATTAAAACTACCTAATATACCAATGGGATCTTGGCTGTTAAAACGACCTATTTCAGGATCGTAGTACCTAAACGTATTGTAGTGCAGACCCGTTTCATCATCTGCGTATTGCCCTTGATATCGAAAATTCTGCGCTACCTTAGTTACAGCCAACTGCTCAATCGATCCCCAAGACCGATACGTCGCCTGCCAAACGATTTCGCCATCACTGTCCGTCAACTCCAGCGGCGTGCCAATCTGGTCCGTGTGGAAGTAGTAGAGCTTCTGTTCTTCCCCTTCTGCCTGATCAACCCGCGCCAACGGCGCATAGCTACCCGGCTCGTACAGGTACACGATGCTCTGCCCCGGCGTCTCCTCACGAAGCATCCGCAGCCCCTGCCACAGGAACCGCTTCTGCTCGATCTCGCCGTTGATTTCCGCCTGTTTGGCAACCCGGCGCCCGAGGCTGTCGTACCGATACTCCCCGGTACTCTCCAGCTTGCCATCGACCAATGTCTCGGCACGCACCAGTCGGTTCTCGCAGTCATAGCTAAAGCTCTGCAGCTTGCTGTGCCCCGATACTCGTAGGCGATCTTGCGGCCCAGCGGGTCGAATTCTTCGAGCAGACGGGCGTATTCGTCGTACGTAAATTGCAGGCGATTACCGTCCGCCAATGTCAGGCCGACCATATTGCCGTTGTCGTCCAGCTCGATGGCGTAGCGCTCGCCGCCGTAGTCGCGGCTGGCGATCACACGGTGGTCGGCGTTGTACAGCACTTCCAGCTCGCGGCCGAGGACATCGGTGGCCCAGCTGGTGCGGTTATCCAAGTCGTAACGGAACTGAAAGTGCTCGCCGTCGCTGGTCCAGTGCTCGACCACCCGTGGCTGGCCGTCGAGGGTTTCCCAGCGGTAGTGGCAACCCAGGCCCAGCGCGTTGCTGTGGCTGACCATCAGGCCTTCGGCGTAGCTGAAGCTGCGCACGGTATCGCCGTTGCGGTTGATCACCGCGCTGAGCTGGCCGTGTTCGTCGTAGCGATACTGGGTGAGCGTTTCGACCGCTTCATTGTTCACTACCCGCTTGATGTCGGTCAGGCGACCCAGCGGATTGTCGTAGTGCAGGTGCACACGGGTGCCGCCAGTGGCGCTGATGTCGGTCAGCGTGCCGTCCGGCGTGCGGGTGAAATGCAGGAAGTGACCGAGGGCGTTCTCGATGCGTTGCAGTGGTACGTCGGTGTCGGTGTCCGGCACTTCGCCGAAGTAGAAGAAGAGATTGTCGAGGGTCTGCAGGAGGTAATGGCCGCCCTCGGTGCACACCAGGTACACCTGCTCGTGCGGGTTGTAGATCCGCTCACCCGGCTGCAAGGTCACGAACGGCACTTCCCGGCCCTGGTTGTCGGTGAGATAGATGAAGCTGCCGTTGCGGCGCAGGCTTTGTTCCCACGGCAACACCCAGCCACGGCCGAGCACGCTGTCGACGCTGTATCAAAGTGACATATCGCGACTCTGACGCGAGCTTAAAGGCTGAGAGAGCCCCAGCCTTTAGCAATCAAAGTTCTAAATATCGATTTACAAATCCAGCATTACTACCTATTTACGCCTTAAACATATACCCACGAACAGGGTTACTTTCCAACAACCATTTATTAGAATACCGTGAGCCAAGGCGATAAAAATTTAGGCCTTATGCAACCTGAACAAAAAAGCAGCCATCGCTCTTCCCACCCCCAATTTGTTTATTAATTAACAAGTAACCCACCCCATCAGTCATGTAGAGCGCGTCTTCAAATGGCGCAGGAAAATCCGAAGAATATATTTGGCAAAGGAAATTATAGTCTACGGACAGCTGCACGGGTATCAATGCCCCAGCAGGCGCTTCATCAGCGATCAAAGATAATACTGACAGCTCGTCATCATCAATCGTAGTTTCCTCAAAATCTGCAAGTTGAAGAGGAATTGACGGGCGCGGGGATTTAATTGGCTCCACATCATCAGCGTGCACAACGTAGGTATAAGAAGCCATCCCCTTCTGTAGCTGCACTTCGTCAACGGTAATAGAGTCAATGAAGTATTCGTTTGAATCATACGTAGAAAAGACATGCAAGAAACCTCCTGCGGGCAGATCTGTTCTATTTAATCGTTGCCTTGCGACTTTACAATCAATGGTAAACAGTAACAAAAGATCTTGGCCTTCAGGATTTTTTGGCCATTCTGAAACATGCGCACTATCGCCACCAAACATGAATGGCAATTTTCCATCTGAAGCCGGTATTATTTTGTGAATCCTCACTCTTATACTCCTTGGCAACCGCTGAGGCTGCGATAAAATTTCTTAGCTTGCTTCTTAAGAGCTTTCACTCTACTGGCCGGAACTCCGGACTTTCGCAAGGCGCCTGACGTTATATCTAACTCGCGCTTAAGGCTAGATGCAAATTCATTTTTACCAAGCCCTTGGCTTGATCTAATCTGTGTCTCATGCCAATGCGCCCCGCCTATTCCGCGTGTATCTTTTGCAGGGCCTCGCGTATGGTGATCCAAATCAAGTGCGATAGATGGATTTCCAGAAAGGCGGGTAGATTTCATCGCCACTTCTTGCTGCACTAAAAACTCATGCCTTAGTAGCTCATGAGCCTGTAGGTTATCCCCTACATGCAAGTCCCCATTCAGACCACCATAAGTTCCTAATTCAAATAAATTCGCTAACCCCTGAGGATCTACCCAACCAAGAGGATTGGGCGCGTACCTATAAAAATTCATTCCTCCCTCTAAGCCTATGGGATCTTGAGTTACAAATCGTCCAGCTTCTGGGTCATAGTAACGGAATGTGTTGTAATGTAGATTAGTTTCGAAATCTAGATACTGCCCTTGAAAACGTAGGTTTTGCTCAATTTCATTAACCGTTAATTCCTCTATCTCGCCCCACGAGCGATACCTCACCTGCCAGATGATCGCACCTTCACTGTTCGTCAGTTCAAGTGGTGTACCAATCTGATCGGTATGGAAGTAATAGACCTGCTGCTCTTCACCTTCAGCCTGATCCACACGCGCCAACGGCGCATAGCTACCCGGCTCGTACAGGTACACGATGCTTTGCCCTGGCGTCTCTTCCCGCAGCATCCGCAGTCCTTGCCAGAGGAATCGCTTCTGCTCGACCTCGCCGTTGATTTCCGCCTGTTTGGCCACCCGGCGCCCGAGGCTGTCGTACCGATACTCCCCGGTACTCTCCAGCTTGCCATCGACCAATGTCTCGGCACGCACCAGCCGGTTCTCGCAGTCATAGCTAAAGCTCTGCAGCTTGCTGTGCCCCGAGCGCTTCTCGATCAGGTTGCCCCACGGGTCATAGCGGTACTCCTGATCCCGCCACTGCTGGATCCGGTTGTCCTTGACCTTGTCGAACTGCCGCGCATTGAAGTCCAGCCGGTTCGCTGCCGGGTCATACCGGAACTCTTCACTGCCAATCAGCGAGCCGGTGTCGCGGCTGTGCAACTGGCCGTTGGCTTCGTACTGGTACTTGATCTCGCCCCGCAGCTTGTCCAGGGTACGTACCAGCTCACCGGCCGGGTCGTACTGGTAACGGCGGTGAATCGGGTTGTAGGCATGCTCGACCAGCAGCGAGGTGTGGATACCCGCGTTGTGCACCTGAGAGAGTTTCTCGGCAGGTAACGTTGACGCAAACTGCCACGCCTTGCGCCCCATGGCGTCGTAGCCGAAGCAACTGGTCAGCTTGCCCTGCGTCCGGTACACCTCACGGTGCAGATCATCGCGCTCCATGTCGCTGATCACCTGGCCATCCACGTTCAACTGGCCCAGGAGGCCGCTGCCGTACGATTGTCGTAGTGCAGGTGCACGCGGGTGCCGCTGATGTGGGTCAACTTATAGTCCGGGGTGCGGGTGAAATGCAGGAAGTGACCGAGGGCGTTCTCGATGCGTTGCAGTGGTACGTCGGTGTCGCTGCCTATTAGTTCACTGAATCGACTGAGGCCTGCGCCTCAGTCGATTGAACTTGAGCTTTTAAAGAACAGATTATTGCGGTTTTATTCTTAAATACTTTTAAACCGCTCTGACTTCCTTGAAATCCAACCCCTTCAATCCGCTGTCCTTGGCCGCATCAACAAATTTATCAGACACAAAAACAGAAAGCGGACTTTCAGCCACCCGAAACACATCACAACCCTGCACCGCAAGAGCATTCAACGCAACCTTATAAACAACCAAACCATTGGGGTACTCATCGAATTCAGACAGCCCTCTATTAAACGCACTTTCCAAAACCGTATGAACTAGCACACCAGAGTGATCAGAATTCGGGGATAGGATGTTTATATCTTCAATAGAATCGGGAGCCACGGAATCAAATACAGCCCTAGCCCTAGACGTCAATATAAGCACCGGCTTAAAAAATGTGAACACATCCGACCCATCCTTCTTTTTTTTGTCATCCGAGTTAAATTCAAGTTCGTATTGCCATTCAAATATAGAACCAGAAGCTTTACCAAAGGCATATTGCTGTGCAGCAGCATGCAAGGAAAGGTCACCACTCCGTCCAATCAACGTCTTGAATTTACTATCTTGGGTTATAGAATAGTACTTCATAGTCATCCAAAAATATCTTTCCAGTTAGAGCTTCTAGGGGCATCCAAAAGTTTCTGCCTTATATTCCCTATCGCTTTCAACACCGCGTCTTTACCACCAGCAGCGTCAGCATTAGCTAGGATTTCATTAACAGATTCAAAATAGCTATTCGGATGTTTACCGTTATGCAGTATCCCTGGCACGCTGGCATCGGTATTAAACCTATTCGGCAAGAACACGCCATTTGCCGCTCCATCTACGTCAATTCCATGCTTAGTTAAAACAGCCCTTGCAGGGGCGGCTAATTTGGCGGAATCACCTACAACGTGATGAGCCGCCGTATTCTGTGGCCGCGTTACTCCGCTACTTTCCAGATTTTTTCCCAGTGCTTTTGAACACCAACCCAGCGGATCTACCCAACCAATTGTATTTGGCGCATAACTATATAGGTTTCTCCCACCAGCCAGCCCAATTGGATCTTGAGTAATAAACCTGCCAGCTTCTGGATCAAAGTATCTGAACGTATTGTAGTGAAGGCCTGTCTCCGCATCAAAATATTGGCCTTGGAATCGCAGATTCTGTTCGACTTGACGAGTACCTAGATGCTCTACCGACCCCCAAGAGCGATATGTCGCCTGCCAGACAATTTCACCCTGGCTGTCCGTCAGCTCCAGCGGCGTACCGATCTGGTCGGTATGGAAGTAGTAGACCTTCTGCTCTTCACCTTCAGCCTGATCCACACGCGCTAACGGTGCATAGCTACCCGGCTCATACAGGTACACGATGCTCTGCCCCGGGGTTTCTTCACGCAGCATTCGCAGCCCTTGCCAAAGGAAGCGCTTCTGCTCAACCGCTCCATTGATTTCAGCCTGCTTGGCAATCCGTCGCCCTAGGCTGTCGTACCGATACTCCCCGGTGCTCTCCAGCTTGCCATTGACCAGCGTCTCCGCCCGCACCAGCCGGTTCTCGCAGTCATAGCTAAAGTTCTGCAACTTACTATGCCCCGAGCGCTTCTCGATCAGGTTGCCCCACGGGTCATAGCGGTACTCCTGATCCCGCCACTGCTGGATGCGGTTGTCCTTGATCTTGTCAAATTTCCGCGCGTTGAAGTCCAAGCGGTTGGCCGCCGCGTCATAGCGGAATTCTTCACTGCCAATAAGTGAACCGGTGTCGCGGCTACGCAATTGGCCGTTGGCCTCGTACTCGTACTTGATTTCGCCGCGCAGCTTGTCCAGGGTCCGCACCAGCTCACCGGCCGGGTCGTACTGGTAACGGCGATGAATCGGGTTATAGGCATGCTCGACCAGCAGCGATGTGTGGATACCCGCGTTGTGCACCTGGGAGAGTTTCTCGGCGGGTAACGTCGACGCAAACTGCCACGCCTTGCGCCCCATCGCGTCATAGCCGAAGCAACTGGTCAGCTTGCCCTGCGTCCGGTACACCTCGCGGTGCAGGTCATCGCGCTCCATGTCGCTGATCACCTGGCCGTCCAGGTTCAACTGGTGCAGGTGGCCGCTGCCGTAATACAGGTGATTGACCTTGCGGCCATCCGGCAGGGTCAGGGTGGTCAGGTTGCTGAGCGGGTCGTACTCATAGGCCAGTGTTCCAGCGGCGGTGATTTCTTTGGTCAGACGGCCCAGCAAGTCGTAGGCGTACTCCAGCTTTTCTGCGGTGACGCCCAGTTGCTTGCCGATACCGCTCGGCTGCCGCTCGATGCTCAGCAACCGGTCACCGTCGTCGTAGACGAAGTCCTGTCGGGCATCGCGGTTGAGCTTGGCGACCAACCGGCCAATCGGGTCGCGCTCAAATAGGGTATGCCGCTCCGGGCGCTTTCCCCGTTCGCCATAACCGATTTCATCCAGTCGCGTGAGGTGGCCACCGACGTTATAGGTGAAGCGTCGCGTCAGGTTGTCCACCCGCACTTCTTCCGTCAGCCGGTCCGACGCGTCGTAGGCAAAGCTGTAGGTCGCGTTGTTCTCGTTCACCAACGCGGTCAGGCGGATGGCCTTGTCGTACTCGTAGCGAATGCGCTGTCCTTTTGCATCCTGGCGACTGCTCGGCAACCCGCGGGCGGTGCGCAGCAAACGCGTGGTCTGGCCTTTGCCGTCGCTGTGGCTGAGGACCTGGCCGTAGACGTTGTAGGTGAAGGATTCCGAAGTGCCATCGGGGTGATGGATGCGCAGCACTTCACCGTCGGGCTTGCGCTCCAGCGTGGTGGTCTGGTTAAGCGCATCGGTCACTGCCACCAGGTGCTGGCGATCGTCATAGCGGTAGTACGTACTTTTGCCCGAACAGTCCTGATAACGCTCGACCTGGGCCAGGGTGTTCCACCACAGGTATTTGGACTTGTAGGTGGCATCAATGATGGTGTGCGGCAGGCCATCGTCGCTGTTGAGGTACTCGGTCAGGTGACCCAGTGCATCGGTTTCGGCCAGCAGGTTGCCTTTGTCGTCGTAGCGCGCCTGCCAGGTGCTGCCGTCCGGGTAGCTGACCTGGGTCACCAAGGTGGTCAGGTGGTGATACTCGTAGGCGATCTTGCGGCCCAGCGGGTCGATTTCTTCGAGCAGACGGGCGTATTCGTCGTACTTGAATTGCAGGCGATTACCGTCCGCCAATGTCAGGCCGACCATATTGCCGTTGTCGTCCAGCTCGATGGCGTAGCGCTCGCCGCCGTAGTCGCGGCTGGCGATCACACGGTGGTCGGCGTTGTACAGCACTTCCAGCTCGCGGCCGAGCACATCGGTGGCCCAGCTGGTGCGGTTATCCAAGTCGTAACGGAACTGAAAGTGCTCGCCGTCGCTGGTCCAGTGCTCGACCACGCGCGGCTGGCCGTCGAGGGTTTCCCAGCGGTAGTGGCAACCCAGGCCCAGCGCGTTGCTGTGGCTGACCATCAGGCCTTCGGCGTAGCTGAAGCTGCGTACGGTGTCGCCGTTGCGGTTGATCACCGCGCTGAGCTGGCCGTGTTCGTCGTAGCGATACTGGGTGAGCGTTTCGACCGCTTCATTGTTCACTACCCGCTTGATGTCGGTCAGGCGACCCAGCGGATTGTCGTAGTGCAGGTGCACGCGAGTGCCGCCGGTGGCGCTGATGTCGGTCAGCGTGCCGTCCGGCGTGCGGGTGAAATGCAGGAAGTGACCGAGGGCGTTCTCGAGGCGTTGCAACGGCACGTGAGTGTTGGTGTCCGGCACTTCGCCGAAGTAGAAGAACAGGTTGTCGAGGGTCTGCAGGAGGTAATGGCCGCCCTCGGTGCACACCAGGTACACCTGCTCGTGCGGGTTGTAGATCCGCTCACCCGGCTGCAAGGTCACGAACGGCACTTCCCGGCCCTGGTTGTCGGTGAGATAGATGAAGCTGCCGTTGCGGCGCAGGCTTTGTTCCCACGGCAACACCCAGCCACGGCCGAGCACGCTGTCCACGCTGAGGTCGCTGGCGTAGAAGCGCGACCACTCGATGGGCATCAGGCCGGGCAGGCTGAAGTCGATTTCATCGGGAATTACTTTGCGGCCGGTAGTCAGGTCGACCGGGTTGCCGACCAGGCCGCCAATGGCCCTGCGCGCCACCGGTTCGACCACGTAGCGGCTGGCGACTTCGCCAGCGACAAAGCCTGCGGTGAACTTCAGGGCGCAGGGCATGACCGCTTTCATGCCGACCTGGGTGCCGGCCTTGATCAGCTGGGCGATACCGCCTGCGGCGCCAGCGATGGCCATCAGCACGTCCACGGTGGTACGCAGCCACTGAGGAATTTCATCGTCCACCGGCAGGTAGCGGTAGGTGCCGCCACCGATGGTGACGTTGCCCGAGCCGCCGGTAATGGTCGCGCCGCAGGTCAGTTTGTCGCCCTTGCGCGCCGCGGCGACGCTGTTGATGAAGACGTTGGTCGAGCCTTCGGCGATCTGCACCGGCCCCGGGTGCTTGTCGCAGGCGCCGATGCTCTTCTCGACGCGGGCGGCCTTGCGGCTGTTGATGAAGACGTTGGGTGAGGCAGTCGTGATCGTCCCTGAGGGGGATGAAAACAGACTGCCTATCGCCTCTCCGGCAGCGGTCAGCAAGCTGCCTCCGATGCCTGCTGCAAGGCCCGCGAGCAAGGCCACGCCGAACCCGCAGGTGAAGGTGGCAATGGCCACCGTGGCCACCAGCGCAATGCCCAAGGCCGCTCCGATCAGGAAGCCCCCCAGTGCGCTGGTGTGCGATATCTCGTCGCCGAACCTGGCCGCTTCGAACATGAGGGGTTACTCCTGTTCGCCGGGCTCGGCGTTGGCTACGACCGGGTTGCGCGGGGTAAAGCTGGCCAGCAGGTTGTCCCAGTCCTGGTTCTGCTGGGCGCTGAAGTCGGCCTGGGCGGTGGTGGAGAAGATCAGTGCACGCCCGGGGCTGACAATGAAGGCGGCCTGGCGCTGGTACAGCGGGCGGCCCTGGTTGAGGTAGTAGGCGTCGATCTGGATGCCGGGGATAGGCGCGGTGGTCGAGAGCGCGACGGCCTTGTTGCCCATGCGGCTGTAGCCACGCAGCTTGGAGGTCAGCATCTTGATCTGCCGTTCCACATACGCCTGCAGCGTTTCGTCCGGCAGCAGCGTGTCGCGAGAGATGGTGATGCTCAACGGCGCGGGCACGCTGGCACCCAAGACGAACATGTTGACCGTGCGGTCCTCGAAACCTGGCGGCAGTGCGATGCCGCCTTCCTGCAACTCGTAGTCCATGCGATGAAAATTCCTGATAGCAAAAAAACGTTGGGGTCAGCGCAGCGCCAGCCCATCAAGCATGAGGTCGAACTCCACCAGCCATAGGCTCAGCACCGGCCTGGAGGGGTCGATCACGCAGGAAATATCCAGCCATTGCAGCGCGTTGCTGCCTTCGACGGGTACCAGCGCGCCCACCAAGCGGCCGTGCCGCGGTTCATGGCCGGCATTGAAATGAAAATCCAGGACTTTGGCCGCGCTGCCTGCCAGGTGGCAGTCACGCTGGCGAATCACGCGCAGTTGCGGGTTCGATTCGCGCAAGGCGACGACCGCGGCCTCGAACAGCTGCTCCAGGCGCTGCCCGTCACGCGCATCACGGCGGCGAATCTGCAGGTTGACCGGCTCGCCTTCGTGCTCGAGGGTGGTCTGGATGTCGCGAAAACGGAAACCGGCCGGAAACTGCAGGTTGAATCCTGCAAAGGTGAACGCGCTGGCCACCTCTTGCAGCGCGACGGGTACCGGTTCCGGTTCCGGTACAGGCTCGAGCGCTTTGGCGGCTTCCGCCAACTTGGCCAGGCGTGCGGCCTCCTCTTGCGCTTCGCGCTTGGCGGAGATGCGGTCGTAGATCGAAGGTTTGTACACCATGCTGGCCTCAGTCGTTGATCCGCACAGCGGCGCCGGTGATTTGCGTGGTGTCGGTGCTGGTGGTGACGATGACCTTGCCCTTGATCTCGACGCCTTCCGGGGTCAGGGTGATGCTGCTGTCACCCACCTGAAGGATGATGTGCTGCTTGGCTGACACCTGGATGAACTGATTGTCCACCTGCAAGGTGTAAGAGCCTTCCTTGACGTTGACGACGGTATCTTTCTTGATCGTTTCCGTATGCGCGCCACCGACGGTAATCGTCCGGTTGCTCCCCACATCATGGGTCTCATCCAGCTCGATCTCGGTATCCATGTTGCGCTCGGCATGCATGATGATCTGCTCGGCGCCGGCCTTGTCCTCGAAGCGGAAGAAGTTGGCCTTACCGCCGTCGCCCTTCATCGACCGGGTCAGGAAGCCGCTCTGGGTCTTGTTCGCCGGCAACGCCCACGGCGGGTTGTTGGTGCTGTTGTACAGGCTGCCCATGATCAGCGGGCGGTCGGGGTTGCCGTCGAGGAACACCACCACCACTTCGTCGCCGACACGAGGGATCTGGATGCTGCCGAAGCCGCCGCTGGCGCCGGACTGGGCGACGCGGACCCAGCAGGAGCTGTGGTCGTTGAACTGGCCCTGGCGGTCCCAGTGGAACTGCAGCTTCACGCGGCCCAGCTCGTCGGTGAAGATCTCTTCACCGGGCGGGCCGACGACGATGGCGGTCTGCGGGCCGTTGATCAAGGGCTTGCGGGTGCTCAACTGCGGGCGGTAGGCGATCTTCTTGCGCACGCAGACGAAGCGGTTCAGGTAACCGGCCTGGTCGCCCGTCATGTAGTTGTTGCTGCCGCGGTGCTCCACGCTCAGCAGCAGGAACTGACGGTTCTCGGCATCGCCCATGTCGTGGGCGTAGTGCTGGGTCAGTTCGAAGGTGTAGCCGGGTTTCATGGCCCGGCAGTTGCTGTCACCGTAGAAGGTCTTGCCCATCAGTTCGAGCGCTTCGATACGGTTGCGCACCATGGCTTCGCCGTCTTCGTAGGTGCCGTGGGTGTATTGCCCCGGGAAGTCGTAGACCTCGAACTGGTCCACGTCGCCCTGATCGTTGAGGCTTTGCATGGTCACCGGAAGGAAGTTGCGCGGCTGGCGATAGTCGAAGGTGCGAACGGCGATCTTCCCGGACTGCAGCTGCCTGGATGCCTGCCACTGGGTGATCGAGTCGG
Organism: Pseudomonas plecoglossicida NBRC 103162 = DSM 15088; assembly: GCF_000730665.1. Taxonomy (GTDB): domain Bacteria; phylum Pseudomonadota; class Gammaproteobacteria; order Pseudomonadales; family Pseudomonadaceae; genus Aquipseudomonas; species Aquipseudomonas plecoglossicida. Next base: position 18,341 of record NZ_BBIV01000024.1, read on the forward strand.
CGGTTTCGGTCACCGACGCGGAGTGGAAGCGGATCTGCGGTTGTTCGGGCAATGGCACCAGGGTGCTGGAGTCATCGGTGATGACCATCAGGTGTGAGTCAGCGGTGTGCTCGAAGTAATAGAACAGCCCTTCGTTCTCCAGCAGGCGCTGGACGAAATTGAAGTCGCTTTCGCGGTACTGGGTGATGTAGCTGTGCGACTTGAGCGGTTTGCTCAGGCGGAATTCGTACTTGGCCAGCGAGCCGAAACCGGCGAACACTTCGCTGATGACATCCTGTACCGTTTTTTCCTGGAAGATCCGCGTGTCGAAGCGGCAGGTCAGCATCCACAGCCATGGCCCCAGCACGGCGGCGTAGCGCACATAGCCGCCATCGCTGCCCTGGGTACTGAAGCGGTTGATGTAACCGTTGACGTGGCGGTAGGAACCGTCGGCCAATTCGATTTCAACGGTGGCCGGGCTGCCGATCAGGGATTTCAGCTTTACGTCGCTCTGGTGGCTGAGCAGCGCCAGGTCGAACTCGTAGAGCTTGGACAAGGCTTCGCTGCCCGAGAAGTGCTCGAGCAGAAACTCGTCGTTGGCACTCTGCGACAGGATATTGAGCTTGAACAGGCGCCTGTTCTGGGGCGCGAGCATGGAAAGAACGTCGGTCAACATAAACTACTCCCTGTCAGTTGCGAACATCAGCGCGCCCGTACGGCGAACAGCCTGCCCAGCCAGGATGCGGCACGCATGTCCTGAATGCTTTCGATATCCATGAAGGTGTAACGCCGGTTCTCGCGCACTTCCCGCGCCTTCAGTTCCCTGAGCGCCGAGATCTTGTCCCGGTTGTAGAAGATCATGAACAAGGAAATGAAAACAAAGCCGTAGATCAGACCGGTCATGGGTACATCATTGGTTTTCATCAATGGGTAGGCCAAGCTGCTCAAGCCGGCAGACAAACCGGCCTGCCACCATTGGACCTTTTGCGGCGGCTCGCGGGATTCGACGCGGTTTCCCTGAAACTGCAGCACGCTGCTCTTGCTGCGCCAGTAATAGGCCAACGCGTAGGCCAACAGTGCCAGCACGATTGGCGCGACGCCCAGAGCAACAGAAGGAAGTACGTCTAATTTCATTTTCTTGTGAGCGATGATAAGCGTTACCATCGTTGCGAAAAGCGGCGCAAACGACAAGTTGAAAAACAAGCGCAAGTTGGCGTAATTCACAAACCGCACGGTGCGATAGGCACACTCGATGCACCACACCGTCATCGCGATCACAGCGACAATTGCCGGAATGGCCAGTATCTTTGGAACTGCCCCACCAATGAACACCGAAAGCATGACAATCAACATCCATGCGGCCCAAATTTTTGCAATAAAACGTTCGGTAGTAAACATAAGGTTAATCTTTGCCCGTCAGGAAATTACCGAGATCAGTTCCCCAACCCAACCCATCGTCACTCATGGCAAGTTGAATTGCTAAACCCGCGAAAATTGAAACCGTAATAACGACAACAGCCGGTGCTGAAGCCATGCCGATGGCGACACCCGCCGCAAATGCCAGACCGTTGGTAGGCTGGCTATAGGCAGATTTTTTTATGAAATCTGCAACATCCGTCGAGTTATTCCAGTCCACGGCGGCTTGGGGCACGAACGCCAGCACCCCGCCCGATACTTTGCCGGTCAGCGCTAAACCAATCCCTCTGCTGCCGTACGCGGCACCATCTACATAGGCAGTAGCGCGCAAAGCTTTGGCCGTATTGAATGCCGGAATATGAGCATGACTTCCCCCTACAGCCCCGGAAAGCCTGTATATACTGGCCTTGGTATTCGCGGGAACCTCAAAGTACAGATTCCCGCCAACCCGAACCAACTTCAGGCGCCCTTTCAAAGCGCGGGAGGCAGAGATACTATTGGGTTTCCCACGCGAAGCCGCCCATTTCTTCAGTTTCTTTCGGGTGTCACCGGTCATGCCCAGTAGGTTTTCAACTTTCGTGGACATCGATGCGGCATGAATCAAGGCGCCCACGTTGGCAATTGTTCCGGGCAAGTTTGCCGTACCGAACAACAACTGGCCGACGATCGGGATCGCCTCGGCTTTTCCCTTGAGGGCCAGCACCTGGTCCTTGGTTACCTTGGCCGATGATTCAATCTTGCTGATCAGGGTGTGCAGTTGCAGCGCATATTCCTCAGCCTCGTCCGCAGTCAATTCGTTGTCGGGCGATTTCAATTCGGCGATGAGAAATTCCGCGGCGCTCATGTCATCGGCAGAGTAGATACCGCCGATGTCGAGCCGGCCGTAGGTGCGGGCAGCGACGACGCTGGGCCACGGCAAGTCGCCCTGCCCGAGCAGGCCATCTTGCCCGCCGGTGCCCATGGGATCGGCTGCGGTACAGGGATAGACTCTGTTCACGCCGCCCTCCGTGCTGATCGCTGGGGTGCGTGGGCGTGAAGACGAATGGCGGCAGCGCAGTTGCCTGCTGGGGGAGAAAGCTCCATGCTCACTGAAATCCTTGTCAAAGTCCTGTTTGCGCGACTTGCGCAGTTGGGCCCACGAATCAAGCGCTGCGACCTATGCGGCAGCGAAAGGTTCCCAACAAAACCTGAAAATGCCAACCAGGTCACAAATGGATTTGTCGGCAGAGTGTGGAGGGCGCAGGAAACACCGGAATGCGCGACGCTGTCAACTATGAATAGCACTCGATGACATTATATTGCCATCAATTGACTTTTGTATTAGCCATTATGAATGAGATGGCATTGCGCCATCTTTTGCCTATGCATCAAAACTTGTCAGGGACTGTCACAGTCGTAACTTCAACAATGACTAACATCAACCCCATGCGTTTCACGAGCGTTCTCCACAGTGGCTTCGTCTCGTGTACTTCAAACCAGACCACTACATTAACGACCATTGGCCATGTAAAGTCATTGACGGCAAGGCCGTATGCATTCAAGCCGATGGACGCTGAACCTATCAGACTTCTTCGCCTTTAGCCCTACCCTGCCAAAGCACGTACACCCAGATCAATTCTTGTGAGGGAGTCATGACAAGCTCAGAAATCATCAAGCAATTGCAAGCGCTCAAGTGCATCTATCACAGCGAACGCTGCTATCAGTATGATGAAGGGATAAACTCGATCATCAGCATTCTTCATGACATGTCGAAGCAAACCGCAACAGCGTGGGAGGATGCAGCTTCGATCTATAGAACGCTGGCAGTCTCCAAATCGGGATTTTCTGATGTCTATGTCGATGCGGGTACTGCCGATGAGCGAGTGACAGCAAACGTTCAGCTCGACAGCATCCGACAAATGCTGTGGGACACGTTCAAAAGGGTTTGAGCGAGCAATGAGTCACCCTGCCCCATCAAATTCAGGTTGCTCGCTGCTCTCACCCTGCCCCTATCCATGATTTGAACTTGATTCAATCAGCTTTCATCGCTTGGTTGCACGCGCAAATACCCGAGCCAGCCACGAAGCCTCGCGCAACCCCCGCACATATTCGATATCCGAAAACGTGTAATGGCGCTTCTCCCGTCGCTCACGCTCTTTCAACGCCCGCAAAGCCGCGATGTTGTGGCGGTGATAAAAAACCAGATACAACGAAATGAGCGTCAGCACACTCAACAAGAAGGCCCCCGATTTGTCATAGGCCTTGATCATCGGAAACAGCACGCTGCTCAACCCTGCACTCAGCCCGCCCAGTAGCCACGGGTTCACGTTTTCTGCTTGCCCGTAGACTTCCACACGATCACCGCGCAACACCCAAGCGCTGGTTTTGCTTCTACGCCCGTGCGCCCAGGCACAGGCAAGAGCGGTCAGCACCAGGGGCAGCGAGCTGAGCGCCAAGGCTTGCACGCCGCCCATCCTGGCCTTCTTGTAGGTCATGGCCAACGCAAGAATGAAGGCAATCAACGGCCCGGCACTCAAGCTGAAGCAGATACACAACGACGCGTAATCAGCGAAGCGTTCCGAACGGTAGGCGCATTTCACACACCAGCAGAACACCATCACCGTCACCACGGCCATCGGCACGAAGACAATTTTTGGCGCCACCCCCAGTGTGAATGCTGAAAACATCACCAGCAAAAACCAGAAGGACCAAATCCCCCCGAAGAAACGCTCAGTCGTGATCATGAAACTCTATTTCCCAGTCAACTTTCATTCGCTCACGAAACAGGCCATCAGTCACTGTCGTAAGTCAGCTCGTCCATCTCGTCAGCTTGAGGCGATGCCTCGAACAGCCGCGTCGCCAACTCTCGAATATGCTGCGCCCAGGCCACCCTGGCCACCCACTCCGGCGGCATTCCCGATACCCCATACAACGCCCCCGCCAGTTGCCCCGCCGTGGCCGCCACGCTGTCGGCGTCGTCGGCAAGGTTCGCGGCCAGCAGAATCGCACCCCTGAAGTTATCGGTGTGCCACACGGCCCAGAGGGCGGCCTCGAGCGTGTCGACCACATAGCCGGAAGAGCGAATCTGCTCACGTGACTTGAGCTTGTATTCGCCGGCATTGATGATCCTGGCCCGAGGCAGCAGTGGCCGCACCTTCGGCGCCAACGCTTCGTGCTTGTCGGCGCAGTTGAGCGCGAGATGCAACTGGGCGCCGAACAGGTTGCAGCAGTCCAGCACCTCCTGGGTGGCATGGGTGACCCTGCTCTGCGTCGCGCTTTCGCGCCAGGTTGCCGAGAGCGAATGGCGGCGGAAAATGGCCGTTGGCGCAAGCCTGATCAATGAGCCGTTGCCTGCGGCGGAGGGCTCAAGGTTGATCGGCCCTGCAAGCCCCTGGGTTTCCCAGCTTTCGAGGGCGTTGCGGGTGACATTGCCGATGTCGAAGCAGCGGCCGTTGACGCTGTTCTCGCCCCGGCGGTACCAGCGCACCAAGGCGTCGGCGAAGCCCGCGAAATCGAATTTGCCTTGGGTGGCGTAGGTATCCGCCAGGCACAGCGCCATGCTGGTGTCGTCGGTCCATTCGCCAGGGGCCAGGCGGAAAGGCCCACCGCCGACCATGTCGTCAACATGGCCCGCGTCGCGGCGCTGGAACTCCAGGGTGGTGCCCACGGCATCGCCAATTGCCAGGCCCAGCAGAGCACCTTGTGCACGGTCGAGGGCCTGGTCCGGTGAAAGCGTGCAGGGCCTGTCGTCCAGCCAGACGGGTTTTACCCGTGGCAGCCGGGGGGCGTCGGGCTTGAGCATGTAGTCCATGCGCGCAGCAGCTGCGGCGAGACTTCGGGGAGCAGGTGGTGGTAGCGCTGCGCGTATTCGCTCAGCGCGGCGTCCGGGCTTCTGAGGTCGATCATGCGGGCTCCTTGCATGGGGGGGTTGTCGTCCATGCGTCTATTCTGCGCACCCCGGCAATATCCTGGCAATGACGCGAACCAGGGTGGCATGGGTTCGATTAGTGATCAGGGCTGTACAGCGAAGGGATTCGTCACCGCGGTGAGTTCATCGCGGATAAATCCGCTCCTACAAAATTTGTGGGGCCTTGGTAGGAGCGAATTCATCCGCGATCCAGGGCGCAGCCCTGGCCATAGCCCGTTCAACACGCCGTATTCCGTCGCATTGCCATCATTGCATGGCCTTTTGCCAAGCCCTGTAAGCCGCTGCAAAACGAGACCCACTTCTCCTTTCTGAAAATAATTTCCAACTCATTTTCTCGGTCTTTTTTCCCGCCCCAGAGCCCTTGCCAGCAAGGGTCACCCCCGATTTTGCGCGCCCTCAACCGCACGTCGATGGCAATGCGACACCATTGCACCCGTTCACAAAACAGGGAAAAAATCGCCCCCCTCGCTGGAACTTCTCCTAAAGCGAGCTGCCCTACACGGCATTGCTGGCAACACGATATTCATGTGCCAGCACCGAGTTTCAGGTCCGCGCCAACGGCGTTACGGGACGAACACCAAGCTTCATGGACGATGTACCGATGACACAGACGTTTGACGTCGAAGCACTGATCAGGCTGCGCGGCCAGACGCGGGCAATATCCGATGCGCTCAAGGCGCAGGCGTCGGATTACCTCGCCACCGTGGCCCCGCTGATCCGTCCGCAAACGCTGTTCGGCGAATACCTGCAGGGCGCGCAACGCAGCAGCGGGCGCGAAACCCAGGGCCACTTCCAGTCGCTCATCGAACTCTACGAGCGCATTGGCTCCGCCGCCCCCTTCCAGCTGGTGAGCGAGCTGGACGTGCCGCTCAACCTCATCAGCACCACCCCCGAACTGTTCCCGCTCGAATACGACAAGGTCCTGGCCCAGAGCGGCCAGGTCATCCGCATCACCAGCCCGGTGCGCTGGGTGGTCGGCTTCCAGGGCTTCGAGCTGGCGCGCTTTCGCGCCGTGATCAACGACCCCAATCGCAGCAGCGCCGAGCTGTACCGCTTCGTGGTGCACTACCTGGTGCTGTTCTACTGCCTGAGCAAGTCGCCCGGCCTTGGCCGGCTGTTCGAGGGCCTGCGCTTCGGCCTGAGCTTCGAGCGCCTCAAGGGCCTGGGCGACTTGCCGTTCTGCATCATCGGCGCGCCGGTGCGTTCGGAACTGCCCGACGACGCGGTCATCCGCAGCAGCACGCAGATCGCCGGCAACACCAGCTTCGAAGAGCTGGTGGGCCGCGAAAACATCCTGGAAATGAACGACGAAATTCGTCAGCGCCTGCTGCTGACGATCGAAGGACTGTAACGCGCGTCGCCCGTCAACGGGCCGCGCCATGTTTCGCAGCGAATCGCTCGCACTGGAGATCACGATGGCGAAGAAGGAAAGCACCCAGCACAAACTCGACCGCGTTCGCGCGCCACGGGTCCACATCACCTACGACGTGGACATCGGCGATGCCATCGAGAAGAAGGAGTTGCCCTTCGTCGTCGGCGTGCTGGGCGACTTCTCCGGCAACCCGCTGGAGCCCTTGCCCAAGCTCAAGGACCGCAAGTTCGTGTTCATCGACCGCGACAACTTCAACGGCGTGCTCAAGGGCATCAAGCCGCGCCTGACCTACCGCGTCGACAACACCCTGGCCAAGAACGGCACCCAGCTGGGCGTCGAGCTGAACTTCAACAGCATGGAAGACTTCGAGCCGCAGAACGTGGTCAAGCAGGTCGAGCCGCTGCGCAAGCTGCTGGAAGTGCGCAACAAGCTGGCTGACCTGCGCAACAAGATGGGCGGCAACGACAAGCTCGAAGAGCTGCTGATGGACGTGCTGCAGAACACCGAGAAGCTCAAAACCCTGGGCAAGGAATTCGGTCGCGAGGCCGCCGTCCCCGCCACCGACGGCAACGAGTAAGCAGGAGCCAGACGATGACCGACAAGCAAGCACTCCCCCAGCAGGACAGCGACCTGGTCGAGGTGGAAAACTTCGCCCCGCAGGCCTCGCTGCTCGACAGCATCATCTCGCAGAGCCGCGTGGCCCGCTCCGACACCGAGCGCAGCCGCACCCGCGACCTGATCGGCGAGCTGGTCAACCAGGTGCTCGAAGGCGAGATGACGCCGAGCAAGGACCTGATCGCCGTGCTCGACGCGCGCATCGCCGAAATCGACACGATGCTCTCCGAGCAGATGAACGAGATCATGCACGCCCGTGAGTTCCAGCAGCTGGAAGCCTCCTGGCGCGGCCTGAAGTACCAGGTCGACCAGACCGAGACCAGCACCACGCTGAAGATCCACCTGCTCAACGCCTCGAAGAAGGACCTGGTGCGCGACCTCAAGGCCGCCAGCGAATTCGACCAGAGCGCGCTGTTCAAGAAGGTCTACGAAGAAGAGTACGGCACCTTCGGTGGCGCGCCGTTCGGCATGCTGATCGGTGACTACGAGTTCAACCGCAACCCCGAAGACATGTACCTGCTCGAAGAGATCTCGCACGTGGCCGCCGCGGCCCACGCGCCGTTCATCTCGGCAGCCTCGCCCGAGCTGTTCGGCTGGGACTCGTTCACCGACATGTCCGGCCCGCGTGACCTGGCGAAGATCTTCGACACCGTCGAATACGCCAAGTGGAAGTCGTTCCGCGCCTCGGAAGACTCGCGCTATGTCGGCCTGACCCTGCCCCACGTGCTCGGCCGCCTGCCCTACGGCCCGGATACCACGCCGGTGGAGGAGTTCAACTTCGTCGAAAGCGTCGATGGCCGCGACCACAACAAGTACCTGTGGATGAACGCCGCCTACGCCCTGGGCACCCGTGTCACCGACGCGTTCTCGCGCTATGGCTGGTGCGTGGCGATCCGTGGCGTGGAAGGCGGTGGCCTGGTCGAAGGCCTGCCGACCCACACCTTCAAGACCGACGACGGCGAAATCGCCCTCAAGTGCCCGACCGAAATCGCCATCACCGACCGCCGCGAAAAAGAGCTGTCGGACCTGGGCTTCATCCCCCTGGTGCACTGCAAGGGCACCGACTACGCGGCGTTCTTCGGCACCCAGTCGGCGCAGAAGCAAAAGCAGTACAACACCGACATCGCCAACGCCAATGCACGCCTGTCGGCGCAGCTGCAGTACATCTTCGCCACCTCGCGCATCGCCCACTACATGAAGGCGATCATGCGCGACAAGATCGGCAGCTTCGCCTCGCGCATGGACGTCGAGCGCTTCCTCAACCAGTGGCTGGCCAGCTACGTGCTGCTCGACGACACCGCCAGCCAGGAGGCCAAGGCCAAGTTCCCGCTGCGCGAAGCCCGCGCCGAGGTGTTCGAAGTGCCTGGCAAGCCTGGCGTGTACAAGGCCGTGACCTACCTGCGCCCGCACTACCAGCTCGACGAACTGACCGCCTCGCTGCGCCTGGTCGCCGAACTGCCGCAAGGCGCCCGCGGCTGACCGGCCACGTGTGTACAGGGATGACACATGAGTAACCAGGCCCGCCTGCTGCCTTCGCTGCTCGACCGACTGCTGGACGACCGTCCGTACCAGTCGGCCGAGCCTGCCGTGCAGCGCACCTGTTCGCTGGCCGAATACAAGGCGAGCATCGTCCGCGACCTGGAGGTACTGGTGAATACCCGCCAGTCCCTGATCGCCGACGAACTCGGCGGCTTCAGCCAGCTCGGTGGCTCCATCCTTGAATACGGCATGCCCGACTTCATCAGCCGCAGCGTGCTCGACCCGCAGGATCGCCGGCTCATCCAGCAGCAGCTGGAGCGGGCGATCAGCACCGGCGACCGGCGTTTTCGCCGGGTCCGCGTACAACTGCTGGCCCAGCAGAACGGCCACCGCATGTTGACCTTCCGGGTAGACGCCGTGCTGCGTCTGCAGGACATCAGCCGCCAGGTGTCGTTCGACGCCGTGCTGCAGGTCAACACCCAGGAATACAAAGTGCAGAACCTCAACTGATGCTCGACGAACTGCTGCCCTACTACGAAAAGGAACTGTCGCACCTGCGCTTCCTCGGCCAGGAGTTCGCTGCGCAGTACCCGAAAATCGCCTCGCGCCTGCTGATCGAGGGCGACAACTGCGAGGACCCGCACACCGAGCGCCTGATCGAGGCGTTCTCGTTCCTGTCGGCGCGGGTGCATAAAAAGCTGGACGACGAGTTCCCGGAAATCGTCGAGTCGTTCCTCGAGGTGCTGTACCCGCACTACCTGCGCCCTACCCCGTCGATGTCGATCGCCGAGCTGAGCCTGGGCAAGCAGGAGAAAGTCACCGAGGCCTACCGCGTGGCCCGGCACACCGAGATGGTGGCCAATGCCGTCGAGGGCGTGGTGTGCAAGTTCCGCACCTGCTACCCGGTGGAGCTGTGGCCGATCGCCGTGCAACAGGCCTCGTTCGCCGAAATGGAACGCTCGGCCTTCAACGGCCACAGCGCCGACCTGGTGGCGCGCCTGCGCATTCGCCTGCAAGCCACCGGCGACGTGAAGTTCGGGCAAATGCAGATGGACCGGCTGCGCTTCTTCCTCGATGGCGAAGCGACGCTGATGCTGCAGCTGTACGAACTGCTGTTCAACAACCTGGCCAAGGCCACCCTGAGTTTCCTGGACGAAGGCCGCCCGCGTGAAGTTGCCTTGCCACGCGATGCCCTGAAGGCCGTGGGCTATGCCCGCGACGAAGGCCTGGTGGACTACTCCGAGCGCTCGTTCCTGGGCTATCGCCTGCTGCACGAGTACTTCACCTTCCCCGACAAGTTCATGTTCTTCGACCTCTCGGGGTTTGCCCGCATCCTGCAGGGCAAGACCATCGAGCAAGTGGAGATCAACTTCTACTTCAACGACTACGACCTCAGCGAGCGCCTGGCGCGGCTGACCCAGAACATCGGGCGCAACAACTTCAAGCTCAACTGCACGCCGATCATCAACCTGTTCCGCCAGCAGGCCGAGCCGATCAAGCTCACCCACACCCAGCACGAATACCCGGTGACTCCGGACATCCGCCTGCACAACGCCGCCGAAGTGGTGTCGATCGACCGCGTGCGCCGGGTGCGCAAGCTCGGCGGCATCGACCAGGTCGGCACCTGCCAGCCGTTCTTCGAGCCGCGTGGCGAGCAGGACCCGCACAACAGCTTCTGGATCGCCCGCCGGCGCAACCAGGGCGACGCCACCGCCATGAGCATCCGCGTGGTCGACCGCGACCTTGAGCTGATCGACGGCAACAGCGACACCCTGAGCATCACCCTGACCTGCAGCAACCGCGACATCCCGCTGATGCTGCCGTTCGGTGGCGAGCATGGCGACTTCAACATCCCGGCCAACTCGGTGATCAAGGACATCCGCTGCCTGCGCAAGCCCACCGCCACGGTGCGCGTGCCGCTGGGCAAGGGCCTGATCTGGCGGTTGATCGCGCACCTGTCGCTCAACCACCTGTCGCTGGTCAGCCAGGGCCGCGAAGTGCTGCTGGAACTGCTGTCGCTGTACAACTACCGCAACGTCTCGGCCATCCGCAAACAGATCAACGGCATCAAGGCCATCAGCAGCGAGCCGACGGTCGCCCGGATCGGCCACCCGCGGCCGAACTTCGTGCGCGGCGTGGGCATCACCCTGACCTTCGACGAAAGCCAGTTCACCGGCAGCGGCGTGTACCTGTTCGGCATGGTGCTGGACCACTTCTTCGGCCAGTACTGCTCGATGAACAGCTTCACCCAACTGACCCTGCGCACCCAACAACGAGAAAAGAGAGTCGTCCAATGGCCAGCACGTACTGGCGATCAGCCCCTGGTCTGATCGATCAGGCCAGAGCCGAGCCGCACCGATTCGAATTCTTCCAATTGGTGCGTCTGCTTCGCCTGCACTACAGCCGCACCGGCCGCATGGACCTGGCAACGCGGCCGCACGAAGACCCGCTGCGTTTTCGCACCCAGCTGTCGCTGGCGTTCCCCGCCAGCGAAGTCAGCGACCTGCACTTCGAGCGCGAAGGCAAGGTGTCACCGGCCGGGCTGCCGCTGTCGGAAGTGCAGGTCACCTTCATGGGGCTGGTCGGGCCGTCCGGCGTGCTGCCGCGCCCTTATACCGAGCTGTTGCTGGAACGCCACGTGCAATACCGCGACGATGCCGCCCACGCGTTTCTCGACATCTTCTCGCACCGCATGACCACGCTGTTCTACGAAGCGTGGCAGAAGTACAAGTTCCATATCGAGCACGAGCGCAACGGCACCTCGGGCTTCGACGGCTACCTGCTCAACCTGGTGGGCCTGGGGCCGCGTGCCCAGGCGCTGAAGTTCGAACAGCCACAACCGGTGCTGCGCCGCGAACTGTTCAGCTACTTCGCCGGCCTGCTCAGCCAGAAGCCGCGCAACGCGCTGAACCTCGAACGCATGCTCGGCTTCTATTTCGGCCTGCCGATCCAGGTCAGGCAGTTCGCTGGCCGCTGGCTCAACCTGCAGCCCGAGCAGTGCACCCAGCTGGGGCGCAAGAACGCCCAGCTCGGCCACAGCGCCGTGGCCGGCAACCGGGTGTGGGACTACCAGTCGAGCATCCGCATCGAACTGGGCCCGTTGGCGCTGGCCGACTACCAGCGTTTCCAGCCGGGCACCGAGGACTACCGCAAGCTGGTCGAGCTGGTGCGCTTCTATATAGGTGCCGAACTCGACTTCGAAATCGCCCCTCGCCTCAAGCGCGAAGCGGTGCCGCGTGCCCAGCTGGGCCGCAGCGGCAACGTCGCCCTGGGCTGGCTGGGCTGGCTCAAACGCCCTGGTCGCGACGCAGAACCTTCGCGTTGCGCCGTCTTCCACATTCCTTACGATGGGGTCGCCTTGTGAACCTGAAGTCTCTGTTCGCCAAGCTCAACCAAACCAGCCGCACGGCCACCGAAAGCGCGGCGGCCCTGTGCCTGTCGGAGCACCACTACGACGTCGAGGTCGAGCACCTGCTGCTGCAGCTGCTGGACAACAGCGACTGCGACCTGCCGCCGATCCTGCGCCACTACGACGTGGTCGCCGAGCGCCTGCAGGCGCAGCTGGTCACCGCCCTGGGTACCTTCAAGAAAGGCAACACCCGCACCCCGGCACTGTCGCCGCACATCACCCGCATGATCGAGCAGGCCTGGGTGCTGGCCTCGATCGAGTACGGCGTCGGCCAGGTGCGCAGCGCGCACCTGCTGCAGGCCCTGCTGGACGATGCCGAGCTGCGCCGCGTGGTGATCGCCTCGGCGCCGGAGCTGGAGAAGATCAACGTCGACGACCTGCGCCTGAACCTCAGCGCGCTGGTCGAAGGCAGCGCCGAGTCGAAGCTCGCCACCCCGCTGGCCAGCCCGGCGGCGGCACCGGCAGCGGCCGGCAAGGTCGGCGGCAAGACCCCGGCGCTGGACCAGTACACCGTCAACCTCACCCAGAGCGCCCGTGAAGGCCGCATCGACCCGGTGCTGGGCCGTGAGTTCGAGGTGCGGCAGATGGTCGACATTCTCACCCGCCGCCGGCAGAACAACCCGATCCTCACCGGCGAGGCCGGCGTCGGCAAGACCGCCGTGGTCGAAGGCCTGGCCCTGCGCATCGCCCAGGGCGACGTGCCAACAGTGCTCAAGGACGTGGCGCTGCACACCCTGGACCTGGGCCTGCTGCAGGCCGGTGCCGGGGTCAAGGGCGAGTTCGAGAACCGCCTCAAGGCGGTGATCGAAGAGGTCAAGCGCAGCCTGCACCCGATTATCCTGTTCATCGACGAAGCCCATACCCTGATCGGCTCCGGCGGCCAGGCCGGGCAGAACGATGCCGCCAACCTGCTCAAGCCGGCCCTGGCCCGCGGCGAGCTGCGTACCATCGCCGCCACCACCTGGGCCGAATACAAGAAGTACTTCGAGAAGGACGCCGCCCTCGCCCGCCGCTTCCAGGTGGTCAAGGTCGAGGAACCCGACGAAGACAAGGCCATCCACATGCTGCGCGGCCTGCTCGGCAAGATGCGCGAACACCACAAGGTGGCGGTGATGGACGAAGCGCTGGTGCAGGCCGTGCGCCTGTCCAACCGCTACATCACCGGCCGCCAGCTGCCGGACAAGGCGGTCAGCGTGCTCGACACCGCCTGCGCGCGCATCGCCCTGGCCCAGTCGTCGCAACCCGGCGCGCTGGAAGACTGCCGCCGGCACATCGACAATCTGCAGGCGGAAATCGCCGTGCTTGACCACGAGGCCGGCAAGGGCCACGACCATGGCCGTCGCCTGGGCGAGCTGCAGACGGCGCTGCAAGCCGAGCAGCAACAGCAACGCCAACTGACCGAGCAGTGGCAGCAAGAGCTGGCCCTGGTCGAACAGCTCAAGGCGCTGGATGCCGCCAACGACGCCGATGCCGAGCGGCTCAATGCCCTGCGCGCCGAGCTTGCCCAGGTGCAAGGCGACCAGCCCTTGGTACACGCGCTGGTCGATGCCGGCGCCATCGCCCAGGTCATCGCCGGCTGGACCGGCATCCCGCTGGGCAAGATGCTGCGTGACGAGATCGACACCGTGCAGCGCCTGCCGGCCCTGCTCGGCGAGCGCGTGCTCGGCCAGGACCATGCTCTGCACGAGATCGGCAAGCGCATCAAGATTTCCCGCGCGCGCATGGAAGACCCGAACAAGCCCATCGGCGTGTTCCTGCTGCTCGGCCCCAGCGGCGTCGGCAAGACCGAAACCGCGCTGGCCCTGGCCGACACCCTGTACGGTGGCGAGCGCAACCTGATCACCATCAACATGTCCGAATACCAGGAAGCCCATACCGTCTCCAGCCTCAAGGGCTCGCCACCCGGCTACGTCGGCTACGGCGAAGGCGGCGTGCTGACCGAGGCAGTGCGCCGTAAGCCGTACAGCGTGGTGCTGCTGGACGAGGTGGAAAAGGCCCACCCCGACGTGCTCGAACTGTTCTTCCAGGTGTTCGACAAGGGCGTGCTCGACGACGGCGAAGGCCGCGAGATCAACTTCCGCAACACGGTGATCATCCTCACCTCCAACACCGGCACCGAGCGGATCATGCAGACCTGCCTCAACGCGCAGGTGCTGCCCGCGCCTGAAGCCCTCGTCGAGGATCTGCGCGATGAGCTCAACCGGGTGTTCAAGCCGGCCTTCCTCGGCCGCCTGAGCATCGTGCCGTTCTACCCGGTGCAGGACCAGGTGCTCGAACGCATCGTCGGCCTGAAGCTTGCGCGCATCGCCAAGCGCTTCGCCCGCAACCACCAGGCCGAGCTCGGCTACGACGATGCCCTGGTCAAGGCCATCGCCGCACGCTGCACCGAAGTCGACAGCGGCGCGCGCAACATCGACAACATCCTGTCCCGCACCTTGATGCCGGAGCTGGCCCAGCACGTGCTCGAACGCATGGCGCAGGACGCGCCGATCGAGCGCCTGACGATCGAACTGGGCAGCGATGGCGATTTCGCCTATCGCCTGGCCTGAACCCGGAGGTCTTACCGTGATGTACACCCCACACCCCGCCTTCAAGCGCCTGACCGCCGCAGCCCTGCTGCTGGCACTGGCCGGCTGCGGCGTCAGCGACCGCATCGGCAAGCGCATGGAAGACAGCTGGGCGGCCGACATGCTGGCCGACAGCGAGAAGGTGATCCTCACCGCCGATGGCGGCAACCAGCTCAACCCTGGCGCCGACGGCAAGCCGCTGTCGGTGGTGATGCGGGTGTACCAGCTGACCGACCTCGAGCGCTTCGCCGCCAGCGACGCCGACACCCTCTGGGAGGCGCCGGAAAAAGCCCTGGGCAACACCCTGATCGACGCCCGCGAGCTCACCTTGCTGCCGGGCATCGGCCAGATCGACCAATGGCCACTGGCGCAAAGCACCCGCTACGTCGGCGTGGCGGCGTTCTTCCGCGATGAGCAGGATGCCCGCTGGAAGGTCGCCTTCGATGCCGACTCGCTGCGCAAGGACGGCATCTGGTTCTCCTCCGATGGCCTGCGGATTCTCGTCGACAACACCGACATCACCGCCGTGCGCGGCATGGACGTGCTGAACAAGCCGCCCACCGCCGACCAGCTGGCGGCGGCCAGGCAGCAGCAATCGCAGCCGGCCGGCGCGCCAACCCTGGGCGACAAGGTGCAGGACGCGGTGGTCGACAAGGCCGCCGACGCTGCCGGGCAGTCGGTCGGCAAGGCCATGGATTCAACCTTCAATTCACTAGTGGATAGCGTCAAATGAGCAAGCAGAGCCGGGTGATGTGGTCGGAAGGCATGTTCCTGCTGCCCCAGCACTTCCAGTACCAGGATGAGTTCCACCAGCACCAGCTGGCCGAGGCGACCCTGCGCGCAACCCCCTTCCATTGGGGCGTGCAGGCGCTGCAAGTGGACGAAGACGCCCTGGCCAACGGTTCGCTGCAGCTCAAGCGCCTGAAGCTGGTGTTTCCCGACGGCAGCCTGTACGACGCGCCGCAGCATGACCCGCTGCCGGCCGCGCGCGACCTCAAGGACCTGCTCAAGGCCAACGACCTGAAGGTCTACGCCGCGCTCAAACTGCCCGAGCCGTTTGGCCTGAACTACGTCGAGGATGGCCAGGAACACAAGTCCGCACGGCGTTTTCGCAAGCAGTTCGATACCCTGCCCGACCTCAACGAAGGTGAGCTGGAGAACGAAATCACCAGCCTGCGCCTGAACGTGGTGCTGCTGGTCGATGGCGACAACCTCGATGGCTACAGCCACTGCCCGCTGGCCAAGCTGACGCGCAACAGCATGGGCGGCTTCAACCTCGACCCGCACTTCGTCCACCCTACCCTGCACCTGGGCTGCCACGAGACCCTGGCGGGCATCGCCAAGCGCCTGCTCGGCGCGCTGCAGGCCAAGAGCAAGGCGTTGTCCGGCCGGCGCCGCGAGCGTGCCGACCAGATCGCCGAGTTCGGCTCCAGCGACGTCACCCTGTTCTGGCTGCTGAACACGGTCAACCGCGCCCACCCGCAGCTGGCTCACCTGCTGGCCCACCCGCGCCTGCACCCGGAGCGCCTGTACCTGTTCCTTGCCGACCTGGCCGGCGGGCTGCTGACCTTCACCCTGGACACCCAGCTCAGCGACATTCCCGAATACGACCACCACGACCCGGCGGCGTCGCTGGTGAAGCTCGACGAGATGATCCGGGTGATGCTCGACAACGTGGTGCCCAACCAGTGCATCGTCATCAAGCTGACCCAGACCAAACCGTCGTACTGGCAAGGCCAGCTGCACGATGTGCGCCTGGCCGAGGCCGACTTCTATGTCTCGGTGCACGCCGACATGCCCGGTGCCAGCCTGCTGGAGCTGGTGCCGCGGGCCGTCAAGGTCGGCTCGCCGGAAGACATCGAGGTGGTGGTCAACAGCGCCATGCCCGGCGTCACCCTCAACCATGCCGCGCGCCTGCCCAACGCGATCCCGGTGCGCCTGGACAACCAGTACTTCGCCATCGAGCCCCATGGCCATGTGTACGAGCGAATGATGAACGCCCAGACCATCTGTTTCTACGCGCCCAGCGCCTTTACCAACCTCAAGCTTGAACTGATGGCGGTGCTCAAATGACCGAAGCCGTACTGCAACAGGGCGCCGTCGCGGCCGCCAGTGAAAAACCGACCCTCAAGGACCTGGTCCAGGACTTCATCAGCATGGCGCTGATCGTGCGCAAGGGCCGCGAGGTGACCTCGGTGCCGGCCTTCGAGAGCAGCGTCGAGCGCTTCTTCGCCAACCTGGAGCGCGATGCGCGGTCGGCCAACTACAGCGTCGAGCAGGTCAAGGACACCCAGTACGCGCTGTGCGCCTTCCTCGACGAAAGCGTGCTGCGCGCCAAGAACAACGCCCTGCGCCAGCACTTCGAGCTGCAACCGTTGCAGTTCCGCTACTTCGGCGTGCACCTGGCCGGTGAAGGTTTCTTCGAGAAGGTCGAGGCGCTGCGCGGCGACGTGAAGCAGAACCTCGACGTACTGGAGGTCTACCACCTGTGCCTGGCCCTGGGCTTCGAAGGCAAGTTCAGCCTCGGCCAGAAGGACCAGCTGCGCTACCTAGCCAACACCCTGGGCCAGGACATCGCCCGCTACCGCAAGCCGCCCAAGGCCCTGTCGCCGGACTGGGCCCTGCCCGACCAGGTGTCGCAGATGCTGCGCCACGAAGTGCCGCTGTGGGTGTACCTGGGGTTGATCGCACTGGTCTGTGTCGGCGTGTACCTGACGCTCGACTGGTTGCTGGACAAGGACGTCGCCGCCCTTTCCGAACACATCCGCCAGCTGTTCAGTGCCTGAACACCCTTCAGGTAGCCGAGTCAGGAAGACATGAAAACATTACTGCGTCTGTTGAAGAATTTCTGGGTGCTGCTGCCGCTGCTGTGGCTGGCGACCCTGTTGATCTGCTGGCTGGTGGCACCGATGGTGCCGTGGCTGCGCCACCATGTACCCGAAGCGCTGGCGATCGTCAGCGCCTGCTTCCTGCTGGTGATCGTGCTGCGCCAGTACCAGCGTATCCGTGCCGAACACAACCTGGAGAACCTGCTGCAGATCGAGGTCGACCGCTCGTGGAACGCCACCGGCGAATTCCGCGACCAGCACGTGCTGCGCGAACGCCTCAAGCACGCCATCGCCATGCTGCGCACCGACCGCTCCGCCGGCGGTGGCGGCAAGGCCGCGCTGTCGGACCTGCCCTGGTACCTGGTGCTCGGCATGTCGGCGGCCGGCAAGACCTCGCTGCTCACCCATTCGGGCCTGTCGGCCAGCATCGCCACCGCCAATGACAGCGAAAGCGGCACCCAGCACTGCGACTGGTACTTCAGCCCCGACGCGGTGATGATCGACACCGCCGGCCGCTACCTGCGCGACGACCAGTCGGCCAGCGAGTTCGCGGCGTTCCTGCGCATGCTGCGCAAGCAGCGCGGCAAGGCGGCGATCAATGGCCTGGTGCTGGTGGTCAGCCTGCCGGAACTGCTGACCTCCAACAGCGAGGCGCGCGAAGCCTTGGCCGCCCAACTGGTGGCACGGGTCCAGGAATACGCCGAATGCCTGGACGCCAACCCGCCGATCTACCTGATGCTGAGCAAGACCGACCAGTTGCCGGGCTTCAGCCAGACCTTCGAGGGCCTTGACCTGCACCAGCGCCAGCAGCCGCTGGGAACGACCTTCGGCCTGAACGAGATCCGCAACCTGGGCCTGCACGCTGTACTCGAAACGCGCCTGAAGAACCTGCAGGCCCACATCCGCCAGCATGTCGATGCGCAGAGGGTCAGCCTGGGCGCAGCGGCCGACAGCACCCTGATCAGCTTCCCGCAGTATTTCGCCGAACTCGAAGGCGTGCTCGAGCAGTTCCTCGAACATTTCATCCGCAGCCAGCACGGCAGCGCGCCGCTGCTGTTGCGCGGCCTGTACTTCACCAGCGCCCTGCAGACCGACCAGCAGCTGGCCCCGGTGTACGAAGACACCATCGCCGACAGCTTCGCCCTGCAGGTCGCCCAGGACGAGGCGCCCCACACCGGCGAGAAACCGGCAGGCAACCGCAGCTTCTTCATTACCGACACCTTCCGCCGGGTGATCTTCCCGGACCGCGACCTCACCCTGTACCAGTCGCGCCTGGGCCGCCAGGCGGCGTTCAGCCCGCTGCTGCTGGGGATGGCCGCTGCCGCCGGGGTGGCGTTCATCGGCTGGCAGGCACTGTCGTTCGCCAACAACCGCCAGTGGCTGGACAGCCTGCGCGGGCAACTGGCCGAGATCGAGCAGTCGGCCGACCGCGAGCAGTTGCTGGCCGCGGGAAAAGGCCTGGAAGTGCTGCGCGAGCAGATGGCGACCGCCGAGGGCCATCGCCTGCAAGGCGTGCCGCTGCGCCTGAGTGCCGGCCTGTACCACGGCGAGGCGGTGCACCAGGTGGCGCGCAGCGCTTACCTGGCGCAACTGCGCAGCCAGGCCCTGGAGCCCATCGCACGTAACCTGCAGGTGCAGATGCGTGCCTTCAATACCTTCGCCAACGGCATCAATCAGGCGCTGGAATTCACCCCGGCACCGGCACCGAAGAAACGCAACGGCAAGCCACTGGCACCTCGGGTTGCCGCCAAGGCCCAGGCCGCGCTGGCCAACACCCGCGCCGGCGCCTATGCCGCCAAGGTCAACCTGGCCACCGCCAGCGATGCCGCCGAACTGTCGGCCACCACTGGTGGCCTGTCATTGTCGGAAGAAATGCTCGGGCGCCTGGACGAACAGCAGGTCGCCTCGATCATCGACGCCTACAACACCCTCAAGCTGTACCTGCTGCTGACCGAGCCCCAGGCCCACCCGGAACCGGCCTTCGTCGCCGCCAGCCTGCCTCAGGCCTGGGCCAACGCCGCCACCGAGGGCACCCCGGCCGACGAGGGCGTCATCGCCGAGAACGCGCCGCTGTACGTGCAACTGCTGGAACAGGGCCAGGCCCCTTCGCTGCCACGTAACGAACAACTGATCGGCGAAACCCGGCAGAACCTCAAGTCGTTCATGATCTCCAGCTCGCTGGTCGACCGTGAATACCTGCGCCTGCAGCTGGAGTCGAGCCGCCAGTTCCCGGCCCTGAGCCTCAACGACCTGGTGCCGCAACCCGGCCGTGCACTGCTCTACGGCTCTGCCGGGGTGCCGGCGATCTACACCCGCCAGGGCTGGGAGACCTTCGTCAAGCCCGAGCTGATCAAGCTGGTGTCGGGCAACCTGCAGAACGAATCGGACTGGGTGCTCGACGGCGAAGGCGGCGATGCCATCGTGCAAAAGGCCAACTTCGTGCGCGAGTTCATGACCCGCTACAAGCGCGACTACACCCAGGCCTGGTACAAGATGGTCAGCAGCGTCGGCGTGCGTCACTTCGCCGACCTGGCCTCGGCCACCGAACAGCTGGGGCTGCACAGCGATGTGCAGAACTCGCCGGTGAAGAACCTGCTGGCCGCGGTCAACGACAACACCCAGTGGGACCTGCCGGTCAAGCATGAACTGCCGGCCACCGGCAACGCCCGGGTGGATGGCTTCTGGAGCAAGGTCTCCGGCCTGCTCGACGCCAAGGACGCCCTGCCCGATGCCGTGGCGCCCAGCCTGCCGGCGGTCGACGATGGCAGCCTGGCCAAGCGCTTCGAACCGGTGGCGCGGGTGTTCGCCGAAAGCAATGCCGAAGGCGCCGACAGCACCATCATGGACCGCTACCTGGCCGCGCTGCGCAAGCTCAAGGTGCGCATGAACAACATCCAGCGCTCCCAGGACGTCGGCAAGGGCAGCAAGCAGCTGATCGCCGAAACCCTGGAAGGCCAGCCGAGCGAAGTGACCACCGTGCGCAACTACGTGGAAACCAGCGTCGACACCAGCCAGGACGGCCTGTCGCGCTCGCTGCAGGGGCTGTTCAGCCTGCCCATCCAGTACGCCTGGGAAACCCTGCGCGACCCGGCCGGCCAGCAGATCGCCAAGGCCTGGGCCCAGCAGATCGCCAAGCCCTGGCAGCAGGTCATGGCCCACCGCTACCCGATCGCCAGCGGCAGCCGCAACGAAGCTTCGGTCAAGGACCTGCAGCGCTTCGTCGACCCCGACAGCGGCCTGCTGCCGACCTTCAAGCGCAACGAGATCGGCAACCTGTCCGGTGGCGAAGGCCTGGGCCTTGGCAACAGCAAGGGACCGGCGCTGGTCAACCCCGGCATGCTCAACAGCATCGACAGGGCAAGCTCGGTGGGCCAGGTGATCGCCAGCCTGTCGGACCGCGAGAACGGTTTCGAGATCATGCTCGAACCGTCGACCAGCTTCACCGACATCGTCTTCACCCTCGACGGCCAAGAGCAACACTACCGCAACGGCCGCAGCAGCTGGAGCCGCTTCGCCTGGCCGGGCAGCAGCAACGCCCCGGGCGCGCGCCTGGACGTGGTCACCCTCAGTGGCGCGCGGGTCACGGTGTTCGACTTCCCGGGCCGCTGGGGCCTGCTGCGCATGAACGAAAGCGCCCGGGTCGACGACCTGGACGGCATCCAGCAGCGCTTCAGTTGGAACACCGCCAGCGGCCGGGTCAGCCTGGTGGTGCGCAACTTCGGTGGCGTCAAGCTGACCGACCTGGGTGACGTCAAGGCGCTGAGCGCGCTCAACGACAGGGGCGCGCAATGATCGGCTGCTTCGGCAAGCTGCCGTCGAGCGCGGACTTCGTCAGCCTGCATGGTGCGGCTGAAGAGGTCTGCGAGTTCGATGCCTGGCTGCAGGCTTCGCTGGCGGCGATGCGCCACCGCGAAGACTGGCAGGCGCTGTTCGACGCCCTGCCGATGTGCTTCTTCAGCTACCGGGCGCGCAATGGCAACTGGCTGCTCGGTGGCCTGCTGAGCTCGCGCGATGCCAGCGACCGGCGCTACCCGTTCTTCATCTTCCAGCTGCTCAAGGGCCAGGAAGGCGAGGCGCTGCCCAACCCGTTCACCCTCGGCGAGCTGTTCAGCGCGCAGATCAAGCCATTGCTGCACCAGGCGGTACAGGGTGCGGACTGCGCGACCGTGTTCGAGCGCATCAAGGCCTTGCGCCCCCTGCAGGGCCAGGACCTGGACCTGTTCCGTCGGGTGCATGCCAAGTTCCTGCATGACTTCAGTTTTGCCGATGTCGCCCGGGCGTTGCAGGGCTCCTGGCCGACCTTCGACGGCGCCACCGCGTTGTCGCGGCTGCAGGCTGCCTGGCCGTTGCTGCACAGCGACTTCGAAGGCGGCATCGAGCTGCCGCTGCCGGCCGAACGCGGCCTGAAGAACCCCACGGCCGACCTGTGGCAGACCTGGCTGACGCGCATGAGTGGCCGCCGTGGCGGCCCGGCAGTGAGCCTGCTGGCGGACGACTTCATGCACCCGCGGCTGTACGGCTTCACCTCGCGCCACAGCAACACCGCCTACCGCCTGCTCAGCGCCACGGCCGATGCGCGCCAGCACCTGGGCCTGCTCGGCCCGATGGCGCCCGGCGCACACGGGCACGATTTCGACCGACCCCTTGAACACGTCATCGACCGCTTCGTCGATGCGTTGGATGCGACGCCTGTATGAACAAGATCAAGTACTACTGCCTGCGCTACCAACCCTACCTGCTGGGGGTGGCCTTCTTCCTGGCGATCTTCCTGGTCTGGGGCATCGGCCGTGCTTTGGGCTTCGCCTCGCTGCACAGCCTGCTGGCGGGTATCGGCGTGTTCCTGTTGCTGTCGGCAGGCTACGTACTGTTGCTGTACCGCGGCGCCGGCCAGCATCACAACCTCGAAGCCCTGCTGCGCGATGACGCCGACCAGGCGGTCCTCAATGCCACGCCCGCCGACCGCGAGGAGGTCAGCCTGCTGCGCGAGCGCCTGCTGCAGGGCATCGAGCGCCTGCACGGCAATGCCCCGCGCGGCACCGCGGCCAAGGATGCGCTGTACGCCCTGCCCTGGTACCTGGTGATCGGCCAGCCGGCGGCGGGCAAGAGCACCATGATCCTGCAGTCGGGGCTCAACTTCCCCTACGCCGAGCGTGAAGGCATGCGCGTCGCGGGGCTGGGCGGCACGCGCAACTGCGACTGGTTCTTCAGCGCCGATGCGGTTCTGCTGGACACCGCCGGGCGCTACATGAACAGCCCCGAAGAGGCCGGCAAGTGGCGCGGCTTCCTGCAGCTGCTGCGCCAGCACCGCCAGCGCCGGCCACTCAATGGCCTGATCGTCAGCGTCAGCATCGCCGACATCCTGCACGGTTCAACCGAGGACCAGGTGCGGGTGGCCAAGCGCCTGCGCGAGCGCATCCAGGAAAGCTGCGCCTTGCTGGAAGTGCGCCTGCCGATCTACCTGGTGTTCACCAAGTGCGACCTGATCCCCGGCTTCACCCCGTTCTACCGCCAGTTGGACGACGCGGCGCGTGGCGAGGTGATGGGCAAGACCTTCTCGCACAAGCACTATGAGCAGGCCGACTGGGGCCAGCGTTTCGGCAAGGCGATGGACGAGCTGTGCGGTTACTGGCAACAGGTGGCAGGCCAGCAGCTGGTGCAGCAGGACATCCAGCTGACCCGGCAGAACGATGCCGCCTACCGCTTCCCGCTTGAGCTGGCTGCGCTCAAGCCGCGCCTGCAAGCCTTTGTCGACAGCCTGCTGCAGGCCAACCCGTACCAATCTGCCGAGCTGCTGCGCGGCTTCTACTTCACTGCCGCCCTGGAGGCCGAAGAGACCCCGTGGGGCAGCCACGGCCAGCAGGTGGCCGAACGCTTCGCCCTGCAGCACGACCACGGCGCTGCCGCTGCCGGCAGCCAGCCCGCGCCGCTGTTCATCAACAGCCTGTTCCGCAAGGTGATCATCCCTGACCAGCACCTGGTGGCGCTGTACACCAGCAACCGCCGCGAGCGCCAGCGCAAGGCCGCCTGGGTCGGCGCCGCCAGCCTGGCGGGGCTGCTGCTGTGCAGCCTGTGGGGCTGGTCGTACCTGAACAACCGGGCAACGCTGGGCAGCATCGCCGACGAACTGGCCCAGGCCAGGCGTGAGGACCAGGCCAACCCTGGGCAGTACGCCGCCTGGCAGAGCCTCGACCGCTTGCGTTTCTGGGCCGGGCACTACTACCAGCAACACCACGACCAGGCCGTGCCGCTGGGCATGCGCCTGGGCCTGTACCAGGGCCACAAGGTCGAGCCGGTGCTGCGCGCGCGCTACTTCGCGACCCTGCAGAACGTGATGCTCAAGCCCACTGCGGACAACCTCACCCGCACCCTGTACCTGCTGACCACGCTCAAGGTCTACCAGCGCAACAGCCCGGTGCTGCAGCCGGTCAGCGGCGTGGACAGCGTCGAGGCCGAGGCCCTGCCCCACGACAACCGCGCCCAGTCGATCGCCGACTTCGGCAAGGCGGCCCTGGACACCTACGTGATGCTCTCGCCCGCCCAGCGCGAGAAGGCCGACCCGGCGTTCCTCAAGGCGCACATGCCCGATTACTGGTACCCGGCCATCGCCCGCCACACCGGCAAGACCATGGCCACCGCCGCCGCCGACAGCGCGGCCAACCAGGACTACGCCTATGCCAGCCGGCAGATCGTGTTCTACGCCGATCAGATCCGCGAACCGGATGTACCGCGCATCCTCGACAACGCCTTCCTGATGTCCAGTTCGCGCAACTACATCAACAGCCTGCTGACCCAGTCGCTGCGCTCGATCGAGACCATCACGCTGGAGTCGGACACCCTGTTCGCCTTCGCCCGCGCCGACTTCCAGAGCCTCAAGAGCGAAGGCCAGAACCAGCTGAGCGCCATCGCCAGCAAACTGTTGAACACCCCGAATATCGGCAAGATCGTGATTTCCGGCCACGCCGACCAGCTGGGCGATGCCCAGGGCAACCTGCAGGTTTCCCGGCAGCGGGCGCAGACCATCCGCACCTACCTGGTCGGCAAGGGCGTGCCCGCGGAGCTGGTCAGCGCCCAGGGCGAAGGTAGCCGCAAGCCGCTGGTCAACTGCGACATGCAGCAACCACGAGCGCAGCTGATCAAGTGCCTGGAGCCCAACCGGCGGGTAGAAATCGAAGTGCGCGGGCTCAACTGAGGCCGCGCCTGCAAGAACCGGCCAGCCGAGCCTCACTGGAGGAAGCTCGGCGGGCGGCAAGCTACCTCGGCTGACCTGGTCAGCGAGGTCAACAGCAAGGGACGCATGAGCGCCCTACTACTGATGTTAATGGAGAGTTTCACAATGGCATTTGACGCGTATATCCAAATCGACGGCATCCCAGGCGAAGTACTGGACGACAAGCACAAGGACTGGATCGAAGTGCTGGGCTACGAGTACGGCGCCACCCAGGCCACTTCGGCCACTGCCAGCTCCTCGGGCGGTGCTTCTTCCGAGCGCGTGGCGCTGACCGACTTCAAGATCCGCAAAGCCGTCGACAAGGCTTCGGCCAAACTGTTCGAGCACTGCTGCACCGGCAAGCACATCGCCAAGCTGAAGCTGAACGTCAACCGTGCCGGTGGCGACAAGGTCACCTACCTGACCATCGACATGGAAGAAGTGGTGGTGTCCTCGGTACGTTTCGTCGCCGGTGGCAACCAGGGCGGTGAAGACAAGGCGGTCAGCGACCTGCCGATCGAAGAAATCAGCTTCAACTTCGCTCGCATCAAGACCACCTACACCCAGCAGAACCGTACCGACGGCC
The DNA here is from genome assembly GCF_000730665.1 of Pseudomonas plecoglossicida NBRC 103162 = DSM 15088. Lineage (GTDB taxonomy): Bacteria > Pseudomonadota > Gammaproteobacteria > Pseudomonadales > Pseudomonadaceae > Aquipseudomonas > Aquipseudomonas plecoglossicida. The sequence continues at coordinate 43,706 of NZ_BBIV01000024.1, forward strand.
AGGCTGGCGGCAACATCGTCGGCGGCTGGGACCGCACCGCGAACAAAGTGTTCGCCTAAGCAGCAGTGGGTCGCGCATGCGGCCCGCATCCCACACCGTGCCGGGCTACCCGGCGCGGTGTTCTTCTTCCCTGATCAGAGTGTCCTATGTCTGAAATCCTCAATGACCTTTCGCTGGCCGAGCTGGCCGCGCCGATCGACGGTGGCAGCGGCGAAGACTTGAGCTTCTCCGCCTTGTTCGACCAGATCAAGGAGGCGCGCCGGGCAGACCCTGACTACCTGACCCAGGGCGACTGGCAGACCGACCTGAAGACCGCCGACTGGGAAAAGGTCATCCAGCTGTCCGCCCAGGGGCTTGCCGAACAGAGCAAGGACCTGATGCTGGTCGCCTGGCTGAGTGAAGGCCTGGCCCAGCGCGATCACTTCCAGGGCATCACCTTTGGCCTGAGCCTGGCCGAGCGCATCCTCGAAAGTTTCTGGGACAGCGCCTACCCCTCGCTCGAAGACGGCCTGGACGAACGTGCCGCACGCCTGGCCTGGCTGAAGACCACCCTCACCGACATCACCGGTGGCTTGCCCGTTACCCAGGGGCAGCATTTCGGCGTGCTGCGTTACGACGAATCACGCCATGTAGAAAACCTCGCCTTGCAGAACCCCAAGGCGATGCAGACGGCGCTGGCCGAAGGCAAGATCAACGCCGAGATCTTCCAGCGCTCGGTGGTGCTCAGCGACACCGAGCACCTGCGCGCCAAGGCCCTGCAGATTGCCCAGAGCCTGCAGGCCTGCGAGCGTTTGCAGGCCACCGCCGACCGCCTGTTCGGCGCCGAGGCGCCAAGCTTTGCCAGCCTTGCCGACATGCTGTCGCGGGCGGGGCAGCTGGCAGAAAAACTGCTGAAGGACCGCGGCGTCGAACTGCACCCGCTCGCCGTGGCGCGGCCCGTACCCGTAGCGCCCGCCAGCGCTGACGCCGAGCCAGGAGAAGCGATGAACAGTCCCGCCCAGGCTGCAGCCCCTGCAGTGATGCGCACTACCCCGCTGAACCGCGACGAAGCCTTCACGATGCTCGCGGGCATTGCCCAATTCTTCAAGCAGAGCGAACCGCAGAGCCCGGTGCCGTACCTGATCGAACGCGCCATCAAGTGGGGCAACATGCCGCTGGAAGGCTGGCTGAGCGATGTGATCAAGGACAGCAATGTAGTGGACAACATCCGCGATGTGCTGGGCACGCGCGAACAGCGCTCCTGATGACTGCTTAGGCCTCACAACATCAACTGCAGGCAAAAACCTTTCCTATACTCCCCCTGGCATCCCTGCATGCCAACCTGCCCAAAAAACGCGAAACCTCACACAACAACAAACGAGGTGGCAAATGGTCTGGCAGCAAATCTACGATCCGTTCTCAAGCCCCGTGCTCTCCACCCTCATGGCCGCCGTGCCGGTGGTGGTGATGCTCGCAGCCCTGGCGTTCTTTCATATAAAAGCCCACATCGCCGCCCTGCTCGCCCTGGGCGCAGCGCTGCTGATCTCGATCTTCGCCTTCGGCATGCCGGCCGGCATGGCCGGCTCCGCGGCGCTGTACGGCGCGGCCAACGGCTTGCTGCCGATCGGCTGGATCGTGCTGAACATCATCTTCCTGCACCGGCTCACCACCGAGAACGGCTCGTTCAAGGTGCTGCAGGACTCCCTGGCGCGCATCACCGATGACCGTCGCCTGCAACTGCTGCTGATTGCTTTCTGCTTCGGCGCCTTCTTCGAGGGTGCGGCGGGCTTCGGTACGCCGGTGGCGGTGACCGGGGCTATCCTCATCGGCCTGGGCTTCTCGCCGCTGGCGGCCTCGGGCCTGGCGCTGATCGCCAACACCGCACCGGTGGCCTTCGGGGCGCTGGGCACACCGATCATTACCTTGGCCAAGGTCACCGGGCTGGATGAAATGGAGCTGTCGGCCATGGTCGGCCGGCAGCTGCCGTTCTTCTCGGTGATCGTGCCGTTCTGGCTGATCTGGGCCTTCGCCGGCTGGCGCAAGATGCTCGAGGTGTGGCCGGCGATCCTGGTGGCCGGGGTCACCTTCGCCGTCCCGCAATACCTGGTGTCGAACTTCCATGGGCCAATGCTGGTGGACGTGATCGCCGCGCTGATTTCCATGGCCTGCCTGACCGGTTTCCTGCGGGTCTGGAAGCCGGCCACGGTGCACACTTCGGCGGCCCTCACCGGCCGGGTCGACGACTCCAAGGTCGAGGCCGACGACAGCCCCGGCGGCAGCGCAGCCTTTGCCCAGCGTGACCAGCGCAGCGTGCTCAAGGCCTGGATGCCGTGGATCATCCTCACCGTGTTCGTGTTCGCCTGGGGCACGGCAAGCTTCAAGAACCTGTTCGACACCCGCCCGGCGCTCGACCCGGCCACCGGCGCGGCCATGCTCGACCCACAGGGCAAGCCGCTGCGGGAGGGCAACCCGGTGTTCGCCCCGATCTTCACCTTCGACACCATCCACCAGCAGATCGAGAAAGTGCCGCCGGTGGTGCCAGCGCCGAAGAAGGAAGACGCTCAGTACAAGTTCACCTGGTTCACCGCCACCGGCAGCGGCATCTTCCTGGCGGCGATCCTCGGCGGGTTGCTGATGGGATACTCGCCGTTGGAGCTGGGGCGCCAGTACCTGCGCACGCTGTGGGTGGTGCGCTACTCGCTGATCACCATCGTTGCCATGCTGGCGCTGGGCTTCCTTACGCGCTATTCCGGGCTGGACGCCACCATGGGGCTGGCGTTCGCGGCCACCGGCATCTTCTACCCGATGTTCGGCACCCTGCTCGGCTGGCTGGGGGTGGCGCTGACCGGTTCGGATACCGCGTCCAACGTATTGTTCGGCGGGCTGCAGCGGGTAACCGCGGAACAACTGGGGCTGAGCCCGGTGCTGATGGCAGCGGCCAACAGCTCCGGCGGGGTGATGGGCAAGATGGTCGATGCACAGTCGATCGTGGTGGCCTCCACCGCTACCCGCTGGTATGGGCATGAGGGCGAGATCCTGCGCTATGTGTTCTTCCATTCGATCATCCTGGCGATCCTGGTCGGGTGCCTGGTGACGTTGCAGGCTTATGTGGCGCCGTTCACATCGATGGTGGTGGGCGGTTGATGGGCTCGACGGTGGGGCGGTTGCGCGGTTGAGATCGAGCGCCGCCCGCGCGGCGCATCGCGGGCAAGCCCGCTCCTACATTTGTTGCAACGTGCCTATGCCTGGTCGGCCATGGTTGTCAGCCTTGTGGGCATGACGCGAATTGGGGGGGGCGCCGGAGACTTCCAGGCGCCAATAGCCGGCCCCCCTACACCCAGATCGCATCCCAGTGCGGATAATCGCCAACTTTGCTCACCAGCTCCGCTCTTACCGGGTTGACAATAATGTATCTCGCGGCGCTCGATACATCCTCCTCACGGCGCAACGCATGATCGTGGTAGCCCGCCTGCCAGACGGGCACGGCCCTTGCACCTGCTTTACGCAAGGCGTGACTGGATCTGGATTTGAACCGACACATCAGCGTGCCCAGGGTGACGTCCTGCAATTCGATCAACCAGTGCACATGGTCAGGCATGATCACCCATGCCAGTGATAGACAGTCGCGGTCCTGGTCAGCTTGTCGAAGTGACTTGGTCACCAACCGGGCAAAGTGAAAGTCACGGAACAGGGGACTACGACAGTGGGTGACTGATGTAAGCAGGTAGAGTCTGCCGGGTTGTGAACATCTGCCTTGGCGGAGCAGACAACCTCTATGATCGGGCATGCGGTCATCCTTGAACTGACATGTCCTTGGCAGAGTAGCCACATGGGTACTTCGCTCCAAGGAATTAGCTTTTCACCATGTAACCCCGCTAATTGCACAGTCCCATGGCTGACAACCATGGCCTATCAGGCATAGGTACGTTGCAACAAATGTAGGAGCGGGCTTGCCCGCGATGCGCCGCGCGGGCGGCGCTCGATCTCAACCGCACCACAACTCCCAAGACTAGCCAAACGTGAACACCGTCGAGATGCCGTCCTGCCACGATTGCGCCTCTCTAAACCGTGGGTTCTAATGCCGCCGACTGTTTTATCTGCGCAACCCAAGGACGCTTCAACATGCACAGGAAGATCGTACCGCTGGCTTTGTTCGCCAGCCTCGTCGGCTGCTCGGAAACCCAGGACGTCAGCAAGGCCAGTTTCCAGAAAGCCGCGCAGTCCTACCTCGACACCCAGTATCCACACTGTTTCGTGGTCACCGACTTCCCCACCCGGACCCAGGACTTCGACGTTACCGGCAACAACAAGGCGCTGCATGCCCTGGCCGGGGTCGGCATCGTCAGAGAAAAGGAAATCGCCCGCGTCGAAGTGCCGAAGCGGCTGTGGCAAGAGGCACGCACGGACATCTACTACGCCTACGACCTCACCGAAGAGGGCCGCAAGTACTACAAGGCCGATGCGCAGAAGCTGTCCGATGGCCAGACCCACGGAGGCCTGTGCTTCGGCAAGGCCGAAGTGACGGCGGTCGAGCAGTTCAGCGAGCCGGCCAAGCGGATGGGCCAGACGGTTTCCGACGTGACCTTTGCCTACACCATCACCGGGTTGCCGGACTGGGCGAGCAATGCCGAGGTGAAGGCCACCATCGGTGAGCTGGACAAGGCGCTGGCTACCCGCGACACACCGGCCAGGGAGAAACAAGTGATGGTGCTGACCCAGCACGGTTGGGTGCACGAAGGGCTGGTCGCCAGGCGATAGGGCCCGGACAGGCTCACATCCACCAGGCCAATACCAGCGGCAACCAGGCGAACGACAGTATCGTCGAACACATCACCAGGTTCGCCACCTGCTCCGGCGATCGATTGGCCCTGAGCGCCATCAGGTAGTTGAACACCGCCACCGGCATCGCCGACTGCACCATCAGCACCGCCCGCTGCAAGTGCTCCATGTCCAGAGCGGCGCCCACCGCCCACCCCACCCCTGCTCCCAGCACGATCCGCACACCGCCCAGCAGCAGGCCACTGGCGATGTGCTGTGGGCGGATGCTGGCCAGCGACACGCCCAGGGTCAGCAGCATCAAGGGAATGCACATCCCGCCCAGCAGTTCTGCCGTGTTGGCCACCCAGCGTGGGAGGTGGATATCGAAGAAGATCATCGGCAAAGCGAGGGCCAGGCTGATGACGATGGGGTTGCTGACCAGCGCCTTGAACGACGCCGTGGTACCGGAAATGGCCATGCCGACCGTGAACTGCACGATCGAAAGTCCCAGGAAGAACGCCATCGCCAATGCCAGGCCCTGTTCGCCAAAGGCGTACAGGCTGATCGGCAGGCCCATGTTGCCGGTATTGGGGAACATGAACGCCGGCAGCAATACCCGCCAGTCCTGGCGGCTGAGGCGACACACCAGCAACCCCGCCAGGGCCATGAGCAAAGTACAGAGCAGGCAGGCCAGGGCCATGCTGGTGAAAGCAGTGGGATCGAGTTGGGTGCGGTTCAGGGTCGCCAGCACCAGCGCGGGTGTGCCGACGCTCATGACCATCCGGGCGACGAACTGGGTGGGGTAGTCCAGGACCGATCGGGCCCAGGCATAGCCGATGCCGGCGACGATGAAGACCGGTGCCAGCACCGCGAACAGCGAAGCGAACATAAACCTTCCTTCCCTGGATCAGCTGCGCAAAGGCGTCATTATGCCGCAGGGCCAGGCCCCTTGGGGAAATCATTCCTACACCTTAGAATCGCGCGTCCTACTCCCCTGTGCCGCCACTGCCGGCAACTGCGTTCTCCCCCTTTGAGGTTTTTATGTCTCCGCGTTTGCTGGCCATGGCGCTGGCACCCCTGCTCGGGCTGTTCATCATTGCCCTGGGCAACGGCTTCATGTCTTCCCTGACCACCCTGCGCCTGGGCGCTGCCGGCGAATCGGCCACCACCATCGGTATCGTCTCGTCGAGCTACTTCCTCGGCCTGACCCTGGGTGCGGTGTTCAACGACCGGCTGATCCTGCGCATCGGCCACATCCGCGCCTACACCAGCTTCGCCTCGCTGATCGCCGCCACCATCCTGCTGCAGGGGCTGTTCTACGACACCACCTGGTGGTCGATCCTGCGCCTGATCAACGGCTGGGCGGCGGTCGGCGTGTTCCTGGTGATCGAGAGCTGGCTGCTGCTGGCGCTGTACATGATCGCCTTCTATGGTGCCGGGGTGATCGCCCAGGCCGGCCTGGGCGTGACTGCGCAGCTGAGCGACAGCGCGCCGTTCATGCTGGCCGGCATGCTCGCCGCGCTGTCGGTGCTGCCGATCGTGATCCTGCCACGGGTCTCGCCGCTGCTGGACCAGGTCGAACCGCTCAAGCCGCGCCAGCTGCTTGGCGTGGCGCCTTCGGGGCTGGTCGGCTGCTTCGGTTCGGGGGTGGCCATCGCCGGGATCTACGCCCTGCTGCCGCTGTACCTGCAGCGTATCGGCCTGGATGTAGGTGAAGTGGGCAGCATGATGGCCTGGGTGATCCTTGGCGCCATGCTGCTGCAATACCCGGTGGGGCGCTGGTCCGACCGCAAAGACCGCCAGGACGTGCTGATCGCCCTGGCCGCGCTGTGCGTGGTGCTGTCGCTGGTCACGGTGTTCCTGCCCTCGCACTCGGCGCTGCTGCCGGCGATGCTGTTCCTGCTCGGGGGCGGGGTGTTCGCGCTGTATCCGGTGGCGGTCAGCCATGCTGCCGACCGGGCGCCGTCCGATGCGCTGGTGCCGATGATCCAGGGCCTGCTGCTGATCAACTCGCTGGGTTCGGCCATGGCGCCGCTGGCCATTTCGCCGGTGATGACGCAGTTTGGCGAGCCGGGGTTGTTCTGGGCGTTTGCGGTGGTGAACCTGGCAATGGTGTGCTTCTTCCTGTGGCGCCGGGGCAAGCGGCCAGCGGCCGAGCATCCGGCGCCGTTTACTGCCTCGACCACGTTCTCGCCGACGGGGGCGGAGTTGCGGGTGACCGAAGATCTGATGCATGCGGCGCAGGAGCATCCGCCGCTGGAGCCTGTGGAGGCTCAGCGGGCGCATTGATGGTGGGGCTGCTATGCAGCCCTATCGCCGGCAAGCCGGCGATAGGGCCCTGACTGACCGCCCGTCGCCCGACGGGCACCCTGCCATCCCCCGCCAGCCAAACGAATGACAGATCATCCGCACAGGAGCTTCGCCATGATCCGCATTCGCCCACTTGCCCTTCTGCTCGCCCTGGCCCTGGGCCTTGGCAGTGCCAGCAGCTTTGCCGCCTCGGACACTTCCACCACCAACACCGACGCCTATCCGAAAACCGACGAGCAAGGCGGCAAGACCGCCGGTGAAGGTAGCAGCGTCAACAGCCCCGGCAGCGGCAAGGCCAACGACAGCAGCGACACCGGCAGCAATTCCGACGCCGCCGATGGCGCGGCGGGAGGTTCCAACAGCACCGGCGAAGCCACCGGTTCCGGCGCCGGGCACAGCGGCGGCACCGCAGAAGACCAGGACAGCCGCTGACTGGACTACACTGCGGCGCATCGCCCCGCCGAGAAATCGCCATGAACCTCAAGCCCTGGCTGTTCGCCGCATTGTTGCCCTGCACTGCCCTGGCCGCCGGCGGCAGCGCCGGTGCGCTGTCGATCAGTTCGTCGTCGTTCACCGATGACGGCGTCATCGCCCTGCAGCAGGTCGGGACCGACCCGGCCTGCGGCGCGGGTGAAGAGCAGACCCCGCAATTGAGCTGGGACAACCTGCCCGCCGGCACGCGCTCACTGGCACTGATCCTGTTCGACCCGGACGGTGGCAAGGGCGTCGGGGTGGTGCACTGGGTCGCCTACAACATCGACCCGGCGCTGGATGGCTTGAAAGAAGGCACCGCCGGGCTGACCAGCCAGACGCTCATGGTCGGGCGCAATTCACGCGGCACCCTCGCCTACCGCGGCCCCTGCCCTCCCGCCGGGGACAACCCGCACCACTATGCACTGACCCTGATCGCCACCGACATTCCCCTCGGCACCTTGCCCGAGGGGCTGGACCGCAACGGCCTGGTGGAGCTGTTGCAGGGCCATGCCCTGGGCGCGCAAAGCCTGGTCGGGCGCTACGGGCACTGAGCCTCAGCGCCAGTACTGGGCATCGTCGACGATACGTTCGTGCCCGGCGAACAACGCCGGCAGCTGCTCTTTCAGGTAGTCGATCCAGGTCCTGACCTTGGCATCCAGGTAATGGCGCGACGGATAGATCGCATACAAGGCACTTTCCCTTAGCCGGTACGGCGCCAACAGGCGCCGCAGTCGGCCCTGCACGATGGACTGGCTGGCCGTATAGAACGGCAACAGCCCGATGCCCATGCCCAGCTCGCTGGCCACCAGCATGGCGTCGGCGACATTGGTCTGGAAACTGTCGTGCGGGGCGATCACGCAGTGATCGAGCCCTTGCGGGAACACCCAGTCACCTTCGTTCATCGGGTAGGCCATGCGCAGGCAGCGATGCTCGTGCAGGTCTTCCGGGCGCTCGGGCACGCCGTGGGCCTGCAGGTAGCTGGGCGCGGCGCAGGGGATGCTGAAGATGGTGCCCAGCGGCACGGCGATCAGCTGCGAGTCCGGCAGGGTCTCGTCCACGGTGATCACCACGTCGTGGCCTTCGGCCAAGGGGTCGGGGTTGCGCTGGGACAGGGTCAGTTCGATCACCACATCCGGGCACACGCTGTTGTAGCCGGCCACCAGCGGCATCAGCAGCATGCCCAGGCCATGCGGGCAATGCAGGCGTAGCCGCCCGCGCGGGGTGAGGTGGGCGCCGCGGGCCTCGTCCATGGCCTCGTCGGTGAGCAGCATGATCTGCCGCGCACGTTCGAGAAAAAGTTCGCCCGCCTCGCTCATGCGCAGGCGCCGCGTGGTGCGGTGCAGCAGGCGAGTCTGCAGCTGGTTCTCGAGTTCCGCGACGATCCGCGATACCTGCGCTGCCGAGATGTCCAGGGCATTGGCGGCCGCGGCAAAACTGCCGCACTCCACCACCCGGGCGAAGGTACGCATGGCGTGCAGCATGTCCATGGGGCTGAGCTCCTTGTGCGTTCTTATTCGTGCGTTCCAGGCAGGAATCTATCACGAGTTAGCCCATTTATTGAGGATCACCAATGAATACATCATTGGTAAAACATTGAAAGGAGCCCGTCATGACCACCAAACGCTCGACTGCCGTGATCGCCGTGAGCGCTCTGCTCGCCCCATTCGCCGCGCTGGCCGACAGCGCTAGCACCCAGCCGGTGGCCGTCAGCGCAGAAAACTACGAATACGGCATGCCGCTGGATGTGGCCAAGGTCATTTCCATCACCCCGGCCAGCAACGTCGCCGACTGCCAGGTGGGCACCGCGCACATGGTCTATGTCGACCACCAGGGCCAGACCCGCGAGGTCAATTACCGGGAAATGGGCAACTGCTCGCAGCTGTGATCAGGCCAGCAGCTGGTTGATCCAGCCGACCTGGCGGGCGAAGTCGTTGCGCTTTTCCTGCGGGATCGCGTCACGGGCGCGTTCGAAGTTGGCCAGGGTCTGTTGTTTCTGACGCAGCATCCGCTGCCATTTGGTGATGAATGCCGGGCTCTTCTCGCGCATCAGCAGCGGGCCGAAGTACAGCTCTTCAGCACTGTAGGTCGCCCCGTCACCCGGTTCGGCCACGATGATCTCGTAATCGAAACGATTCTCCCGCAGCAGCTCTTCGCAGACGATTCGATACCCGTTGGCCATCAGCCAGCCGCGCAACGCGCGCTCGTCGCCGTTGGGCTGCAGGATCAGGCGCTCGTTGCCGCTCAGGCGCTGCTTGCCGCGCTCGAGGATTTCGCACATGGTCAGCCCGCCCATGCCGCACAGGCTGACTGCCGTGATGCGATCCTGCGACTCGATCGCCTCCAGGCCGTCGGCCAGGCGTACGCAGACCCGTTGTTCCAGGCCGTTGCGCCGCACGTTGCGCCGGGCCGAGTCATAGGGCGTCTGCGCCACTTCGCCGGCCACGCCCGCTTCGATGACGCCGCGCAGCGTCAGGGCAACGGGCAGGTAGCCGTGGTCCGAGCCGATATCGGCCAGCCGCGCGCCCTGCGGCACATGGGCCGCCACGCGCTCCAGGCGCATCGACAATGTCTGTTCGTTCAACTCAAGCCCCTTGTTCACAATCGGCGCGATTCTGACGGTCGGGGCGCGGTATTACAACGTGCGCGGGCCAAACGGTGGCGGTGGCTCGACCGCTGCGCCGGGCTCGCGTAGGCTTGCCGCTTTCCTTCCGTTGCAAGTGCACCCTCGCCTACCTCGCCCCGCCTAGCTCGGGGCACTCAGTTAAGACCATCAAACTGTAAACCCCCAAAAGTACCACCTACGGGAGTAACGACGATGGGCAACCCTAGAATCCACGTACCTGCACCGATAGCCGACGCGCTGGTGCACCCTACCCCACTGTGCGAGGCGCTGGGTATCAGTCGGGCCACCCTGGACCACTGGGTGGCGGCTGGGCACTTCCCTGCCCCTATCGTGATCGGCCAGATGCGTGGCAGCGGCAAGGTGTCCCGTACCGCCTTCCTGAAAAGCGAGATCGACGCCTGGATCGAGTCGCGCAAAGCCGACCGCGCAGCCCGCCGCAAGCAAGCCACCACAGCACCAGCATGAACTGTATCCGCTCCATAGCGACTGTGCCGTCAGAGCGCAGCGCCGAACTACCCCCCACTCACGGACTTCCTACAACGCGCAACAAAAAGCCCGGACAACGCGCACACGCAGCCGGGCTAGGGGGTACAACAGATGTCAACCAATGATTGCACCGACCAAACCGTAGTGCCTGAGCGGGAGGTCGATTTCAGCCACGGCAGCCAACCGCAAATCGCTGAGGCACACGCCGGGTCGTCTGGTCGGGCCAAGATGTGCCCGGAGGACCACAACACGCTTGAACTGATCTCCGAAGATTTCGTGGTGTACGCGGCCAGCGACAAGCCGTTCTACCACAAGCGTTCCGGCGACCAGCTGAGCGAAAAGGGCTTCAAGCACTACTGTGCCGAGCACTATGGGCAAGTCACGTCGCACACTGAAGACAAGGATGGCAACCCTAAAGAGAAGCGCCTGAACTCTGGCGAGTTGTGGGGCAACCCGGACTTCAATATCGACAGCCGGCGTGTAGTCCGGCGCATCGTGATGGAGCCTACCCGTACCCCGGAGTCGGACTGCGACCTTGAAGTGTACAACCGCTGGTTCGTGCTCAAGGAAGAAATGGTTACCCCGCACCCGACCGCTACATCCAACGACATCGAGATTTTCATACGCCACCTGATGTACATCAGCGACAACGACCAGCAAGGCGTCATGTTCTTCCTGAACTGGTTGGCACAGCTGTACCAGACACCCGACGTGAAGCTGCCGAGTGCCATCGTGCTCTACTCCAAGTTCGGTGGTGTGGGTAAGTCGATGCTCTGGGATTTGCTCAAGGAAGTCTTCGGGCGGTCCATGGTGGGCAGTTGCAACGGCGCCAGCCTCAACAAGTCTTTCGACGATGTGACCGAGCACAAGCGCATCCTGTTCGTGAACGAAATGGCAAAGTCTGACAGGGCGGACGGGTACGAACGCTTCAAGAACATGATTTCGGAGGAACAGGTATCGTTCGAAGGCAAGGGCAAAGCTGCGCGGGATATCCGCAACATCACGCACTACGTGGTCACCACCAACAACGAAGACGCGCTGCCACTGATGGAAGGCGACCGCCGCGTGCTGGTGTTGCGTTGCAGCGCCCAGCCGAAAGAACCTGGTTACTACAAGGAACTGGGCGCCTGGATGGCAGGGCCTGGTCCCGCGCTGCTGGCCGGTGTGTTGTCCCGCTGGCAGTTCCCGGCCAACTGGGACTTCAAAGCACCTGTGCCACAGACTGAGGCCAGCCGCGAAATGCAACATGCTGCGCGCAGCGCGCTTGTCTCCTTCATCGACGAACTGGTGCAGGACGGCAAGGCGCCTTTTGACCGCGACCTTGGTCGCTGCACCGGGGTCATCGAGCAGCTTGGCACCCTCTACCCGACCGCGACGAAAGGGTTCCGACTTGACCCGGTGAGCCTTGCCAAAGCATTCAGAGCGCTGGAGTACAGCCAGGTCAATGCCAAGGCCACACGAGCGGCGGACAAGGCATGGTGCTGGCGCAACTTCGGCTGTTGGGATTCCCAGTCGCCAAAGGTGTTCAACGCGCACATTGGTCAGGGCGTCACGCCCCCAGGCTACCCCAATGTAGCGCTTGTCCAGGGAGGTGCCGACCATGGCCGTGCATGACTTCAATGCGGCGGCACTGCGCGCCTATCGCAAGCGCCAGGACAAGGGCGCCATCGAAGTGGTCGCCAATGACAGTCCGCTGGCCATTGCAGCCAGGGTGGCCGATGACATGGAAGTCATCGACCTGAAATGGCTGGCCGAGGTCGATGACCAACTCTCACCCGAGCACATCCAGACCGTGCGCCACGCGGCGCACACGGGAGCTCACCTGCTGTACGGCACGCCAACCCCGGCGCAAGTCCTTGGCATGGCGCACAACTTCCTGCGCTATCTCGACCGCATCGGCGTGCTCGATGCGTGGAGGAGAAAGTCATGAACAACGGCCAAGAAGATTTCACTGTCGTTCAGATGGCGGCATTCACCCTGGCAGGCGCCGTGTTTTGGGCAGCCTTCGCGGCGCTGTTCGCCTGGATATGCGAAGCTACACTGACGAACCTTCTTTTGGCGGCAGCGGGGGGCTTCGCGGCCTGCTGCATCCTGATGCCGCTTTCGTTCGCCTGGAACTGGGTGCTGTACAACGTTCGGCATTTCGTCGAAGTAGTCGTGTCGCTGGCGCTGGGGGCGCTGGTGTGGGGCCACCTGTACATGCTGCTGCGCGTGGTTGGGCTAGAGTTCGGGCTGTACGCGGTGCCGAGCATAGCGGGCTGGCTGCTGGTCAGTCTGTGGCTGTTCCTGCGGGCGTTCACACCGCACGGTCGTGTGGGCTTCAAAGATATGTGGCACCGACTGCGACGGGTCAGGTAGGCGTGGGTTTAGCTTTCGACGAGGTATGGCATGGCAAGGCCGGGAGGGGCATGCCGGGGCCGGGCGTGGCAAGGGCTGTAATCAGCGGTTAGCACATTGACAGCAGTGTGCTCCCCGGTGGCATCAGTCACCACCAGCGGCGTCGATTGAAGGGCACCGATGGTGACACAGGCTGTTTCTAGCCGTGATCGTAGACGGTGAAGCCTCTATCCACCCATAGGACATGGAACGTCCTTCCAGAGCGGAAGCCGACCATCGGCGCTTTTCCGATAGCCCGAAACGCTATCAGGTTCACGTCCTCGGTCACGACTGGCGGTAGCGGAGCTTTGAGGGCGTTTCTGGCGATGGTCTCATAACCCAACCCGTGCCTAGGGGCTTGTCTCAGCTCCTGCCAACTCAACTGGCTTATGGTGCGCAGCTTGCCTAGCATTGTCCCGCGCTCGTCATTGGTGCAGTCGCTGACACAGTAGCCATTCTGGAGAAACTCGAACGAGAAAATAGGCGGCTTGAGGTCGGGGTTCTCTGTCGGTTCTGCACGCGGCTTGAGTAACTGACTCTGCTTTGGGGCGCGACCTTTGAGGTGGCTCATTCGAACACCCCTACTTGATATAGTCCTTGAAGAACGCCGCCATCTCGTCTTTCGGAATGCGGAGGTTATGCTCCCCCGGCTTGTAGTTGTTCTTCCACGGCGCCTCTTCGTGAGTCATTTCACGCAGCCGCCACGCAGAATACTGGCCATAAATCTGTTGCACTTCATTCAGCAAAGTGAGCTGCTCGAACGAGAACACCGACTGATCGAAGTCCGTAGGCACGGGGATGCTGCCGCTACCGTGGTGCTTGAAGTGGTGGTAGACATCAGGCACAACAGGGCCGTGCGTCCACGCTTCGATTTCTTCCCCGAACAACGGTGTGCCGTATACCGCAAGGTGAAACCCTTGGGCGTAATACACGAGCTTCTGTAGCTTCAGGTTGGACACAAGGTCGCCTGCGTCTTCGTTCGCCTGTGCGAGGAAAAACTTCGCGGCATCGATAGCGTTGGGCATGTGACCTCCGAGTCGGCAACTACAGGTATAGCATCAGGGCTGCTGATTATCCGCCCGACCGCTCAGAAGTCAACCGGGGTTCGTCAGCTGGGCGCCATCCTTAGCGCCGCGCATGTGCACATCAGTCATCCACCATCCGCCCGCGTGGTGCCGGGCGCTGGGATTCGGGGCGGCCTACACCGCCCTTGCCGGCACCCGGGCTGGTGGGTTTGCTCTTTGGTGAGCCGTTGCCCACGGTGCGGACTGGCCGCTTGCTGACACCATCACGTTTGTCGCTCATCACTCACCTCTTGTGCGCCGGAATGACGCTGTTCAATTCTTCGAGCAGGATGCGTTCCAGCTCAGCCACAGTGGGCCGTTCGCCGGAGTAGACCCACAGCGCGGCCCGGAAACCACGGCACAGCATCCGGGCACGCAAGCGCGTGTGTGCGTCACCTCGGCGCTCGGCTTGAGTCTGCAGGTTGAGCAGCATGCGTTCGATCTGTTGCTCTCGCGAAACGTGGGCCTCATTCACGATCAGACCCTCGGCCCGCTGGCCGACTGCCGGCGCATGTTGGCGCACAGCTGGTCGAACTCGGCGTCGGACATGGCCGACACACTGGCGGCAGTCAACTTGCCGGCAACGGTCGGATCGGCAGCACCGCCGACGCTGCCCAAGCTGGTATTGCCTGGCACCCTGGCTACGCGTGGCAGATCGCCGCTTGGCGCATGTGGCACACGTGCACCAGGGGTGAAGCCGAGCTGCTGTGCGAACTCCCACACATGCCGCGCCGGGTCTATGCCGCTAGTCTGGCACTGCTGCACAAACTGTAGGCTTGCCAGCGCTTTGACCTGCTGCATCGTCTGCGGATCAGCGCCGGGGTGCATCGCACGCAGCTGGTCGTTGACGTGCTGGTCCACTAGGTCGAACGCGGCGCGATAGCTGTCTTCCCCTACCTCGTCTGCCAACGCCCGCTCGGATGCCACCACACTCGGGGCCACCGCAGAGGTCTGGCGCTGCACCTGGGCTTCGAAATCGCGCTGCGCGAGTTGCTGTTGCTGTGCGGCCAAGCGCTGCTCGAACTGTTCGCTAAGGGCGCGCACATGCCCTTCGGGGTCGTCAGCGAACTCGGGGATTTGCGCCTGTTGCTGGGCAGCCTGCAGTTGTGCGAGCTGCTGTTGCAGCTGCTCGCGCGCGACACGCTCCTGTTGCAGTTGCGCGTTGATCTCTTGCCGGCGCTGACGCTCTTCCTGCAGGGCAGCTAGTGGCACCTGCTTGCGGGGTAGCTGACCGGCTGGCGGTTCGGCACCATCGGCATCTGCCGCATCGCTGGATGGCGGTTCAGTGCTGTTGCGTGCATCACGCTCGCGGTTGGCGTCGTCGAACAGCTCGACCTCATCGGCCACGCTGTTGGGCAATGCGGTGTCGTGGTCTGGTGCGTCCGGCACACCAGTGCTGCCGGTCACTTCGGCGGCAAATGCGCCGATATCGAAATCACTCATGACGTGCTCCTTTGCGGGCTGCGGATGGGCGCCGGGTGGCACCGAACGTTGCAGGTTCTTCATGGATTGGGTCGGCCTTCAACGCGTTTACGCCCGCGTCTGCAGGCTTGGCGTTATGTCGTAGGCCGTACTGCTCGGTCAGGTGATCGACGCCGGCCTGGGTTGCAAGCTGGGCCTTCTGGCGCTGGAGCGCTTCGGCCAATTGCTCGGCAAGCCGGTCGCGCACCTTGAGGTGCTGGAGTTCGGCGCGGTACGCGCTGATTTCAGTGTCGGTCAGCGGTCTGCGGGTGATCTGATCCGGGGACCAACCAATCACGCGACCGGTGCGACAGGCCAAGCGTTCGGCACGGGTGAGCTTCAACAGCCAGCTGAGCAGCGTCCCCTCGGCCTCAGGTGCGGAGCGGCACTCGACAATGGACGGCACCTTCTCGTCGGTCACGCTGCTGATACTCCACATCGGCCGTGGCAGGTGCACAGCGAACACGTCGCCAGTGCCCCGCTCGATCTTGGCGCGGCTGGTGTCAAGGCTGTGCAGCTTCGCGTCGAGGCGCAACTGCTGCAGGTGTTCAAAGGTGTAGTGGCTCACGATGCGGTGCTCCTTCGTACGGCGTCCAACTGGGCGCGCAAGTGGTCGAGTTCAGCCGACTGGGCGTTGGTGCGAAGCCGGTTATCCGCAGACTTGAGGCGCTGGAGCGCCGCATGCGCGTTACGGAGCGCGACCCGCGCAAGTTCCTGCTCGCTATCGAGAAACTTCCTCGCGTCCAGCAACTCGTCAACGCGCTTCTGTGCGGCCTGGATAGCGGTCTGGCATTCGTTCAGGGTGTTCATTTGCGGGCCTCCCGCTGTTGGATGGTGGACTTCAACTTGTTCAGGGCGGTCCGGTTGCCACTGACCACGTAAGGGAGCATCGCGATCTTGACGACGGCGCGTGCTTTGTCACGCAGCTTGCCCAGCGCAGTGCGGCGCTGGTCGTCATCCATGGCCTTCCACTCCTTGCTGTTCATGAGTGCGACGGCGTCACGACGCAGCAACTGCCCTGTAACCTCAGAGCGCTCGCGGATCTGCTCGGGGGTAAGCACATGTTTGTTCTTGCCGGCCGTGATGAAGTCCTGTTGCCTGCCCGGCGACCATCCAAGTCGTGCCGCTTCCTGGCGGAGCGGGTCTTGGCTTTCCTCGACGTGGGTCATCGGGATCATCGAGTGCAACACGGTGTCGCCTTGGCGGCTGTTGGGGATTGGCTGCCCCCAGTCATCCAGGCGCGGAGGTAGATCATCGCGCAGTCCAGGCACACGATTGGCCAAGGCGTCGGCCATCGTCTCAGGCTGACGGGCGTAGGGGTCTTGGCGACTAGCAATGTTTGCCACCAACGCGTTCGGCTGGAGCACAGAGGCGGCGGTCTGTTTGACGAAGCTGGGCAAGTACCGCTGTGGATCTGCAAGCGCCATCGACAGCCGTTGGACGCCGGAAAACCAAGTCTTGTTGGCAACGTTGTTGGCGAACGACGAGACGAGTTCCAGGGCGTTGTCTTCTGCGCTCTTGCTTCGCCAGTCCATGTTCACCAGGTCAGCAGTCATTGAGGCCCACATGGCGAAAGGGTCCAGCCGATTGATGCCGTACCAAGTGTCGCCGAGCTTGACCGAATACGGCTGGTTGCCTGCAGCGAGCCAGGCTTTGCGTTCCTTGTCATCGCTCGGCCCGGAGCCGGTCAAGTAACCCGCCTGGGCCAGCAGCCCGGCACCAATCATGATTTGCGTGCCAGTCAGCACACGGGCAATGGCCTGCTCTTGTATGGCACCACCGGCCTTGATGTCGCGCCAGGTACTGGGGGCGAACAGTCCAGCAAAACTGCTTTTGAGGGCGCGCTTTACAATCGAGCTTGGCGTCTTTATGAATGGAATCAGGATGTTAAGCCACGGTAACGCAGCCTTGGCAGCGAGCACCTTGGACACCAGCGGCCCGGCCTTGGCATTGAAGGTGGATTCCCGCGCCATGTTGCCTGCCGTTTCGATCATGGCGGGCGTTGGGTTGTTGACCAGTTGCTCGATGCGGCCGCTCAGCTTGATGCCTTGAGGCAATACACCGTCGCGCTTTTCCTGGGAGGCGATGCGGTGCGCCTGGGCGCGCAGCTCTGCCTCGTAATTGGTGACGGCGTAGTAAGCATCCTCCGCGCCAAGGAATCGGAACGAAGCCAGCGCTGCGTTATCGAACGCCAGCTTGGCCGTGCCCTTCATGCCTGACATGGTCCGCTGCGGGAGGCTGGAGTTTTCCAGCTTGCCGGAACCCAGCAGTGGGGATTCCCCTTGTGTGAACGCCTTGCCAGTGGCGGCAAGTGCTTTGGCCTGGCCACGGATGGCGCCGCTCAGAAGGGCGACAGGTTCTGACCAGGTGGTTTCACCCTTGAGGCCGAACATGCGCTTGGCGCCTGCGAGGATCGCGGCGTTGGTGCGGTCCATCAGGTTGACGCCGATCATGCCGGTGTTGCCTGCCATGTTGGCGATGTGCGTGGTCGGGTCGTACAGCCAGCCGGCTTTGATGTAGTCGGTGATGTGGTTGCCTTTCTGGATGACCTTGGCAGCGTTCTGCAGGCCGCCAGACTGGATGGCAGCACCAATAGCGGTGGCCAGGTCATCAGCACCGGATACACCACCGACGCTTTCGAGGATGGCTTGGGCCTGTTTAATGTCGGAGACCTGACGGCGCTGGGCGGCCATCGCCCGACCGGCTTCTGCTCTGGCACCGAGCAGCTCGCCAGTTGTACGGCGCATGTTGGCCAGGTCGTCGACGAACTGGGCGCGTTCGATATCAGTAGCCTGACCTGACGTAATCCGCTGTTGAAGGTCGAGCACACTTGCCATCTGGCTCTGTACTGCGGATGTCACTGCGCGGAACTGCTCTGCGTTGAACGTCTGGCCCAACTTGCGACCGTGCGCCAATGCCTGGGCGCCGTCCAGGCCGATCAGGTTGGCCAGTCGTTTTTGCTCGGCCTCAGTGACCACGCCACGGCGCAATACTTCTACATCAGCCTCAACCGGGCGCAGCAGGTCCAGCGCTTGGGCGCGCTGCTCGCCCTGGACACCGAGCCGGTCCAGTAGCGGGTTGATATCCTGGCTGCCGGCGAATGGGGTTGGTGCAGGCCGTGGTACTGGCGCTGGAGTTTCGACCGGCGCGGCCTGTTGCGCTTCTGGCACGGGCGCTGGCGGTTGTTCAATTGGGCGCTGAGGTTCCGGGTTGCGGCCCATTGCCCCGGCCAACACGGAGCCGGTCAGCGCATCGACCGCCAAGTTCGAAGTGTCGAATGGTTGCTGCATGCCCTCGGGCAACACCATGTTGCGCATCTGCCGAGTGGCTTCACCGGTGAGGGCGCCAATCGGAGCACCAGTTGCCAGTCGTGTTGCCAGGTTGCCAGGCAGTGCGGCGGGCAACAGGCCCATGCCGATGTTGGCAGCGCCCGCAGCGGCAGCGCCACCGAGCGCTTGAGGAAGTGAGCCGGTGCGCGACTCGATATCGTGGCCGGTGTTGATCGCGTCGGTGGCCGCTGGAACGGCCATGGTGCGGGCAGCCTGGGCTACTTCACCGGCAACGCGTGGCAGGGTCGTAGTCGCTGCTTCGGCCATGGCTGGAGCGCGGGATAACCCACCTGTGGCCAACATCGACAGCAGGTTGCCGCCGAGGCCACCGACGCCGTGCATCACCCTGTTGACCAGCGGCGCGTCAGCAGCAGGCGCCAGCGAATCGGCGCGTTGTTGCAACGGGTTCAGCACATGTTCACTAAGAGCATTCTGCGCCATGCCCGGAGAGTCATCCGTAATGAGCCCCCGTGCTGCGTCGAACGTCTGCGCCGCTGGAATCCCGATGATTCGGGCTGCGGCCAGGCCCATGTTATCGACAGCGCGTGCGGCGCCGCGGTACAGCTCTGCTGGATCGAAGCTGCTCCCCGATGGCGAAGCAGTCGGCACAGTAGCCGCCATTGTCGGTGCAGGTTGACGCGGTGCCTCATCTGGCAAATCGTCGAACGACATTGCGCTGTCAGCGGACGCAGCAGACGGCGCCGGGGTGGGCGCTTCGTCTGGCAGGTCGTCGAAGTTCATGGCCATGGTCAGATACCTGCGGCGCCAATGTCAGCATCGCTGTAGCCCGCTTGCTTGAGGCGTGCGACCACAGCTTGCCGCGATTTGCCCGAAGCGATAGCGGCGCTGGCGGCTTTCAAGTTGTCATCGACGGCGGCCTTGGCTTTGCGTGCAGGTTGCACACCACCGCCAGCGGCTGCCATCGGCAGGACGCCGACCGGGCCTTGGGCTTGCGGGGCGTAGCTTTGCAGGCCACCACTACCTGGCAGCGCGGAAAGGTCCGGCTGGGCATCTGGTGCAGGGGTCAGCGCATCGACGACTGCGTCGAGCGCGGGTGTGGTCTTGGCTTTCCGTCCAGGGCTGTACTGGTTGAACGGCTCGCCATACTTCTCATACTGGCCGGTCTGTGGGTTCAGCACATGGCGCTGCATCTGACCGTCGCCCAAAGGTTCGTCGAGTACCTGGCGTTGGGTCGGCATACGCTGCCCGGACGGCTCGCGACCACCGGCACCGATGCGGGCCTGGCGGGCGTCGAACTGGCCTTGCTGTTGGGCCAGGGAGGCTTCCCGGTGGGCCTGTAAGGCGTCGCCGCTGTTGGCCCGGAGAATGTCATCGAGCGGCAGGCCAAGCGCGGCAAGTTGCCGGGCCAAGGGGCCAAGACTCGATTGCAGTCCGGGGTCTTGCAGTGCCTGCTCTTGGCGCTGTTGCTGGGCAAGCCGGGCCTGTTGCATGGCCTGCGCCTGTTCCATCTGCTGCATCTGCGCTTGACGGTAGGCCTGCAGCTGCTGCGCGTGTTGCTGCTGGGCCTGCATCTGCCCCATGCCGGCCAGCGCATTACCGAGGCGAGCGCCGCCGCTTGGGTTGCCAGGCTGGTAGCCGGACTGCGCCATCAGCTGCAGCCCCAGCTGCCCCAGCGGTGTGCCGGTGACATTGCCCAAGCCTTGGTTGAGTGTGGCGAGAACGTCTGCGAAAGCCATTTGCGGTGCTCCCCCGGCACATGCGCCGGATCAATGAATCGGGATGTCTGGATCGGCGGCGAGTTCATCGACAGCCTGTTCGGTCAGCAGCTCTTCGTCGGTCTTTAGCTGGTCCGCGAACGTGGTCCCGCGACGGGCAATGAAGCACCGGGCAGGGTCGATGACCTGGGTTGGCACAGGTGCCAATACAGCGCTGTAGCTGTTGTGCACTGCGCTGCCTGTACTGGCCGGTGCAGCCACCTCAAGCGCCCAGGCGAAGCCGGTGAGCGGTTTCAAGTTCGGGAATTTGATGATCTTCGCGGACATGGGCGTGACCTCAGTTGGTGGCCTTGGCACGGCTGGGCCGGGCGCGGGATTGGGTTCGGACGGGGGCGCTGCGGATGACTTCTTCGCGCTGCTCGGGTGTCAGCTTGCGCACGTCGTACCCGGGCGGGGTGTACAGCACACGTCCGTGGGCGTCGAAGATCGGTTCGTCGAACGGGGGCTTGGCCATGGCGTCCTCCGCTGGACGTGGGGTCAGCAGGGCAGCGCGCACACGTAGTTCAAGGTCGGACCAGCCAGCGGTGCGCTGCTGGATCAACTCGGCGAGCTGATCAAGGGTCCAGGCTTTGGCGGGCCTGCCACCCGTGGCGGTGTGCACCGTGGCGGCAGGCAGTAGCTCGGGGTGCTTGGCGAAGGTCGACACGTCCAGGCCTGCCAGCTTCGCGAGCTGCCTGACGGTGCACAGTGTGGCGGTTGTTGACTGGCTCACTGGTCGCTCCCCCCGAGTGATTTCGTGATGCCTTCACAATAGCCAGAATTGGTGCGGAGAATACTACCGTTCGTCTAACTTGATTCGCTTAATATAAAACCGTGTACTAATTTAAAAGGTTTTACACGTTTTAACTATTGGCACAAGTTGTTGATTTTTATAGGCTGGTCAGTGTTGGCGTGTAAGGTTTGAGTTATGCACACGGTTCTAATGGCTGTGCCGTTCGTCGGGGACTTCTTGAGGGCGGGAGTCTGCGCTGAAAATTTTTGGCGGGGAATTTGAGGGGCTTATAACTGGAGTTTAAAATTTTAGGTCGCGGCACACAGATGTGGTTATACGTATGAACGAACGCACAAAGGACGCGTGCCACCCCCACGGTGCCCGACGATTTCCGCCCCTGGGGCACTTTTCCAGCCACCCCGCCCATTCCACCTAGTGATCCTGCTCGGCCGTGCCTCTTTCGCTGAATTTGAATCGTTTCAGCAATGCCGATCTAATTTGTCTGATACATACCCAAAGCATTCGGGGTGATTTTTTTGTTTGGTGGATGATTCCTGGTACCAACAAACGTCCGTCAAACGATACCGCTGATCGAACTGCATATTGGTGCCAACAAATATGCTTGACCGTTTGTTGGTACTGATCTAGTTTGGCACTACGTTTGTTGGCACCATATAGAGAGGTGATCGCCATGAGAACGTTTGCATACTGCCGCGTCAGCACAGCCGACCAGACCACTGAGAACCAGGTACAACAACTGAAGGCTGCAGGATTCGCGGTGGAGCCTAAGCGCGTTGTCACAGAGACAATCTCAGGTAGCACCGTGGCAGCACAGCGACCGAAGTTCGCCACGCTGCTGGACCGCCTGGAAGGTGGCGACATCCTGGTCGTGACCAAGCTCGACCGGCTGGGCCGCAACGCCATCGACGTACAGTTCACGGTCAAGATGCTGGCAGAGCGTGGAATCAAGGTGGTCTGCCTGGCGCTGGGCGGCATGGACCTGAACAGCGCAGCCGGCAAAATGACTATGGGCGTCCTGGCGGCGGTGGCTGAGTTTGAGCGTGACCTGATTGTCGAGCGCACCCAAGCCGGCCTGGAGCGGGCCAAAAATCAAGGTAAGAAGCTGGGCAGGCCGGTGGCTACCAGCACAATGGAGAAGGTGCAGGCGCTCAAGGCGGGGCGGTCACAGAGCGAGGTGGCCAAGCTGTCCGGATTGAGCCTGACCACGGTCAAGCGGTACTGGAATGCTGAATAGTGGCTATACAGTGGCCATGATGGCACCAATGAATAGGTGAATGGCCAGTGAATGGGTGCACCCATTCAACCGGAAAGCCGCGAGCTAGACGCCGCGAACGAGGACTGCATGGGCATGAATGATAAAAAACGCATTCTGCTCCCTCCAGCGCACAGGGGGCATATATAGAGCACATACTCTATTTATACCTATTCTTCTAATATAATAAATTAAGTCATTCATAGTAATTCAAAGCCTCTCCAGCCCTTGTGCCGTGTGCCTTCCCTGCACGAATGACCTCTTCGCCTCCATCCCATTCATGAATGGCCTCAGCTCATTCAATTTGCCCTCCAACCTGTGCCTTATAACCAGATATCACATATCCATATACTCAAAACACGCAGCTAAATTTAACGCCTGCCAGGCTTAATTTAATAAAACGCCACTTAAATTTATTAAAATGGTCGTTAAATTTAGTAAAATCCTGACTTTCGATTCAGGTAGCCATCATTCCTTGCCCAGCCCTTTTGGTGTCAGGGCCTGCGCAGCGTCCTCCCGGCTCACGCCATACACCACCTCGAACCACAATCCCTCGACAAAGTCCGACCACTGCAACATGGCCTCCCGGCGCTGCGGCAGCAGGTGCGCCCGTGCATAGGTGTCGGATAATGGCCCCGGCATACGGTGCCCAAGGCACAGCTCCAGGACAATGGCCTCAATACCCAGCAGCTCATGCCCCAGGCTGCGGAATGTCGATCTGAACCCGTGCGAGGTCAGCTCGCCCTTCTCGTAACCCAATGCCCGAATACCCTTGAGCAAGGTCATTGTGCTCAGATGCGCACCCCCACGAGTCGAGGCGAACACCCACCCTTTTCGCTCGTCCTCAATCACAACACCGCCACCGAAGGGCGAAGGCACAGCAGCGGCCTGTAACTGTGCCCGGCGCGACCAGATCAAATTCAGTTGCCCGACAACCCTTAGCGGCAGCGGCACCACATGCAGCTTGCCGGTCTTGGGCACCACGTAGCGCCATTCAGCGGCGCCCTCCTTGTCCAGGCCGTGAATGTCTTCCCAGCGCATGGCGCACAGCTCGCCTGGTCGCACAGGCAGCAGGACTAGAAGCCACAGTGCCCAGGTAGTCGGCCTACCGGTCGGCGCCTGCTCTTCCAGGCGACGCAGGAACTCCTTGAGGTCATCAGAGCGCTCGATGGCAGCGTGGTGGATGGTCTTGCGTTTGCGGATGAGACCCTTGCCCCGCCGCGCAGCGACGTTATCGTCGATCAGCTCCAGCTCTAGGGCGTAGTCCAGCACCGCCCGCATGGTGACAAGCGCATGTGCTGCAGCAGCAGGCGTGACCGCCAGCGCAGTGAGGACCTTTTTGATATGGCGATACTCAATCTGATGCACCGGCAACGCCCCAAGCGCAGGCAGGACATGCCGATCCAAGGTGGCCCGGTAGTTCAGCAGCGTCTTAGCGGACAGATCGGCCCGATTGGCCAGCCACTCACTGCACACCTTGCTGAACGTCTCCCCCAGCTGTGCCTGTTCGGCTTCCTCCCGCGCACTCCTCATATCGAGCGGCTTGAGGCCCTCGGCAACCCAGGTACGGGCCTCCTGTGCCAGTTCGACGGCACGGGTGTAACTGAAGTCTGGGAACCGGCCAATGGTGTACGTACCCTCCTCCCCGCGTAGCCGGTACTTGAGCGCCCAAACCTTTGAGGCCTTTTTGACGTGCAGGTACATGCCAGGGATCGATCCTGATGGGTACTTGCCTGGCTCGCTGATATTGCGAGCCGCCTGGTCGCTATCGGCCTTGGGTTTCTCTGGTGGCTGTTGTTCTGGCACTGGTGGTATCCATGCTGACTTGGTGGTACGGATACCGCGAAGCATACCACCACAAACTGCTATATACACCCTGTTTGGTTGGGGGTATATTGATTGCACAACCAGCCAAAAGCACCGTAAATACTGGCTATGGCAGATGGTTACTGAAAGTTAGGCGAAAACAATTCCTTCCGTTGCAAGGCAAAGTTCCCATGGCAAACATCACCTTTACCCCCGATTCCGACGCCGAGTCGATTTCCTCCGACGTCGCCGAGTTCAACGGCATCCTGGTCACGACGCAGATCCCTGCCGACCTCGATGGCGATATCGTCGAGCAGAGCGAAAGCACGCTGCAGGCGCTCAAGGACGCCTTGGAAAAGGCCGGCAGCGGCATGGACCGGGTCATGCACCTGACCATCTACCTCACCGACATGGCCGACCGCGCCGCCTTCAACGAGGTCTACCAGCGCTTCTTCAGCAAACCGTGGCCGGTGCGTGCCGCCGTGGGCGTGGCGGCGCTGGCCTTCCCGCAGATGCGCGTGGAAGTGACCGCGATGGCCGCCAAGGGCTGATTACCGCTCAAGAGTCAGGCCGGCGATAGCGATCTCACTGGGTGAGCATGGCGTGCAGCATGCGCGCCAGCAGCTGCGGGGTGTCCGGGTCGGTCAGGTAGCCGGGGCGCTCCAGCAGCATGGCCCGCGGCAGCGCCGACCAGGTCTGGTACACCAGGAACTCGGCCTTTTCCCGGTCCTTTACACGGATCTCGTCGGCGAAGCGTTGCATCAGGGCCGAGCTTGCGGTGGCGCTCCACAGCTGCTTGGCCTTGACCACATCCAGCCGCACCAGCTCGTCATAGTGCGTCGAGCGCACGCTGAAGTCCGGGTCGTAGAGGGTCTTCTTGTGGTGCGAGGCCAGCACCGCACGCAACACCAGCAGGATGCCGTCGAACAGCGTGGTACCGGCTGGCAGCGCCATGACATCCGCGTACAGCCCCCGACGCGCTTCGCTGCGGTAGTCGTCGAACACCGCCGCGATCAACGATTCCATGGTCGGGAAGTATTCGTAGATCGAACTGATCGCCACCCCTGAATCCTCGGCCAGGCGCAGCGCGCTCAGGGCATCGCGCCCCTCGCTTTCGAGAATCTGCCGCCCGGCCTGCTTGACCGCCGTGACCAGCGCGACCGAACGTGCCTGGCGCGGTTCCTTGCGCGGTTGCGCCGGTATCGCCACCTGCACGCCCGGTTTGTCAGGGCTTTCCTTGATCATCCGTACGCTCTCCAGAATGCTGCCACGGGCCACCAAGGCCTGCGGGCAGCACCCCAGAGTATGCGGTCAGTCGAGCAGCAGTGCCAGCTTGTCACGCACGTTGTCCGGGATCGGCACCGAGGTGTTGGCGGCGCGGTCGACATACACGTAGACCACATGGGCCGCAGCCGCTGCCAGCGGTTCGTCGTTGCGAAACAGCGCCAGCTCGTAGCGCGCACTGCTGTTGCCCAAATGGGCGATCTTCATGCCGACCTCGACCCGGTCGGGAAACCCCAGGGGCGAAAAGTAGCTGCACCCGGAGTTGACGATCAGCCCGATCACCGCGCTGTTGGCGATGTCCAGGGTGCCCTGTTCGACCAGAAAGGTGGTGATCGCCGTTTCGCAGTAGCCGTAGTACGCCACGTTGTTCACATGCCCATAGGCGTCGTTGTCGCCAAAACGCGTGGGCACCTGGGTGAAGTGGCGAAAGGCCTGGCGGCTCGGCCGCGATGGCTTGCTCACAGGATCTCCTCGTAGATCGCGCGCACATCGGCAAGTGTCAGTTCGCGTGGGTTGTTGCCCAGCAGCCGCTGCTGTTTCATGGCATCGCTGGCCAATGCCTCGAGGTCGGCCGCGCCGATTCCCAGCTCGCCCAGGCGCGTGGCCAGGCCCAGTTCGCCGGCCAGGCCGCCGAGATAGTCCGCCAGCGCGGCGGCCTTTTCGCTGTCGCTGCCGTGCAGGCCGGGCATGACGATGCTCACCAACTGGGCGTACAGCGGCGCCACCACCGGTAGGTTGAAGCGCATCACCGGCCCCAGCACCAGCGCATTCGACAGCCCATGGGGGATATGAAAACGGGCGCCGAGCGGATAGGCCAGCGCATGCACCGCCCCCACCGGGGCGTTGGCGAAGGCCATGCCCGCCAGGCAGGCGCCGAGCAGCATCTGTTCGCGGGCCTCGATATCGTCACCTTGCCGGCAGGCGCGCAAAAGGCTGCCAGACAACAGCCGCAGCGCTTCGCGGGCCAGGCAGTCGGAGACCGGGTTCTTCAGGTGGCGGGTGGTGTAGGCCTCGATGGCATGGACCATGGCATCGATCCCCGTCGCGGCGGTGACATGAGCCGGCAGGCCGAGGGTCAGCTCCGCGTCGAGCACCGCCAGGTCCGGGAACAGCAGCGGCGAATAGACCACGTTCTTTTCACCGGATGCGGTGGTCACCACCGACACCGAGGTCACTTCCGAGCCGGTCCCGGCGGTGGTCGGCAGCAGTATCAACGGCAGGCGTGGGCCCTTGGCCTGGCCGATGCCATACACCTGGCTCAACGATTCGCCACTGCAGGCCAGCAGCGCGGCCAGTTTGGCGGCGTCCAGCGAACTGCCGCCACCCACGCCGACCACGCAGTCGGCGCCACAGGCCTTGGCCGCCTCGACTGCCGCGAGGATCACCGACTCGGGCGGGTCGGCCTGCACTTCGGCGAACACGTTCACGGCGATCCCCTGATCTTGCATGCCGGCCAGCAACGCATCCAACAGCTTCGCCCTGACAACCCCCGCATCGGTGACCAGCAACACCGACTTGCAACCTTTGGCACGCACATGCTCGGCAAGCCGGGCCGAAGCGCCACGCTCGATGATCAGTGAAGGCGTGGTCTGAAATACCATTTTCAACATGGAAGCCTCTCCAATAGCGGTCCGAATTGACAGCTCCGCACTCATTCAAAATGAGTGGGCGAGACCGAGTGTAAGCCCACTTGCGCCTCGATCCGCCATGCCGGAAACGAATCCGGAATGGCCGCTGGAGCGCTTTCGAAACTTTCATTTTTTATCTTATAAATCAGTGACTTGATCCGAAAAGGCAATATCCGGAATCCGGAACAAATTCGCCGGGGCCATCGACATACTTGGGCCGCACCCTCCCTCCGGCCTCGCCGGTTCCCATAAGTCGAGTAGCGAGCCAGAACATGCCCACTGCCCCTCTGTCGATAGAACAAAAAACCCAGCTGCTGCTGAACGACCCGGCAGCATTGGTCAACTATTCCCAGCACGCCTGGAACCACCTGCCCCGCGCCGAGATCGACGCGCTGCAACTCAACGGCCTCAAGCAGCGCTTCGCCGACCTGAGCCAGCGCATCCCGGTCCTGAAGAAACTCGCCGACGCCCAAGGTGTCGAGCGCATCGACCGGCTCGACGACGTGGTGCCGCTGCTGTTCGAACACACCGTGTACAAGTCCTATCCGCCGTCGTTGCTGGAAAAGCGCAGCTACGCGCAGATCAACAGATGGCTGGGCAAACTGGTCACGCCCGAGGTCGCCGAGGCCATCGCCGCGGTCAATGTCAGCGACTGCCAAGGCCTGGACGACTGGTTCGAGACCATGGACGAAGGCGTGCCGCAGCTGCGCATCAGCCACACCTCGGGCACCTCCGGCACCTTGTCGTTCCTGCCCCAGGGCGTGCATGAGTGGGAGAAGTTCGCCCAGCTGCGCAAGATGGTGGTGTGGAACATGGACAGCCCCGACACCCCACAGCCCGACCTGCACACCATCTACCCCTACTACCGCAAGGGCTACCTGAGCCATGTCAGGGTGCATGCGGCGATGATCCCGGCACTGCTGCCGAGCGAATCGCACTTCCATGCCGCCTACCCCACCACCCTCAGCACCGACGTGCTGCACCTGGGCGCCAAGCTGCGCGCGGCGCAATCCAAAGGCACCCTCGACCGCCTGGTGATCAGCCCGGAACTGCTGGAAAAGAAAAAGGCCTTCGACCAGCTGCAGGCCGAGATGCCGCAGCACCTGGCCGCGTTCTTCGACCACATGTCGACCCGGCTCAAGGGCCAGCGGGTGTACATCGGCGCCACCTGGAACCTGCTGCACAGCATGGCCAAGGCCGGCCTCGAACGCGGCCTGGAAGGCGTGTTCCACCCCGACTCGTTCGTGCACACCGCCGGCGGCGGCAAGGGTGTGGTACAGCCAGAAGGCTGGCGCGAGGATGTGCTGCGCTTCACAGGGGCGCGCACCCTGAACGAGTCCTATGCCATGTCCGAAGTGGTCGGCGGCGCCCATGCGCGCTGCGAAGCCGGCCACTTCCACTTCGCCCCCACGGTCATCCCCTTCCAGCTCGACCCCGAGACCAGCAAGCCGCTGCCGCGCAAGGGCCGCGTCACCGGGCGCGCGGCGTTCTTCGACCTGGGCGCCGAGTTCCGCTGGGGCGGCTTCATCACCGGCGATGAAATCACCGTCGAGTGGGACCAGCCGTGCAGCTGCGGCCGGCCGAGCTGCTATGTGGTCGGGCCGATCCAGCGCTACAGCGACCTCAACGGCGGCGACGACAAGATCACCTGTGCGGCAACCGAAGACTCCCATCGCCAGGCGATGGACTTCCTCAACACACTAGAGGGCTAACCCCATGAGCAAACCGATTGCGCCGATGATCATCCGCGGCAAGGTCATCACCGACAACCTGATCGATGTCGGTGGTCGCGGCGGCGACCTGATCTTCCAGACCCCGGATGCGCACAAGTACCTCGACCAGTTGCCGCTGGGCAACCCGGCCAAGTTGGCCGACCTGTATACCCTGACCTTCAACGACATCCTCGACTACGCCGAAGCGCTCGGCGAACGTCTGGAATTCGACCGCAACCCGTTCCTGCAGGAAGCCTGCGAGCTGTCTTACCTGACTGCGCCCGTCACCCCGAGCATGGTCAAGGGCAGCTACATGGGGCTGCGCCAGATGCTGACCCGCGCCTCGGTCACCGAGCAGGTGGAGAACTCGGTCGGCATCAAGTACCTGGAAGGCTGGGTCAAGCAGCGCCTGCTCGATGGCACCGAGCTGGACGTGCGCTGCTTCGGCGCGCGTACCCTGCACATCGTCGCCGGCAACGCCACCGGGCTGTCGCTGCTGACCATCCTGCGCAACATGGTGCTGCGCAGCGATGCGATCATCAAGGCGCCTTCCAACGACCCGTTCACTGCCCTGGCCATCGCCCGCACCATGGTCGACATGGCCCCCGACCATCCATTGACCAAGCACCTGAGCGTGGCCTACTGGAAAGGCGGCGACCAGGCCTTCGAAGAGCGCCTGTACCAGCCGCAGAACCTGGAAAAGATCGTCGCCTGGGGCGGCTACAACGCCATGAAGCACGTCACCCGCTACGTGCAGCCAGGCCTTGAGCTGATTTCCCTGGACCCCAAACGCAGCGCCAGCATCATCGGCAAGGCCGCCTTCGACAGCGAAGCGAGCATGCGCGAAGCCGCCGTGCGCCTGGCCAGCGACATCGGTGCGCTGAACCAGAAGGCCTGTGTCTGCGCCCGGGTGATCTACGTGCAGAGCGGCACCGACGACGCGGGCCTTGCCAAGCTCAGCAGCTTCGGCCGCTATGTCTACGACGCCATGCAGACCCTGCCCAATACGCTGAGCACGGTGCCCAAGCGCTACGACCCGGAACTCAAGGCCGAAGTCGACGCCCTGCGCCTGGATGACGAGTGGTACCAGGTGATCGGCGGCCAAGACGGCGAAGGCGCAGTGATCTGCTCGCAGACCGCCGATGCCGTGTCGTTCGCCCCGCGCCTGGACGACCGCACCGCCAACCTGGTGCCGGTCGACACCTTGACCGAGATGATGGACGCGGTGGACGCCTACACCCAGACCGTCGGCGTGTACCCGGAAAGCATCAAGGACGAGCTCAAGGACATCCTGCCGCTCTATGGCGCCCAGCGCATCGTCTCGCTGGGCTACGCGGCCGGCCTCAAGTGGGCCGGCCCGCAGGACTCCATCGAGCCGCTGCGGCGCATGGGCAAGTGGATCGTCAACCAGATCGCCTCGCCCGAGACCTCCCCGGCGCCCTGGCTGCGTCCTTCGATCTAGACCTCTCCCCCGGCCATTGCCGGGGGTTCTTCTTTGCACCGCACTCTCTTTTCTACCGCCAAGGATTCGACCATGAGCACTTGCCTGGGTTTTGCCGCACACGACGCCCACTCGCCCCTGACGCCTTATCGATTCGAACGGCGCGCACTGCGTGCCGACGACGTGGCGATCGCCATCGCCTACTGCGGCGTCTGCCACTCCGATGCACACCAGGTGCACAACGACTGGAACAACACGGTCTACCCGATCGTCCCCGGCCACGAGATCGTCGGCCACGTCACGGCCGTGGGCAGTGGCGTCAGCCGCTTCAAGGTCGGCGATCGGGTGGCGGTCGGTTGCCAGGTGGACAGCTGCCTGGACTGCGCGCCCTGCCACGAGCACCAGGAGCAGCTCTGCGCCCAGGGGCCGACGCCGACCTACAACGGCAAGGACCGCCACACCGGCGAAATCACCTATGGCGGTTACGCCGAGCACATCGTGGTGCGCGAGCAGTTCGTGCTGCGCATGCCGTTGAACCTCGACCCGCGCTACGCCGCCCCGCTGCTGTGCGCGGGCATCACCGTGTGGAACCCGATGCGCCGCTATGGCGTGGGCAAGGGTACGAAAATAGCAGTGGTCGGACTGGGCGGACTGGGGCACATGGCAGTGAAGCTGGCCGTGGCGCTGGGCGCCGAGGTGACGGTCATCACCAGCTCACCCGGCAAGGCCGAGGATGCCCGCGCGCTGGGTGCCGACCATGTACTGCTGTCCAGCGATGCAGCGGCCATGGCAGCGGCGGCCAACGCCTTTGCGTTCATCATCGACACCATCCCCAGCCGGCACAACGTCAACCCCTACCTGATGCTGCTGGGGCGCGAAGGCGTGATGGTGCTGGTGGGAGCGATCGAGCCGCTGGAGCCGATCCACGGTGGCTTGCTGATCCGCAACAACCGCACCTTGGCCGGCTCGCTCATCGGGGGTATCCAGGGGATCCAGGAGCTGCTCGACTTCTGCGCCGAGCATCAGGTGCTGCCAAGCTGCGAGATGATCGACATACAGGACATCAACACGGCCTTCGAACGCCTGCAGAACAATGACGTGAAGTACCGCTTCGTGATCGACATGAACAGCTTGCGTGACGTCACGTTGTAATGGCAGAAGATGCTGCGGTGTCGACCACCGCAGCATCGCTTCAGGTCAGCGGATGCCGGCACCGGCCAGCGCATCCGGCGCCCATTGCGCCTTGGACAACGTGTCGGTGTAGTGGATGCCGCCATAGGCACCGGTGACACCGTTGATGTTGTAGGAACCGCCGATCAGGTCGTAGATCATGAACGGCGTGACATCCGGGATGTTCTTGTCGTAGCTCTGGCTGAGGAAGGCGAACGAGCCTCGGTAGAGCTTGCCGCGGGCGTCATACTGGTCGGACGCCAGGGCGATCCAGCTGTCCTCGTCCAGGTACATGCGGCGCTTGTGGTAAATGTGCCGCGCCGACGACTTCAAGGTGCCCTCCACCACCCATACCCGGTGTTTCTCCCAGCGCACGAAGTCGGGCGCCAGGTGGTTGGCGGTGGTCAGCTGCTTGGGGTCCAGGGCGTAGGTCAGCTTGTAGGTGTTGTAGGTGGTCTTGCGGTAGTAGAAGCCGAGGCTGCCATCGAGCCAGGCCGGGCTCCAGCGTGCCATCAGGCCGAAATCGCCCGTGCTGTGGGGTTTCAGATCGTGTCCACGGGAAGTCGCGTAGAACGCCCCGGCACCGTCCAGCGCGGTGGGCACCGGCAGCCAGAACACGTCGCCGCCTTCGCCGAACATGTCGTAGCCGCCCATGTAGGTGCCGCCTTCGGGCAGTCGGGTGTTGCGAAACTCCAGGAAGTACTGGGCGCCCAGGGTCAGCTCGGGGTTGACGGTGTACGACAGCGAGAGCTGGCTGCGCGGCAGGAACAGCTCCTTGGTCTCGGTGCCCGGCACGTTGTAGAGCTTGGCCAGGTCCAGCCCCGACTGGCCGTAGTTGATGCCGTTGGCGGCGTTGAACAGGGTTTCGCCCCAGAACAGGTTGTGCCGGCCAAGCTTGGCGCTGAACATCGACTCCTCCCCCACTTCGGTGCTGTAGAACACGAAGGCATCGAGGATTTCGCCGGAGGGCCCGTTGTAGTAACGGTCGCTGTAGCGGCTCAACCCATGGCGCTGGGCCGTACGGCCATTGAGCGAGTCGCCGGGGGCAATGGCGCCGGCCTGGCGCGCCGCCACCAGGTTGCCGACGTTGCCTTCCTGGCCGGGGAACGGGTTGCTGTTGGAGCCGACGTGGTCATAGGCGTGGTCGTACCAGCTCGCGGCACTGACGCGAAAACCCATCTTGCGTTGGAACAGCACATCCAGTTCGGTCAACAGGTCGACCCGCTGGGTCACCGCACTGCCGACACCGAAGTTGTGGTCGCCATCGTTGTAGTTGGCGGCGTTGGCGATCTTCGCGTTCTGACCTTCCACCCGTTGCCCATAACTGAACTTGAGGGTGTTGTCGAAACGCACCGTCCAGTCTTCGCGTCCGTCGCTCAATTCGAACGCCTGGGCCGCCGGCATGGAGGCGAGCAGCGTGGCAGTGGCCAGCAGGCCGCCGCGTGGAGGGCGCAGCCCTGTGGTGCTGTGCATGACGTTGTTCTCCGGTTCTTGTTGTTCTTGTCATTGCTGCCAGGGGCCTGGCACGCACGGCCCCGGCTAGCTGCACAGTAGGGTTACGCCGATTGCCGCGGGTTACATTTGGCGTCAGCCACTTCCCTTTCGATGACACGCGCCCCCACGCGCGTCGCCGGATCAATCGCGCAGGGCACTTTTCATTTGACAATCAAGACTCTATAACTGGCTGCTGACTGCGCCACCACCACAGGGAAAGTAGCCACGCCATGCCCGTTCAAGCACGCACCGCGGTTCTGACCAACTACCTGGATGTCGCTCGCCACCTGAAGCTGAACGCGATCTCGTTGCTGGGCGAAGTGGGCTTGAGCCCTGCCCTGCTCAGCGACCCCAGCCAATACCGGCCACCGCCAGCATCATCCTGCTGGAGCGGTCGGCGCGCCTGAGCGGTTGCCAGACCATCGGCCTGCGCATGGCCGAGCTGCGGGAACTGGCGGATTTCGGCGAGGTGAGCCTGCTGCTCAGCCACCAGAACACCCTGCGCGATGCGCTGCAGGTGATCGTGCATTACGGCCAGCAGATCAACGAGTCACTGGCGATCTGCATCGAGGAAGTCGGCAACACGGTGATCATCCGCGAAGAGCTGGTGACCGACATGGGTACCGACAATCGCCAGTCCATCGAACTGGCGATTGCCGTGATGCACCGCTTCTGCTCCGCCTTGCTGGGCAACCACTGGCAACCGCTCAAGGTGTGCTTCACCCATGAGGCGCCGGAGGACCTGGCCGTGCACCGGCGCATCTTCGCCTGCAAGGTCGAGTTCGGCTGCGAGTTCAACGGTATCGTCTGCCCGGTCGCCAGCCTCGACGCGACCATCCCCTTGGCCAATGCCGCCATGGCCCGACATGCGCAGCGCTACATGGACTCGCTGCTCGGCACCCGCGACCACTCGGTGGCGGGCGAGGTGCGCAAGGCCATCTACCTGTTGCTGCCGATGGGCCGCGCCACCCTGGCGCAGATTGCCCAGAGCCAGGGCATGAACGTGCGCACCATGCAGCGTCGGCTGGACGAAGAAGGGGTGAATTTCAGCGAACTGATCAGCAGCGTGCGCCGCGACCTGGTGGTGCGCTACCTGGAAAACCCGGGGTACTCGCTGGGGCGGATCGCCGACATGCTCGGCTACTCCATGCCCAACTCCTTCACCCGCTGGTTCATCTCTCAGTTCGACATGCCGCCGGCAGCCTGGCGCAGCGAGCGCAAGATCGTGGCGCGCAAGGACGGCTGACTCAGCCTGCCCCACGAAAAAATCGGCCATCCGCGTGGACGGATGACCGCAAGGGAGCATGACGGACCCGTTACGTCATGACGATGCTTCCATCAGGTTCTTGCCCGGCACGGCCTCTTCCTGTACACGCTGCACGCGGGCGATGTCGTCCAGGTAGTGGCAGCGGATATAGAAGAACACCGCCGCCGCCGCGATGCTCATCATCGGCACCAGCTGGAAGGCGCCGTGCAGGCCGATCACGTCGGACACCCGGCCTGTGAGGAATGGCCCGGGCGCCAGGCCGACCATGTTGTTGACCAGCGTCAGGGCTGCGAAGGCGGTGCCATGCACCTTGTAATGGGTCAGGTTGGCGATGGTGGCAATGGTCGGGCCGTTGATGCCGGTGACCATCAGCATGGCCAGGCCGATCAGCGTCAGTTGCAACGGTCCCACCGACTGGATCAACGCCAGCGACATCAGCAGGCAGCTGCCCAGACAGAACACCATGGAGATCTCGATCTTGCGCAGCGCCGACTGGCGGCACAGCCGGTCACTGAGCATGCCGCAGAGAATCGCCCCTCCCCCGCAGCACAGCACCATGACGCCGGCCAGCGCACCGGCCTTGCCCTCGCCCATGCCGTAGTAGCGGTTGAAGTAGCTGGGCATCCACACGATCATGCTGCCGGCGACGAAGGTTTGCAGGCCGCTGGCCAGGTAGGCTGCGAGCACCGAACGGGTGCTGTACAAGGTACGCAGTGGCTGGCGCACCGCCGCCTGGGCCTTGCTCGCCGCTGCGCCCAGGCGCTGCGGGGCAATCTTCGCTTCCTTGACCACCAGCGGGAACAGTGCCGCCAGCAACAGGCCGAACAACGCCATGCTGGCGAACGACCAGCGCCAGCCCAGCTTCACGGCGATCGCCCCGCCAATCGAGATGCCCAGCACCGAGCCGAACATGGCCCCGGCCATGAACGCGCTGGCCAGGGTGGCGCGCATGCTGCGCGGGAACACCGACACCACTACGGCGATGCCGACGCTGCCGTAGGCCGCTTCACCGACGCCGACCATGAAGCGGGCGATGAGCATTTCCTGGTAATTCTCGGCCAGGGCGCAGCCGAGGGTCGCGAGGCTCCACAGCAGCGCCATCAGGGTCAGGCTTTTGACCCGGCCGAAACGGTCGGCGAGCATCGACAGGGGGATGGTCAACAGGCCCACCATCAATGCGACGATACCGCTGAGCAGGCCGAGCTGGCCATCGCTCAGAGCCCATTCGCCCTTGAGGATGGGGAATACCGCATTGAGTACCTGGCGCGACATGTAGTCGGAAATCAGCAAACCGAACGTCAGGGCGAACACGACCCAGGCGTAACGCCGGGGAATGCCGATCGAGGTATCGATTTCATCGACTGCGGGATTGGGATGAAAGGCCACGCTGCCTCCTTGGGTATCTGGCTTGTTTGCTTTTGTTGTTATGAATACTTGCCAAAATCTGTGCTGCTTTTACGGGCCTCATCGCCGGCAAGCCGGCTCGCACAGAGTGGTGTGCGCAGCGCTTGGTGTGGGAGCCGGCTTGCCGGCGATGAGGCCAGTAGCGCATCAGCCGCGCTGCGGCACGCCCTTCTGCCCCGAGTGGCGGTTTGGCGCCATGCCGTTGGCCTGCAAGGTTTCCTCGACAGTCGCGTACTGCTCGCCGATGCGGTAGATAGCCCGCGCCTCCTTGCCAGTGGCGACCTCACGACCCAGCTCGTGGGCGATGCGCACCGTCTGCTTGACCTGCGCCACCGACGAGAAGCGCTTGCCGTGCTGGTCGATGATGGTGTCTTCATTGCCCAGGCGCGGGTGCAGCCCCATGGCCAGGGCGATGGTGTTGAGCGGCAGCACGTTCTTGAGCAGCGATTCGGCGGTGAGGGTACACCGATCCGGCACGCGGTTGACGAAGTTCATGAAATTCATCGGGTTGGGGCCGTCGAAGCCGCCGCCGATGCCGATCCAGGTGAGGTTGAGCGGACCCTTGTACACGCCCTTGCGCACCAGCCGTTCAAGGGTTTCATAGGCGTGGATGCCGGTCAGCTGGAAGTGTGGCTGGATACCGCTGGCCTGCAGGCGCTTGAGGTGCTCAGCGACCCAGGCCGGGCCGGCCGGCACGGTCATCTCGCTGTAGGCGGCATGGATCGCCGGGTCGAGCAGCGAGGTGCCTTCGATGCCCTCGGCGAACAGTAGCTCGGTGATGTTCATCTGGATGGTGTTGATGGCCACGGTGACCTGGTCCGGCTTGGGGGTCAGCTCGGCGAGCATGTGCCGGGTGTCGTCGGACAGCCACAGGGCTTCGGCGCCCTCGCCTTCCGGGGCGAAGGAAATCGAACCGCCGACCTGGATGATCATGTCCGGTACCGCTTCGCGCACCCCGGCGATCAACTCGTTGAACTTGGACAGGCGCTTGGAACCCTTGCCGTCCAGTTCGCGGACATGCAGGTGCAGCACCGTGGCGCCGGCTTCATAGCAGTCCACCGCGGCCTGCACATGCTGGTCCATGGTCAGCGGAATGTCCTCGGGGAAGTCGTCGGGCATCCACTGGGGCGCATAAGGGGCGACGGTGATCACCACCTTGTCCATGTTGTCCGGGTGCAGGGAATCGTCGAAAAACTGCATGATCATCTCCTTTATTGTTCTGAGCTGCCGACAGGCGGCAATGGCGGTGAAGGCAATGTATGCCCGGGGCTTTCGGGGTGCGTCTCATCGCGCGACAGCGCCGTCACATTTGATGACAGGCGCCGCCGTCACCACCTCCCGGCAGCCAAAGGTGCCAGCCAGGCATTTCACCGTTACAATGCCGCCCTAAACCG
The DNA here is from genome assembly GCF_000730665.1 of Pseudomonas plecoglossicida NBRC 103162 = DSM 15088. Lineage (GTDB taxonomy): Bacteria > Pseudomonadota > Gammaproteobacteria > Pseudomonadales > Pseudomonadaceae > Aquipseudomonas > Aquipseudomonas plecoglossicida. Next base: position 80,887 of record NZ_BBIV01000024.1, read on the forward strand.
TGACAGCCCGAACCTATAACGACATGTCCCTTCCAAAGAATCACCTGGAACTGCTCAGCCCTGCCCGTGACGTGGCCATCGCCCGCGAAGCGATCCTGCACGGCGCCGACGCCATCTACATCGGTGGCCCGAGCTTCGGCGCGCGCCACAACGCCTGCAACGAGGTCAGCGAGATCGCCGAACTGGTCGAGTTCGCCCGCCGCTACCACGCACGCGTGTTCACCACCATCAACACCATCCTCCACGACAACGAGCTGGAGCCGGCGCGCAAGCTGATCCACCAGCTCTACGATGCCGGCGTCGATGCGCTGATCGTGCAGGACCTGGGGGTGATGGAGCTGGATATCCCGCCCATCGAGCTGCACGCCAGCACCCAGACCGATATCCGCACCCTGGAACGGGCCAAGTTCCTCGACCAGGCCGGCTTCTCCCAGCTGGTGCTGGCCCGTGAACTGAACCTGCAGCAGATTCGCGCCATCGCCGCCGAAACCGATGCTGCGATCGAGTTCTTCATCCATGGCGCGCTGTGCGTGGCCTTCTCCGGCCAGTGCAACATCTCCCACGCCCAGACCGGGCGCAGCGCCAACCGTGGCGACTGCTCCCAGGCCTGCCGCCTGCCGTACACCCTGAAAGACGACCAGGGCCGCGTGGTGGCGTTCGAGAAACACCTGCTGTCGATGAAGGACAACAACCAGACCGCCAACCTGCGCGACCTGGTCGACGCCGGGGTGCGCTCGTTCAAGATCGAGGGCCGCTACAAGGACATGGGCTATGTGAAGAACATCACCGCCCACTACCGCAAGGAACTCGACGCCATCCTCGCGGACCGCCCGGACCTTGCCCGTGCCTCCAGCGGCCGCACCGAGCACTTCTTCCTGCCCGACCCGGACAAGACCTTCCACCGCGGCAGCACCGACTACTTCGTCACCGACCGCAAGGTCGATATTGGCGCCTTCGACTCGCCGACCTTCACCGGCCTGCCGGTGGGCGTGGTGGAGAAAGTCGGCAAGCGCGACATGCAGGTGGTCACCGAGGTCCCGCTGACCAACGGTGACGGCCTGAACGTGCTGGTCAAGCGCGAGGTGGTGGGCTTCCGTGCCAACATCGCCGAGCCCCGTGGCGAGTTCGAGGAAGACGGCCAGAAGCGCTACCGCTACCGGGTCGAGCCCAACGAAATGCCCGAAGGCCTGTACAAGCTGCGGCCGAACCATCCACTTTCGCGCAACCTCGACCACAACTGGCAACAGGCCCTGCAGCGCACCTCGGCCGAGCGCCGGGTGGGCGTGGAATGGCACGCGGCGCTCACCGAACAGCGCCTGATGCTCAGCGTCAGCAGCGAGGAAGGCGTGAGCGTGCAGGTCGCCCTGGACGGCCCGTTCGGCGCGGCCAACAAGCCGCAGCAGGCGCTGGACCAGCTGCACGACCTGCTCGGCCAGCTGGGTACCACGATGTACCACGCCAACGCCATCGTGCTGGACGCGCCGCAGGCGTACTTCATCCCCAACTCGCAGCTCAAGGCCCTGCGCCGCGAAGCCATCGAGGCGCTGACCGAAGCGCGCATCAAGGCCCACCCGCGTAGCGGGCGCAAGGCCGAGACCACGCCGCCGCCGGTGTACCCCGAGTCGCACCTGTCGTTCCTGGCCAACGTCTACAACCAGAAGGCCCGCGACTTCTACCACCGCCATGGCGTGCAGCTGATCGATGCGGCGTATGAGGCCCACGAGGAACACGGCGAAGTGCCGGTGATGATCACCAAGCACTGCCTGCGTTTCTCGTTCAACCTGTGCCCGAAACAGGCCAAGGGCGTGACCGGCGTGCGCACCAAGGTGGCGCCGATGCAGTTGATCCAGGGTGATGAAGTGCTGACCTTGAAGTTCGATTGCAAGCCGTGCGAGATGCATGTGATCGGCAAGATGAAAGGTCACATCATCGACCTGCCGACCCCGGGCAGCGCGGTGGCCCAGGTGGTCGGGCACATCAGCCCGGAAGACCTGCTCAAGACCATTCCCCGCGCGCCGCATTGATCGGGTGCCTGCAAGGGCCCTATCGCCGGCAAGCCGGCGATAGGGCCGCAAAGCGGCCCCTTTTGCTAGTTAAAGAATTCCCAACCCACGCGCAGTGCGATCAACGGCAATGCGGATCTTCTCCACCAGCTCATCCAGCTCGCTGCGCTTGGCCACCAGTGCCGGCGCCATGATCATCCGCCCCAACGTCGAACGAATGATCACCCCCTCCTCGAAGCCATAGGTACGGCACTGCCACGCCAGGTCGTTCTCGTTGGCATAACGCTTGCGGCTGCCCTTGTCCTCGGCGAACTGCAACGCTGCCACCAAACCAGCCCCCTGCACCTGGCCGATCAGTGGGTGGTTGGCGAACACCTCGCGCAGGATGCGCTGCAGGTACGGCCCGGTGTCATCCTTCACCTGGCGCACGATGCCTTCATCACGCAAGGCCTTGAGGTTGGCAATGGCCACCGCCGCCGCCACCGGGTGCCCGGAATAGGTCAGGCCGTGGGCGAACACCCCGCCACGCTCCACCAGTGCCTCGGCGATGCGCTTGCTCAACACCAGGCCGCCCATGGGCACATAGCCCGAGGTCAGGCCCTTGGCGATGGACAGCGTATCGGGCTCGAAGCCGAAGTATTCGTGGGCGAACCATTCGCCGGTACGGCCAAAGCCACCGATCACCTCGTCGGCGCACAGCAGCACGTCGTACTGACGGCAGATGCGCTGGATTTCCGGCCAGTAGCTTTCTGGCGGGAAGATCATGCCGCCCGCGCCCTGGAACGGCTCGGCAATGAAGCCTGCAACGTTTTCGGCGCCCAGTTCGAGGATCTTCTCTTCCAGTTGCAGCGCGCAGCGGCGGCCGAACTCGGCCGGGGACAGCTCACCGCCTTCGGCGTACCAGTACGGCTCATCGATGTGCGCCACGTCGGGGATCATGCCGCCCATCTCGTGCATGAACTTCATCCCGCCCAGCGCGGTAGCCGCCAGGGTCGAGCCGTGGTAGCCGTTCCAGCGGCCGATCATGATCTTCTTGCTCGGCTGCCCGACCACCTGCCAGTAGCGGCGCACGGTGCGGATCAGCACCTCGTTGGCCTCGGAGCCGGAGTTGGTGTAGATGGCGTGGCTGTAGTGCCCGGGCAGCAGGCTGAACAGCAGCTCGGACAGTTCGATCACCGCCGGGTGGGTGGTGTGGAAGAACATGTTGTAGTAGGCCAGTTGGTCCATCTGCGCGGCAGCGGCGGCGGTCAGGTCCTTGCGGCCGTAGCCGAGCTGGGTGCACCACAGGCCGGACATGCCGTCCAGGTAGCGGCGGCCGTCGTTGTCCCACAGGTACAGGCCTTCACCCCGGGTGATGACGCGTGGGCCTTCGGCATTGAGCGCCTTCTGATCGAGGAAGGCGTGGATGTGGTGGGCCGCGTCGCTGGCCTGGTAATCGCGGGTTTCGCGTTGCGGCTGGAAAGGTGCGTTCATTGTCGTTCTCCGAGATGAAGGTCAGCGAAGCTGGAACCAGGTGGTCTTGAGCTGGGTGTACTTGTCGAATGCGTGCAGCGAGAGGTCGCGGCCAAAGCCCGACTGGCGACCGCCGCCGAACGGCACCACCACGTCCAGGGCATCGACCGTGTTCACCGACACGGTGCCGGCCTTGAGCTGCCGGGCCACGCGATGGGCACGGTTGAGGTCGTCGCTCCACACCGAGGCGGCCAGGCCGTAGACGCTGTCGTTGGCCAGGCGCAGGGCCTCGGCCTCGTCGTCGAAGGCGGTGATCGCCAGCACCGGGCCGAAGATTTCCTCGCGGGCCAGGGCAGAGTCCGGGCGCACGTCGCTGAACACTGTCGGTGCGATGAAATTGTTCGAGCCGTTGAAGCTCAGGCGCTGGCCGCCGCACAGCAGGCGCGCACCGTCGCCCTGGCCCTGCTCGATGGCGGCCATGATGCGTGCGCTCTGCGCGCTGTCGACGATGGCGCCGGCGCGGCTGGCCGGGTCCAGCGGGTCGCCGGGCAGCCAGTCGCGGGCCTTGGCCAAAAGGCGCTCGACGAATTCGTCGTGGATCGAGCGCTGCACGTACAGGCGCGAGTTGGCCGAGCACACTTCGCCCTGGTTGAAGAAAATGCCGAAAGCGGCCTTCTCGGCGGCCAGGTCCAGGTCCTGGCAGTCATCGAACACCAGGTTCGGGCTCTTGCCGCCGCATTCGAGCCACACTTGCTTGAGGTTGGACTGCGCCGAGTACTGCATGAAGTACTTGCCGACCTGGGTGGAGCCGGTGAACACCAGGCAGTCCACGTCCGGGTGCAGGCCCAGGGCACGACCGGCGTTTTCGCCCAGGCCCGGCACCACGTTGAGCACGCCCTCGGGCAAGCCTGCTTCGAGGGCCAGCTCGGCCAGGCGCAGGGCCGAGAATGGCGACTGCTCGGCGGGTTTGAGCACCACGCTGTTGCCGGCGGCCAGGGCCGGGGCGACTTTCCAGGCGGCCATGTCCAACGGGAAGTTCCACGGCACCACGGCGCCGATCACGCCCAGTGCCTCACGGGTGACCGTGGCCAGGGCATTGGCGGCGGTCGGTGCGACCTGGTCGTAGACCTTGTCCAGCGCCTCGCCGTACCAGGCGAACACGTTGGCGGCACCGGGCACGTCGATGGTGTAGGCGTCCATCACCGGCTTGCCCATGTTCAGCGAGTCGAGCAAGGCCAGCTCTTCGCGGTGGGCCATCATCAGCTCGGCCAGGCGCAGCAGTACCCGCTTGCGTGCCGAGGGCGCCATGCGCGCCCAAGGGCCTTGTTCGAAGGCGCGGCGCGCCGAGCGCACCGCCTGGTCGATTTCCGCCTCACCGCAGGCGGCCACCTGGGCCAGCAGCTGCTGGGTGGCCGGGTTGATGGCGGCGAAGGTTTCGCCGCTGCGGGCCGACAGCGGGCGACCGTCGATCAGCGCCGAGGTGATGAAGCTTTGCCCGGCAGCGCGCAGCTGCCAATCGCTTTTCGTATGCACGCAGGTCTCCCTTGCGGCCGCACGGGCGGCCGGTCTGTTGTTCGAATGAGGTGTCGCGCGGGCGTCAGCGCCTTCGCAGGTAGCTTTCCAGCGGGTCCTTGCTCAGGCCTTCCTGGGCCTGGGCCAAGGAGTCGATGAACAGCGAGAACAGTTCGGACTGCTTGGCGATGTCGAGCTTGGTGTAGAGGTTCTTGCGGTGGGTCTTGACCGTGTCTTCGCTGATGCCCAGGCGCTCGGCCAGCGAGCGGGTCGAGTGGCCGCGCAGCAGGTACTGGGCGATGCGGCATTCGCGCTCGGTGAGCAAGGAGGAGCCGAAGTTGTTCAAGGCCGCGTTGATCTGCCGGCCCAGGACGCTTTCGAAGCGCCCACCGAGGGCGTCGATATCCAGGTGGCTCCACTGCCGGCGCACCACGGCGTTGACCCAGGGCGCCACGCACTTGAGGTCGTTGACCTGCTGGCGGTCCAGCCGGCAAGTGCTGGCCAGGGCCACGGCAATGGTCAGGTGCTCGTCCAGCGGGACGATGAAGTTCAGCTCATCTTCCAGGTGCGCGTGCTGGTAGAACGCCAGGTAGTACTCGCTGCGCTTGAAGTGGTCGGGGGCGACGTCGCTCAGGCGGTAGCAACCGGGTGCCACGCCATCCATGCAAGCGCGGTAGAACGGACACAGCAGGTAGTAGCCTTCGAGGTAGCGCTGCACGTTGCCTTCCGGTAGCCACGGGCCCTCCTCGTCCTTGACGAACAGCGCCGAGGGCAGCCCCTTGCGCGGATAGAGGAACACGGTGATGGCCTGGCACGGTGCGAGCAGCTTGAGCGCGGCGAACAACGCCTCGACGAAGCCCGGCGTGCCCTGGGCGTCGATGACACGCGCCATCTGCGCGTACCAGTCGGGCGATTTCAGCCGGTCTTTGCTCATTATCGTGGTCCCATGCCGGGTTGTTATGGGGGGAATTCTTGCACGGGTGGAAGGAGGCGGCCATCACCCTTCGGGGTGAGCTTGGGGTGCATGGCTTGGGTTTTGGGGTGGGGTTGAGATCGAGCGCCGCCCGCGCGGCGCATCGCGAGC
>NZ_BBIV01000023.1 GCF_000730665.1 Pseudomonas plecoglossicida NBRC 103162 = DSM 15088
GCCGGCGATGAGGCCAGTGCAGGTAAAGCGTATTTTCAGCCAATCATGTGCCTTTACCGACTTGCCGGCGTCGAAACCCGGTCCTTACTCTTTATGCGCCTTGCCCTCGGGAAACCTGCATGAACTTCATCCAAAGCAACCTCCACAACCTGCTGGCCATCTGCTGGTTCGCGCTCTGCTGGGGTGGCTATACGCGCTATGCCATCTGGAAGGGCCGCGACACGGCCTGCCTGGCCAGCGTGTTGCACCTGTACCGCGAAGACTGGATGCGCCGCATGTTGCTGCGCGACAACCGCATCGCCGATGCCAGTGTGATCGGCAACCTGGAGCGCAACGCTTCGTTCTTCGCCTCCAGCACGCTGATCATCCTGGCCGGTATTCTTACCGTGCTAGGGTCTTCTGAGCGTGCGCTGTCACTGCTGGCAGACCTGCCCCTGGTGCAGCAGGCATCCCAAGGCATGTCGGAGATCAAGTTGCTGTGCCTGGCGATGGTCTTCGTCTATGCGTTCTTCACCTTCAGCTGGTGCATGCGTCAGTACAACTTTGCCGCCGTGCTGGTAGGTTCTGCGCCGATGATTGGCGAGCGGCTGGTCAATGAACTGGAGCGCAAGGCCTTTGCGTCAAGAGCGGCGCGCGTATTGTCCCTGGCGGCCAACCAGTTCAACTTGGGCCTGCGTTCTTATTATTTCGGCATGGCCATGCTTACCTGGTTCATCAGCCCATGGCTGTTCATGGTCGTGAGTGTTGGCGTAGTGCTGATTCTGTATCGCCGAGAGTTCCACTCCGATGTACTCGACGTCATGGTATTCACCCCGACGGAGCGTGCACCGACCGAGGCTGGCAAGGAAACTACCGTCAATAACTGAAACGTTTAATCCAAAAGTTGTAGGCACAAAAAAACCCGACAATTGTCGGGTTTTTTCGTACAGCTCGATTACTGCTTGGCAGGCTCGGCTGGCGCGGTTTCCGGCGCCGGAGTTGCCGGAGCGGCTTCTTCGGCAGCCTTCTTCTCGGCTTCGGCCTGATCTTTGGCGGCTTCGGCGTTTTCCTTGGCTGCGTCGTTCATTTTATCCTGAGCTTCGCCCATCTTTTCCTGGGCTTGCTCGGCGTGTTGCTGTGCGTCCTGGGCTTTGTCTTCGCTCGCTTTATCGCAAGCAGCCAGGCCCATGGCAGCAGCCAGCATCAGAGCAAAAGCAAAAGGTTTACGCATGGGGGTGTATCTCCTTGGTGGGATAAGTGACTTGTTCCTTCGAGTTCACGAGTCTGGAATAAGTTCCGCAGAGATTACAGATATATAACATCGCGTTCTATATAGACTTTTTATCCTTTTTATGAAGCGCGCAGATAACAGGGAAGAACCGATGAGCGACTCCAGCTTGATGGCCATGGCCGAACGATTCTTGTCGGCACTAAAACATTGCCAAGTGTTGCAAATGCGTGTGGACCATGCAGATAGCGAAGGCATGACACTGATGATGCCCTGGTCGCCGACCATCGTCGGCAACCCGCAGACCGGCGCCGTACATGGCGGTGCCCTGACCACGCTGATGGACACCACCTGCGGCATGGCCACCCTGTGCGTGCTGCCGCGCTTCGAGGTCTGCCCAACCCTGGACCTGCGCATCGATTACATGCACCCGGCCGAGGCGGGCAAGGCAATCTACGGCCACGCGCAGTGCTACCGGGTCACCCGTGACGTCATCTTCACCCGCGGTATCGCCTACCAGGATGATCCTGGGCAGCCGATCTGCCAGGTAGTAGGCACGTTCATGCGCCTGGGCCAGGAGATCAAGGGCGGCATCCGTTTCGGCAACAGCCTGAAGGAGGGCGGCGCATGATTCCCCAGGAGGTTCGCCAGCGCCTGAATGCGGCCCATGCCAAAGGTGACTATGAGCCATTGCTGGCGCTGATCCCCTACGCCGCCCTGATCGGCATTACCTGCCAGCGCGAGGGCGACGACCTGTTGTTCTGTCTGCCGGCCAGCCAGGACAACATCGGCAACCCGTTGTTGCCGGCCATCCATGGGGGGGTGATCGCCGGCTTCATGGAGCTTTCGGCGGCGTTGTACCTGTTGATCTACAGCGAGAGCGCGAGCATCCCGAAAATCATCGATTTCTCCATCGACTACCTGCGCGCCGGCCTCTACCGCGACACCTACGCCCAGTGCCAGCTATGGCGCCAGGGCCGACGCGTGACCAACGTGGCAATCACTGCCTGGCAGGCCGACCGGCAATCGCCGATCGCCACCGCGCGTGCGCATTTCAAGATCGAACCGGAGAAGCCCTTGAAATCATCGGGTCAGCCCCCATCTGAATGACATCCGCCGTCAACGCAGGCCAATCGGCTGCCAGGCGCCAACTGCCATCAGATCGGAGTTTTGAAGACCATGAGTGTGGAAACACAAAAGGAAACCCTGGGCTTCCAGACCGAGGTGAAGCAACTGCTGCACCTCATGATTCATTCGCTGTACTCGAACAAGGAGATCTTCCTTCGTGAACTGATCTCCAACGCCTCCGACGCTGCCGACAAGCTGCGCTTCGAAGCCCTGGCCAAGCCAGAGCTGTTCGAGGGCGATGCCGATCTGAAGATCCGCCTGAGCTTCGACAAGGACGCCGGCACCGTGACCCTCGAGGACAACGGTATCGGCATGAGCCGTGAAGACGTCATCGCTCACCTGGGTACCATCGCCAAGTCTGGCACCGCCGACTTCATGAAGAACCTCACCGGTGACCAGAAGAAGGATTCGCACCTGATCGGCCAGTTCGGCGTGGGCTTCTACTCGGCCTTCATCGTCGCCGACAAGGTCGATGTCTACAGCCGCCGCGCCGGCCAGCCGGCCGCCGAAGGCGTGCACTGGTCGTCCAAGGGCGAGGGTGAGTTCGAGGTCGCGACCATCGACAAGCCTGAGCGTGGCACTCGCATCGTCCTGCACCTGAAGAAGGACGAGCAGGAATTCGCCGATGGCTGGCGCCTGCGCAATGTGGTCAAGAAGTACTCCGACCACATTGCCCTGCCGATCCAGTTGCCGAAGGAACAGGCAGCCGCCGAAGGCGAAGAACAGCCGGCCGAGGAATGGGAAACCGTCAACCGCGCCAGCGCCCTGTGGACCCGTTCGCGTACCGAGATCAAGGACGAGGAATACCAGGAGTTCTACAAACACATCGGCCATGACTTCGAAAACCCGCTGGCCTGGAGCCACAACAAGGTCGAAGGCAAGCTCGAATACAGTTCGCTGCTGTACGTCCCGGCCCGCGCGCCGTTCGACCTGTACCAGCGCGAGGCGCCACGCGGCCTGAAGCTCTATGTGCAGCGCGTGTTCATCATGGACCAGGCCGAGTCGTTCCTGCCGCTGTACCTGCGCTTCATCAAGGGTGTGGTGGACTCCAACGACCTGTCGCTGAACGTCTCCCGCGAGATCCTGCAGAAGGATCCGATCATCGATTCGATGAAGACCGCGCTGACCAAGCGCGTGCTGGACATGCTGGAGAAGCTGGCGAAGAACGAGGCGGAGCAATACAACGGCTTCTGGAAGAACTTTGGCCAGGTGCTGAAGGAAGGCCCGGCCGAAGACTTCGCCAACAAGGAGAAGATCGCCGGCCTGCTGCGCTTCGCCTCTACCCATGACGACAGCGGCGAGCAAAGCGTCGCCCTGGCCGACTACCTGGCACGCGCCAAGGAAGGTCAGGACAAGATCTACTACCTCACCGGCGAGACCTACGCGCAGGTCAAGAACAGCCCGCACCTGGAAGTCTTCCGCAAGAAAGGCATCGAGGTATTGCTGCTGACCGACCGTATCGACGAGTGGCTGATGAGCTACCTCAACGAGTTCGATGGCAAGGCCTTCGTCGACGTCGCCCGTGGCGACCTGGACCTGGGCAAGCTGGACTCCGAAGAGGACAAGAAGGCCCAGGAAGAAGTGGCCAAGGAAAAGGAAGGCCTGGTCGAGCGCCTCAAGGGTGCGCTGGGTGACAGCGTCGCCGAGGTCCGCGTTTCGCACCGCCTGACCGACTCGCCGGCGATCCTCGCCATCGGCGAACAGGACCTGGGCCTGCAGATGCGCCAGATCCTCGAAGCCAGCGGGCAGAAAGTGCCGGATTCGAAGCCGATCTTCGAGTTCAACCCGAGCCACCCGCTGATCGAGAAGCTCGACAACGAGCAGAGCGAAGACCGCTTCGCCGAGCTTTCGCATATCCTCTTCGATCAGGCGGCCCTGGCGGCCGGTGACAGCCTGAAGGACCCGGCGGCTTACGTTCGTCGCCTGAACAAGCTGCTGGTCGAGCTGTCTGCTTGAGTTGATGCACAGGAAAGCCCGCTTCGGCGGGCTTTTTTAATGGCAGCCTTTTTCAAGGTGAGTCCCTAAGGAGTGTTTGATGAGCAAGGTAATCGTCGAATCGTTGGTGTATCACCTCTCCGGCAAAGCCTATGAAAGCCGCCTGGTCTACGAGCCAGGCGCGTTGGGCCGCCCTGGCCTGGTCATGGCGCCGAACTGGATGGGTATTGGCGAAGGCGCCGAGCGCATTGCCAAGGAAGTGGCCGAAAAGGGTTATGTGGTACTGATCGCCGACCTGTATGGGCAATCGCTGCGACCGTCCAACGCCGACGAGGCGGGGGCGGCGATGATGCCGTTGAAGAATGATCGCGGCGAGTTGCGCAAGCGCATGCAGGAGGCTCTGGCGCAGCTGCTGGGCCAGTCCAAGGCATTGCTGGAGCCTGGCAAGGCGGCGACCTTTGGCTTCTGCTTTGGCGGTTGCTGCGCCCTGGAGCTGGCCCGCAGCGGTGCCGACCTGAGGGCGGCGGTGTCGTTCCACGGCACACTGGATACCCCGAACCCGGAAGATGCCAGACGTATCAAGGGCTCGGTGCTGGTGCTGCATGGGGCTGCCGATCCGCTGGTGCCGAAGGAGCAGCTGCCGGCGTTCGAAGAGGAAATGAACGTGGCCAAGGTGGATTGGCAGTTGCTCAGCTATGGTGGCGCGGTGCATTCGTTCACCGACCCGAATGCCAATGTGCCGGGCAAGATGCAGTATGACCGCCGCACCTCGGAGCGGGCGTTCCGGTCGATGCACAATCTGCTCACCGAAGTGTTCCAGCGCTGAGATGGCAGGGGGCTGCTGCGCAGCCCATCGCTGGCAAGCCAGCTCCCACAGGCAAGGTGTTGTCCGTAAAAACGGCGCGATCTCTGTGGCAGCCAGCTTGCCGGCGATTGGGCCGCAAAGCGGCCCCCGTCAACGCGGCAACTCGATCCGCGAACTCTCCCCCGGCACCACCGGCCAATCCCGCGCAGCCCACTTCGCCCTGGCCTGCTCGATCAACGCCGGATCACTCGCCACGAAGTTCCAGTTCATCCGCCGTGGCCCATCCAGCGCCGCGCCGCCGATCAACACCAGCTGGCACTCACCTTCTGCATACAAGGTGATTTCCTCACCCTGGGCAAGCACCAGCAGGCTGCAAGCCTCGACTTCCTCATCGTCCATCATCAGTTCCCCATCGAGCAGATACAGCGCCCGTTGCGCATGCTCGTTGGGCACCAGCAGGGTGGTGGCCGGTTGCATCCGTACATGCGCATAGAGGGTAGGGGAGAGCACCGGCACCGGTGACGCCAGGCAGAACCCGCTGCCGGCAATCATGCAGATACGCACCCCCAGGCTGTCGCTGACCGGCAGGCTGGCCGACGGGTGATGGCTGTAGCTTGGCGCGCCCTGTTCGAGCTCGCGTGGCGAAGCCAGCCATACCTGCAGCCCATGCAGACGCGAGCCGTGGGCCAGGGCATCGGCGGGGGTGCGCTCGACGTGCGCGACGCCTCGGCCAGCGGTCATCCAGCTGACATCACCGGGCAACACCAACTGCTCGGAGCCGAGACTGTCCTTGTGCACAATGGCCCCTTCGAACAGGTAGGTCAGGGTCGACAGCCCGATATGCGGGTGCTGGCGGATATCCATGCCATGCCCCGGTGCATAGTCGGTTTCGAGCATGTGGTCGAAAAACACGAACGGGCCGACACTGCGGCACTGGGCCGAGGGCAGCGGGCGCAGGATCGGTTGGCCCTCGACCGACTCGGCGCGTGGGCGGATGACCAGGGGGCTGCTCATGGGAGGCTCCAGGCGTGGCAGATTGTCCCCAGCATAGCGGTTAGGCAGGCAGAGCTGAACCGCTGCGGGCAGCTGCCGGTCTACCTTGTTGGTATTGGCAAGAGGAAGCTGCCCATGTTCGGCAAGCTGTTGGCTGGCATGTTGTTGTCTGGATGGCTGTGTGACGCGGCGCTTGCGCGCGACTACCGCTACAGCGATGCCCATCTGCACTACGTGGATTTTTTCCAGGAAAGCGAAGGCATGCAGGCGTTGCTCGAGGCCATGGACGACGCTGGCATCGAGCAGTCGATGATCTCGGGAATCCCGGTAGCCAAGAAATGGCACGAGGATGAACCCAAGCGCCCGCGCTATTACGCCGGCGACGATGCCGATGCCTACTGGTATAGCGCCACCGATACCTATGTGGCAGCGGCGTTGCTGCAGCTGCCTGCCGCGCAGCGGGAACGCTTTCATCCGTTTCTGAACGGTTTCAATCCGGTGGACAAGAACGCGGTCAGCCATATCCAGCGCATGCTCGATCTGTATCCCGGGCTCTGGCAGGGCATTGGCGAAGTCTTCACCCGCCACGACGACCTTACCGCCCTGACCAGTGGCGATACGCCGCGGGCCAACAACGAGGCGATGACGCGCATCTATCACCTGGCGGCCGAGCGTGACATGCCAGTGCTGCTGCACTCGAACATCACCTCCAAGCGCGAGCGTAATCCGCTTTACCTCGCCGAGATCGAAGAGCCCTTGCGCAATCACCCCCATACCAGGTTCATCTGGGCCCATGCGGGCAGCAGCGTGGAGATTCACCGGCATCAGGCGCACATGGACTTTCTCTTGCCGGTACTGACGCGCTTGCTGGGGGATTACCCGAACCTGTATGTCGACTTGTCGTGGAGCGTGCTGGAGCCGTACCTGCTGGATGACCAGGGTGTGCCGCGCAAGGCTTGGGTCGACCTGGTGGTGAAGTACCCGGAGCGGTTCATGCTGGGCAGCGATGTGGTGGGCAGGTTTGCCAGCCTTGGCGAGCAGATGCACGGGTTCCAGCCGTTTCTGGATGCTTTGCCGGAAGGGGTGGCGAACAAGGTGGCGAGGGACAACTTCTTGGCCGTTTTGCCCGGGCAGCGTTAGCTGTTGCCTTTGCTGGCCTATCGCTGGCAAGCCAGCTCCCACAAGTCCAGTAGGAGCCGGCTTGCCGGCGATAGGGCCGGTACAGACAAGCACAAACGAAAACGCCCCGAACCAGTCGGGGCGTCTTCAACTACAGCAGCGAGGCCTTACTTGCCTTCCCAGCGCTTGAGCACCAGGGTGGCGTTGGTGCCGCCAAAGCCGAAGCTGTTGCTCATGACCGTGTCGATCTTCGCGTTCTCTTCGGTCTTGCGCAGTACCGGCAGGTCGGCGACCTCAGGGTCCAGCTCGTCGATGTTGGCGGAGCCGGCGATGAAGTTGTTCTCCATCATCAGCAGGCAGTAGATCGCCTCGTGCACGCCAGCGGCGCCCAGCGAGTGGCCCGACAGGCTCTTGGTCGAGCTGATCTTCGGTGCCTTGTCGCCGAACACTTCACGCACACCCTTCATCTCGGCAACGTCACCGACCGGGGTCGAGGTGCCGTGGGTGTTCAGGTAGTCGATCGGGGTGTCGACGGTGGACAGGGCCTGCTGCATGCAGCGGATGGCACCTTCGCCGCTCGGGGCAACCATGTCGTAGCCGTCGGAGGTCGCGCCGTAGCCGACGATTTCGGCGTAGATCTTGGCGCCACGGGCCAGGGCGTGTTCCAGCTCCTCGACCACGACCATGCCGCCGCCGCCCGCGATGACGAAACCGTCGCGGTCAGCATCGTAGGCGCGCGAGGCCAGTTCCGGGGTTTCGTTGCGCTTGGTCGACAGGGCGCCCATGGCATCGAACAGGAACGACTGGCTCCAGTGCTCTTCTTCACCGCCACCGGCGAAGACAATGTCCTGCTTGCCCCACTGGATCTGCTCCAGGGCGGTGCCGATGCAGTGAGCGGAAGTGGCGCAGGCCGACGAGATCGAGTAGTTGATGCCCTTGATCTTGAACGGGGTGGCCAGGCACGCCGACACGGTGCTGCCCATGGTGCGGGTGACACGGTAAGGGCCGACGCGCTTGACGCCTTTCTCGCGCAGGGTGTCCAGCGCTTCCATCTGGTTCAGGGTCGAGGCGCCGCCGGAGCCAGCCACCAGGCCGGTACGCGGGTTGGACACCTGCTCTTCGGTCAGGCCGGCATCCTTGATCGCGTCCTGCATTGCCAGGTAGGCGTAGGCCGCGGCGTGGCCGACGAAGCGGAAGACCTTGCGGTCGATCAGTTCTTCGAGGTTGAGGTCGATGGACCCGGAAACCTGGCTACGCAGCCCCATTTCCTTGTATTCCGGGTTGTAACGGATACCCGGACGGCTGTTGCGCAGGTTTTCGGTGACGGTAGCTTTGTCATTGCCCAGGCACGATACGATGCCCAGACCAGTGATAACGACGCGGCGCATGCGAATAACCCTTAGAAATTGTCAGTGGAGGTGAACACGCCGACCCGCAGGCCTTCGGCAGTGTAGATCTCGCGGCCGTCAACGCTGACCGAGCCATCGGCGATGGCCATGTTCAGCTTGCCCTTCAGGACGCGCTTGATGTGAATGTTGTAGGTGACTTTCTTGGCGCTAGGCAATACCTGGCCAAAGAATTTCACTTCACCCGAACCCAGGGCGCGGCCACGGCCTGGCAGACCCTGCCAGCCGAGGAAGAAGCCGACCAGCTGCCACATGGCATCGAGGCCCAGGCAGCCTGGCATCACCGGGTCGCCTTCGAAGTGGCAGGCGAAGAACCACAGGTCCGGGGTGATATCCAGCTCGGCGACCAATTCACCTTTGCCGTACTTGCCGCCTTCTTCGCTGATATGGGTGATGCGATCGACCATCAGCATGTTCGGCGCGGGCAGTTGCGCATTACCTGGGCCGAACAGCTCACCGCGACTGCAGCGCAGCAGGTCTTCCCGAGTAAAGGCGTGTTGTTTGGTCATGCGAGCTCCTCAATAACCCCCTGTGGCAGGGGATGAATCTTCCCGGCCAACCCGGCATCTCTCCGAGCGGCAGCCTACAGGTAGACTATTGCGTTGTGGTGAAAGTCACAGCGCACCTGGCTAAAGAAGTACAGGTGTGCACTGAAACGTCTATTTTCAGGGCCGACGAAGGTCCTGTCCAGTCCTTAAGACTGCCGCACTTTAGCATTTATCGCCAGTCGCGGCTGTCTGGCCGGGTCAACCAGCGCTGTAGAACCCGCTGCAGGTCGGTGCGGCGGAACGGTTTGCTCAGATAATCGTTCATGCCTGCGGCCAGGCAACGTTCGCGCTCGCCCTGCAGCGCGTTGGCGGTCAGGGCGATGATCGGTAGATGGCCGGCCCCAGGCAACTGGCGAATGCGCCGGGTAGCCTCGTAGCCATCGACGTGGGGCAGACGGCAGTCCATCAATACGGCGGAAAAACGCTGCTGGCTGACCTGGTCGACTGCCTGCAGCCCGTCATGGGCGACGCTGACCTCAAGGCCCAGGCTGCGCAACATGGCCTCGATGACGCTTTGATTGACCGGATTGTCCTCCACCAGCAGGATGCGTTCGCCCTCGGCCATCGGCTCCGGCTCCAGCGCGCTGCCCGGCAAGGCTGCTGGCGCTGTCTTGGCCAGGGTCAGTGGCATTTCCAGGGTAAAGGTCGAGCCCAGGCCTTCGCGGCTTTCGCCGCGCAACTTGCCGCCCATGCGCTCGGCCAGGGTACGGGCGATCGACAGGCCCAGGCCGGTACCGCCATAGCGCCGGGAAATCGAGCTGTCGGCCTGCTGGAAGGCGACGAACATCATCTCCAGGCGTTCGTTGTCGATCCCGATGCCGGTGTCGCGCACGCTGCAGGTGAACCACAGTTGCTGCCGATCCAGTGCTTGCCAGCGTGCCTCCACCTGGATCTCGCCGCGTTCGGTGAATTTCAGCGCATTGCCGACCAGGTTCAGCAGCACCTGGCGGATCCGCGTAGGGTCGCCTGCCACCTGCAACCGCTCGGCGCCGGCTGGCAGTTGCAGGTGCAGCGCGAGGCCGCGCTGCTGGGCGCTGTGCTGGAACGACTGGACGCTGCTGGCGATCAGTTCGCCCAGGTTGAAGTCGATGTGCTCCAGCTCCAGGGCAGTGCGTTCGATACGCGAAAAATCGAGGATGTCGTTGATCACCTTGAGCAGGTGGCCGGTGGACTCGCTGGCCACTGCCGTGTAGTCGGCCTGTTCGCTGGTCAACTGGGTGGTTTCCAGCAGTTGCAGCATGCCGAGGACGCCGTTCATCGGCGTGCGCAGCTCGTGGCTCATCATGGCCAGGAACTCCGATTTGGCGCCGTTGGCCTGCTCGGCTTCCTCGCGGGCCTGGATCAGTTGGGCGATCGCGCGCTTCTGTTCGACGCTGGCCTGCTCCAGGGCGCTGGCCAGGTTGTTGATGTGTTTGGCCAGGTGGCCCAGTTCGCTGTCGTCGACCACCGGCAGCGGCGCGTCGTACTCACCCTGCTGGATGGCCTTGACCGCGTGGCCCATGTCGCTGATCGGCTTGGCCAGGCTCATCGCCAGGCGGCGGGCGAGCAGGAAGGTGAACAGCAGGGCGAACAGGGCCAGGATCCCGGCCTTGATCACGATCTCCTGCTGGCGCTGGCTGAATGCATCGTCCGACATGCCGACGATGACCCGCCCCAGGTAGTCGTCGCCGATGGACGGTGGCGCTGCCTTGCCTTGCTGGAGGAAGTCGTTGTCCAGGCGTATCTGCTGCAGGCGAATCGGCGCCTGGAACACTTCCACCCGCTGCGCCCGGTTGCTGCTCTCATCGGACTGCTCGACGTACACCAGGATATGGTTGCGGCTGTCCTGCACTTCGAGAAAACGCACATGGGGAATGCTCAAGGTGGCGCGCATCAGGCCTTCGAGCACTTCGTTGTTGCCGGAGATCACCCCGTATTCGGAGGCCGGCGCCAGCTGGTTGGCGATCAGTTGCCCGGTGTGGTTGAGCTCCTGGCGCAAATCCTGGATGCGCACGAAGGTGAAGAAGCTGATCAGCAGCAACGTCAACAGCAGCGCAGGGCCGAGGCTGATGATCTGGGTGCGGGTATGGATGTCCCAGCTCAGGCGTTTGCTCATGGGGTGGGCTCTCCTGCTGCCAAGGTCTTGGCAGCGGCCTTCGGATCGATCGGTTCAAGGCCCAGGGCACGTGCCACCTGCTGATTGCCGCTGACCCCGAAACGCTTCGGGTAGAGGCTGCGCGGCCAACGCGCGGGCGGGTGGTCGAGCAGGTGGTCGAGCACCTGCAGCCAGTCGTCCTGGTCGCTGTAGGTGCTGGCTAGGGCGCCGGCGCGGACGAAGCCCGCGTTCGGCCCGATCAGCGCCATCTGCCGGCCGTAACTGCTGAGCAGCACATTTTTCGCGGTCTTGGAGTTGTACAGGTCGGGGTCGTCGAGGCCCAGCAGCACATCACTGTTGCCCAGCAGATGCTGCAAGGGCCGGCTGTCGCGCTGGTCAGGCCAGTCCTGGGCGACGATCTCCAGGCCAAGCGGACGGGCCGCCAGGCGCAGCTCTTCGAGCAGGAAGTGGCTGTGCTCGCCGTACAGCACGCCAATGCGCTGCGCCTCTGGCAGCAGGTAGCGGGCCAGGCGCAGCTGTCGGGCCAGGGGCGGGTCACTCCAGAGCAGGGTCAGGTACGCGGGGCGCGACTTTCCCAGGCGTTGCTCGGCCTGTACCCGGCTGATGCGCATGGCCAGGGCGGGCGGCCCGGCGGCTTCGCCCAGGCGCCACTCCAGCGCGGCGCTGTCGAGCAATACCAGGCGCAGGTCGGCCTTGAGCTGGCTGGGGCGCGGCAGTTCGGCGACGGTACTGAACCGCACCTGGTCCAGACTGCGACGGCTTTCAAGGGCCGTGGCGAAGCTGCGTATGCCGGGCTGGTCTTCGCCACCGACCACCAGGATTTCGCTGGCGGACAGCGAACCCAGTGGCCACAGGCTGAACAGCAACAGGCACAGCAGGCGGACCATCAGAACTCCAGCTCCGCGCTCACGCTCAGGCGGTGGCGGCTGTCATAGCGGTTCTGGGCGCTGGTGATCGGCTCGTCATCCAGGCGTTGTTGCCACAGGGTGGCCAGCTCCAGGGTACTGCCCTGGATGCGAAAGCGCTTGGCCAGACGCAGGTCGAGGCGCTCGTAGCGATAGTCGTTGAGATCAGCGTCGGCATAGTAGAACAGCCCACTCGACCAACCGTCGCCCCATTCGCGCATCCAGCCGGCAGAGCCACTGTTGCTGGCGGTGTTGGCGCTGTCGGCAGGGTTGCTGGCCCAGGCGTCGACATAGGCGTAGGTGAGGCGCAGGCGGTCGCGGCGGCTCGCACGCCAGTCCAACTGGGCTTCGCTGCCGCTGAAGCGCGCCTTGTTGGCATTGCTGGCAATATACTGGTTGTTGCGCAGGGGCTCGCTGATCATGCCGGTGATCTCGTCATAGAACAGCTTCACGTCCATGTTCAGGTCGATGTCGCTGAACTGGCCGTTGTAGCCCAGCTCGCGCGAGCGCATGCGTTCCTGGTCGAGGTCCCCGGGGCCACGGGTCTTGACGAAGTATTCGCCGTGCTGCTGGCCGAAGGCATTGGGGGTCAGGTTCTTGACCGTGTAGCTCCAGTTGACGTTGTTCTCGAACATGTCCGGTGAACGCACCGCCTCGGAGTACACGGCGCGCAGGCCATGGCGTGGGGTGATCAGGTAGTTCACCGCCACGCGCGGGGTCAGGGAGCTTCCGGACAACTTCGAGTCCTCGAACATCGCGCCGCCCTGCAGGATCCAGTGCTCGTCGACACGCCATTCGAGCTGGCCGAACAGCCGCCAGGTCTGGTCGTCGATGCTGCCGTCGAAGTAGGTCTGCGAGTCGGCGCGATCATAGCGCAAGTTCATGCCGCTGAGCAGGCGCAGGTTGTCGGTGAGGCTCAGGGTGTCCTGGATTTCCAGGTCGTAGCGGGTTTCCCGGGTGCTCTGGTCGACATCGCCGCACACCACCTGGCGACCGCCCAGGTTGTTCCACTGGTTCTTGATTGTCTCGACCAGCGCCTGCTCTTCGGGGTTGCTGCTGCTGGGCGGATTGTTGGCCCGGCGTGCGACCTGCTCGGCGAAATTCGGGTTCAGTTGCCACAGCCGGGTCAGCTCCGGGCTGAACGACAACGCCGCGTCGCAGGCGCGCCAGACCTGCTGGCGGTCGAAGTGCTGGGCCGAGCCCTGGACGTACAGGCTGTGCTCGGGGTTGAAGTCGATGTTCCAGCGCATCGAGCCGGCATAGTCCTTGGCATTGACGTCGGCGTTGTCGCCGCTTTCGGTGACGAAGGGGAACACCGGCTGGTAGGTGTACGGGCGCTGGTTGCTGCCTTCCTTGGCCGCCAGTTGCCATTCCAGGGTCTGGTTCGGTGCCAGGACATGGCTGACGCTGAGGTTGAAGCGGTTCAGGCGGCGGCTGTCGCGGTAGTCCTGGCCGAACTGGTTTTCATCGAAACCGTCATCCTTCTGGCCCGACACCGAAAGCCGCAGGTCGCCGCCGTCCCAGCCCAGGCCGTGGCTGAGGTAGTAGTCGTCGATGCCGTCCTCGCCCCGGGTCAGCTTCATGCGGGTGCCATGGCTGTCGGCCGGGTTGCGGGTCAGGATGTTGACCACCGCCATCAGCGCGTTGGCGCCATAGCTGACGGTGTTGGGGCCGCGGAATACCTCGATGCGCTCGATGTCCTCCAGCGCCACCGGGATATCGCTCCAGTCCACCGTCGCCAGTCCGGCACGGTACACCGAGCGGCCGTCGATCAGCACCTGCATGCGCCGTGCTTCGTTGACGTTGGTGCCGTGGTAGTTGACGGTCGGCTGGTTGCCGGCGCCGTAGCCGATCATCATGCCCGGCACCAGACGCAGCAAGTCAGGGATGTCGCGGGCACCGCTGGCGCGGATCAGTTCGCTGTCGAGCACGGTCATGCTGCCCGGTACCGCGGCCGGGGATTGTTTCAGCCGCGTGGCGGTCAGAACCTGCGGCAGGTCGGCGTTGTCGATGAACAAGTCGTCGGCCACGGCCTGGCCGCCAAGCAGGGCGCTCAGCAGCAACAGGCGAGGATAGGGGGGCGAGCCAGGAAACACGATACGGCCTTGTATCAGAGTTGAAGCGGGCATGTTAACCGACCATGGGGGTTTTACCAGCCGTATCCAATTCGCCGGCCCTGCCTCTGGTTCTGAAGCAGGCGCGCCGTATAATGACCGGGTCGCCACTTAACTTATGGCTTTAACGGATTGAATATGACTGAACAGCAACCTGTTGCAGTTCTGGGAGGCGGCAGCTTCGGCACCGCCGTGGCGAACCTGCTGGCCGAAAATGGTGTGCCGGTGCGCCAATGGATGCGCGACCCCGAGCAGGCCGAGGCGATGCGCGTCAATCGCGAGAATCCGCGCTACCTCAAAGGTATCCGCCTGCACGATGGCGTCGAACCGGTCAACGACCTGTTGGCGACCTTGCAGTCCAGTGATCTGATCTTCGTTGCATTGCCCTCCAGCGCTCTGCGCAGCGTGCTGGCCCCGCATGCCGAGCTGCTGCGTGGCAAGTGCCTGGTCAGCCTGACCAAGGGCATCGAGGCGCAGAGCTTCAAGCTGATGAGCCAGATTCTCGAAGAAATCGCCCCCCAGGCGCGCATCGGCGTGCTGTCGGGCCCGAACCTGGCCCGCGAGATCGCCGAGCACGCGCTGACCGCCACGGTGGTCGCCAGCGAGGACGAAGCGCTCTGCCAGCGTGTGCAGGCCGTGCTGCACGGGCGTACGTTTCGTGTCTATGCCAGTGCCGACCGTTTTGGCGTCGAGCTGGGCGGCGCGCTGAAGAACGTCTACGCCATCATCGCCGGCATGGCGGTGGCGCTGGGCATGGGCGAGAACACCAAGAGCATGCTGATCACCCGCGCCCTGGCCGAGATGACTCGCTTCGCGGTGAGCCAGGGCGCCAACCCCATGACGTTCCTGGGCCTGGCCGGCGTCGGTGACCTGATCGTCACCTGCTCCTCGCCCAAGAGCCGCAACTACCAGGTCGGCCATGCGCTCGGCCAGGGCCTGAGCCTGGAAGAGGCCGTCAACCGCCTGGGCGAGGTGGCCGAAGGGGTCAACACGATCAAGGTGCTCAAGGCCAAGGCCGAGCAAGTACAGGTCTACATGCCGCTGGTGGCCGGCCTGCACGCCATCCTGTTCGAAGGCCGCACGCTCAACCAGGTGATCGAGCGCCTGATGCGTGCAGAGCCCAAGACTGACGTCGACTTCATTTCCACCAGCGGTTTCAACTGATCCCGCTCAATGAGCAAGGAGCAAGACATGAACGATACCCCCGAGCGCGCCCAGCGCGAGTCGATCATCCTGCGGGTGCTGTGGATGGTGGTGTTTCTGATCATCTGGCAACTGGCCGAGATTCTGTTGGGCGGCCTGGTATTGGTGCAACTGATCTACCGCCTGATCTACGGCGCGCCAAGTGCCAGCCTGATGAACTTCGGCGACAGCCTGAGCCAGTACCTGGCGCAGATCGGTCGCTTCGGCACTTTCCATACTGATACCAAACCCTGGCCATTCGCCGACTGGCCGGCCCCGCGTGCGCCGGAAGGCGAAACCCCGCACGCCGTGGCCCCGGCGCCGCATCCGGTGCGTGACGAGGAGCCGAAACTGTGAAGCTGTGGGTGTTGCGCCACGGTGAAGCGGAGCCACGGGCCAACAGCGATGCCGAGCGGCGCTTGACCGCCCATGGCCGCGAACAGGTGCTGCACAGCGCGGCGCGGCTGCTCGGGCAGCCCTTGCAGGCGATCATCGCCAGCCCGTATGTGCGGGCCCAGCAGACGGCGGCGCTGGTGCATGACACGCTGGGGTTCGTCGAGCCGGTGCGCACTGTGTCCTGGTTAACACCGGACAGTGACGTGCGTGAGGTGATCGATGAAATCGGACGGTTTGGGCTGGAGCATGTGTTGCTGGTCAGTCATCAGCCATTGGTGAGTTGCCTGGTGGGAATGCTGAGCGAGGGGCATCGTCAGGGGCCGGGGATGGGGACGGCGTGTTTGGCGGAGCTTGAAGGTGATTTTGGGCTGGTTGGTTCGATGAGCTTGTGCGGCGTGTATAACTCATGACACCTCCCCCACGGCTGTCACTTTGGATGTGCGACAAAGGGCGCGAGGTATTCGCGGCCCTTTGTCGCAACTACGTTGTCGGCTGACGACGTGGCCTGTATCGGGCGCTGTTCAAGCACGACTGAATAGGTACCAAGTCGGTTCAGTTGTCGAAATTGCAATCAAGTTGAACAACCATTCTCTCTGGGCAGCGTTCAAGCGGATCAAGTACTTAAAGGGTAATCGGCGAAGTACGTGAAGGCGTTGCGCCGCTTCCTTGTTTTTGTTCGGGTTGAGGCAGGCATCTCGCAACGCCTGATACTCGAAATGTTCAGGCTTCCCAACAAATTGAATGGATATTTACGGTTGATGGGCCATCGTTCGAATGATCATTGTGGGCTGAAAAAAGTGCGCGGAAGTGGTCCGTGCCAGTTTGCGGATGAGCCCCTGTTGGTATGGTGATTACTATACTGCTGGCGCTGATGGGGACGCTGACTGTATCTGTATGTTGCCCACTGCCGGGAATGAACCACATGGTAAACAACTGCATCGTCAGTCGTTTTGATGCGACGACATTAAATCGAATGGTAATTGTCAGCTGCCTTGCTAGAGGGGTGGGAAGCTTTGGTAGGTGGACCCAAAGGCTGCTGATGACGACCGGTGGGTTTGCGTGAAAGTCAATAAAATTGAGTGCGCGCTGCTGTCCGTTGGCGATGATTTGTGCACTGGAAGACATCGACTTAGTTGAAAACTCCAGTTGGGCGCCCGAGGGCAGTGGGTTAAGGATGTTGTCTGTAAACCTGTGACCGACAGGCAGACCTGAAAAGTCTTCGCACACCTGCCGTGGCAGAATCCGTAGCGGGAGAGCAGGGGATGGCACTGGCGTGCCACCCGTTGCACGGGTAACCAGGTACTTGACCTCTACCGACGTATTCGCGTAAGCGTCCACTTGCGCCTTGGGCACAATGAAGTTCTGCTGAACCAGAGCATTCACACGCTGTGGTGACGATGCATTGGCACCAAACTGCATGACGATCATATCCCCAATGGCCATGCCTTGGTACGCAGCGACGTAGACTGGCAGCCCTGTACCGGGCACATCGTTGGGTGGGAGCTGGTTTCCGGGTGCCAAGGGGATGGTAGGAACAAGCAGCACCAGATCTATCACTTTTCGGACATGGAACGCCAGTGGTTGCGATTGCCCAGCGCGAGTTTCTATCGTTGAATGTGACATTGGCTATCCTCCCTGTTTGATAGTCGCAGTATGGTCACGGTGCAGGGAGGGCGAAACTGGCAAAATTACTAGGTGGGTACGTGGGGTTGTTGGCAGGTCACCACCGACTTCACTGGTCGTTTGTGTTCTCCGCAAGTGCCCAGCAGCCAGCACCCAGGCGCTGGCTGAAGGTTGGTATCAACGGTTGAAAATCCCCCATCCTATCGCTGTGTCCCCACCGATGGAGGTGGCACGAAGCGCAGCTGTCGCGCCGGTACTCGGCGTGATTGCCCAGCGCTTGCCGGTTCCTGCCGAGTCCAGTGACCAGGCCTGTCCGGTTTCCATGTGGGTGCCATTGTAATTGGCCCGCAATGCATTCCACTCCGCGAGCGTCGGCAGACTCCCACCTCTTTCCGTCGCACGGTCGCGGCACCAGTACCACACATTGAAACTACCGAGCCCCTCGAACATCCTCACGCCGGAAACCGTCACCGGGTAACTGGCTGTCGCG
Organism: Pseudomonas plecoglossicida NBRC 103162 = DSM 15088; assembly: GCF_000730665.1. Taxonomy (GTDB): domain Bacteria; phylum Pseudomonadota; class Gammaproteobacteria; order Pseudomonadales; family Pseudomonadaceae; genus Aquipseudomonas; species Aquipseudomonas plecoglossicida. Next base: position 17,947 of record NZ_BBIV01000023.1, read on the forward strand.
TGATTGGCATCTGTCACCGTGACGCTGGCTGAACCGCTACCATACGAAACGGCGCGCCCTGAGGTTGCATCGACCTCTATCACATTGGTGTTGCTGGTTGAGTAAGTGTAGGGCGGCTGACCGCCGCTGGCGGTACGCGTGACGAATGAATTGACGGGTGGGTTGGGCACAGGTGCCGAGTTGCGATGAATGACCCCGGTCAATGATACGGGGGTGGGGTCTATAGACAGCGCAGGGGCGAGGGGGTCGATTTGCAAGTCGAGTTCCGGGGATGGAACCGCAGGCCCTCCTGAGACAGGCACGACCTCGTAATGCACCTTGATCCTGCTATCGGCATGGGCGTCCACCTGGGCCTTGGATACCGTAAATGTCAGCTCAGCGACTGCGGATACGGTCTGTTCGTCTGTCGACACCCCCGCGAAAACCACCTTGACCTTGTCGCCAGGGGTCATGCCCCCATAAACGGCGACGTTCACTGGCAACCCCGCTGGGAGTACTTTTTCCGGATCGAGCACATCGCCTGGAGCAAGTCGGATGATGGGGCGGGCCAGCACCAGGCTGCGTTTGACTTTGAACGTCAATGGATTCGATTGCCCTGCGCGACTGCCAGGGCTGTGAAGCGTTTTTGATGGGACGGTCGAGTGTGACATTTGCTGATCTCTTCGAAAGGAGAGATCGCAGTATGGAAGCGGCCCCAGCAGGGCGGAACTAGTAAAAATATCAGGTCCTCACCGGTTGCAAGGCTCCCCGCACAAGCACAGGTACCTGGCACTTTTCACGGGTGGCTAACGTTGCCGGGCAGTTTTGGCGATGCGCAATGAGTAGTCGCTGCTTGAAACTGGCAAGTTCGCTTGACTTGCCAAGCAGGCTGGAAAATCTGAGTAACGATGCAGCCTGTTGCGCGAACCAGCCGACACCAAGCTCCAGCTGTTGCGGGGTAGGGTTCAACGACAAGGCGCGAGCACCGCAGGCATTGGGCGATCTGCAAGGCGTCTATCTGGCCCTGTAGCGCTTGCAGCTGGATCATCAGGACCGGTGCCTGACGCCGCAGCCGGCGGATGGAAGTAAATCCAAATTGCTCGGCTGTTTCAGCGACGTCATTCAATACTCCATGGTAAAGTTGTCTACATTGATGCCTTGGCTGTTGATGGGGTGATGAATTATAATGTGGCTAATAAGCTGTGCGTAACTGAATACCGCCACTGAAGGAGTATTGTTAGCGGAACTTATGGGTCGGGATTCAAGGATTGTATTGCCACTATGAATGGTGACCTTTGCAGTATTGATGTTAAGGTGGTGGAACGTCAAGCGTCTAACTGCCCTTTTGAAGTGCACCCCTATTGCTGGACTATTCCCTCTGGGCAGCTGTGCCACGCCAAAAAGCAGGCAAGGTGGGGTAAGTGGCGGGAAGTTTTCAATGTAACGGTATGAAACGTAGCCCGATCCTACCACGATAGAGAAATAGGGGAAGTGGACTTCGCCGGTGAAGTAATCCTGCCGACCGTCAAAACTTTCCGTTTCCTTGAGTGTGGAAATGCTCACGCCAAGATCCGGAGAACGCACGGCGGAACCACCGGAGGCGCGCGTCACTTCGTAGTAGACGCTACCTGTACGGGCAGCATTCATCTCGACCTGAGCCCTGGCGACAATGAATGGCTGTGCCCCAATTGCATCCACGCGTTGTGGCAGTGAGGAGTAAGTACCAAAAAAATGCAGGACGATCATGTCCCCTACCGCCATCCCCACGTATTGAGGTACGGTCACCGGTAGACCGGTGTCTGGAACACTTTCTGGCAGCAGAACGTTACCAGGGCGCAGAAGGTTGATCTGCGGTGCGGTCAAGATCAGGCGGCCAAGCACCTTGAACGTCAGCGGTTGCGATTGACCGGAGCGGGTATTGGCTGTCGGGAGTGGCATCTGCAGGTCTCCTTGGTGGGTGATCGCAGTATTGCGACATCACCTGTAGAAGGTAACTGGCAAAAATATCAGGTACCCGTGTGCTTGCGTCGCCAGGTAACTGGCATTTCTGTCAGTTGTCGGCGCTCTGTATCCATTGCTAGCGTTGCACTCGGATAGCGCTGATGCTGAACCTGCCAGGGAGTCTTGAATGAGTAGCCTGATACCGGAGCTGTTGCGTTCGCTGGACCTGCAACTCACGATTGGAAAAGTCAACGAAGGCGCTGCGCTGGACTTTGCCCAATACAGCCTCCTGCGCGAATCGGCCGACGCCAAGCTCCATCACCTGCTGGGCAAAGTGCAAGGCGTAGAGGACCTGTGCAAACTGCAAGAAGCGTGCATGCGCGTGTCCCATCTCTTGCAAACCAGCTGCCTGGCCATGCTGCGCCTGCAGCTCGATTGCCAGGACCAGCAGCTGGCCCGCGAGGCCCTGGAGGGCCAACTGGCCTGCATGCAGGCCTGCCTGCAGCGCTCGCTGGCCTGTTTCGACAGCATTGCCTGACCTGATCACCCTTGGCGATGACCTTTACGGACGTTGCCCAGTGGCGGCAGGATGCCGACAATGAGCCATCCTTCCTCGGTCCGGACCCGGCGCCATGTCGCAGCAGATCTTCTTCGTCCATGCCAACGGTTTTCCCTCGGCGACCTACGGCAAGCTGTTCGCTGCCCTGGCGCCGGACTACCAGGTCAGCCACCTGGCCCAGCACGCCCATGACCCGCGCTTCCCGGTGAACGAAAATTGGCAGAACCTGGTGGACGAGCTCCTGCACCACCTGGCCCGCCAGGACGCGCCGGTGTGGGGTGTGGGCCATTCCCTGGGTGGCGTGCTGCACCTGCATGCGGCCTTGCGCTGCCCGCAGTACTACCGCGGCGTGGTGATGCTGGATTCGCCTGTGCTGACCCGTGCCGACCAATGGCTGCTGCGTACCGCCAAGCGTTTCGGCTTCATCGATCGCATCACTGCAGCGGGCCGTACCCTGGGCCGGCGTGAGGCTTTTGCCGACCGCGACAGCGCGCGGGACTACTTCGCCAGTAAGAGCCTGTTCCGGCATTTTGACCCCGACTGCCTGGACGCTTACGTGCAGCATGGCCTGGAAGAGGCCGAGCAGGGGTTGCGCCTGCGTTTCGACCCGGCCACCGAAATCAGCATCTACCGCAGCATCCCCCACGCCAGCCCGGCCCCGGCGCGGCAGTTGCAGGTGCCGTTGGCGATGGTGTGCGGCGACCGTAGCAATGTGATTCGCCGCCATCACCGGCTGGCTGTGCGTGGCATGCCCACGGGTGAATACCACAGCGTGCCCGGCGGCCACATGTTCCCGCTGGAACGGCCGACCGACACCGCCAGCCTGATCAAGGGCCTGTTCGACCGCTGGAGCCAGGCATGAGCGCGCAGGTCGAGGAAATCCGCCTGAGCCTTGGCCATATCGAGCTCGCCGCGCATCTGTTCGGCCCCGCTGACGGCCAGCCCGTGATCGCCCTGCATGGCTGGCTGGACAACGCCAACAGCTTCGCCCGCCTGGCGCCGCAACTGAAGGGGCTGCGTATCGTCGCCCTGGACCTGGCCGGGCATGGTTACTCCGAACACCGGCCGCCAGGCGCCGGCTATGCGCTGGCCGACTATGCCCACGACGTGCTGCGGGTTGCCGAGCAGCTGGGTTGGCAGCGTTTTGCCCTGCTCGGGCATTCGCTGGGCGCGATCATCTCGGTGCAACTGGCCGGGGCGCTGCCGGATCGGGTCAGCCATCTGGCGTTGATCGACGGGGTCATCCCGCCCACCGGTGCCGAACAGGACGCCGGCGAGCGCCTGGGCATGGCCCTGCAGGCCCAGTTGCGCCTGGACGGCAAGCGCAAGACGGTTTACCCGACCCTGGAGGAGGGCGTGCAGGCGCGCATGAAGGGCATGGTCGCGGTCAGCCGTGAGGCCGCCGAACTGCTGGCCCAGCGCGGGCTGATGCCGGTGCCCGGCGGCTTTAGTTGGCGCAGTGACAGTCGGCTGACCTTGCCGTCACCGGTGCGGCTGAGCCAGGCCCAGGCGATGGCTCATGTACGCCGGGTGAGCTGCCCTTCCAGCCTGGTGGTCGCCGCAGAGGGCATGCTCGCTCGCCACACCGAACTGCTGGAGCAGCTACCCTTTGCGCAGACGGTGTTGCCCGGCGGGCATCACCTGCACCTGAACGATGAACAGGGCGCGACCCTTGTCGCAGACTGTTTCAATCGCTTTTTTGGCTTTGCTTGACTTGCACCGGACAAGTGTCGAGGCTTGGCGGGTTGAACAGGGAGACAACCATGTACATGCCAGACATCCATCAATCTTTCACCGGCGCCGCGTGCGGCATGGGTGGCCGATGAGCATTCGAGTTCTCATCGCCGGCTGCCTGGCGCTGGCCAGCCCGCTGTTGTGGGCCGGCAGCCTGCCAGTCCCCGTGGATGCCAAGGTCGTCGACCAGCGCCCGGCGGTGGAGCAGGAACGCATCTACCCCATGGGCCCGTTGCGCAAGATCAGCGGCCGCCTGCGGGTCGACGACAAGGTCGAGAGCCGCGGCCAGGTCAGTTCGGTGACCTACGAGCTGCCGGTCGAGCGCACCGCCCGCGAAGCCTTCACCAGTGCTCGCGAAGCGCTGCAGCACGACGGTGGCTACCCCTTGTTCTGGTGCCAGGGCCGCGACTGTGGCGAAGCCAGCCTGTGGGCCAACGATGTGTTCGGCAACGCCCGCCTCAATGGCGGCGACGAGCAGCAAGCTTTCATCCTGCTGCGCCGCTCCGCCAAGCAAGCCGACACCTTGGTTGCACTGTACAGCGTCACCCGCGGCAATCGCCGCGCCTACCTGCACGTGGAAGAGTTCGTCGCCGGCAGCCCGCTGGGTGAGCTGCTGCCTACCGCGGCCACGGTGCTGCGCGAAATGCGCGATACCGGCAAGCTTGACTACCCTGACCTGAGCACCCCGCAGCCGGCCTGGGTGGCGTTGCTCAGCCGCAGCCTGAACCTGGACAGCACCCTGCGCGCCAGCCTCAGCGGCGCCGAGGCCGAGGCCTGGCGCGAGCAACTGGTCAAGGCCGGGGTGCGCAGCAACCGGCTCGAAGTCGGCAGCGCAACTACCGATGGCCTGCACCTGGAACTGATCCGTTGAACGAGTGCCACCATGGCCAACAATGACCGCCTGTTGATCCAGATTGTCCTGCTGGCGTTGCTCGGTGCGGCGCTGTGGGTGATGGCGCCGTTCATTTCAGCGTTGTTGTGGGGCGCCATCCTGGCCTTCGCCAGCTGGCCGTTGATGCGCCTGCTGACGCGGGTGTTGGGCGGGCGTGAAACCCTGGCCGCGAGCCTGCTGACCACCGCCTGGATCCTGATCGTGGCGTTGCCGCTGGTGTGGCTGGGGTTCAACCTGGCGGACCATATCCGCGACGCCACGGCCTTTGTGCGTGATGTGCAGGTCGATGGCCTGCCGGAAGCGCCGGACTGGCTGGGCAGCATTCCCCTGGTCGGTGAGCGCCTGGTTCGGTGGTGGCAATCCATGGATCAGCAAGGTGCTGCGCTGATTGCTTCGGTGAAGCCTTACCTTGGCCAGGTCGGCAACTGGCTGCTGGCACGCAGCGCGCAGATCGGCAGCGGCATGCTGGAGTTGTCCCTGAGCCTGGTCTTCGTGTTCTTTTTCTACCGTGACGGCCCGCGCCTGGCGGCGTTCGTGCTGCGGCTGCTGCAGCGGTTGGCGGGAGACCGCGCCGAGTATTACCTGGAGCTGGTGGCGGGGACCGTGCAGCGGGTGGTCAACGGGGTGATCGGCACCGCCGCCGCCCAGGCGCTGCTGGCGCTGATCGGCTTCCTGATCGCCGGTGTGCCCGGGGCCATCGTGCTGGGCTTGGTGACCTTCATGCTCAGCCTGATCCCCATGGGGCCGCCACTGGCCTGGATACCCGCCACCGCCTGGCTGGTGTGGAAGGGCGAGTATGGGATGGCGGTGTTCCTGGGCATCTGGGGTACCTTCGTCATCAGCGGCGTGGACAACGTGCTCAAGCCTTACCTGATCAGCCGGGGCGGCAACTTGCCGCTGGTGATCGTTCTGCTGGGCGTTTTTGGTGGGTTGATTGCCTTTGGCTTCATTGGTCTGTTCATCGGGCCGACCCTGTTGGCGGTGGGTTACAGCCTGCTGCTGGACTGGAGCCGCAACGCGGGGCCGCAGACGCCGCAGCGCTAGCCTTTGCTGGCGATAGGGCCTGGCCAGCCACCCAGAAACCCGATCTTTACGCATTCTTTATACCCATCCCCCACCCTCGATCTCGCCCCTTTACGCCCCTCCCTTCGACAATTTCCCTAAAGCGGCCAAAGCCGCACCACGGGGAGTTCCACTCATGTACATGCTCGACGGGCTGTCACTGCTGCTGGCAGTGGCATTGGCGATTTACCTGCTGGTGGCGCTGCTGCGCGCCGATCGCAGCTAGGGAGCGGCCATGCACAGTTACGACTTCGCTTTGCTGTTGGCATTCTTCGCCATCGTGCTGCTGCCGGCACCTTGGCTGGGGCGGTTCTACTACAAGGTCATGGAAGGCCAGCGCACCTGGCTGACGCCACTGCTCGGCCCCGTCGAACGAGGCTGCTACCGGCTCGCAGGGGTCAAGGCTGAGCAGGAGCAGAACTGGAAGCAATACGCCCTGGCGCTGCTGGCCTTCAACCTGGCCGGCTTCCTGTTGCTGTTCGCCATCCTGCTGTTGCAAGGCTACTTGCCACTGAACCCGCAGCACCTGCCAGGCCAGGAATGGTCGCTGGCCTTCAACACGGCGGTGAGCTTCGTCACCAACACCAACTGGCAGGCCTACAGCGGCGAGGCCTCGGTCAGCTACCTGAGCCAGATGCTGGGCATGACCGTGCAGAACTTCGTCAGCGCCGCCACCGGCCTGGCCGTGCTGGTCGCCCTGTGCCGCGGCATCGCCCGTCGCTCGACCACCAGCCTGGGCAACTTCTGGGTCGACATGACCCGCGCCACCCTCTACGGCCTGTTGCCGCTGTGCCTGGTGCTGGCACTGCTGCTGGTATGGCAGGGCGTGCCGCAAACCTTCGCCGACTACGCCCATGCCGTGACCCTGCAAGGCGCCGACCAGAGCATCCCGCTCGGCCCGGCCGCAAGCCAGATCGCCATCAAGCAGCTGGGCACCAACGGCGGCGGCTTCTTCGGCGTCAACTCGGCGCATCCGTTCGAAAACCCCACGGCTTGGAGCAACCTGTTCGAGGTGGCCTCGATCATCCTGATCCCGGTGGCGCTGGTGTTCACCTTCGGGCATTACGTCAAGGACCTGCGCCAGAGCCGGGCGATCCTGGCCTGCATGCTCAGCCTGTTCCTCATCGGCGGCGCCACCGCGCTGTGGTCGGAGTACCAGCCGAACCCGGCGCTGGAAAGCGCCCAGGTGCAGCAAGGCGCGCCCATGGAGGGCAAGGAAAGCCGCTTCGGCACGACCGGCTCGGTGCTGTGGACGGTGACCACCACCGCCGCCTCCAATGGCTCGGTCAACGCCATGCACGACAGCCTCAACCCGCTGACCGGCATGGTGGCGATGGTCAACATGATGGTCGGCGAGGTGATCTTCGGCGGCGTCGGCGCGGGGCTCTACGGCATGCTGCTGTTCGTGCTCATCGCGGTGTTCCTGGCCGGCTTGATGATCGGCCGGACCCCGGAATACCTGGGCAAGAAGTTGCAGGCGCGGGAAGTTCAGCTGCTGGTGGCCACCTTGCTGGTGATGCCGGTCGGCGTACTGGTGCTCGGCGCCATCGCCGCCAGCCTGCCGGGCCCGGCAGGCGCGGTCAGCAACCCGGGCGCCCACGGCTTCAGCCAACTGCTGTACGCCTACACCTCAGGCACCGCCAACAACGGTTCGGCATTCGCCGGATTCGGCGCCAACACGGTGTTCCACAACCTGATGATCGGCCTGGCCATGCTGATTGGCCGCTTCGGCTACATCCTGCCGATCCTGGCCTTGGCCGGCAGCCTGGCGGCGAAGAAAAGCGCGCCCCAAGGGCTGAACAGCTTCCCCACCCACGGCCCGCTGTTCACCGGTCTGCTGCTGGTGACCATCCTGCTGGTCGGTGGCCTGACCTTCCTGCCGACCCTGGCCCTGGGGCCAATCGCCGAACACCTGAGCCTGGGTTTCTGAGGAACCGACCATGAACATGCCCATTCCTGAAGTGAACGCCCCGCACAGCGCCAAGGACCAGACGCGCTTCGCCGCGCTCTGGCGCCCGGCGCTGGTACAGGCCTTCGTCAAGCTCGACCCGCGCCAGCTCAAGCGCTCGCCGGTGATGCTGGTGGTGGCCCTGACCGCCGTGCTGACCACCGTGCTGTGCTTTGCCCCCGGCAGTGGCGTGGGCACCGGCGTGGCGGCGCAGATCGCGTTGTGGCTGTGGTTCACCGTGCTGTTCGCCAACTTTGCCGAAGCCCTGGCAGAAGGCCGTGGCAAGGCCCGCGCCGACAGCCTCAAGGCCGGTAGCCAGGGGCTGACCGCGCAACGCCGGCGGGGTGATGGTTCGTTCGAGACCGTCGCCGCCACCCAGCTGCGCAAGGACGATGTGGTACGGGTGGTGTCGGGCGAGATGATCCCCGCCGACGGCGAAGTGCTCGAAGGCATCGCCGCGGTCAACGAGTCGGCCATTACCGGTGAGTCGGCGCCGGTGATTCGCGAATCCGGTGGTGATCGCTCGGCGGTGACCGGCAATACCCGCCTGGTCTCCGACTGGCTGTTGATTCGCGTCACCAGCAACCCGGGCGAGTCGACCCTGGACCGCATGATCGCCCTGGTCGAAGGTGCCAAACGGCAGAAGACGCCCAACGAAATCGCCCTCGACATCCTGCTGATCGGCCTGACCCTGATCTTCCTCATCGTGGTGGTGACCCTGCAGCCGTTCGCCCGCTTCGCGGGCGGCAGCCTGCCGTTGATCTTCCTTGCCGCGCTGCTGGTGACGCTGATCCCGACCACCATCGGCGGGCTGCTCTCGGCCATCGGTATCGCCGGCATGGACCGGCTGGTGCGCCTGAACGTGATCGCGCGCTCCGGTCGTGCGGTGGAGGCGGCCGGTGACGTGCATACCTTGATGCTCGACAAGACCGGCACCATCACCTTCGGCAACCGCCGCTGCAGTGCGCTGCATGCGGCTAGCGGCGTCACCGCCAAGGAGCTGGGCGAGGGCGCGTTGCTCGCATCGCTGGCCGATGACACGGCCGAAGGTAAGTCGATCGTCGAGTACCTGCGCCAGTTGCACGACTTCATCGAACCCGCCGCCGAACAGTTCGAAGCCATCGCCTTCAGCGCCGAGACCCGCCTTTCGGGCATCGACTTCCAGCAACACCGGTACCGCAAAGGGGCGGTCGATGCGGTGCTGGCTTTCGTTGGCATGCAGTGTCTGGAGATGCCAGTCGCGCTGGCCCGTGAGGTCGAGCGCATCGCTCAGAGCGGCGGCACGCCGCTGCTGGTGTGCGTCGACAAGCGCCTGCTCGGTGCGATCCACCTCAAGGACGTGGTCAAGCCCGGCATCCGCGAACGCTTCGCCGAACTGCGCAAGCTGGGCATCCGCACGGTGATGGTGACCGGCGACAACCCGCTGACCGCCGCCGCCATCGCCGCCGAAGCCGGCGTGGACGATGTGCTGGCCGAGGCCACCCCGGAAAAGAAACTGGCGCGCATTCGCCAGGAGCAGAACGACGGCCGCCTGGTCGCCATGTGCGGCGACGGTGCCAACGACGCGCCGGCGCTGGCCCAGGCCGACGTGGGCATGGCCATGAATGACGGTACCCAGGCCGCCCGCGAAGCCGCCAACATGGTCGATCTGGACAGCGACCCGACCAAACTGCTGGACGTGGTTCAGGTCGGCAAGGAGCTGCTGGTGACCCGCGGTGCGCTGACCACGTTTTCCATCGCCAACGACGTGGCCAAGTACTTCGCCATCCTGCCTGCGCTGTTCGCGGCCATCTACCCGCAGCTGGGCGTGCTCAATCTGATGCACCTGGCCAGCCCGCAGAGCGCGATCCTTTCGGCGATCGTGTTCAACGCGCTGATCATCATCGTGCTCATCCCCCTGGCCCTGCGCGGCGTGCGCGTGCAGGCCGCGAGTGCGGCGCACCTGCTGCGGCGCAACCTGCTGATCTACGGGCTGGGCGGCATCGTCGTGCCGTTTGCCGGGATCAAGCTGATCGACCTGCTGCTCAACGCCTTGCACCTGGTCTGAGGAGGCCACCATGAACAACTATGTACGCCCGGCACTGAGCCTGATCCTGCTGATGACGGTGGTCACTGGCGCGCTGTATCCGCTGGCGGTGACCGGTATTGCCCAGGTGGCGTTCCCGGAACAGGCCAATGGCAGCCTGGTGCGCGATGCCGCAGGCCAGGTACGTGGCTCGGCGCTGATCGCCCAGGATTTCCAGGGCGATGGCTGGTTCCAGTCGCGGCCTTCGGCGGGGGCGTATGCCACCGTGGCCAGCAGCGCCAGCAACCTGTCACCGAGCAATCCGGCCTTGGCCGAGCGCGTGGCCAGCGATGCGGCGAAGCTGTATCGGGCTGAACTGGGGCCGGTGCCGCAGGCCCTGCTGAGCACGTCTGGCAGTGGCCTGGACCCGCATTTGCCACCAGAGGCGGTGGCCTATCAGATCCCACGGGTGGCGGCGGCGCGACAGGTGCCTATCGAGAGGTTGCAAGCCTTGCTCGAAGAGGCCACCCTCCAGCCATTGATCGGGCCGCCTGTGGTGAATGTGCTGGCGTTGAACCAGGCGCTCGAGAAGACAGGACAGTGACAATGGGGCCGCGCTGCGGCCCATCGCCGGCAAGCCGGCTCCCACACAGGCAATGCAGATCCTTGTGGGAGCCGGCTTGCCGGCGATGGCCTGCGCAGCAGGCCCAACCAACGAAGGATCAGACATGAGTAATGCAGCCCGCGCCGACGCGCTGTTGGCCAACCTCCCGCGCGAAGGGCGCGGCAGGCTCAAGGTCTTCCTCGGCGCCGCCCCCGGTGTCGGCAAGACCTTCGCCATGCTCCAGGCCGCCCACGCCCAGCAACGCCAGGGCGTGCAGGTGCTCGCCGGCGTCGTCGAAACCCACGGCCGCGCCGAAACCGAGGCCTTGCTCGGCGGCCTGCAACAACAGCCGCAACTGCGCAGCGAGTACCGTGGCGTCACCCTCGAGGAAATGGACCTCGACGGCCTGCTCAAGGCCGCGCCCACCCTGGCCCTGGTCGACGAGCTGGCCCACACCAACGCCCCCGGCAGCCGCCATGCCAAGCGCTGGCAGGACGTGCAGGAACTGCTTGCCGCCGGCATCGACGTGTACACCACGGTCAACGTCCAGCACCTGGAAAGCCTCAACGACAAGGTCCGCGACATCACCGGCGTACAGGTCCGCGAAACCCTGCCGGACTGGGTGCTGCAGGAAGCCTTCGAGCTGGTGCTGATCGACCTGCCGCCGCGCGAACTGCTCGAACGTTTGCGCGAAGGCAAGGTGTATGTCCCCGAGCAGGCGCGTGCGGCCATCGATGCGTACTTCTCGCAGACCAACCTCACCGCGCTGCGTGAACTGGCCATGCAGACTGCCGCGGCCCAGGTCGATGCGGACCTTGCCCATGGCTACCGTCAACGCGGCCAGGAGGCGCCCACCCTGCGCGGGCGCATGCTGGTCGGCGTCGACGGTGACGACCAGGCCGAGCGCCTGGTGCGCCATGCCAGCCGGGTAGCGCAGCGGCGTCATCTGCCCTGGAGCCTGGTCCACGTCGACAACGGCCGGCTGCGCGACGAAACCGCCCGCCACCGCTTGCAGGCCGCCCAGCAACTGGCCGAACGGCTTGGCGGCGAAGTGGTGCTGCTGCGCGCAGGGGAAGTGGCGCGCACGCTGATCCAGCATGCCGTCGAGCGTCGTGCCAGCCTGGTGTTGGTGGGGCAGTCCCGCGACCGGCTGCGCCGGCGCTTCTTCGGCGCAGGCGTGGCGGCGCGCCTGCTGCGTGAAAGTCATGGCCTGGAGGTCAACGTACTCGATCGCGACGCACAGCCGGCCCCGACGAAGGCTGCTGTGCAACGGGTATGGGTGTGGCGCCATTACCTGTTGGCAGTGCTCGCCACCGTGCTGGCGGCGGGTTTGTCATGGGCGGTGTCGAGCGTGCTGGCATTGCCCAATATCTCCCTGGTGTTTCTCGCCGCCGTGCTGCTGGTCGCTGTGCGCAGCAGCCTGGGGCCGGCGCTTGCCTGCGCGGCCTTGTCGTTCCTGACTTACGATTTCCTGTTCATTCCACCGAACTTCTCCTTCAGCATCCAGCGCGAAGAAGATGTGTTGACGCTGGTGTTCTTCCTGCTGATGGCGGCCCTCACCGGCAACCTTGCCGCGCGTCAGCGTAGCCAGTTGCAGGCCTTGCGCGAAACCCAGGCGCAGACCAGCCAACTGCTCGACCTGTCGCGCCGGCTGACCGTGGCCACCGACCGCCAGGCGGTATTCAACGCCGCAGGTCAGCACCTCAACGGCTGGCAGGACGTGCAAGTGTGCCTGCTCGAACGTAACGCCGAAGGCCTGCTGCAGCTGGCCAGCGGCGAAGCGCACGTGCTGGGCGACAGCGAGCGCGCTGCCGCCGAGTGGGCCTGGCAACACGGCCAGGCCGCAGGGCATGGCAGCGATACCTTGCCCAATGGCCGCTGGTGGTGGTGGCCGCTGGCCGTCGACGACCAGCCCCTGGCCTTGCTCGGCGTGCGTCCGCGTTCCGGCGAGCCGCTCAGCGCCCAGCGCCGGCGCTTGCTCCAGGCACTCGGCCAGCCCCTGGCCCAGGCGCTGGCCCGCGCCCGCCTGGCCGAGCAGTTGGAGGCGGCGCGCCTGCACGGCGAAACCGAGCAGCTGCGCAGCGCCTTGCTGGCCTCGGTCTCCCACGACTTGCGCACCCCGTTGACGGCCATGCGCGGCAGCATCGACAGCCTGCTGGCGCTGGGCGAGGCGATCCCCGCCGAGGATCGCCGCGAATTGCTGGAAGGCACTCGCGATGAAGCCGAACGCCTCGACCGCTATATTCAGAACCTGCTGGACATGACCCGCCTTGGCCACGGCGGCTTGAAGCTCGCCCGCGACTGGGTCGCCCCGGCCGATATCGTCGGCAGCGCCCTCAACCGCCTGCGCCTGGTGCTGGCGCCGTTGCGCGTGCACACCGACGTCCCCGCCGAGCTGCCGCTGCTGTTCGTGCATGCCGCGCTGATCGAGCAGGCGCTGATCAATGTGCTGGAGAACGCTGCGCGTTTCTCGCCTGCTCAAGGTCGCCTGGAACTGCAGGTGTCGGTGCACGAGGAGCAGCTGCATTTCGCCGTCAGTGACCAGGGCCCGGGCATCCCGCTGCCAGAGCGCGAGAAAATCTTCGACATGTTCTACACCGCCGCTCGCGGCGACCGGGGCGGGCAGGGCACCGGCCTGGGCCTGGCGATCTGCCAGGGCATGATCGGCGCCCACGGCGGACAGATACGGGTCGGCGAAGGCATCGATGGCCAGGGTACCTGCATCACTCTATGCTTGCCGCTCCCTCAGCAACCCGAAGCCGAACACGAAGCCCCATGAGCCAGTCCGCCACCCTCCTGGTCATCGACGACGAACCGCAGATCCGCAAGTTCCTGCGCATCAGCCTGACTTCCCAGGGCTACAAGGTGATCGAAGCCGCCACCGGCGGCGAAGGTCTGGCCCAGGCAGCATTGGCCAAGCCCGACCTGGTGGTGCTCGACCTCGGCCTGCCGGACATGGACGGCCAACAGGTGCTGCGTGAACTGCGTGAATGGAGTGCGGTGCCGGTGCTGGTGCTGTCGGTGCGGGCCAGTGAGGTGCAGAAGGTCGATGCGCTGGACGGCGGGGCCAACGACTACGTGACCAAGCCTTTCGGCATCCAGGAGTTTCTCGCCCGGGTACGTGCGCTGTTGCGCCAGGTGCCGCAATCCGGTGGGGGCGAAGTCTCGGCCAGCTTCGGGCCACTGACCGTGGACTTTGCCTTTCGCAAGGTGACCCTGGCGGGCGTGGAGGTGGCGCTTACGCGCAAGGAGTACGCGCTGCTGGCGCTGCTGGCCGGGCATCCGGGGCGGGTGATTACCCAGCAGCAGCTGCTCAAGGAGATCTGGGGGCCGTCCCATGTGGAGAACACCCACTATCTGCGCATCGTGGTGGGGCATTTGCGGCAGAAGCTTGGGGATGACCCTACTGCGCCGCGCTTCATCATTACCGAGGCAGGGGTTGGTTACAGGCTGGTGAGTCCGGCCAGCTAATCGCTCCAGCTCCTGCGCTCTGAACGCGGGGCATTCCGCCCTCGAAAGTCCGAGTCGCACAAGGCGTGCACTCACTTCGACTCTTCATCGATGCCACTGGATACTCTGTGCGTCATCCCCAGCTCAGCATCATCCATCAGCGCCTTTGCCAGCGCGCTGAGGTAGTGCGAGGCCCAGATCAGTTGGGGGTTGTCGTCCATCAGGCCGGCGATGGTCATGTCGCGCACGTAGCCCATCAGCTCGGAGGCTTGTTCGCGGGCGTCCTGGCAGGGGATGCCGGGTTCGATGCGGAACAGGGGGTGGGTGTGGTTTTCGCCCTGGAAGAAGGTGGTTTTGCCTACGGTGAAATGGGTGTTGTCTGTGGTCATTGCTCTATCTCCCTGATTTTTTTGCTGCCTGGGCTGGCCCTATCGCCGGCCAGGCCACACCACACATCACTGTTGGTCTAGTGCAGCGTCCTTGGCTCAGCCGGCATCTGCACCTGGATCAACATGGATTCCAGCATGACGCGCAGCGCCTCCATCTCATGCATCGACGCCATCATCAGAATCGAAGCAGGTGACTTGGGCTGCAACAGGAGTGCCTGGTGAATCACGGTCTGGGCGCAGAGGGCGTAGTCCGTGGCCTGGATGAGGGTGTCTTCGAGGGAGTGGTTGTGCGGTGGATCGGGGACAATTTTCAGCATGGGTAGTATCCGTTTTTGGGGCGACCACCAAACTGCTGTCAAACAGGAGGGTGGCAGCTGTGCATAGGTTGACAGACCGGCGGATACCAGAACCGGCGCACGCGAACGTGCCCCATGCACAGCCGCCATAAACGACACGGCCGTGCAAAGTATCTCGTTACGGCCTGTCAAAGCCGTGTCGTTGATATGCAACGACACGCCGAGACTAGTGCGCTGCCAACGCGACCGCAACGGTAAAAAGGCGGTAGGAGTATCTTTGGGAAATGTCCTACAAGATAGAGCTTAAAACTGATTCTTTTCCCCATTCGGCTGCAAGAACGCCGCTTCCAGCAACTGCTGGGTATAGGCATGTTGCGGCGCATGGAAGATCGCCTGCGCATCCCCCTGTTCCACCACATGCCCATGCTTGATCACCATCAACTGGTGACTCAGCGCCTTGACCACTGCCAGGTCATGGCTGATGAACAGGTAGGTCAGGTTGTACTTCTGCTGCAGGTTCCTCAGCAGTTCCACCACCTGCCGCTGCACCGTGCGGTCCAGCGCCGAAGTCGGTTCATCCAGCAGAATCAGCGCAGGCTTCAATACCAAAGCCCGGGCAATCGCGATGCGCTGGCGCTGCCCGCCGGAAAATTCATGGGGATAGCGATGCCGCGTGCGCGGGTCCAGGCCCACTTCCTCAAGCGCTGCAATGATCGCAGCCTCCTGCTCGGCCGGCGTGCCGATACGGTGAATGCGCAAACCCTCGCCGACGATGTCCTCCACGCACATGCGCGGGCTGAGGCTGCCGAACGGGTCCTGGAACACCACCTGCATCTCGCGCCGCAGTGGCCGCACTTGCTTCTGATTCATCCCTTCCAGCGATTGCCCGTGGAAGCGAATGCCGCCGCGACTGGATATCAGGCGCAAGATCGCCAGCCCGAGGGTGGACTTGCCCGACCCGGACTCGCCGACGATCCCCAGTGTCTGCCCCTGGGGCAGGCTGAAATTGATGCCGTCCACCGCCTTCACATGGTCGACGGTGCGTCGCAGCAGGCCTTTCTTGATCGGGAACCAGACCTTGAGATCGTTCACTTCCAGCAGTGGCGAGCCCACCGGGTTGTGCGCCGGCAAGCCACTGGGTTCGGCATTGATCAGCATCTGCGTGTAGTGATGCTGTGGCGCGCTGAACAGCGTGGCGCAATCGGCCTGCTCGACGATCTGCCCGCGCTGCATCACGCACACCCGGTGGGCGATACGGCGGACCAGGTTGAGGTCGTGGCTGATCAGCAGCAACGCCATGCCCAAGCGCGACTGCAGCTCCTTGAGCAAGTCGAGAATCTTCAACTGCACGGTCACATCGAGCGCCGTGGTCGGCTCGTCGGCGATCAGCAGGTCCGGCTCGTTGGCCAGGGCCATGGCGATCATCACCCGCTGGCGCTGGCCACCGGACAGCTCATGGGGCAGTGCCTTGAGGCGCTTGCGCGGCTCGGGGATGCCGACCATCTCCAGCAGCTCCAGGGTGCGCGCGGTCGCTTCCTTGCCGGTCAGGCCCTTGTGCAGCAGGAGGATTTCGTTGATCTGCTTTTCGATGCAATGCAGCGGGTTCAGCGAGGTCATCGGCTCCTGGAAGATCATCGCGACGCGGTTGCCGCGGATGCGCTGCATGACCTTTTCGTTCTGTTGCAGCAGGTCCTTGCCTTCGAAGCGGATGCTGCCGCTGGGGTGACGCGCCAGCGGGTAAGGCAGCAGGCGCAGGATCGAGTGGGCGGTTACCGACTTGCCCGAGCCACTTTCGCCGACCAGGGCCAGGGTTTCGCCCTTGCGGATGTCGAAGCTGACGCCATCGACCACGCGGTTGACCTGCTCCCCGGTGACGAATTCCACCGCGAGGTCGCGCACTTCGATCAGGTTCTGTTCGGTCATTTCACTTCCTCGGGTCGAAGGCATCGCGGGCGGACTCGCCGATGAACACCAGCAGGCTCAGCATGATCGCCAACACGGCGAAGGCACTGATGCCCAGCCACGGCGCCTGCAGGTTGGACTTGCCCTGGGCCACCAGCTCGCCCAGCGATGGCGCGCCGGGCGGCAGGCCGAAGCCGAGGAAGTCCAGCGCAGTCAGGGTGCCGATGGCGCCCGTGAGGATGAACGGCATGAAGGTCATGGTCGAAATCATCGCGTTGGGCAGGATGTGCCGGTACATGATCGCGCCATTGCGCATGCCCAGGGCTCGTGCGGCACGCACGTATTCCAGGTTGCGCCCGCGCAGGAACTCGGCGCGCACCACATCCACCAGGCTCATCCACGAGAACAGCAGCATGATCCCCAGCAGCCACCAGAAGTTGGGCTGCACGAAGCTTGCGAGGATGATCAGCAGGTACAGCACCGGCAAGCCCGACCAGATTTCCAGGAAGCGCTGGCCGGCAAGGTCTACCCAACCGCCGTAGAAGCCCTGCAGGGCACCGGCGATGACGCCAACGATGGAGCTGAGAATGGTCAGGGTCAGGGCGAACAGCACCGAGATGCGGAAGCCGTAGATCACCCGCGCCAGCACATCGCGGCCCTGGTCGTCGGTGCCCAGCCAGTTGTCCGCCGAGGGCGGCGCGGGCGCGGGGACGCGCAGGTCGTAGTTGATGCTCTGGTAGCTGAACGGGATCGGCGCCCACAGCACGAAGCTGTCCTTCTTGGCCAGCAGCTCGCGGATGTACGGGCTCTTGTAGTTTGCCTCCAGCGGGAATTCGCCGCCGAAGGTGGTTTCCGGGTAGCGCTTGAATGCCGGGAAGTACCACTCGCCGTCGTAGCGCACGGCAATCGGCTTGTCGTTGGCGATCAGCTCGGCGCCCAGGCTCAGGCCGAACAGGATCAGGAACAGCCACAGCGACCACCAGCCACGGCGGTTGGCCTTGAAGCGCTCGAAGCGCCGGCGGTTGAGAGGGGACAAGGCCATGTCAGTGCTCCCGGCTGGCGAAGTCGATGCGAGGATCGACCAGGGTGTAGGTCAGGTCGCCGATCAGTTTCACCACCAGCCCCAGCAGGGTGAAGATGAACAGGGTGCCGAAGACCACCGGGTAGTCGCGGTTGATCGCCGCTTCGAAGCTCATCAGGCCCAGGCCGTCGAGGCTGAAGATCACCTCGATCAGCAGGGAACCTGTGAAGAAGATGCCGATGAAGGCCGACGGGAAACCGGCGATCACCAGCAGCATGGCGTTGCGGAACACATGCCCGTACAGCACCCGCGGGCGGCTCAGGCCCTTGGCCTTGGCGGTGACCACGTACTGCTTGTTGATCTCGTCGAGGAAGCTGTTCTTGGTCAGCAGGGTCATGGTGGCGAAGTTGCCGATCACCAGCGCGGTGATCGGCAGCACCAGGTGCCAGAAGTAGTCCAGCACCTTGCCGGTGGTGGACAGCTCGTCGAAGTTGTTCGAGGTCAGCCCGCGCAGCGGGAACCAGTCGAAGTAGCTGCCGCCGGCGAACAGCACGATCAGCAGGATGGCGAACAGGAACGCGGGGATGGCGTAGCCGACGATGATTGCCGAACTGGTCCAGACGTCGAAGTGGCTGCCGTGGCGCACTGCCTTGGCAATGCCCAGCGGGATCGACACCAGGTACATGATCAGCGTGCTCCACAGCCCCAGCGAAATCGACACCGGCATCTTCTCGACGATCAGGTCGATGACCTTGGCGTCGCGGAAGAAGCTGTCGCCAAAGTCCAGTTGGGCGTAGTTCTTGACCATGATCCACAGGCGCTCGGGTGCCGACTTGTCGAAGCCGTACATGCGCTCGATCTCGGCGATCAGCGCCGGGTCCAGGCCCTGGGCACCGCGGTAGTTGGAGCCGGCCACCGAGACTTCGGCACCGCCGCCGGCAATGCGGCTGGTGGCGCCCTCGAAGCCTTCGAGCTTGGCGATCATCTGTTCCACCGGGCCGCCGGGGGCGGCCTGGACGATGATGAAGTTGATGACCAGGATGCCGAACAGGGTCGGGATGATCAGCAGCAGGCGGCGCAGGATGTAGGCCAGCATGTCATTGGGCCTCTTGCGCAGGTGCTTCGGTCACGGCCGGGGTCACGTCGGGCTTGATCCACCAGGTGTCGATGCCGATATCGTACTTGGGCGACACCGCGGGGTGGCCGATGTGGTTCCAGTAGGCCACGCGCCAGGTCTTGATGTGCCAGTTGGGAATCACGTAGTAACCCCACAGCAGCACGCGGTCGAGGGCGCGGGTGTGGTCGACCAGGTTTTGCCGGGAGTCGGCGTTGATCAACTGTTCGACCAGTTGGTCGATGGCCGGGTCGCGCAGGCCGATGAAGTTGCGGCTGCCGGGGTTGTCGGCGGCGGCGCTGGTCCAGTATTCGCGCTGCTCGTTACCCGGCGAGTTGGACTGCGAGAAACCGCTGACGATCATGTCGTAGTCGCGCGAACGCAAGCGCGTGATGTACTGCGAGACGTCGACGCGGCGGATGCTCAGGTCGATGCCAAGGTCGGCCAGGTTGCGCTTGAACGGCAGCAGGATGCGCTCGAACTCGGTCTGCGCCAGCAGGAACTCGATGGAAACCGGCTTGCCGTTCTGGTCGACCATCTTGTCGTCGACGATCTTCCAGCCGGCTTCCTGCAGCAGCTTGTAGGCCTGGCGCTGCTGTTCGCGGATCATGCCGCTGCCGTCGGTGACCGGGTTGTGGAAGGCTTCGCCGAAGACCTGCTCGGGCACCTTGCCACGCAGCGGTTCGAGGATTTTCAGCTCGCTTGGGCTCGGCTGGCCCTTGGCCGCCATTTCGGAGTTCTCGAAGTAGCTGCCGGTGCGGGTGTAGGCACCATTGAACAGCTGCTTGTTGGTCCATTCGAAATCCAGCAGCAGGCTCAGCGCGTGGCGCACGCGCACGTCCTGAAACACCGGCTTGCGCAGGTTGAAGATGAAGCCCTGCATGCCGGTGGGGTTGCCGTTGGGCAGCTCTTCCTTGATCAGGCGGCCGTCGCGCACCGCCGGCACGTTGTAGGCGGTGGCCCAGTTCTTCGCGCTGGTCTCCAGGCCGTAGTCGAACTGGCCGGCCTTGAGCGCTTCGAGGGCGACGGTGTTGTCGCGGTAGGAATCGAAGGTCATGGCGTCGAAGTTGTAGAAGCCGCGGTTGATCGGCAGGTCCTTGGCCCAGTAGTCCTTGACCCGCTCGTAGCGGATCGAGCGGCCGGCCTTGACCTCGGCGATCTTGTAGGGGCCGCTGCCCAGCGGGATTTCCAGGTTGCCACGGTTGAACTCGCGGCCCTCGTACCAATGCTTGGGCAGCACCGGCAGTTGGCCGAGGATCAGCGGCAGCTCGCGGTTGTTCTGGTGCTTGAACTTGAACAGCACGCGCAGCGGATCTTCGGCGACCACTTCGGCGACGTCGGCGTAATACTGGCGGTACAGCGGGGCGCCGTCCTTGATCAGGGCGTTGAAGGTGAACACCACGTCGTCGGCGCGCATCGGGTGGCCGTCGTGGAAGCGTGCCTCGGGGCGCAGGTAGAAGCGTACCCAGCTGTTGTCCGGGGCCTTCTCGATCTTGCCGGCCACCAGGCCGTACTCGGTGAACGGCTCGTCCAGGCTCTGGCGCATCAGGGTGTCGTAGATGGCACCGACGTTTTCGGCCGGCACACCCTTGTTGATGAACGGGTTGAGGCTGTCGAAGCCACCGAAGCTGGACTGGCGGAAGGTGCCGCCCTTGGGCGCGTCGGGGTTGACGAAGTCGAAGTGCTTGAAGTCGGCCGGGTATTTCGGCGCCTCGTCGTACAGGGTCAGCGCGTGTTGCGGTGCGGCCAGGGCCGGCAGGCTCAAGCAGGCCAGCAACAGGCTGCCGGCCAGCTGGCGCAGGCGGGGCATGGGCATCATTGGGCTTTCTCCGAAGGCTTTATCCACCAGCTGTTCAGCCCGAGGGTGTAGGGCGGCGTGGTGACGAAGGCGAACCGGTTGCGGTAGGCCAGGCGGTGATTGTCGAGATACCAGTTGGGGATCATGTAGTACTGCCATGAAAGCACACGGTCCAGGGCGCGCGCGGCGGCGACCTGGTCATCGCGGGTGCGGGCGGCGAGCAGGGTGTCGAGCAGGTGGTCGACCACCGGGTCCTTGACCCCAGCATAGTTCTTGCTGCCCTTGGTCGAGGCCTGGCTTGAGTGGAAGTACAGCCACTGTTCGAGGCCGGGGCTCAGGGTCTGGTTGAGGGTCATCAGGATCATGTCGAAGTCGAACTGGTCCAGGCGTTGTTTGTACTGGGCACGGTCCACGGTGCGCAAGTGCGCGTCGATGCCGATGCTGGCCAGGTTTTCGACATAGGGTTGCAGGATGCGTTCGAGGTTGGGGTTCACCAGCAGCAGTTCCATGCGCAGTTGCTGGCCCTTGCCGTCCACCAGCCGCTGGCCATCGAGTTTCCAGCCCGCCTGGCCGAGCAGGGTCAAGGCCTGGCGCAAGGTCTGGCGGCTGATGCCGCGCCCGTCGGTATGGCTGACCTGGTAGGGCTGGGTGAACATCTTTTCCGGCAGTTGGTCACGAAATGGCGCCAGCAGCAGCCATTCCTTGCCGGTGGGCAGGCCGTCCGCTGCGAACTCGCTGTTGGGGTAATAGCTGGTCGAGCGGCGGTAGGCACTGCTGAACAGGGCGCGGTTGGTCCACTCGAAGTCGAGCATCAGGCCCAGCGCCTGCCGCACGCGGGCGTCGCTGAAGCTGGCGCGGCGGCTGTTCATGAACAGGCCTTGGGTCTGGGTCGGGATGCGGTGCGGGATCTGCGCCTTGATCACCTCACCGCGGCGCACGGCCGGGAAGTTGTAGCCGTTGGCCCAGTTCTTCGCCTGGTGCTCGATGTAGATGTCGAACTCGCCGGCCTTGAAGGCTTCGAAGGCCACCGTGGCGTCGCGGTAGAACTCGTACTCGATGCGGTTGAAGTTGTACTTGCCGCGGTTCACCGCCAGGTCCTTGCCCCAGTAGTTCTTCACCCGCTCGAACACCAGGTGACGGCCAGGTTGAACCTGGGTGATGCGGTACGGGCCGCTGCCCAGTGGCGGCTCGAAGGTGGTGGCCTTGAAGTCGCGGCGTTGCCAGTAGTGCTTGGGCAGTACCGGCATCTCGCCCAGGCGCAGGATCAGCAGCGGGTTGCCGGCGCGCTTGAAGACGAAGCGGATGCGCAGCGGGCCGAGGATGTCGACGCGCTGCACTTCCTGCAGGTTGGTGCGGTAGATCGGGTGGCCTTCCTTGAGCAGCGTGCGGTAGGAAAAGGCCACATCGGCCGCGGTGATCGGCTTGCCGTCATGCCAGCGCGCTTCCGGGCGCAGGTTGAACACCACCCAGCTGCGGTCTTCACTGTACTCGACCGAACGGGCGATCAGGCCGTAGCTGGAGGTGGGTTCGTCACCCGATGGGTCGTACTGGCCGGTGCCGACCATCAGTGTCTCGTTCAGCTCGCTCACGCCGTACTGCAGGAAGTTCGGCGTGGTCACCGGGCTGCTGCCCTTGAAGGTGTAGGGGTTGAGCGTGTCGAAGGTGCCGAACGCCATCGCCCGCAAGGTGCCACCCTTGGGCGCTTGCGGGTTGACCCAGTCGAAGTGGGTGAAGGTGGCTGGGTACTTGAGCGTGCCGAACTGCGCGTATCCGTGGCTTTCGCTCACCATCGCGGCTGCGGGAAAGCTCAAGGCCAGGCTGAGAGACAGCAGGAGGGGACGTATCAAGTCGGCATCCGATCCAGAGGCGTTGGGCTTTAGTCGGGGTACAGTAACAGCTTGGCGGGGTTGGAAAAAGAGGATGTCAGGGGCGGGCGGGAGGGGGCTGTGCGCCCCAATCGCCGGCAAGCCGGCTCCCACAGCCGGCGATTGGACGATTGGGCGATTGGGGTTACATCAATGCGGCAGGTAGACGGTCAAGGTCTGGCCCGGCTTCAGCGCATGGCCGCTACGCGGGTTCCAGCGCTTGAGGTGCTGCATCTCGACATTGAAACGTTTGGCAACCAAATACAGCGAGTCACCCTTGCGGACCTTGTATTGGGTCGTGCGCTCGCCGGAGGCTGCCACCCGGTTTCCCGCGGCGCTCGGCGCATTGCCGCCGCGCAGTGCCAGAACCTGCCCGGCTTTAACACGATTGCCCGGCAGTTTGTTCCAGCGCTGGATGTCCTTGACCGACACCCGGTTGGCCTTGGCGATGGTGCCCAGGTTGTCGCCACGCTTGACCCGGTAGGTGCGTGCAGTCGCCGGCGCTCGGGCTTCGGCGACTGCGCGCTCGAATACAGCCTTGTTCGGCTTGAGGCTGATCAACTGCTCGGGCTTGAGGTCGGTCAGCAACTGCGCCTTGGCGGTCGGCACCAGCAGTTGCTGCGGCCCATCGACGGTCATGCGCTTCTTGAATGCCGGGTTGAGCTGGATCAGCTCGTCCTCGTCGATGTTGGCGAAGGCAGCCACGCGCGACAGGTCGAGGCGTTCGTTGATGGCGACTGCTTCGAAGTAGGGCTCGTTGGCGATCGGGTTGAGGTTCACGCCGTAGGCCTCTGGGGTCGAGACCACCTGCGACAGGGCCAGCAGCTTGGGCACGTAGTCGCGGGTTTCCTGCGGCAGTGGCAGGTTCCAGTAGTCGGTGGGCAGGCCGAGCTTTTCGTTGCGCTCGATCGCCCGGCTGACGGTGCCTTCGCCGGCGTTGTAGGCGGCCAGGGCCAGCAGCCAGTCGCCGTTGAACATGTCATGCAGGCGGGTCAGGTAGTCCAGCGCGGCGTTGGTCGACGCGGTGACGTCGCGGCGGCCGTCATAGAAGTTGGTCTGGCGCAGGTTGAAGTGACGCCCGGTGGACGGGATGAACTGCCACATGCCCGCGGCATGGGCGCGCGAGTAGGCCATTGGGTTGTAGGCGCTCTCGATCGCCGGCAGCAGCGCCAGCTCCAGCGGCATGTCGCGTTCTTCGAGGCGTTCGACGATGTAGTGCAGGTAGAGGCTGCCGCGCTCGCCGGCGTTCTCGAGGAACGAAGGGTTGCTGGCGAACCACAGGCGCTGCTGCTCGATACGCGGATTGACGTCGATGCTGTCCTGCAGGGCGAAGCCCTGGCGCATGCGCTCCCACACATCCTGCGGCGGCTCGACGGGTTTGACCGCGAGCGGGGCAGGCTTGTGCTTGATCCGCGCCTGGTAGTTGTGCGCGCGAACGCTCTCGGCTTCGTCGAGCTGACGGGTGCTCTGGCAGCCCACCAGGGTGGCGGCCAGCGCCAGCGCACTGATCTGGGCCAGGCGCCTCAGGGCGACTGAATGAGGGGTTCTGCGGCTACGGGAAGACATCGGCGGGGACAGGTTTCCGGGCGAAAAATTTCGGCGATTCTAGAAACCGCACCCGGCCGGGTCAACCGTTGTCACCGCTCTGCGATATATCTTGAGGTTATCAGAATGTGTCCTTCCAAGACCTCAAGGCAGCAAAAACAGTGACCTGCGTATCGTTTGAATGTCCCTTCCATTCGTCTGCTTTTTGTTTAACTAATGTTTCAGACGTACGCAGAAAGGGGTTGGTCAGGCGTTCGAGACCGATCGTTGATGGCAAGGTGATGCGATTTTCCGCGCGCAAACGGGTAACGTCTTCGAACCGTTGCTGAACGTGCGGATTGCCGGGTTCCACGGCCTTGGCGAAACGCAGGTTGCTCAGGGTGTATTCGTGGGCACAGTACACTTCAGTCTGTTCCGGCAGCGCCGCCAAGCGGGCCAGGGCGGGCTGCATCTGTTGTGGCGAGCCTTCGAACATGCGCCCGCAGCCTGCGGCGAACAGGGTGTCGCCACTGAACAGCACTGGGGTGGCGGGCTGATCGCTGAATAGCGCGATGTGGCCCAGGGTGTGCCCCGGCACGGCAAGCACCTTGAAGGTCACGCCCAGCACCGTGACCTGGTCGCCTTCGTCCAGCGCCAGGTCGCGGCAGGGGATGCGCTCGTTGGCAGGGCCGCAGACCCTTGCGCCGGTCAGCTGCTTGAGGCGTTCGACGCCGCCGACGTGGTCGTTGTGGTGGTGGGTGACCAGAATGTCTTCCAGTACCCAGCCGGGGTGGGCGGCCAGCCAGGCCTCCACCGGGCCGGCATCGCCAGGGTCGACCACCGCGCAGCGGCGTTTGGCAGTATCCTGTAACAACCAGATGTAGTTGTCGGAGAAAGCGGGGAGAGCATCGATCTGTATCATGGTGCGGATCCGATTCGCCTAGCGTGGCACATGAGGGCATCTTAGCCGCGATGGCGCGGTGCGAGAACCTTCGAGGGAGAGCGCAATGACCGACCAAGCCTTTGCCCAGGCCGACCCCAGCTGGGTCGAGCTGATCAGCCTGGCCCGTGACTGGTTCAACGGCCCACTCGGCCAGTTGATGCTCAGGGAAGAGGAAAAACTGCTGGAAGAAGAGCTCGGGCGCTTCTTTGGCGGTTACCTGGTGCACTACGGCCCTTGCGCCGAGGCGCCGCCCAGCGCCCCGCAGGTGCAGCGCAACGTGCGCCTGGGCGCACCGCTGCCGGGTGTGGAGATCGTCTGCGAAGAGCAGGCCTGGCCGCTCAGCGAGCATGCCGCCGACGTGGTGGTGCTGCAGCATGGCCTGGATTTCTGCCTGTCGCCCCATGGCCTGCTGCGCGAAGCTGCCAGTGCCGTGCGCCCGGGCGGGCACTTGCTGATCGTCGGCATCAACCCCTGGAGCAGCTGGGGCATGCGCCATTTCTTCAGCCATGGCGCGCTGCGCAAGGCCCGTTGCATTTCGCCGTCGCGGGTGGGCGACTGGCTCAACCTGCTGGGCTTCGCGCTGGAGAAACGCCGCTTCGGGTGCTATCGTCCGCCGCTTGCCTCGCCGGCCTGGCAACAACGCCTGGCGGGCTGGGAACGCTTGGCGGGTGGCTGGCAGGGCTCCGGTGGCGGGGTCTACCTGCTGGTGGCACGCAAGATGGTGGTCGGCCTGCGGCCCTTGCGCCCGGAGCGTCGCGAGCCGATGGGCAAGCTGCTGCCGTTGCCGTTGGCCAAGGTCAACCGCACCGCCGTCAACCCCGATACCGAAAAGCACTGAACATGAGTGGTACATGAGCGAAAGCGTCGAGCTGTATACCGATGGTGCCTGCAAGGGCAACCCTGGCCCCGGCGGCTGGGGCGTCCTGCTGATCTACAAGGGCGTCGAGAAGGAACTGTGGGGTGGCGAGCGCGAAACCACCAACAACCGCATGGAGCTGATGGCGGCGATCCAGGGGCTGATGGCGCTCAAGCGCGAATGCGAGGTGGTGCTGACCACCGACTCGCAGTACGTGATGAAGGGCATCAACGAATGGATGGTCAACTGGAAGAAGCGCGGCTGGAAGACCGCTGCGAAGGAGCCCGTGAAGAACGCCGACCTGTGGCAGCTGCTGGACGAGCAGGTCAACCGCCACAAGGTCACCTGGAAGTGGGTGCGCGGCCACATTGGCCACCCTGGCAACGAACGTGCCGACCTGTTGGCCAACCGCGGCGTCGAGGAAGTGCGCGCCAAGCGCTGAGCTGGGGTACAATCCGCGGCTCTGTAATCGATGCAAGTTGGAGCGCCCCGCGTGGAGCAGCAGCAAGATAAACGCCTGGTCATTCTCGATACCGAAACCACTGGCATGCCGGTCAGCGAAGGCCACCGGATCATCGAGATCGGCTGCGTCGAGGTCATCGGCCGGCGCCTGACCGGGCGGCACTTCCACGTCTACCTGCAGCCTGACCGCGAGAGCGACGAGGGCGCGATCAACGTCCACGGCATCACCGATGCCTTCCTGGTCGACAAGCCGCGCTTCGCTGAAGTGGCCGAAGAATTCTTCGACTTCATCCAGGGCGCCACGCTGGTCATCCACAACGCGGCGTTCGACGTTGGCTTCATCAACAACGAGTTCGCTTTGCTGGGTCAGGCTGACCGCGCCGATATCTCGAACCACTGCACCATCCTCGATACCCTGTTGCTGGCGCGCGCCCGTCACCCGGGGCAGCGCAACAGCCTCGATGCGCTGTGCAAACGCTACGACATCGACAACTCCGGTCGTGAGCTGCACGGCGCATTGCTCGACTCCGAGCTGCTGGCGGACGTCTACCTGGCAATGACCGGTGGCCAGACCAGCTTGTCGCTGGCCGGGCACGGGGCTGACGGT
This sequence comes from Pseudomonas plecoglossicida NBRC 103162 = DSM 15088, assembly GCF_000730665.1. Taxonomy (GTDB): domain Bacteria; phylum Pseudomonadota; class Gammaproteobacteria; order Pseudomonadales; family Pseudomonadaceae; genus Aquipseudomonas; species Aquipseudomonas plecoglossicida. The sequence continues at coordinate 44,898 of NZ_BBIV01000023.1, forward strand.
GACAACGACGGGCAGGGCAGTGGTGGCAGCGAGATTCGCCGGATTACCGGGCGTGCGCCGGGGCGGGTGATCATGGCCAGTGCCGAGGAGCTCGAGGCGCATGCCGAACGCCTGGCGGCGGTTGCCAAGTCGGCGGGTGGGCCTTCGATGTGGCAGGCGTTGACCGAGACGCCTGCTGGTTGATGTTGGGGCTGCTCCGGCCCTATCGCCGCGGTTCGTCGCCACGACAAGCCGGCTCCCACAGGTACTCCACTGAGCTTTTTGTGGGAGCCGGCTTGCCGGCGATAGGGCCGCCACGGTAATCATCAGGCTCTACTACCCTGAGGAAGGATGCTCTGTCCTTCGGAGGTAGCAGCCTGATGTACAAGGACCTCAAGTTCCCCATCCTCATCGTCCACCGCGCCATCAAGGCCGACAGCGTCGCCGGCGAGCGCATCCGTGGCATCGCCGAGGAACTGAGCCAGGACGGTTTCGCCATCCTCGCCGCCGCCGACCATGCCGAAGCGCGGCTGGTCGCCGCCACGCACCACGGCCTGGCCTGCATGCTGATCGCCGCCGAGGGCGTCGGGGCCAATACCCACCTGCTGGAAAACATCGCCGAACTGATTCGCCTGGCCCGTGCGCGTGCGCCTGACTTGCCGATCTTCGCCCTGGGCGAGCAGGTCACCCTGGAAAATGCCCCCGCCGAGGCCATGGGCGAGCTGAACCAGTTGCGTGGCGTCCTCTACCTGTTCGAAGACACCGTGCCATTTCTCGCCCGCCAGGTGGCGCGCGCTGCGCACAACTACCTCGACGGCCTGCTGCCACCGTTCTTCAAGGCGCTGGTCCAGCACACCGCGCAGTCCAACTATTCCTGGCATACCCCTGGCCACGGTGGCGGTGTGGCCTACCGCAAGAGCCCGGTGGGCCAGGCGTTTCACCAGTTCTTCGGGGAAAACACGCTGCGCTCGGACTTGTCCGTGTCGGTGCCTGAGCTGGGCTCGCTGCTCGACCACACCGGTCCGCTGGCCCAGGCCGAAGCCCGTGCGGCGCGCAATTTCGGCGCCGACCACACCTTCTTCGTGATCAATGGCACCTCCACCGCCAACAAGATCGTCTGGCATGCGATGGTCGGCCGCGACGAACTGGTGCTGGTGGACCGCAACTGCCACAAGTCGGTGGTGCACGCGATCATCATGACCGGTGCCATCCCCATCTACCTGTGCCCGGAGCGCAACGAACTGGGCATCATCGGGCCTATCCCGCTCAGTGAGTTCAGCCCAGAGGCGATCCAGGCAAAGATCCAGGCCAACCCCCTGGCGAAGGGGCGTGAGCCACGGATCAAGCTGGCGGTGGTGACCAACTCCACCTACGACGGCCTTTGTTACCACGCCGGCCTGATCAAGCAGGTGCTGGGGCCAAGCGTCGAGGTGCTGCACTTCGACGAGGCCTGGTTCGCCTACGCGGCATTTCACGAGTTCTTCGCCGAGCGCTACGCCATGGGCACCCTGTGCAACACGCACAGCCCCCTGGTATTCAGCACCCATTCCACCCACAAGCTGCTCGCCGCCTTCAGCCAGGCGTCGATGATCCATGTGCAGGATGGCGCGCAACGCCAGCTCGACCGCGACCGTTTCAACGAAGCGTTCATGATGCATATTTCCACTTCGCCGCAATACAGCATCCTCGCCTCGCTGGATGTGGCGTCGGCGATGATGGAGGGGCCGGCGGGGCGTTCGCTGCTGCAGGAGATGTTCGATGAGGCCCTGAGCTTTCGCCGGGCCCTGGCCAACCTGCGTGAGCACCTCGCTGGCGATGACTGGTGGTTCAGCATCTGGCAGCCGGCGGCGGCGGGGGGGATGCAGCGTCTCGATGCCAAGGACTGGCTGTTGCAGCCGAGGGCAGAGTGGCATGGCTTTGGCGAGGTGGCGGACGACTATGTGCTGCTCGACCCGCTGAAAGTGACCTTGGTGATGCCTGGCCTCAGCGCCGGCGGAGTACTGGACGAGCACGGCATACCGGCGGCGGTGGTCGGCAAGTTTCTCTGGGAGCGTGGTCTGGTAGTGGAGAAGACGGGCCTCTACAGCTTCCTGGTGCTGTTCTCGATGGGCATCACCAAGGGCAAGTGGAGCACGCTGCTGACCGAACTGCTGGAGTTCAAGCGCCATTATGACGGCAATACCGCGCTCGGCGCCTGCCTGCCCAGCATCGTCGCAGTCGACGCTTCACGTTACCAGGGCATGGGCCTGCGCGACCTGTGTGACCAACTGCACGACTGCTACCGTGCCAATGCCACGGCCAAGCAGCTCAAGCGGCTGTTCACGCGCTTGCCGGAGGTCGCCATGACCCCGGCACGGGCCTATGACCTGATGGTCCGCGGCGCCGTGGAGGCGGTGCCGATCGAGGCATTGCTGGGCCGGGTCGCGGCGGTCATGCTGGTGCCGTATCCACCGGGTATCCCGCTGATCATGCCGGGTGAGCGGTTCACCGAAGCGACCCGTTCGATTCTCGACTACCTGGCGTTTGCCCGCGCCTTCAATAGTGGCTTCCCTGGCTTTGTCGCCGACGTGCATGGCTTGCAGAACGAAAGCGGCCGCTACACGGTGGATTGCATCAAGGAATGCGAATGATCTCGACGCCAGTGCGCGCCAGTTCGAAACGGTTTTCACCCAAGTGGTTGACCCGGTCGCCAATGGCCAGGCGATAGGTCGTGACCGGTGCGCCCACGGCGCTGCCGTCGGTTTGCAGGGTCGACTCCTGGAATTCGTGAACGGGGTAGATGCGGCCTTCGGCGTCTCGGGCGTGGAACTGGCCGACCATTACTGCTGCCATTTAGGTGGAAACCTCTGAATTACGTAGGAAATGTCTGCAGTGATAGACCGTGCAACAAAGCCGGAGTTTTCCAGGGCGGCAAAAAAAACCTGAGCGCCGAGGAACGGTCATCTATAACTAGGACGTCTCTTTAGCCAGCAAAGGTTGGAAATCGCCATGAGCCAGGTGTATTCGGTAGCGGTTGTCGTCGGCAGCTTGCGCAAGGACTCCTACAACCGCAAGGTGGCCCGCGCCCTTTCAGAGCTGGCGCCGTCCAGCCTTGCCCTGAAGATCGTCGAGATCGGCGACCTGCCGTTGTACAACGAGGACGTGGAGGCTGACGGTGTGCCCGAGCCGTGGAAGCGCTTTCGCGACGAAATCCGTCGCAGCGACGCGGTGTTGTTCGTCACCCCGGAGTACAACCGTTCGGTGCCGGGCGGCCTGAAGAACGCCATTGACGTAGGTTCCAGGCCCTATGGACAGAGTGCCTGGAGCGGCAAGCCCGCAGCCGTGGTGAGCGTGTCGCCGGGCGCCATTGGCGGCTTTGGTGCCAACCATGCCGTGCGCCAGTCGCTGGTCTTTCTCGACATGCCCTGCATGCAGATGCCAGAGGCCTACCTGGGCGGGGCAGCGAATCTGTTCGATGACAGTGGCAAACTCAGCGACAAGACCCGGCCATTCCTGCAGGGTTTCATCGACAAGTTCGCCTCTTGGGTCAAGCTGAACCGGGCGGTCTGAGTTCACGCCCTTGGCGGTAGCCATTCCAGCTGTAGTCAGACCGGTAGTTTCTTACAGCATTGTCGCTCCTGAACTTCGTTGCTGGAGCGACAATGTCCAACAAACCCTCGGCGATGCGCACGGCCGATGAAAAAATCCTCGGCGCCACCGATGACTTCATTGGTGCAAGGCTGCCAGCCTGGTTGAAGCAGGCTTCACGCGCCCAGCTGTCAGGATTGCGTGCGGCTTTCAATACTCACCAGGCCAGCCAGGCGCGCCTGCGTGGGCTCACCCAGAAGCTTGAGCCGCTTGACGTATTCGCCGAAAAGCACCTCAAGGTGCTGCTGGCCAAGCCACTGCCTGAGGGAATGGAGTTTTCACAGCTCGAGTGGCTGGTGGTGACGCCTTGGGTGGGTACGCTCGGCAGTTCCGACATGCAGGCGTTTGGTTACAGGGCAACACGCACCTCCGGCATCTTGAGGTTGATGAGCAACTTCGAGCCTGGCGACACCTTTTACGTCGGCTCCGGGCTGGTTGCGCCTGGGCACGATGAAGTTCTATCGGTCTCGGAAACGGCGCTCGCGACCGAGTGCCGAAAGCTGGACGCGGGGAAAAGGTATCAGGAGGAGCTGGACCGGGTCTTCAATGCGCAGGCCCTGGGCATCCTGGCCGATGACAAGCGTTCCGGACTTGCGTTGGCTAGCAAGATTGCTGCGATGAAAGGCGATATTACAGCCGAGGTGGAAATCGCGCTGCTCGAAATGACCCGCTCAGAGATTCACCTTCAGGCGTCGGGGCTGCGCGGTTATGGCGGTACCGTGCAGGTGCTCGGTCAGGTTGCAGCCGATGGCATGCTCGTCCGGTTGCGCAACCTGCAGGGCAAGCAGGTGGGTATCCTGCTGTACCTGCCGAGCGACCCGCTGCAGGCTTTGCGTCATTTCGATGATGATGCTTCGATGAACAGGGCAATGGCAACGCTGCTGCTAGGCGAAGCTTACCGTTCTTTTTTCTCCCAGTTGATCAGCCTGCGCGACCGGGCCAGTTTTGTAGAGTTGCTGGGTAAGCGTTTGAAGGACCCCAGTCCCGACCTTGAGATGGTAGGTGCCGTGGTTGAGGGCAGCATTTTCACGGCGCTGGCCCGTGCCCAGATCAAGCGCACCAAGGAAGATGCGCGAGTGCTGTTGGTGCCGACCGCCGAGGCTGACGCCAAGGCCGCCCGGGCCCGGCATGAGGCGTGGAAGTCGGCAGGCCTGAGCCTGATCAACCTGGCAGGGCTTTTCATTCCCGCGATCGGTGCATTGATGCTCGGGCAACTGGTATTGCAGACCTTGGGCGATGTCTTCGAAGGCGCACAGGACTGGTACGAGGGGCACCGTCATGAAGCACTGGAGCATATGCTCGGTGTGGCCGAAGCGTTGGCGGTTACAACCGCGACCGTGATCGGCGTAAGTGTCGTGCGCAGCGCCTGGGTCGCGGCCATGGAGCCCGTCAATGTGAAAGCCGGCATTCAGCGTTTGTGGCACGACAGTCTCGTACCCTACGAGTCGGTACCCGAGAACGTTATCCTGCGCTCCGATGGTTTGTATGGCGATGGCAAGCAGCGCTGGCTGCGCGCCGGCTCTCGTTACTATGAAGTGCATCGCCCCGACCCTGAAGGACCTTATCGGTTACGCCAGCAACGACGTTCTGGGGCATATGAGCCAGCCGTGCTGCATAACGACGAGCGTTGCTGGCGGCCGATATGCGAACGGCCTTGGGAGTGGGATGACAGCAGGCGAATGCTTGATCGGCTGTGGCCACAGCACCCGATGATCGATGCACAACGGACGGAGCAAGTGCTGCGCGTGGCAGGCGTCGATCAAGATGAGCTGCGCGGCATCCTGATGGAAAACCGGCAACTGCCTGTCAACCTGCGGGAGACACTGCGCAGCTTTGAGGCGGATGAGCGCATCGAGCGGTTCTTCGATCATTTGCGGCGCAAACGTCTCGATGCTCAGGACGAGGCGCTGCTGGCATGGTGCGAGGCATTGCCCGAGGTGGGCAAGGGCATCGCTAAGGTGCTGGAGGCAAGGCTGCAGCTGCGCGGGGTGCTTTACACGCACCTGACAAGCCTGAACCCTGGTGGTAATGACCCTCTGCTCGAACAGTTGCGCAGGGATTTTCCTGGCCTGGGGGACGGCTATGCCAAGCTGCTGGAAGGCGAGGCCACTGCGCTTGAGCGCAATGAAGCCGTCAGCAACGGCAAGCTTCCTCAGGCGTTGGCGCTCAAAGCGGCTTCGTTGCTACGTGTGGCAAGAATCAGCAAAGCCTTGGCGGGCCTTTACCTGGCCAGTGGATACTCCACGGAAACTGGCGAATTGATATTCGCACTGCTCAACCAGTTGGGTCCTCAGACCCTCAACATCAATCTCTGTGAAGGTGAAGTCGACGGGCGCTTGGTGGCAAGTCTGGTGGCGCAGGAACAAGGGACGCCATTGCGGATCCTGGTGCACCAGGACGGACGGTTCAATGTCTTCGAGGCCAATGGCAGCAAACTTGCGGTGTCGGTAGACGACCCAGGAGATCTGTTTGAAGTCATCGCCGCACTGATGACGCCTGCCCAGCGGCTGGAGTTAGGCGTGGAGAAAGATGGCAAGGTCAGCCAATTGCTACGAGCCCATGCACTGGAGCAACTGCCCGAAAGCCATGAGGAAATTGCACGGTTCATGGAATGGCCAGAGCGGGCGCGCTGGTTCAACCCTGGGCAACGTCTGGAAGATGGTCGGGTCGGCTACTTGCTCAGTGGGCGCGGCGCAGGCCGGCCAAGAACCTCCCGAGAGGTTTTGCAAGATGCCATGCGGCGCTATTTTCCGGGGTTGAGCGAAACTCAGTTGGATACGGAGCTGCAACGTATGCTTGCAGGACGGGCTTCGGCATTCGACCTTCTGCTGCAGTTTCAGGACGACCATGAGCAGCTGGAAAGGGGACTGCAGCGATGGCAAGGCAGCGAATTGAACGATGCCAGACGTCAAGTGCGTGGGCAGGTTGCCCGGCGCCTGCGAAGAGCATGGGCTGCGCAGGCCGAGGCGATACCCGGGGGTGATGAAGGTGCTCCAGGACAGCGGCTGCGCCTGACAGACATGAATATCACCACCCTTCCAGAGTTTGCGCTGCAACTGGATTTCACCTATATCACCTCGTTGCTGATGAGCGGTACAGCGATCAGCGAAGTGCCGGCACAGTTCCTCAGTTCATTCCCTAACCTGCAGATCTTGAACATGGGGGGCAATGCCCTGCTTCGCGTTCCACAGGGTATTTCATACCTGACCGAACTGCGCGAGCTGCGCTTGGCACGAAACAATATCCGACTGGACGCTGCGTCCCAGCAGGCGTTGGTTCAACTGCCGCGTCTTTGCTATCTCGACCTCAGCCATAATCCTCTCGGTCAATTTGCGATGAGGTTCAATCATCTGCCGCACCTGGTGCATCTGTATCTGCGCAACTGTCGCCTGGGTGACTGGCCAGTCGGTGTGGAGCTCTGCGGCTTTCTCGAAGTAGCAGACTTGCGCGACAACCAGTTGCCGGCCGCACCTGCTCGTTTATTGCAGATGCCCTATGAGTTTCGCCGCGGATTCCAGCTCGACGGCAATCCGATAAGCAGCGCGAGTCTGCAGCGTTTCTATGCCCTGGACAGCATTCTTGAAGAGCCTGCCGAATCGGCCAGGTCGGTATCGGATATCCGTGCTTGGTGGGTAGGTGAAGATGCTGACATGCAGGTGAGTCGCGGCGAACTCTGGAGCGCATTGCAGGCAACCGTACAAGGGGAAAGACTTATTGCACTGTTGGGCAACTTGATTGAGTTGGCCAACTTCAGTTGGTCGCAGTCGTTCCTGCTAGAGCAGGGGTGGGGGGTACTGAACGAATGGCAAAGCAATGACGAGTTTCGCCGAGTGATCGACGCACTGATGGAGCAGCCGGTGATAGACGACAACTCGGCCATCGAGCGATTCAGCCAGCTGTCATTGCGTTTGCGTATCGCACGGATCGAGGGGCGAGGTGGCGAGCTGGTGGCATTTGGGCGGGCGCTCATGCGTCTGGACTTTCTCGACCAGTACGCTCGCAGGGACATAGCTCGGCGTCAGCAGCTACGCTCACGTGTCGACCGGACCGCGATTGTACTGGGCTACCGTGTGCGCCTGCGGGAGCGCTTGAGCTTGCCCCAGCAGCCGAGGGCAATGCGTGTGTCGCAGGACGGTCGGATAACCGGGGACCAGTTGCTGGAGGCATTGCGCGCCTTGCGTGAGCACGAAACACCCGAAAACCTGGCACGCAGCCTTTGTCGCCGATCGTTCTGGCAGAGATACCTGGAGCTCGAGAATACTGATGCATTCAGTAATTTGGCACAGGTTTACGAGCAGAGGCGCAGCCTGGTCGAAGGGCGGCGTGCGCAGCTGGGTGAAACCGTGTATCGGGCCAGTCTGGAGGCGCTTGACAGGGAACTGGACGCCGATGGTCATGCCTTGAGGCTGCAGCTCACCTTGTGGATCATTCGCAGCCTTGAGAGGAGCAGGGGTTAAGCAAGGGCTGCGGCTCCTGCAGGTTCGCCATCGACCCTGCAGGAGCGGGCACAACACCGAACTATCAGAAGGCCTGCGGCATCTCCCCCTTGGCCAGGCGCCGGTTGATGTCTGCGATCACCTCAGGCAGATCATTGATGGTGTCGATCAGATAGTGTGGGCGCGAACTTTCGAACATCGCGTGAATACGTGTGCGTTCGCTCTCCAGCTTCTCCGCGCTCAGCGCCTGGTAGCTTTCCCAGGTCAGGCCCAGGGCATTACCCGAGCACACCAGGGCGACGGTCCACATGCCAGCACGACGGCCTTCCAGGATACCTGGCACCGTATCATCAACCTTGACGCAGGCTGCCACATCGTCAATGCCCAAGGCGATCACGTTGGCCAAGGCCTGGGCAGGCCATGGGCGGCCATTGGGCGTTTCATCGGTCGCCACCACATGGTCGGCAACGTAACCGTTCTGCGCAGCCAGTTCCACCACCTTGTCCATCACCACCTTCGGGTAGCCCGAGCACGAGCCGATCTTCAGGCCCTCCCGGCGCAGGCCGGTGAGGGTATCGAGGGCACCGGGGATCAGCGCCGAATGCACGGCGATCTTCTCGATCTGCAGCGGCATGAAGCGGTTGTAGATGGCGGTGACGTCGTCGTCGGTCGGCGTGCGACCGAACACCTTGCGGTAGCGCTCGGCGATTTCCGGCACGTCGCACAGGGTGCGGATGTGGTCCCACTTGCCCATGCCCATCGGGCCGCGGGCTTCCTCGATCGAGACCTGCACGTCGAACTCGGCGAAGGCTTCGACGAAGATCTGCGTCGGGGCGAAAGAGCCGAAGTCGACCACGGTGCCGGCCCAGTCGAGGATGGCGGCTTGCAGCTGGGTAGGATTGCTGTAATTCATGTGCGCGTTTTCCTGAAATAGGTTGGGCAGGGGTCAGATGTCCAGTACTTCCATTTCCCGCAGCACTTCGGCCACGGCATTGACGGCGGCTTGCATGCCATCGGCCCCGACCACGCCAATGCAGCCGACGCGGAAGGTCTCGACCTGGGTCAGCTTGCCCGGATAGAGGATGAAGCCCTTGGCCTTGACCCGCTCGTAGAAGTCCTTGAACTGGTAACGGGCGTCATTCGGTGCATGGAAGGTGACGATGATCGGTGCCTGAATCTCGGTCGGCAGGAAGCTGCGCAGACCGATGGCGGCCATGCCGTCGAGCAGGGTCTTGCAGTTTTCGGCATAGCGCTGGTGACGCGCGGGCAGGCCGCCTTCCTCGTTGTACTGCTGCAGGGCTTCGTGCAGGGCCGCGACCACGTGGGTAGGCGGGGTGAAGCGCCACTGGCCGGTCTTGGCCATGTAGGCGTGCTGGTCCTGCAAGTCCATGGCCAGCGAATGGGCATTGCCTTCGGCGGCGGCCAGGGCGGTCTTTTCGGCGAACACGAAGCCCATGCCGGGTACGCCTTCCAGGCATTTGCCCGAGGCCGCGATCAGCGCTTCGAAGGGGATCTCGCGGGCGTCGATCGGCAGCGCACCAAAGGAGCTCATGGCGTCGATGATCAGGCGCTTGCCGTGGCTTTTGATCGCCTGGGCGATCTCTGGCAGCGGGTTGAGGATCCCGGTGCTGGTTTCGCAGTGGATCAGCGCCACGTGGGTCACGGCCGGGTCTGCGGCGAGCAGCCGGTCGACGTCGGCGGCCGTGGTCGGTTGGTCTTCGGCGGTTTCGAAGGTGCTATAGGCACGGCCGAGCACTTTGCAGATCTTCGCCAGACGCTGGCCATAGGCACCGTTGATCAGTACCAGGACCTTGCCGTCACGGGGCACCAGGGTGCCGATCGCGGCTTCCACGGCGAAGGTGCCGCTGCCTTGCAGGGGCACGCAGTGGTGGCTGGCGCTGCCGTCGATGATCGCCAGCAGCTGCTCGCAGACGCTGGCGGTCAGTTGGTTGAAATCGCGGTCCCAGGAGCCCCAGTCCACCAGCATGGCTTGGCGGGTGCGGAGTGATGTGGTCAGTGGGCCGGGGGTCAGCAGAATCGGGGCGTTGCTCATTCCGTGGTTCCTCACAAGCTGCGGTGGTCGCCGGTTGGGTGGGCGCTGAAACTACGGGGCCTAGGTTGCAATTCACCAAGCTATCAATCAAATTGTTTGTTGTTATGTCAGCTATAAGTCAGGCCGATACGAAATGAACCTGTTCCAGCTTCGTGCTTTCGATGCCGTCGCCCGCGAGGGCAGCTTCACCCGTGCCGCCGAGCGCCTGTTCATCAGCCAGCCGGCGGTGACCGGGCACGTCAAGGCGCTCGAGGAGCACTATCAGATCACTCTGTTGCGACGCACTGCGCGGCGCGTCGAGCTGACCGAGGAGGGCACACGCCTGGCGGCCATCACCCGGGCCATGTTCGGCCTGGCCGAGGAGGCGCAGGCCATGCTCGAAGCCAATCGCCAGCTCCTTACCGGGCGCCTGGAAGTGGCGGCCGACGGGCCGCACCGGGTCATGCCCATGCTCGCCCTGTTGCGCGAGCGTTACCCGGGCATCACCGTCAACCTGCGCCTGGGCAATGCCCAGGAAACCCTGGCCGCACTGCTGTCCGAACATGCCGACGTGGCCGTGCTGACCGAGATCGAGCCGCGCAAGGGGCTGCACCTGCAAAGCCTCTGCGAGTCGCGCTTGTGCGCATTGCTGCCAGTAGGGCACGACTGGGCCAGGGGCGAGGGTGACCTGCCGCTGCCCGCGTTGCATCAGCAGATCATGGTGCTGCGCGAACCGAGCTCGACCACCCGGCGCACCTTTGACAAAGCCTGTGCCCAGGCAAAAGTACAGCCACGGGTACTGCTGGAGCTGGACAGCCGTGAGGCGGTGACCGAGGCGGTGGCGTCGGAGCTGGGCATTGGCGTTGTCTCGTCCACCGAGGTGGCCCACGACCCACGTGTGGTTGCAAGGCCACTGGCCGGTGAGGGGCTGAGCAACCAGCATTTGCTGGGTTGTCTGGAGCGGCGCCGCGAACTGCGCTTGATCCAGGCGTTCCTTGGCTTGGCGGCAAGCCTGTGAGGCCACACCGGCTTGCCGTAAGATGGCCGCCAGTGAGCAACCTGGCGCCGGATGGCCGATGAGCGAGAAAGACACGATTTCCATGCAGCTGGTGCGTGAAGCCCTGTTGCAGAGCTGCCCCGACCGTGACGCTGCCGGCGCTCTGCTGCGGCGTGCCGGGATCGATCCCAGCCTGCTCGAACAGGCGGATGCGCGAGTGGCTGCGGGCGCCTACGCACAGCTTTGGCGGCTGCTGTCGCTGCGTTGCAACGATGAGTTCTTCGCCATGGACCCGCGCGGTCTGCGTTCGGGTAGCTTGGCCTTGTTGGCCCACGCCGCCATGGCCCAGCCCAGCTTGGGAGAGGCGTTGGACGTGGCGCTGGGGTTTCTCGGCCTGATGCTCGAAGACCTGCAGCCGGTGCTGGTGCGCCAGGGCAGCCTGGCCGAAATTGTCATCGGCGAGCCCCGCGAACAACCGCGGCGGGCCTTCACCTACTTCACCTTCTGGATGATCGTGCATGGCGTGGCCTGCTGGCTGGCCGGGCGACGCATTCCGATCCTGGCCATCGACCTGCGCTGTGCCGAGCCACCGTTTTGCGACGACTATCGGGTGATGTTCTCCGAAAACCTGCAGTTCGGTCGGCCGCGCACCCGCATGATCATTGCCGCCGAATGCCTGGCACTGACGCCCAGGCGCACGGTGGAAGACCTGCAGCGTTTTCTGGCGGAGGCGCCCGGCAACATCCTGGTCAAGTACCGCGACCCGGACAGCCTGGCCCGGCGCATTCGTCACGACCTTCGGCAAACCAACCCGGGCGCCTGGCCTGATGCCGGGCGCCTGGCACTGGGCTTGTGCATGTCGGCGCCGACCTTGCGCCGGCGTCTGGCTGACGAGGGCCAGACCTATCAAGGGTTGAAGGACAGCGTGCGCCGCGAGCTGGCGATCAGTTGGCTGGCCGAGGCCGACATTGGCCTGGCGCAGGTCGCCGAGCGCCTTGGGTTCGCCGACAGCAGTTCGTTCTACAAGGCCTTTCGCAAGTGGTTCGGCTGCAACCCTGGGCATTACCGCACGCTGGTGTTGCAGGGGGATGGGGCGGCCTGACTGGCGACGCTTCCGGCTGCAAGCCTGGAATTCGACGGCCAAGGGGCATACGCGTTGACCCAACAGTTTCTCCACGGGCTGGAGCGAGGGCGTGGTTGTGTGGCCCTGCGGGGAAAGTTCCCTGTGCGATGGCGAGCGGCTTTCACCCAGGGTGGAGGCCCTCTCGCCAGCACAGGTGCAATCATGTCGCAATTCACCACCACGCTCGCCGACCCCACGGATCAGTTCGTGGCGTCTCGCCTGCCTCTTTGGCTCAAGCAGGCCTCCCAGGGGCAGATCAACAAACTGCGGGACTGCTATGCGGCCCACCGCGCAAGCCACGGGAAGCTGGCCAAGGTGTTGCATGCCTTGGCATCGCCGCAAACCTTCGCTCTTCAGGCGTTTACCGGGCTGCTCAGCGCCGAGGCGGCCAAGCTGGGGTTCGACAGGCTCGAATGGTTGGAAGTGCGGCGCAGATTTACGGTTTCGTCCGGCATCAGCTTGCCCGAAGACGAAATCTCTTATGCCCGCAGCCCTGCGTTACTGAGGATGATGCAGAATTTTCCAGGAAATGAGCCTTTCTACGAAGGCAGTGGTCTGGTGGCCAAAGGCGAAAGCAGGCTATTGCTGGGGGACGCCAATGACCTCGCTCGGCGCTGTCGGGAAGCGGATGCGGGGAAGCAGTATCAGGCGCTGCTGAGTAAAACGGTAACCGCCGAGGTACGCAAAGCACTGGCCGAGCACAAACGTACAGGCTTCAGCTTGGCCTTGGAACTGGCGGCGCTCAAAGGTGACATCGGCGGTGTCCAGCAGGCAGCAGTGCGCGAACTGGCAAACCACGACCCTGCGCAGCAATCGACCAAGGCTTATGCCGGAACGCTGAAGGTGTTGGACTGTGATGCCTTCGACTCCTTGTTGATACAACTGCGCGGGAGCGAGGGCGAGGATACGGGTGTGGTGCTCTACATGCCTGCCGACGTCAAGCATCCACTGCGCTTTTTCACTGGCATGGCCAAGCTCAATGAGGGCCTGGCGGCAGACTTTCTGGCCCCAGCAATGCATCGGCGAACCGGTGAGCTGGTGCAATTGAGCGAGCGTACGGCGTTCGTGAAGAAGCTGGACAAGCGCTTGCGTGACAGCGAACCTGACCTTGAGCTGGATGGCCAGACGGTCGCAGGGGATGTATTCGCTGTCTTGGCCGATGCCCATGTCAAGCGCCTGCGCGCCGATGCCGACATGCTGTTGGTATCTACTGCTGAAGCCGAGAGGACCGCTGCAAAGGACCGGTTGTTGCGCTGGAAGGGCATTGGCATGGGGGCACTGGGCATCGCCGGCCTGTTCGTGCCAGGGCTGGGCGAGTTGCTGTTGGCGCAACTTGCGGTGCAGGTGACCGAGCAGACCTATGACGGCGTTTCCGACTGGGCGCAGGGGCACCAGCATGAAGCGGCCGAACATCTGTTGGGCGTGGCGGAAATCGTGGCGGTGACCGCAGCCACAGCGGCTGGGGCCGGGGTGGTCGCGCGAGGTTTCTCGCGCAGTGCCTTTGTCGATGAACTGGAACCCGTCGATGTCGACGGCGGCCCGCGTTTGTGGGCGCATGACTTGAGTTGCTACGAAGCCGACCCAGGCCAGGCATCATTGCAGGGCGATGGCTTGTACGGGGAGGGTGAGCGCCGCTTCTTGCGTATCGAGTCGCGCTACTACGCAGTGCATCGGCCAGAGCCGCACGGGCCATGGCGCCTGAGGCACCCTGCACGTAGCGATGCCTTCGAACCCCAGTTGGTCGGCAATGGCGAGCGTTGCTGGCGCCTGCGCCTGGAGCGTCCACTGGAGTGGAACGACAGTAGTCTGATGCTGGACCGTTTGTGGCCAAGCCATCCACCTTTGCAGGCCCCGCAGGTCGAACAGATTCTTCAGGTGTCTGGGGTCGACCGTGACGAACTCCGCGGTTTGCTGGTTGAAAATCGCCCTTTGCCGGTCAACTTGCGCGATACCCTTCGCCGCTTTGAGGTCGATGCTAGGCTCTCGCGGGTGTTCGACGAGTTGCGCCAGTCACCTGAAGTGTTCCCGGATGTCGACATCCTCGACTGGTGCAAGCAACAGCCAGCTCTGCAGAACCAGAGTGATGCTCAGATCGGCATTGCGCTGCTCGAGGATCAGCGCTTGTGGCGTGGTCAATTGCTCGAGCATCTGGCCGCGCCGGTGCATATCGATGACGAGGTGATGACCCTGCTCAAGCGGGACTTTCCAGGGTTGCCAGATGCTTATGTCCAAGCAGCCTTGCACGACATGGATCTGACAGCGCGTAACGTCGCCGTGCAGGAGCAGCGCATACCGCTGGCGCTGGCCACGAAGGCACGCGCGCTGATGCAGTTGGCCCGGGCCAATCGCGCGCTCGAGGGGCTGTACCTGCAAGGCGCCTACAGCGACGGAACAGGGGAGTTGGTGCTCGCGTTGCTGAGAAACCTCCCCAAATGGCCCGAGCGGCTCAACCTGGAGTTACGCAAAGGGACTGAAAGCGGTCGCTTGCTGGCGCAACTGGACCCACAGGGTCTTGCCAGCTCACGCACCGTATTGGTCTATCGAGAAGGCGGCTTCAGGCTGTATGACGCACAAGGGCTGGAGCTCGAAACCGAGGTTGCTGAACCGGCCAGCATTTTCGATGCACTGCTGGCATTGCTCAGCTCGACCGAGCGCACGGCCCTGGCATTGACGCAAGACGATGCTGCCCAGCAACTGCGCAACCAACTGGCTGCCGGACTGCCTTCGCAGCGCAAGAACCTGTTCAATCTCCTTGGCTGGCGCAACGAAACCCCGTGGTTCAACCCCGGTTTCCGCTTGCCCGATGGCCGCGTGGGATACTCGCTTGGCGGTCGGGTGCCGGGTCGGGAGTATTCGGCCAGGACCTTGCGTGATCGTGTCCGTGTCTTGTACCCGGGCTTCAACGAGGCGCAGGTCGAGAGCTTTTTCCAGCGCCTTCTGCAGGAGCCGGGTTCGCCCTTCGACCACCTGATCGAACATGAGCGCAACTATGCGCAACTCGATCGTGCACTCAACCGCTGGGGCGCCACTACGACCGACCGCACGTTGCGCTACCAACGGCAGCATTTTGCCGAGCAGTTACGGCGGGCCTGGCGCCTGGAAGGAGAGGTCGATGCCAGCGAGGCGGGTAACCGCGCAGCGATGCGCGTGAACCTCAGTGGCTGGCGTATCAAACAGTTGCCCTCGCTGCCAGTTGAAGTGGACTTGAGCCATGTCGGGGAGCTGGTGCTGGCCGGCATGGGACTGGAGGAGGTACACGCCAATTTCCTGCGTTGCTTCGACCGTGTACATACCCTGGTGCTGACCAACAATCGCCTGACGGCCATACCTTCCGGTCTGTCACATCTTCGCCAGCTGCGCACGCTGCGATTGATGGCCAACAGGATCCGCATGAATTCGCAAAACCAAGAGGTGCTGTCGTCCCTGACGCGTTTGGAAGTACTGGATATCAGTCATAACCCCTTGCGTTCGCTGAGCTTGCGTTTCGATGAACCGCCCCAGTTGCAGAGTTTGCGCCTCGGCCATTGTCAGTTGCGAAGCATTCCCGACGGCATCGAGCAATGCGGCTTTCTGCAGTTCGCCGACCTCAGCGACAATCAGATCGAGACCGCTCCGGCCGAGCTTCTGCGCATGCCGTGGAGCTTTCGTGCCAGGTTCAACCTGACTCGCAATCCGATCTCTGCCGCCGAGCGCGAGCGGTTGTACGGGGTCGACCGCCATGGCGAGACGCCACGGCTAACGGAGGCGAGCGAGGACCTGATGGCCCGCTGGCTGGGTGACCAGCCGCAGGTCGGGCGCCAGGCGCGCATGGCGATATGGCAACGGGTGCAGCACGAGGACGGCAGTTCGGGGCTGTTCGAGCTGCTGCAGGCGTTGACCCAAAGCAGTGACTTCAGCCGGGAGCGAGGTTATGTCAGTGACCAGGTATGGACCCTGCTCGAAGCCATCGACCAGGATGCCACGCTGCGCGGGCGGGTTTTCGACAGTGCCGGTGAAGCACTGGGTTGTGTCGACAGTACGGCGGAGCGTTTCAGTCGCTTGCAGATTCAGGCGCTGGCCTATCAGGCCGGCCAACGCAGCACGGCCGCAGAAGCCGGGATAGAGCTGTTGAACCTGGGGCGGCGCTTGTTCCGTCTGGAGGCGCTGGACCGCTTCGCCTTCCAGGCGGTCGACCAGCGACGATTGGCCGAGGGTCTGGTCGATGACCTGGAGATCGTGCTTGGCTACCGCATCCATTTGGCAAAGGTGCTGGACCTGCCTTGCCAGCCACGGACCATGACATTCCATACCTTGGCCGACATCACCGCAGAGCGCGAGCAGGAGGCCCTGCAAGCGGTGCTCGCTGCGCAAACCCCCGAGGCAGTGGCGCAAAGCGTGGCGCGCCAGAGCTTCTGGAGCGACTACCTGCGCCACCAGCACCCTCGGCCGTTCGCGGCGATTGGAGCAGCGTTCGACGCCCGTGGCGAGGCGCTCGATGTACAGGCCGAGCAGTTGACTACCGAGGTGTATGTGAGCAGTTGGGAGGCACTCAAAGCGGAACGGGAAAGCGCAGAACATGAACTGACTCTGATGCTGACCCGCGAGGCGTTGGCTTAGCGGCCAAACCGCTCATCCAGATTGAACGCTTTGGCCATTGTCCGCGCAGGGCGTTGGCGTGACCATCGTCAGACCTTTGGTGCGATTCCAACAATAAGAAACCAGGAGTCTGACGATGCGCGATTACGCCGAGGCCGTCCGTTCGTTCGCCTATGAAGAGGCCGTGAATGCGGCTTTGCAAGGCGACCTTGGGGCCCTCAATGCCTGTGTCGAATGCTGCGATCGCCATGTAGGCACGGACAAGGCCGCACTTGTCTGGGAGGATCGGGACGGTAACGGCAAACGCTACAGTTTTGAACAGTTGCAGGAGATGGCCGCCCGTTTCGCCAATGTCTTGCGCTCGCAAGGCGTCGGTCCCGGTGACCGGGTCGCCGGCTTGTTGCCGCGAACTCCTGAGCTGCTGGTGACGATCCTCGCCACCTGGCGCCTCGGCGCCGTCTATCAGCCTCTGTTCACTGCCTTTGGTCCGAAGGCCCTCGAGCACCGGTTGGAGCAATCCGGGGCCAAGGTCGTGGTCACCGACCGGGGCAATCGCCCCAAGCTCGATGGCCTGACTGCACGCCCGGTCACCATCACTGTCAATGCGGCCGAAGGCGAGCTGGATTTCCAGCGCCTGCTCGACGCGGCAGCGCCAGCATGCGACCCGGTTCTGCGCCGTGGCGACGACCCGTTCCTGCTGATGTTTACCTCGGGCACCACAGGCCCGGCGAAGCCGCTGGAAGTGCCGCTGCGAGCCATTGTGGCGTTCCAGGGCTACATGCGCGATGCCATCGACCTGCGCCCGGAAGACCACTTCTGGAACCTGGCCGACCCGGGCTGGGCCTATGGCCTGTACTATGCCGTCACCGGCCCGCTGTCGCTGGGCCATGCTACCACCTTCTACGATGGCCCCTTCAGCGTCGAAAGCTGCGCGCGGGTCATCGCCAAACTGGGCATCACCAACCTGGCGGGCTCGCCCACGGCGTACCGCCTGCTGATCGCCGCCGGGCATGAGTTCTCCGCGCCGATCCAGGGGCGCCTGCGGGTGGTCAGCAGTGCGGGCGAACCGCTCAACCCGGAAGTGATCCGCTGGTTCGCCGACGAACTGGGCGTGACCATCCACGACCACTACGGCCAGACCGAGCTGGGCATGGTGCTGTGCAACCATCATGGCCTGCAGCACCCGGTTCACCTTGGCTCGGCCGGCTTTGCCATCCCCGGTCACCGCATCGTCGTGCTCGACGAGCAGGGCAACGAACTGCCCGCCGGCCTGCCTGGCATCCTGGCCGTGGACCGGGAGCAATCACCGCTGTGCTGGTTCGCCGGTTACCACGGCTTGCCCACCAAGAGTTTCGTCGGCAAGTACTACCTCAGCGGCGACACCGTCGAGCTCAACCACGATGGCAGCATCAGCTTCGTCGGCCGCAGCGACGATGTGATCACCACATCGGGCTATCGAGTGGGCCCGTTCGATGTGGAAAGCGCACTGATCGAGCACCCAGCGGTGATCGAGGCTGCGGTGATCGGCAAGCCGGACCCCGAGCGTACCGAGCTTATCAAGGCCTTCGTCGTGCTCGCGGCGGGTGTTAGTGGTACGCCGGAACTCGAAGAGACACTGCGCCAGCATGTACGCCAGCGCCTGTACGCCCATGCCTACCCACGGGAAATCGAATTCGTCAGCGAGCTGCCCAAGACCCCCAGTGGCAAGCTGCAACGCTTCATCCTGCGCAATCAGGAAATCGCCCTACAACAAGCGGCGCAGGCCAACCGCGCCAGCGCCTGAAGGAACCCATCATGCAGATAGCCAACAGCAACTTCATCGTCAGCGGCGCGGCCTCGGGGCTGGGTGCCGCAACCGCGCACATGCTGATCGAGGGCGGTGCCAACGTCATGCTGGTCGACCTCAATGCCCAGGCCGTGGAAGCCAAGGCACACGAACTGGGTGACCGTGCACATTTCGCGGTGGCCGACATCAGCGACGAGCAGGCCGCGAAGGCTGCCGTGGACGCCGCCGTGGCCGCCTTCGGCAGCCTGCACGGGCTGGTCAACTGCGCGGGCATCGTCGGTGCCGAGAAAGTATTGGGCAAGCAGGGGCCGCATGGGCTGGCCAGCTTCGCCAAGGTCATCAACGTCAACCTGATCGGCAGTTTCAACCTGCTGCGTCTGGCGGCTGCGGCCATGGCCGAAGGCGCCGCCGACGCGCAAGGCGAGCGTGGCGTGATCATCAACACGGCGTCGATTGCCGCCTACGATGGCCAGATCGGCCAGGCTGCCTATGCTGCATCGAAGGGTGCCATTGCCAGCCTGACCTTGCCGGCCGCCCGCGAGCTGGCGCGCTTCGGCATTCGGGTAATGACCATCGCCCCGGGTATTTTCGAAACCCCGATGATGGCCGGCATGACCCAGGAGGTCCGCGACTCGCTGGCCGCCGGTGTACCTTTCCCACCACGCCTGGGCCGGCCCGTCGAATACGCGGCACTGGCCCGTCACATCATCGAGAACAGCATGCTCAACGGCGAGGTGATCCGCCTCGACGGTGCGCTGCGCATGGCTGCCAAGTAAGGAGAAACCAACATGACCCTTGCCAACGATCCGATCGTCATCGTCAGCGCCGTGCGCACACCCATGGGTGGGCTGCAGGGCGACCTCAAGAGCCTGACCGCGCCGCAACTGGGCAGCGCCGCCATCCGCGGTGCCGTGGCGCGAGCCGGTATCGACGCCGCCAGTGTCGAGCAGGTGCTGTTCGGTTGCGTGCTGCCTGCCGGCCTGGGCCAGGCACCGGCACGCCAGGCCGCGCTCGGCGCCGGGCTGGACAAGCACACGACGTGCACCACCCTGAACAAGATGTGCGGTTCGGGCATGCAGGCTGCGATCATGGCCCACGACCTGCTGCTGGCCGGCAGCGCCGATGTGGTGGTGGCAGGCGGCATGGAAAGCATGACCAATGCCCCGTACCTGCTCGACAAGGCGCGCGGCGGATACCGCATGGGGCACGGCAGGATCATCGACCACATGTTCATGGATGGCCTCGAGGATGCCTACGACAAAGGGCGCCTGATGGGCACCTTTGCCGAGGACTGCGCCCAGGCCAACGCCTTCAGCCGCGAAGCCCAGGACCAGTTCGCCATCGCTTCGCTGACCCGTGCCCAGGAGGCGATCAGCACTGGCCGGTTCGCTGCCGAGATCGTTCCGGTGGAAGTCACCGAGGGCAAGGAAAAGCGCATCGTCAAGGACGATGAGCAGCCGCCCAAAGCGCGCCTGGACAAGATTGCGCAGCTCAAGCCCGCGTTCCGCGAAGGTGGCACCGTCACCGCCGCCAACTCGAGCTCGATCTCCGACGGTGCCGCGGCGCTGATGCTGATGCGCCGCTCCGAAGCCGACAAGCGTGGCCTCAAGCCACTGGCGGTGATCCATGGCCACGCGGCGTTCGCCGATGCCCCGGCACTGTTCCCCACCGCGCCGATCGGTGCCATCGACAAGCTGATGAAACGCACGGGCTGGAACCTGGGCGAGGTCGACCTGTTCGAGATCAACGAAGCCTTTGCCGTGGTCACCCTGGCGGCCATGAAGCACCTGGACCTGCCCCACGACAAGGTCAATATCCACGGCGGCGCCTGCGCCTTGGGGCACCCGATCGGTGCCTCCGGTGCGCGCATCCTGGTGACCCTGCTGTCGGCCCTGCGCCAGAACAACCTGCGCCGTGGCGTGGCGGCCATCTGCATTGGCGGTGGCGAGGCCACGGCCATGGCGGTCGAATGCCTGTACTGAGGTGAACCATGTTGGTAACTGACGAGCAACAACAGATCGCCGACGCCGTCCGCGAATTTGCCCAGGAGCGCCTGCGGCCCTTCGCCGAGCAATGGGACAAGGCTCATCGCTTCCCCCGCGAGGCCATCGACGAGATGGCGGCGCTGGGCCTGTTCGGCATGCTGGTGCCGGAGCAATACGGCGGCAGCGATACCGGCTACGTGGCCTATGCCATGGCCCTGGAAGAAATCGCGGCGGGCGATGGCGCCTGCTCGACGATCATGAGCGTGCACAACTCGGTGGGTTGCGTGCCGATCCTGAAATTCGGCAGCGAGCAGCAGAAACAGCAATTTCTCGCGCCGTTGGCCAGCGGTGCGATGATCGGTGCCTTCGCCCTCACCGAGCCCCAGGCAGGTTCCGATGCCAGCAGCCTGAAGACCCGGGCACGCCTGGAAGGTGTTCACTACGTGCTCAACGGCAGCAAGCAGTTCATCACCTCCGGGCAGAACGCCGGGGTGGTGATCGTCTTCGCCGTTACCGACCCGGATGCCGGCAAGCGTGGTATCACGGCCTTCATCGTGCCCACCGATTCGCCGGGCTACCAGGTCGCGCGGGTCGAGGACAAGCTCGGCCAGCATGCCTCCGACACTTGCCAGATTGTCTTCGACAACGTGCGTGTGCCAGTGGCCAACCGCCTGGGCGAAGAAGGGCAGGGCTACAAGATCGCCCTGGCCAACCTGGAAGGTGGGCGCATCGGTATCGCCTCGCAATCGGTGGGCATGGCCCGCGCCGCGTTCGAAGTGGCCCGCGACTATGCCCACGAGCGGCAGAGCTTCGGTAAAGCCCTGATCGAGCACCAGGCGGTGGCCTTCCGCCTGGCCGACATGGCCACCAGGATCGCGGTGGCCAGGCAGATGGTGCTGCATGCCGCGGCGCTGCGCGATGCCGAGCGTCCGGCCTTGGTGGAAGCCTCGATGGCCAAGCTTTTCGCCTCGGAAATGGCCGAAAAGGTCTGTTCGGATGCCTTGCAGACGCTTGGCGGTTATGGCTATCTGAGCGACTTCCCGCTGGAGCGGATCTACCGCGACGTGCGTGTCTGCCAGATCTACGAAGGCACCAGCGACATTCAGCGCATGGTCATTGCGCGCAATCTTTGAAGGAGCAGTCTGCATGGCATTCGAAACCATCCTGTTGGACATCCACGGCAAGGTCGGCCTGATCACGCTCAATCGTCCCCAGGCGCTCAACGCCCTCAACGCGCAGATCATCGGCGAGATCAACCAGGCCCTGGACCAGCTGGAGAAGGACCCGAACATCGGCTGTGTGGTGCTGACCGGGTCCGCCAAGGCCTTCGCGGCGGGTGCCGATATCAAGGAGATGGCCGAGCTCAAGTACCCGCAGATCTACGTCGACGACCTGTTCAGCGACTCCGACCGCATCGCCAACCGGCGCAAGCCGATCATCGCTGCCGTGTCCGGTTTTGCCCTCGGCGGTGGCTGTGAGCTGGCGATGATGTGCGACTTCATCCTGGCTGGCGACAACGCCAGGTTCGGCCAGCCCGAAATCAATCTCGGCGTGCTGCCGGGCATGGGCGGCACCCAGCGCCTGACCCGTGCGGTGGGCAAGGCCAAGGCCATGGAACTGTGCCTGACCGGCCGCCTGATGGGCGCTGAAGAGGCCGAGCGCGCAGGGCTCGTGGCGCGTGTGGTGCCTCAGGCCGAACTGGTCGAGGAAGCCCTGAAGGTGGCGGCGACCATCGCCAGCAAGTCGATCCCGGTCAGCATGATGGTCAAGGAAAGCGTCAACCGTGCGTTCGAAGTCACCCTCAGCGAAGGTGTGCGTTTCGAGCGTCGGGTGTTCCATGCGGCGTTCTCCACCGAAGACCAGAAGGAGGGCATGGCAGCCTTCATCGCCAAGCGCGAGGCGCAGTTCAAGGACCGCTGAGATCCCTGGCCAAACCCTCCAGCGTGCAACCACTCAGCCTGTGAAGAAGTAAGCGTTTGCTGCGGCCCGATCGATCGGGCTGCGGTAGACCTCGATTTCACGACCGTCAGGGTTCTTGACCAACCGACCGCGCTCATAGCGCTGCTCGGCGGTCTTGAGATGACCCGCGGTGTAGTCGGCCTGCCGCGTGTTCATGGCGGGGTAGTGGAAGTGGGCAAACCAGTGCGCCTGGTTCTGGTGGCGTATGACGAACTCTTCCAGATAGTCGTCGCTGCGCCCGGCGACCTTGGCCAGTCTGTGGCGTGGCCCGGTCGACTCGATCACCACCTGTTCGCGCTCCAGCAGGAACTGCAGCTCACCCATCCTGGGGGCTTGCAGCAGTGCAACCCGTGCCCGCTGTGCGGTCGCCTGATCGGCCAAGGTCGATGACATGTCCTCTATCGCCTTGATGTTCATGGCTGCGTCAGCACCCGGCGTGCCTTCGTCAGTCTGGTTGTCGCGTGTCAGGCGCAACTCGATGGCAGCTCGGTGCTCGTCCAGTCGTGCGCGATGGCCAAGCAGGCTGTCCTGGATGTCGACCGGGATATAGGTATTGGCCTTCTTGCTTTGCATCAGGGCGACTTCCTTGCGGGCGCCATCGAGTAATCGGGTGCTTTGCTTGAGCAGCGTCTTCAACTTCGCAGGTGCTTTGCCTGGTGTCGTCTTGGTCTTGTTTGTCGCTGCGGCATCGACGGCGACCCACTGGTCGTCTTCGCGCTTGTAAGCAGTAGAGACAGAGTCGTTGTCGACCCCTGGAATGTCGATGATGTCGTTGTCATCTGTACGTGGTTGGCCCAGCAGCAGACCGTCATCGCGGGTTTCTATGAGCCCGGGCAGTTGCTCGTTCAACTGGGATATCGTGCTGCGCTCGTCGTTCCCTGGATACTCAGAGCGCTCGAAATCGACGCTGGTGCTGATGGCGTTGACGTCGCGCCTCAGGTCGTTGAGCAATGTGGGCACGTGGTCCTTGCCGAAGGCGTCTGCCAGGGCGCTTAGCCGCGTCCTGGCATTGTCCAGGTTCGAGGCGATGCTCTGCAGCACCCGCCGCATGACCTCATCGCTGGCGTTGGCTTGCTTGTGCAGTTGCACGTACTGACTGATGGCCAGATCGATGTTGCGCCAGGCACGCAAGAGCCAGATACCTTCATTGTGCTCTTCGTCGAGAATCAGGCGGTCGAAGCGGTTCTCACAGCGTATGAAGCGCCAGTGCAAGATCGTCCAGCTGCCCTTGTGCGGCTCGATCTTGCTCAGCATCTCGGCGACCTTCGGCTGGGACGGGCCGGCAAGTCGTCGCATCTGCTCCAGGCATAGGTTGAAGGCGGTGGCGTTGTCGAAGAGCTGGTCGATCAGGGTGCCTGTATCCTCCAGGCGTTTTCGCAGAATGACGATATCTGCGGGGGAAAGCTCGACCAGGCGGTCGATCATGCCCGTCAGCTGCGTGCGCTCCGGCTTGTAGAGGCGCAGCTGCAGTTCACGTATCTGCAACTGGCATTCGAGCTGATGGAACAGGGTGCCGGCGCGCTTGACCTTGTACTCTTGCACCGGGGTTCGTGCGTTCAGCTCGTGCAGGCGCTGGATATGTTCTGCGATGAACGTCTCGAATACTTGCAGTTTCTCCAGGCAGCCGCGAATGACGCGAGGCTCATCGGAGCCTTGCCCCAGTGTGCTGACTTTCCTGAGCTCGGGTATTCGCTCGACGATGCTTTTCGAGTCGCTGACCAGGCGTTTGGCCAGCTCTTCGGTGCTTTTCCTGATAGCGTCCTTCGATCTGGCAATCTGCTTCCTGGGCGGCATGCCACCTTTCAGGCGCAACCCGAGGTCCAGCTGCCAGCGGCCCGCTTCATCGCGCCGCAGCCACGGGCCGAGTGCGTTGCCATCGGCTGCGCCTACGATTCGAAACTGCTCGCTCACAGTATCGATTTGCACCTTGTAGACCTTGCCCTCGACTCGACTGTAAAGCTGGTCGGCATGCAAGTAGAGGCCGCGCATGGGGCCAGAGGGAACCGCGGAACCCAGGGTATCGACCGAGATGTCGACCCGCAACTTGTCGAGCGCGCTGGCCTGCTTGCTGTCGAGCTTGAGCGTCGGTTGCGCCCAGCTGAAGTCGAGCCGTGTCTCGGTCGGGCTGGTGACCACCACCGGCGCAGGCGTCAGTGCCTGCTGCTGACCGGGAGGCAGGGTTGCGTCCAGAGGGTGCTCCTGCTCCATACGTTCCATCGCGTGGTTGAAGATCAGGAAGGCGACATTGACCAGCAGTGCTATCCAGTCTGCGCTGCGGTCTCCCGGCTGGTTGTCCTCGTTGGCCTGCATCAGGTGGGCGAATGCGGTTTCCATCTGCACCAGCCAGGCGGCTTCGGCTACGGGGCCTTCGACGAACGGCAAGACCGTGTTGAGCAACAGCCAGCCCAACTCTTCCCAGCGTTGCCAACGGGCTTCGTCGCTGCTGGCCGATCGTTCCTTGAAGTTGTGCAACGCTTCCTCGACGCAGGCCTCGTAGATGGCGCGAGCCACATCGACGACAGGGGCTTCGCGTGACAGGGTCACCGGTGCCGGCTTGCTCGGTGCGACCGCCCAGTCGTCTTCCAGCGGGAAGAAAATATGCGGTTCCATGAAACCACCATGCTTGTACACCCGCCGGTCCTCTTCGGGCAGTCGATGAATGATGTCATCCTGCAGTTCGCCGCTTTCGCCGAGTGCCACCAGTAAAGCAAGGCGATCGCGGAACTCCACGATGGGCTCGTGGTGCAGGGGGCGGTAAAGCAGGCAGCTCTGGCCGGGCAAGGTGTCGTTTTCCAGCAACCAAGCGTTGCGCGGGTGGTCAGGGGCGGCGTCCATCGTTCTCAGCAGACCCAGCGGGCGCATGACCCATTGATCGTGTTCATCGGGCAGCGGAGCGAACAGCTGTTCGACAGCGATGATCGCCAGCAGCGAGGGGTGTCCGTGCTGCAGATGCCGGGTCATGACCTGCGTTGGCAGTTGGCTGCGCAATTGATCGGCAAGCAGTCGCTGCCGCGCGTTGCTCTGCCGGGCGTCGTCGAGTAGCAGGGCCTTCAACCTTTGCGGGTAGGTCGTGCCGATGTCCGCCTCGTCGATCAGGGCACGCAGCGCCGCAGTATCAAGCCAGGTGGGTATGGGTTGTCCATCGGTCGTTTCCAGCGTGACTCTCCCCGGCTTGAGCAGCCCAAGGTTGGCGATGGCCAGCTGCGTCAGGCTGAAGGTCACCGCTACCGTGGTGCCTTCGCTCACCATTTGCCCTCCCACCGGAATTGCCGTGGCGGTGGTCTGGTGGTTGATCACTCTTACGGCAGCAGGGTCAAGGGTCGACGTGGGATGATCACGGCGAATCAGTGCGCCAAGGCGCTCGCAGGCGAAGACTTGTGCGCTGGGTACGCCGTCCAGCCAGGTCTTGCCATCGGCGTCGGCACTGCTGCGGGCGACATCGGTCAGCATCGAGCTGTAGACGATCAGCGCCCTGGGGTTGCCATCGCGCATCCAGCCGGGGAATTGGTCGATGAGGCTTCCATGGCCCGCCAGGTCGTCCATGCTGCACAGGGGCGCCAGCGAGCCGAGGTGGTCCAGGGCATCTTCCAGTTGCTGGGCACTGCCTTGGGTATGAAAGGCGGTGGCGGCGATCTCGATGCCTTCGAGTTGCTGCTGCAGCAGGTTTGCAGCCTGCGCCTGGAACAGCTGCCGCTCGGGTGTGCCCAGTTTAACCGCGGGTGGTGACTTGGCGAGGATTGCTGGCCAGTGCTCGCTGATGGCTTCCAGCAAGCGCGTGCGGGAAGGGAAGGACAGCAATCGGCCCCCGGGGGTGAAGAGCAAGGTGAAGGGTGGGCGGCCAGGTGCGTCCGGGCGCTCGATCAAGACAGCGCTGACCAGGTTGGGGTCCAGCTGCCAGTCGGCGGAAAAATTGGTGACTACCGTCTGCAGCGTGATGCCGTGTTCGGCGCACAGCTTGAGCTGGTCGTCGTAGTTGGCGGGCGCTTCGGCGAGTGCCTCGAGCGTGGCTTGGGCGGCAGGCAGTTCATGCTTGGCAGCTGCCTCGGCCACCGCGCAGCGCAAGCGTTCCTGCAGATGCTTGCTCAGCCAGGACCAAGGGGTTTCACCGCTGCGGTCGGCCGCGCACCAGAAATCGACCAGTGCTGCGGTGAAATTGTCGAGAAGCAGCGGGCCGCATTCATTTATCAGGGCTTCGAGTCGCACCAGATCGACCGGCACCGGCTGCTCGGGTTCGATGCGCAGCTCGCGGCAGACGACATCCTGCCCTGAGGTCAGATTGAGGGTGGCGCGCAGGCAGAAACGCTCTGCCAGCAACTGATAGAGCGGGCGGACATAGGCGACACCTGGCACGGGGCCGAAACTGGCCAGTTGCAGACCCACTGGGTCGAGTGTGACGTCGAAGCCGTAGGCGGGCCATTGTTCCAGTAGCAGACGGGCGGCAACCTCGAACAGTCGAGGGCGGTTGGCGAAGGTCTGGGCGATCTGGCAGGGCAGCGTGGTGTTGCGACGTAGCCTGTTGACAGGGGGCATAGCGGCAGTCTCGGTGAGGGTCCTGCCGCCATTGGGTCGTCTGGGCTAAGGCCTGCGGTACTACAGGTCTACTGCCAAGGGAGGCAAGCCGGTGGGGTAGTGGGTTACTGACTTTTCTGCCACTGTCCGGTTGTCTTATCGGAAAATGACAGCCGGCAGGCAGATTCCACCTCATTTCGGTCAAATCCACCGTCATTGGTGTTGCCCCTGGCGACGCGGCGCCTTAGACTTCCGCCCCCTGTAAAAGAGTGCCAGTTGGCGCTTGAAGAATTCCGCTGCCGATGCCAGTGCGTCGGCGGCACCTGAATTGCCCAAATGCACATTTTTTCATAGAGATATCGATGACCAAGGAACAGTTGCTGGCCATGTCGGCCGATGACTACATGAACGCTGATCAGCTGGCATTCTTCACTGCCCTGCTGCAGGCGATGAAAGTCGAAACCCATGAACGCATCGAGCTGAGCCGCGCCACCATCGAAGGCCTGGACACCCCGTCGGACCCTGCCGATGTGGCGTCGGTCGAAGAGGAGCGTAGCTGGCTGGTCAACGCCATCGATCGCGACCAGCGCTTGTTGCCGCAGCTGGAAATGGCGCTTGATCGTATCAATGACGAGAGCTTTGGCTGGTGCGATGACAGTGGTGAGCCAATCGGTCTCAAGCGTCTTTTGATCAGCCCGACCACCAAGTACTGCATCGAAGCGCAAGAGCGACACGAGCAGCTCGACCGCCACCAGCGTCAGGTCTGATCGCACGCGGTGCGCCAAGCCCCATGGAGTGATCCTTGGGGCTTTTTGCGTTTCTGGCGCCAGGGGGTCGTCTGGCTTTGTTGCTCAGGGTGCAATGCTGCTGTACAGCAATGTGCTGTTTCTTCCCCAATGGCGGGCGTATCATGGTCATATCGTTAGGGTGCTACTTATATTCCGGAGGGAATGATGAATAGCCGAGTCGATGTGGCCGTGATGATCGGCACAGGCGTGCCAGCAACGCTGCAAGCGCTGGGCAAGCGCATTTGCTGGGTGGTATTGGTCAATGGTGAGCGCCGTGGTACGGCATTCGCGACCCGTGAAGAGGCCCTGGAATGCCAGGCCGCCTGGTTGAAACAGTTGCAAAAAGCCGAGGCCGCCTGACGCGGAGCAATAAATGTGCTTTTGCGCTCGACGGATTTCGGTGTTTTCGTGCATATTTGATCCCCGGTAATGCGCTGCTTGATGCCCGCGCCCGATGATGGGCGTGCAGTTATCTATCGCATCTTTCTGGCGGATGTATTTGTCAGACTTTACGCTTCCCGCTCCGGGAACATGTCTAGCGGCTATATAAAGCCCGGGTCTGACAAGCTCGTGTAAAATTTCCTGCCTGTTGCATCGTCAGCAGGCACAGACGTTTCGCGCATCGCTTGATTACTCTTTTGCCTATCGAAATGAATATGGCCGCATCTCGCTGAGGTCGAGTGAGGGCGGATGTCACCGGTCTGAGGATTACTTCATTGGCAGTCAGTACACTCGATACCCATGCCTTGTTCGCACTTGGCGATTTGCGCGGTAAGTTGGCCAAGCTGTTTCAAGGTCGTTTCATTTATGTCACCGAACAGAACCCCGAAGGCCTGTACATGGCCGAAATCGACACTGAGAGTGCGTTGGTGGTCGATGACAAGCAGCGACTGGAGTTGAAGGTGGGCGATCATTTCCGGGCGGCGGTTTTGCCGAGCCGGGAAGGTGGCAAACTGGAAATGCGCTTTCGTGAAATCAAGCTCAATGTCTATGGCCTGGGCGACTATGCCTTTGTTTCGGTGCCGGAAGGCGAGGGCATCGTCTTTCGTGACGGCCATGGCGTGATGCTGGTGTTCGCAGCCCAGCAGCAAGTGCAGGAGGGCCTGGGCAAATTGCTCAAGGCTGTTACCGGCAAGGTCGCGAAATGGCGCAAGGGCGAACTCATCACTTTCAAGGCCAGTGAATGACTGATCAGGGTGAAGTGCCTGGCACTCGTGCGGCGTTTCATCGGCAGCACCAGGCGCGGGCGACGGCCCAGGCCGAATCCCTGTTGGCTCGACGTGAAGACCTGCAGGGTGCCTGGTTGAACTGGGTGGCCGCGCAGTTGTACCAGCTTCGCCCGGCACCCTATGCGGCCATGGTGCGGCGGGAGTTGCAGCGCCTTACCCAGTCGTGAGGTTGGCGCCACTCAGTTTCCGCGATGCCCGCCGCTGCTTGTTTCCTCCGGCACCGCCTCCTTGGCCATGCGTTTGCGAAACAGCGCTGCGCGAGCCAGCAGCAGGGTGGTGACGGGCACGGTAATGGACAGCAGGATGGGAATCAGCCAGGCGTGCAGCACCGGGCTTTGCTTGATCCACGAAAAGTAGATGATCGAAGCCAGCGCTACGCACCATGCGCCGATGGTCGAGGCCAGCGCAGGTGGGTGCATTCGCTGGAAATAGTCTTTCAGCCGCAGCAGCCCGATTGCACCGATCAGGGCGAACAGGCTGCCAATCAGCAACAGTGTCGCGGTGAGCAGTTCCAGCCAGAACGGCAGTTCAAGGGTTTCGTTCATTCGATCACCTCACCACGCAGCAGAAACTTGGCCAGGGCAAACGAGCCGACGAAGCCGAACAGCGCAATCAGCAGGGCACCTTCAAAGTACGTGTCGCTGGCATAACGAATGCCCAGTACCAGCATCATCAGCATGCCCAGAATATACAGGTAGTCCAGCGCCAGTACCCGGTCCTGGGCGGACGGGCCGCGAAACACCCGTATCAGCGCCAGGCCCATGGCCAGGGCAAAGATGAACAGGCTGGCAAGGACTGCATTGGCGAGCAGGCCTGTCATTCGAAGATCTCCATCAGCGGGCGTTCATAGGTGTGTTTGAAGTGTTCGATGAAGGCCGCTTCATCCTCCAGGTCGAACACGTGCAGCAGCAGTACGCTGCGGTCCAGGGCCAGTTCGGACCAGACGGTGCCGGGCACTACGGTGGTGATCATCGACAGGGCCGCCAGGCCATGGGCGTCGTGCAGATCCAGCGGGATGTGCACGAAGGCCGAGCGCGGGGGCTGCTGGCCGGCACGCAATACGCCGCGGGCGACCAGCAAGTTGGAGGCAATCACATCGATACCGACACGCGCGATCAACTTGGCAACCACCAGCGGCCGTCGCACATGGGCGCGTTGCGGGCGCAAGGGTGCCATCAGCAGTGGGGCAGCCAGTCCTAATGCGGCGCCGAGCAACAGGTTGCCAGGGCTGACCGACAGGTTCAGCAGCAACCACAAGCCGAACAGCGCCAAGGACAGCAGCGGAGCGGGGAATATTCGGCTCATGGCTGCACCTGCTGTTCGGGCGTGGTCGGGCCGGGAATGGGGCGTGCTGCCATCACCGCTTCGATATAGCGCTCTGGCGTCTGCAGGCTGGCGGCGGTGTCCTGGGTATAGCGCAGCAGAGGCTCGGCCCTGAAGCTGAGGATGATGCACAGGCCCAACAGGACCACGATCGGCAAGCATTCATAGCGACGCAATACAGGCGAAGGGCGTTCTTCTGGCTTCCAGAAACGCTGGATGCCCACGCGGCCAAAGGCGATCAACGACGCCATGCCTGACAGTACCAGCAAGGCCACCAGGCCCCAGCCGGCTGCAGGCAGTGGTTGCTCGGCCGGAACACCTAGCCCCAACGGATTGAACAGGGCACTGATCAGGTTGAGTTTGCCGACGAAACCCGAAAGTGGCGGCATGCCGATGATCAGCAAGGCGCAGGCAATGAAGCTGAGGCCGAGGAAGGCCATGGTCCAAGGGATGATCTGGCCGATCACGACCTTTTGCTCGTCGTCGAGGTTGATACCTTTGGGCGGGTGCAAGGACTCGAGCGGCGACGGCATGACGCCTTCTTCATCATCCAGCGGTGCTTCGTTGGCCGAGCGCGAGCGCTCGATCAGCTCGGCGAGCAGGAACAGCGCGCACAGCGCCAAGGTCGAGTTCACCAGGTAGAACAACGCTGCGCCGGTCAGGGCTGGCTGGGCGAAGCCGACGGCACCGAGCAGGGTGCCGGCGGAGACCAGGATGCTCAGGGCGGCCATTCGCTCCAGGCGCTGGGCCGCCAATATCGACACTGCCGCGACGGCCAAGGTTGCCAGACCGCCATAGACCAGCCATTGCCCACCAAAATGCGCCGATGCGCCCGCCTGTCCGGAAAACAGCAGCGTCCACAAGCGCAGTACGGCGTACAGCCCGACCTTGGTCATGATGGCAAACAGTGCAGCGACCGGTGCACTGGCCGAGGCGTAGGCGGGGACAAGCCAGAAGTTCAGTGGCCAGATTCCGGCTTTCACCAGAAACGCCATGGCCAGCACCGCAGCCCCGGCATGCAGGAGGCCGCGGTCGGCTTCCGGCACCAGCGGAATCTTCAGGGCCAGGTCGGCCATGTTGAGGGTACCGGTAACACCGTAGAGCATGGCCGCGCCGATCAGGAACAGCGACGAGGCAAACAGGTTGATGGCGATGTAATGCAAGCCTGCTCGAACCCGCGCTCGACCCGAGCCATGCAGCAGCAGGCCGTATGAGGCCGCCAGAAGCACTTCGAAGAATACGAACAGGTTGAACAGGTCGGCGGTGAGGAAGGCACCGTACAGGCCCATCAGCTGGATCTGGAACAAGGCGTGGAAGCTGGCGCCTGCGCTGTCCCAGCGGGCGCGGGCGAACAGCAGCGCGCTGACGCCGATGACTCCGGTCAGCGTCAGTAGCAGTGCCGAGAGGTGATCGAGCACCAGCACGATGCCGAAAGGCGCAGGCCAGTTGCCGGGCAGGTAGACGCCGATCGACTCCGCCTGACCGTGGGTGCGTACCCACAACAGCAAGCAGATCGCGATCGCCAGGCCTGTGACGGTGGAAAGCAAATTCAGGCGTGCTTTGAGCTGGCGATGCTTCTCGCCCAGCAACAGCATCACTGCCGCCGTCAGCAACGGTAGCAGGATGGGGGCGACGATCAGTTGACCCATGGACGTCATTCGTCACGCTCCCGGCCATCCACGTGGTCGGTACCGGTGAGGCCTCGCGATGCCAGCAGCACGACCAGGAACAAGGCGGTCATGGCGAAGCTGATGACGATCGCGGTCAGCACCAGCGCCTGGGGCAGCGGGTCGGTGTAATGCAGGAGATCCTGGGGCACCCCATCCTTGATGATCGGCTCCTTGCCGATGAACAGGCTGCCCATGCTGAAGATGAACAGGTTGACCCCGTACGACAGCAGGCACAGGCCCATGATCACCTGATAGGTTCGAGGGCGCAGGATCAACCACACCCCAGAGGCGGCCAGCACACCGATGGCGACTGCTATGACTTCTTCCATCAGGCGGCTCCTGCTTGGCTGGATTTCGGATTGCCCGGGCGATAGGCGCGGACCGACTGGTGCGCCAGGGCAGTGAGGATCAGCAGGGTCGAGCCGACCACCACGGTATACACGCCGATGTCGAAGAACAGTGCGCTGGCCACGTGCACATCGCCCAGTACCGGCAGGTGCAGGTGGGCGGTATGGGTGGTGAGGAACGGATAGCCCAGCAGCATCGCGCCGACCCCGGTCAGGGTGGCGCACAGCAGCCCGGTGCCCATCCAGCGTAGCGGTCGAAGGCTCATCTGTGCTTCGACCCATTGGGTGCCGGCGACCATGTACTGGAGGATGAACGCCACCGACATGACCAGGCCGGCGACGAAGCCGCCGCCTGGCTGGTTGTGGCCACGCATGAACAGGTACATCGATACCAGCAACGCGATTGGCAACAGCAGGCGTACCAGCACCGCGGGCACCATCATGAAGCCCAGGGCGGTGTCGGTGGCATGGCGCGGGTTGATCAGGTCGGTGACCACGTCAGGCGCCAGCAGGCGTTGCTGGGAAGGCAGCTGCATGCTCTCCTTGGGCGGGCGGAAGCGGCGCAGCAGGGCGAACACGGTCAGCGCCACGGCTACCAGCACGGTGATCTCGCCGAGGGTGTCGAAGCCACGGAAGTCCACCAGCATCACGTTGACCACATTGGTACCGCCGCCCTGGGGCAGGGCCCGGCTCAGGTAGAACGAAGAAATATCGTTTGGCGTGGGGCGTGTCAGCATGGCGTAGGACAGCACGGCCATACCGGTTCCGACCAGGATTGCCAGCACCAGGTCGCGCAGGCGCCGAACGCGCGCGCGCTCGAGGCTGCCGGGCAAGGGCGAGACGCCTTCGATACGGCGTGGCAGCCAGCGCAGGCCGAGCAGGATCAG
Source organism: Pseudomonas plecoglossicida NBRC 103162 = DSM 15088 (assembly GCF_000730665.1). GTDB lineage: Bacteria > Pseudomonadota > Gammaproteobacteria > Pseudomonadales > Pseudomonadaceae > Aquipseudomonas > Aquipseudomonas plecoglossicida. The sequence continues at coordinate 78,150 of NZ_BBIV01000023.1, forward strand.
TACCGTGGTGACCACTTCCACCACCAGCTGGGTCAAGGCCAGGTCGGGTGCGGAGAACCACACGAAGGTGATGCAAGTCATCAGGCCGCAGACGCTGACCATGATCAGGGCGGCCAGGCGGTGGTACTTGGCCTGGTAGGCGGCGCCGATGGCACAGGCAATGGCAATCAGCCAGAGGGCGACGAACACGCCGGAGCCAGGAATCTTTGGCCGATCGCCCCAGCTCAGGCCGCTGTAGAGCATGGGCGTGAGGCCTGCCAGGAAGGCCGCCAGCACCAGCATGAACAGCTGGGACTGCAGGCGGCGGCTGGTCAGCAGTTTCTCGACGCGGCGGGCCAGCAGCATCAGGTGCACCTGACCGTGTTCGAACAGGCGTTTGCCATTGAAGCGTTCGAGCAGCGGTGGGTAAGGAAAGCGGCCGAGGCGCAACTGATTGCGCAGCAGCAGGTAGAGCACGATGCCGCCACTCATGGCCACCAGGCTCATGATCAACGGCGCGTTCCAGCCATGCCAGATGGCCAGGCTGTATTCCGGCAGCGTGCCGCCCACCACGGGCAACGTGGCGGCCGCCAGCAGCGGGCCGACCGACTGGGCAGGGAAGATACCTACCACCAGGCAGGTGAGCACCAGCAGTTCGACGGGGGCGCGCATCCAGCGTGGCGGTTCATGCGGCGTGTGTGGCAGATCCTGAGCGGTAGGGCCGAAGAAGACGTCGACCGTAAAGCGCAGGGCGTAGGCGACGCTGAAGGTGCCGGCAAGGGTGGCGATCACCGGCAGAGCGGCTTCGACCCAGGCGGTGGAGGAGATGAAAACGGTTTCGGCGAAGAACATTTCCTTGGACAGGAAACCGTTCATCAGCGGCACTCCCGCCATCGAGGCGCTGGCCACCATGGCCAGTGTCGCGGTGTAGGGAATCAGGCGGATCAGCCCGCTGAGGCGGCGGATGTCGCGGGTGCCGCTCTCGTGGTCGATGATACCGGCGGCCATGAACAGCGAGGCCTTGAAGGTCGCGTGGTTGAGGATGTGGAACACCGCGGCGACGGCTGCCAGCGGGCTGTTGAGGCCCAGCAGCAGGGTGATCAGGCCCAGGTGGCTGATGGTGGAGTAGGCCAGCAGGCCCTTGAGGTCGTTCTGGAACATGGCTGCGAACGCGCCCAGCAGCAGCGTCATGGCACCGGCACCCCCAACGATCCAGAACCACTCTTCGCTGCCGGAGAGCACCGGCCACAATCGCGCCAGCAGAAAGACCCCGGCCTTGACCATGGTCGCCGAGTGCAAATAGGCAGAAACCGGTGTCGGCGCTGCCATGGCATGGGGTAGCCAGAACTGGAAGGGGAACTGTGCACTCTTGCTGAGCGCGCCGACCAGGATCAAGGGCAGCAGTACCGGGTAAAGCGCGTGTTGGCGAATGGTATCGCCAGCGGCCAATACCTTGTCCAGGTCGTAGCTGCCGACCACATGCCCAAGCAACAGCGCGCCTACCAGCAGGCACAGGCCGCCGGCGCCAGTGACCATCAGCGCCATGTACGCACCGCGGCGAGCGTCGGCGCGGTGGTGCCAGTAGCCGATCAACAGGAACGAAAACAGGCTCGTCAGTTCCCAGAAAAACACCAGCTGGATCAGGTTGCCGGATATCACCAGCCCGAGCATGGCGCCCATGAACGCGAGAAAGAATGCGAAGAAGCGCGGTACCGGGTCCTGGGGCGACATGTAGTAGCGCGCATACAGCGACACCAGGGTGCCGATACCCAGCACCAGCAGTGAGAACAGCCAGGCGAAACCATCCATGCGCAGCACGAGGTTCAACCCCAGGCTGGGCAGCCAGAGAAACTCTTCGCGAATGACACCGCCATGGGCGATCTGGGGATACAACAGTGCTACCTGGATCGTCCCTGCCAGGGCTACGAGCCCTGCGAGGATGGACTCGGCGTTACGTGCGTTGTGCGGCAGCACGGCTGCCAGGCAACTGCCCAGGAACGGCAGAAGCAGTAGCACTATCAATGACATAGCATTCTATTCTGGAAAGGTTTGCCAAGGATCATACGTGCCGGGCAGTTGATCACCAACACGCAAGCTGTCGCAGAATCGTACAAACAGGGTGTGACAAGCTATTTTTTTATAACAGTTTTTTACAGAGCATAGCTGCAGTTGAGCGCTTTACAGGCCGGCTTCGTGTTCCCGCTCCTGCGCGACTTCGATTTCCTCACTGGCCATGCGAGCGCGGCGGAACTTCAGTTCGCTCACCACCACGGCCACCACGATAAGCAGCCCGCCCAGCAGCGCGACGCCTGGCAAGCGCTCACCTGCGATACGTCCGACCACCCCGGCCCATACGGGTTCGCCGGCATAGATCAGCGTGGCACGGGTCGGCGAAACCGACTGCTGGGCCCAGTTCATCGCTACCTGGATCACCGCGCTCATGGCGCCCAGGCCGAGCGCACTGAGCACCAGCAGCCAGGAGAAATCAGGGAGGTGCTCCTGGGTCGGGACAATCATCAGGAACGACAGCAACGAGGCGGTAGCCAGTTGCACCACGGTGACGCGGCGAACATCGACCTGCCCGGCGTAGCGACTGATCAGAATGATCTCACCGGCGATGGCCACGGCACTTACCAGGGTTACCACTTCGCCTTCACTGAAGTGCAGCGCCCCACCCTCGGGGCCGGCCAGCAGCATGAGGCCGATGAATGCCAGGCAGATACCGATGCTCGGCATCAACCCTGGGCGTCGGCCCAGCACCAGCCACTGCAGCAGCGGCACGAACGGTACATAGAGCGCGGTGATGAACGCCGACTGGCTGCTGCTGATGGTCTGCAGGCCCATGGTCTGCAAGCCGTAGCCGAGCATGATGGTCGTGCCGATCAGCACGCCGGCTTTCAGTTCGGTGAGGGTCAGGCCGGACAGCGCTCGCGCCGATACCGCGCCGACGAACAGGGCGGCGGCGGCAAAGCGCAGGCCCACGAAGAACATCGGGCCGCTGACCGTCATGACATTGTGCACCAGCAAGAAGGTGCCGCCCCACAGCATGGTGATGAACACCAGCACCATCTCGGCCTTGCTCAGGCGAAAGGAGAGGGAAGTCTTCGGGCTGTTGGTCGCCTCGTTCATGCTCTTGCACACTCGGAAGGGGCGGCGCACAATCGGCGCAAAGTGGGCAGTATACTGCGCAACCTGGGTAAGTGAGCAATATAGTGCACAGAGATTCCACACACCGCGCGTCGGTGCTGCAGCATGTCAGCGTCAACGTCCGTAGCCTGCGCAACGCCGCTTCGATGAGCCAGTCGACCCTGGCCGAGCGTTCAGGCGTCAGCCGGCGCATGCTGGTGGCGATCGAGGCTGGGGAAAAGAATGTCAGCCTGACCACCCTTGACTTGATTGCCGAAGCCCTGGGGGTCGCCTTCAGTACGCTCATTCAGGCGCCTGAGCAGCGTGACCCGAGCCGTATCGACGAACTGGCCTGGGCTGGCGTGCAGCCGCAGAGCAAGGCGGTGCTGCTGGCCAGCAGCGCGGCTCGCCGCGAAGTGGAAATCTGGGAGTGGACCCTGGCTCCGGGCGAGTGCTATGTCAGCGAAGCCGATGCGCAGGGCTGGAGCGAACAGATCTATGTGGCCGAGGGGCAGCTTACCTTGATCATAGAAGGGGTCGAGCGCTGTCTGCAGGTCGGCCAGTTCCATGTATTTCCAAGCGATTGTCGCTACGCCTACCGTAACGATGGCGCGGTGACCACGCGCTTCGTGCGCAACGTGGTGATCTGACCGCAACGCTGTGCCGGCCACCTCGAGGGCATGCCTGCGAGGTGGCCGGCATGGCGTGTGTCAGTGTTCTTCAGTGGTCCAGCAGCTCGTCAGTCCTCACCACCTTGGCATAGGCAAACGCCAACGCGGCCATTGCCGAGGCATGCACATCGGTCGCCGCAACCTGTTTGCCATCGAAGTCCAAGGGCAGCGTGGCACAGGCATCATGTGCGACGGTGACGTCATAGCCATAATCGGCGGCTGCCCGGGTAGCGGCATCGATGCACATATGGCTCATGCTGCCCACGATGGTCAGGGCCTGTATGCCGTGTTGGTCCAGGGTGCTCTTGAGCGGAGTATCGCGAAACGCATTGACCTTGTGCTTGAGTACCACGGGCTCGCCGTCCAGTGGTTTGACCTTGCTGTGGATGGCGGCACCCTGCGACTCGGGGGCGAAGAAGGGCGCATCGGCGCTTTCGAACTCATGCCGAACATGCACCACCAGGTCGCCTCGCTGGCGTGCCGCCGCCAGCAGGCGCGCGGCATTGTCGGCAGCCTGCTCGGCGCCGTCGAGGGTCCATTTGCCGCCGGGGAAGTAGTCGTTCTGGATATCGATGATGATCAACGCCTGCTTGCTCATGTTGCCTCCTGTGGCAATTGTTGTGGTCAGACGCTAGTTATAGGCGCTGCACAGCGCTACTGCCGCTAACCGAACGCACGCTCACAGCGGTTCTGGTGGTGCGGATGGATGGGGCCCTGGTCCCGCTTGGGCCAGATGATCCTGGCGATTGCGCAGCGGGCACTCCTTCAGTGACAGGCAGCCGCAGCCAATGCAGCCATCGAGCTGGTCGCGCAGCAAGGTCATCGCATCGATGCGGCGGCTGAGATCTTCTCGCCAGCGCGCCGACAATCGTTGCCAATCTTCGGCAGTCGGCGTGTGGTCGTTGGGCAATGCGGACAGCGCGGTGGCGATATCCGCGAGCGGGATACCCAGGCGCTGAGCCATCTTGATTACCGCCACACGCCGCAGCATCGCCCGCGGATAACGGCGCTGGTTGCCTGTATTGCGGTTGCTGTGAATCAGCCCTTTGGTTTCGTAGAAGTGCAGGGCGGTGACGGCCACGCCGCTGCGGGCGGCCAACTGGCCGACACTGAGTTGCTTGTCCTGCACCTCTGACGTTTTGCCCGGCATGTCGAAAAAGCTCTTGACCTTGAGTTAACTCGAGGTTTTACCCTGCTGGCCATCGCGCTGCAAGCGTTCGGAGCAAGGAGACTGAACATGACGGCTTCGCCGCAATCCCTGTGGTTCACCCAGATGATCGAATATGAAGTACCGGTTTCTCGTCAGGCGGCCCTGGCCCAGGCCCTGGTCACGCGCAGCGAGGAACTGGCGATGCGATGCGAGGGCCTGCAAGGGGTCAGTATCCAGGCCAGTGATGACGGCAGTCGGGTGTTGCAGTACTTGCAGTGGCAGTCGCGAGAGGCGTGGGCGGCTGCGGCGCAAGGTTTTGCCCAAGAGCCGTTTTTCGACTTGCTCAGCCGACATCAGGCAAGGGGTGTCAACTTCAGCGCCTATCAGGCCTTGCGCAGCCTGGTGCGCGGCGGTGATGGCGGCTTCCATTGCCAGGTCGGCAGGCTTCAGGCGTACCACGGTGCATAGTGCGGGTAGCGATCCAGGCGGGCGCCGATGACCATTTCACCAATCCACGCGGCCAGCATCGCGCTGTAGGCTTTCTGGCTCTCTTCGCTGGACAGTGCGTGGTCGGCACCGTCGACGAGACGGTGGGTGAGCGAGTGAGCGCTGATGAATGCCGAGCGATAGCTCATCAATGTCGTGTGCGGCACATAGTCGTCCTGCTCTGACTCCACCAGCAACACATCGCCACGAAATTCCGCGCAGGCTGCAAGCGCTCGGTTGTCACCCGGGCCCAGCAGGCGCTGGCGGTAGGTATTCAGGCGCTGGCGGTCGAGGGTCTGCTTGGGGGCATCCCAGTCGTCATCCCAGTACATCGCAGGTACCCGCAAGGCCAACCACTTCACCGGTCGCTGGAGGGTCAGCAAGGTCGCCAGGTAACCGCCATAACTGCTGCCGATGATGGCGATCGCGTTGCTGTCCACGGCCGGGTGACTGGCCAGGCAGTCGTAGGCGGCCAGGAGGTCGTAGAGATTCTGTTCGCGGGTGACTGTAAGCCGTTGGCTCTCGGTCTTTTCATGGCCGCGCAGGTCGAACGTCATGCACACGCAGCCGAGCCCGGTAATGTGACGGGCGCGGGCCAGGTCGCGTTGTTGGCTACCGCCCCAGCCGTGGACGAACAGAATGCCAGGCATCTTGCTGCCGGGGCTGACCAGGGTGCCGACGATGCTGTCGTTTTCAACCTGAAGTTCCACGGTTTCACTCTGAATGGTCATGCTCGCGAATCCGCGCATATTTGCTGAGTTGTCCGAGTTCACTGTCGTTTCCTTGATAGAAGAGGGTGGCGTCGGCGGGCAGATCGGACTCCCCGAACACTTCGTGTGTCGATGCACGCACACGCTGCAGGGCGGGGTCAGCGGAAAATGCCTGCAAGGCCAAGAGTTCTGCGCTGCTGGCGCCCCCTTGGCGCCAGGATTGTTCGAGCACGCCGCTGCGCAGGTGTCCTTGCGCGCTGGTGCCCCGGGCGATGTCATAGTTGCGCCTGGAGGCGATGAAGCCTGGGAAGTTCTGCTCCGCCGCGCGCTCATAGAGCACGGCCTGATTGATGGCCAGGCGAAGATGATCTTCAAGCTCCAGTTGCAGCAGTTCCGGGTAGCCACCGCGGACCACGACCAGCTCGGAACCGCCATAGACCTCGATGCCTTGGTGATCGTGGGTCAGTTGCTGGGTGCCGTGGTAGCTGCAGGTCAGCCCGGCTACGCGAACCTGGCCCACGCTGAACGTCTCCACATTGCTCAGGTCCTCTTCCAGTACCAGGCCCCAAAGCCCTAGTTGCTGGTCATCGATGTCGGCCAGCAAGGGCTCCAGCTCATCCAGTCGGCTGATCACCTTCTGCCCGCGCCCGGCGCAGGCCAGAACTGGCTTGAATCGAAGGGGGCCGTCGAGCAGCAGTAGCTTCGCGGCGAGGCGCGCATCGGTCTTGCTGAACACGGTGTAGCCACGTAGCAGGGCATCGCTGGCCTGCAGCGCAAAGGCGTCGGTCCAGCCAGGCGGAAAGTTGGCATTCGCCGGCAGGGGGTGGGAAATCGCTTTTGTGGCCATGTATGGATGACTGACCAAGCCACCGAACAAGTCCTCTTCGGTGTGGATACCCATCGACGCATGGTGCTCAGGGCCAATCAGTGTTTCGGTAGGCAGGTAGTAGTAGTTGTCCGGGTCACTCGCAGAGGGGCTGGGTTGCTCGACTGTGCAGCCCAGCAGCTGGGCCAGACTGGCGGCGATCTTGAGATGGACCGCGTGCTCGTGCTCCGGGGTGTGCTCGCGGGTATCGAGCAGAACGACAGCACGCTTCGGATTGCAGGCACTGGGCATGGGCATCGACCTGTCTGCAAGGAATGTACTGTTTGTGAAGCCTGGGCAGGTGGGAAGTTCAGCGCAAGTCGATCGAAGGTAGGGGCTTGCTGTAGGAATGTTCCTGTTTGCATGCCGTCCGGGCATTTGTCGATCTGCTCATGGTCACCATGATTGCGGCGCTGTGATGGCTGTTCCATTATCGTCATCCTGGATCAACCAAGACCTGTCCGCAGGAGTGCGCATGAACGTTAAGACCACCCTTCAGCAAACTGTGCCCGAGCGCCTGGCACAGGTGCGCCAAGTCATGGTCGAGGAGGGAGTCAATGCCCTCCTGGTGCCTTCGGCCGACCCTCATCTGTCCGAATACCTGCCGGGCCACTGGCAAGGGCGCCGCTGGTTGTCAGGGTTCCATGGCTCGGTGGGAACGCTGGTGGTCACTGCAGATTTCGCCGGCCTGTGGGTAGACAGTCGTTACTGGGAGCAAGCCGAGAAAGAGCTGGCGGGCAGTGGTATCGATCTGATGAAACTGCAGCCAGGCAAGCCGGGAGCATTGGAGTGGCTGGGCGAGAATGTCGTGGCCCAAGGCACGGTCGCCGTCGATGGCGCGGTCATGGCACTGGCTGCGGCGCGTGAGCTTGAAAAGCGCCTGGAGGCTCGCGATATCCGCCTTGTGACCGATCAAGACATGCTGGCCAAGGTCTGGATGGGGCGTCCCGCGTTGCCAGGCAATCCTGTCTATCAGCATCTGCCGCCCCATGCCACTGTCAGCCGTGCTGAAAAACTCGCCCGTTTGCGCAGCACCTTGAAAGAAAAGGGGGCGGATTGGCACTTTCTGGCGACGCTCGATGATATTGCCTGGCTGTTCAATTTGCGCGGCAGCGACGTGTCTTACAATCCGGTGTTCGTAGCTTTCGCGCTGATTGGCCATGGCCAGGCCATATTGTTCGTCGGAGAGGAAAAGCTCGATGAGCACTTGCGTCATGTGCTTCAGGTCGATGGTGTCGAGGTGCGTGAATACGCGATGGTTCACCAGGCGCTTGCTTCATTGGCGCCGGGCAGCCGTCTGCTGGTCGATCCTGCGCGGGTGACCTGCGGCCTGGTGAAAAACCTGGATGCCCAGGTGCAATTGATCGAGGGGCCGAACCCGACCTCCCTGAGCAAGTCGTGCAAGGGTGATGAAGATCTGGTGCATATCCGCCGGGTCATGGAGCAGGACGGTGCGGCATTGTGCGAGTTCTTTGCCTGGTTCGAAGCGCATCAGGGCAAGCAGATCATCACTGAGCTGACCGTCGATGAGCAGTTGAGTGCCGCGCGGGCCCGTCGACCTGATTACGTTTCGCTGAGTTTCTCGACGATTGCCGCTTTCAACGGTAATGGGGCGATGCCGCACTATCGGGCTACGGAGCAATCGCACGCCGTGATCGAGGGCGATGGCCTGCTGCTGATCGATTCGGGCGGCCAGTACCTGGGTGGGACCACCGACATCACTCGGATGATCCCGGTGGGTACGCCCACCCTGGAGCAGAAGCAGGATTGCACGCGTGTGCTGAAGGGGATGATTGCGCTATCACGTGCCACTTTTCCTCGCGGCATCCTCTCTCCGCTGCTCGATGCCATAGCGCGTGCGCCAATCTGGGCGGATCGAGTCGACTATGGCCATGGTACCGGGCATGGGGTGGGCTATTTCATGAACGTGCATGAAGGTCCGCAAGTAATCGCCTATCAGGCGGCAACCACCGCGCAGACCGCCATGCAGGCCGGGATGATCAGTTCGATCGAGCCGGGGACCTACCGCCCCGGCGAATGGGGCGTGCGGATCGAGAACCTGGTGGTCAATCGGGAGGCGGGAGCGACAGCATTCGGCGATTTCCTGAACTTCGAAACCTTGACACTGTGTCCTATCGATACCCGCTGTCTGCTGCCTGAGCTGCTGAGCCAGGAAGAGTTGGACTGGCTCAACCGGTATCACGCAACCGTGCGTGAGCGCCTTGCACCGTTGCTCGAAGGCGCGGTGCTGGCGTGGTTGCACGCGCGTACCGTGCCATTGTAAACGGCGCGATGGTGATCGAATGAAAGAAGGGCAGCCCATCGGCTGCCCTTTCTGTTACTTGCAGATGACGATCATGCTGCGGCTGGTATAGCCGGCTGGGTTGATGCCGAACAGGTAATCCCCCGGTTCTTCATCGGTGTCACCTGAGCGTGCGATGACCTTGTAGCCGCGCTTGCTGCACAGTTTGGCGGCTTTGTCGTAGCACTTGTCCCACGACGATGACAGGCCGGAGCAACTTATATGCAGGCCCTGCTTCCCATTTTTGACCTCGGTCTTGGCAGTCGCGGCACATCCAGCCATAGCCGCGACCATCAGGATGAGCAAGATACGTTTCATTCCCGTCCTTAAAAGCAGGGCTAGGCATGTGCCGTGCCCTGTCGTTATCGCTTCGGTTCTTCCTGAACGTTCCCCGGCATCCGTGTGCGTCAAGTAGATAGCGTAAAGATGATGCTTGTGTGACAGCTTAATCAGCGGTGCGGGACGCCACAATGGTTAATGACAGAGCAAATGGAAATATTTCTCAAATCAGTCGGCCGCTACCGCTGGGCTTGGGTCGCGACGCATCGAAAGCGTGGCGCCTGCCGAGGCAGCAATGATAGCCAGAATTGCCAACCACTGGCTTACGCTCAGTACCTCACCAAGGAACAGCAACCCGGAAAGTGCTCCAATTGCAGGTTCGATACTCATCAATGTGCCGAAGGTGCGTGCAGGCATGCGAGTCAGGGCAACCATTTCCAGGCTATAGGGCAAGGCAGTCGAGAGAACGGCCACACCGAGAGCCAGCGGGATGAGCGCAGGATTGAGCAGCGCGCTGCCGGCATGAACGATGCCAATCGGGGCAACGAACAGCGCGGCGACCACGACACCCAGTGCAGCGCTCTGGATCCCGTGCTCCGCACCAGCGCGCTGACCGAAGAGAATATACAGCGCCCAACAGACGCCGGCTCCCAGTGCATAAGCCACGCCCTCCAGGTCGAGTGGTTGGCCACTCTGCCCGACTGGAATGAGCAAAAGCAGGCCGACAACCGCCAGGGCAATCCACAAGAAATCGATCGCGCGTCGCGAGGCGAAAAGGGCAACGGCCAACGGGCCGGTGAACTCCAGGGCGACGGCGATCCCCAGTGGAGTGGTCTGCAGGGCCATATAGAAGAGGAAGTTCATCCCACCCAGCGACAGGCCATAGATGACCACATTTCGCAGTGTGGTTGCCGTCATGCGCACACGCCATGGGCGCAGGATCGCCAGCATGATGATGCTGGCGAACACCAGGCGCAGGGTCGTGGTGCCTTGTGCGCCAATGATCGGGAACATGCTTTTGGCCAATGAAGCGCCGGATTGTATCGATGCCATGGCGATGATCAGCAGACCGATAGGGAAGAGCGTGGCGGCCAGGCTGCGAGGCTGGGTGTTCATTTGTGGGAGGAGATCCTGAGGGGATGAGACGGTTGTGCACTATAGTGCGCAATAGCAGGGGTGTGGTGCAAAATTGCATGCAAAAGCGAGATTAATGAAGATTAGCCTTGACGGGCTCTCGAATCCCCTTATAATGCGGCCCACTTCCAGCGTGGCCGGAACGAGAAACTCCTTGAGATTCAAAGAGTTAAACGATCCAGGTGGTACTGGAAGCGCTTCGATCGAATGATCGGCAGCGGTTGAGATGATGGTTGACAGCGCTCTTGAGTGCTGTATGATTCGCCTCCCGCTACGAGAGATCGCAGCGAGTCAAGTGTTTGAAGCTAAACGAGTTTCTCGCAAAAAACTTCAAAATAAACGCTTGACAGCAAATGAGGAAAGCGTAGAATGCGCGCCTCGGTTGAGAT
>NZ_BBIV01000022.1 GCF_000730665.1 Pseudomonas plecoglossicida NBRC 103162 = DSM 15088
CTGAGTTCACTTTGGCGTGAGTAGCTTACCAAGCCAAACAGGGCTAGAAATCTCGGTAAGTGTCCGCATAATGCGGCTCGACTCACGACGAAGAAAGTGTCCGCGTATGTGCAGAAACAGCTGGAGGCGCCGGTTTCCATGGCTTGTAGCGATGCGTACGCCAGTGCTGCAGTGGTCACGAATGTCCAGATAGCGAAGGAATTGGATAAAGCGGTTCAAACCATCGTATCAACGTGCGCCCCAATAAAATCAGTGGATTACGGAAATCGTTTGGCAGCAAAAGTGTCCGTATTTCGTCGGAATGGAGGCGCATGTGAGCAATGCAGAATCGCTGGAAGCCAAGTGAGTAGAGGGCTCTAGGGGTTGATGGGTTAAAAGTGTCCGCAATTCGCGACGGTGACACCGATCATTAGGAAACGCTGACACGCTGCTTGGCAGTCGTGATTATGAGATTTAACATAATATGCATTATGCGCACATTCAGATATTCCACACGGGCCACACCCAGGGTACATTCAACCCCACGCGATCCCTCCAGGATGGCCACTTTCCATTCAAGGACGTCACCGATGCCTGACCACCCATTTGCCGATCAGATCATCGATCTCTATAACCGCAACGCCTCGACCTGGGATCGCCTGCGCGGCAATCGCCTGACTGAACGCAAATGGATCGAACGCTTCCGTTCGCGGCTGCGGTCTTCGGCCACCGTCCTTGATCTGGGCTGCGGATCCGGCCAGCCCGTTGCGCGTCATCTGATCGAAGCCGGTTTGTCAGTCGTTGGTGTGGATGCTTCAGCGCACATGATCGCGCTGTGCACCGCACGTTTCCCGAATCAGCAATGGATCGAGGCTGACATGCGCATACTGGGCCTGGATCAAACGTTCGCCGGGATCCTGGCCTGGAACAGTTTTTTCCATCTCAAGCCTGACGACCAACGCCGCATGTTTGCAATTTTCCAGCGCCATGCGGCACCTGGCGCATGGCTGATGTTTACCAGCGGCACGGCGCTTGGCGAGGCCCTCGGTGAGTTCCAGGGCGAAACGCTTTATCACGCCAGCCTGGACCCGCACGAATATACGGAACAACTACAGGATCATGGCTTCGAAGTGCTGGATCACTGCGTGGAAGACCCGGATTGCGGTGGCCTGAGGGTGTGGATGGCGCGGCGCCTCCCCTGACTTATATATAAGATTAAATTATAGCTATACTAAATATTCATTTAGTTTAGTTATATTATTGGTCCGTGTTAACCAGCTCCCTGCTCCGCCGGCGAACTAATGCTCACCAGTCGAAACGCCTTCAATCCACTGTGACAATGCGCCAACCGGGCGAGTTGGCGGTATCCTGAAACCACTCTCACTCGGGACACAGATCATGCTCAGGTCGATGCTGTTGCTGGCAATCACGGCAGTTGCTGGTTGTCAGGCGCCTATGCCAACCGCCAACACACGAATGGCCTGGGTCGATCTCTCGGTGCCATTCCCCAACGACAGGGTATTGATGGCCGAACGCCTGGATAACGAGCGTTTGCGCGACGGGCGTTTTTTCCAGGTCAGCCCAGGTAGCCATGTGTTGCTCGTGCGCTTCGACTATGAAGTGGGCGGTGGCGGTGGCATGAGTGTGATGGGTGGGACCACTGTTCGGGAGTGCTACCTGACCATTCCATACGCGCATTTCAAAGCGGGCGAGCGTTACTTGCTGGAGGCTCGCTCGATGGCGCTGACGCCGGAGGCACGCTTGTACGATGCCAAACGCGAGGTGGTGGCAGAGGTCAGCGAATTCTATTGCCTGTGATCCTCGCTGCCGACGCGTTTATTGACCCAGATTAACCCTGGCACTGCTCACCTCCCCCAGACTATGCACTCCTCACCCTCCCTGGGGGACCAGGCATGACCATCATCGTGACCGGCGCCGCCGGTTTCATCGGCAGTAATCTGGTAAAAGCGCTCAACCTGCGTAGCGAAACCCGGATCATCGCCGTCGACGACATGACCGACGGCGACAAGTTTCGCAACCTGGCCGACTGCGACATCGCCGACTACCTGGACAAGGACGATTTCCTCGAGCGCTTGCGCCAGGGCCAGTTCGGCAAGGTACGCGCCGTGCTCCATCAAGGCGCCTGCTCCAGCACCGTCGAAGGCGACGGGCGCTTCATGATGGCGAACAACTACCGCTACAGCTGCGATCTGCTCGCGGCCGCTCAGGACCAGCAGATCCCTCTGCTCTACGCCTCCTCGGCGGCCGTATATGGTGCGGGAGAAGTCTTTCGCGAGGACCGCGAACACGAGCAGCCGCTGAACGTATACGGCTACTCCAAGTTTCTCTTCGACCAGTATGTCCGCCGGCTGCTGCCAACTGTGCGCAGTCAGGTCGTCGGGCTGCGCTACTTCAATGTCTACGGGCCTCGCGAGCAGCACAAGGGCGCGATGGCGTCCGTCGCCCTGCACTGCTTCAACCAGTACCAGGCCCATGGCAAGGTGAGCCTGTTCGGCCGTTACGGCGACTACCCCAGCGGCGGTCATCTACGCGACTTCGTCTCGGTGGATGACGTGGTGAAGGTGAACCTGCACTTCCTCGATCACCCGCACCTGAGCGGCATCTTCAATGTCGGCAGCGGCCGCGCCCAGCCGTTCAACGATGTGGCGCTGGCAGTCATCAATCGCTTGCGTGGCCAGCAAGGCCGCACCCCGTTGTCGCTGCAGGCTGCCTTGCGCAAAGGGGTGCTGGAATACACGGCGTTTCCCGAGCACTTGCGTGGCAAGTACCAGTGCTACACCTGCGCCGACCTGCAAGGCCTGCGCAGTGCCGGCTTCACGGATGCTACTTCGACCGTCGAGCAAGGCGTTGCACGGTACTGCGACTGGCTGCTGGCCCGGCAACGCCCGATGCGCATGCCATTTACCCAGGCAGGCGCTGCCTAGACCAGGCCGCCGAAGCGTTTGTAGAAACTCTCGTTCACATCCGGCAGCGGGCCGTCTGCGGTTTCCAGGGCGGCGTTGAGCAGCTCTTCGCTCTTGGCGAAGATCAGCCGATACAGGTTGCGGCACAGCTGCCGCGCGGCCCGGCCTTCCCAGTCCCCTGGCAGCAACTCGTCGGGGAGCTGCGGGTCGCGCAGCAGCAACCGGCGGTACTCGTGGATGAGCAAGGTACGCGCCAGGAAGCAATCCTGGGCATTGAGCTCGGCCTGCTCTTTGAGGCTTTGCCACAAGGGCCGGAACAGCTGGATGAATTCGCTGTATTGCAGCCCCAGCTCGTCGATCCGCCAGCTTTCCCGCACCTGCGCGCGCATGGCCTTGGATGCCAGCACTTCCTGGGTGTGGGTTTCGAAGACGATGCTGTCGTCGCTCGCCTCCAGCTCACGAAGGGTCGCGGCCAGGTCGTTGCGGTCTGCCCGGGGGCAGCCCAGCACGTTCGGTGCCATCACGCCAAAGCCCTGCCATTCCAGCTCTTCACGCACGGCCTTGCGCTTGCTGGCGTCGAGCTGCGACAGCAGCACCAGGGTCCAGGCGCCGTCCCAGGCGGGCTGGCTCGGGCTGTAGACCCGCTTGAAGGCTTTTTCGAAGCGCCGCCGACCGGTGCCGGTCAGGCTGTAGTAACTGCGTCTGCCAACCTTTTCAGCGGTCAGCCAACCTTCCTTGGTCAGGCGGAAGATCGAGGTGCGGATCAGCCGTTCATTGATGCCGATCGGCTCCAGCAGGTTGATCAGGCTGCCAAGCCAGACCGTGCCACCGTGGGGTTCGATGGCATCACCGTAGAGGGTGATGATCAGCGAACTGGCGCGGATCGGGGTCTGCTCCTGGAAGCGGGTGATCAAGGTATTCAGCGGGGCGAGGTTGCTCATGGAGGAACTGTGCGCGGATAAAGCACCGACTATACCTGTGCCGCGGCCTGCCTGGCCATGGCGCGTGGCAGGAAGGTTCATGCGCCCTCCTCGCCCTTGGGCCGGTGGCCGTTGTCACCCATGCGTGGGCGATGCAACTCGGCCTCGGTCAGCGGCGAGCATTCGACCATGCTGGCCATGCAGCGCTCGCTCAGCCGCTGGTACTCGGCGGTGCCGCGCTGCTTCCAGGCCAGTTCCTGCTCGGTCAGCGGACGCTTGACCTGCGCCGGCGAGCCCATCACCAGGCTCTGTTCGCTGCAGGTGAAGCCAGCCTTGACGAAAGCCGTGGCGCCGACGATGCAGCGCGGCGCGATGTGAGCGCCGTCCATCACCACGGCATTCATGCCGATCAACGCGTCCTCGCCCACCCGGCAGCCGTGCAGCACCGCGCCATGGCCGACGTGGCCGTTGCGCTCGATCACCGTGTCGCCACCCGGAAAACCGTGCATCACGCAGGTGTCCTGCAGGTTGGCGCCCTCTTCCAGGACGATGCGGCCGAAATCGCCCCGCAAGGAGGCCAGCGGGCCGACGTAGCAACGCGGGCCGACGATCACATCACCGATCAGTACGGCACTGGGGTGCACATAGGCGGTCGGGTCGACCACCGGGGTCAAGCCATCGAGGCGGTAGCAAGGCATGGGGTTTATCCTTAAATGATTCGCAACGTATGACGATCTTGTATCGTAAACAGGTTTTTCGTCAAACCTTATCAACCCGCTGAAGCCATGGGTTTTCGAGCAATGAGGCAACGACGATCATTTGATCATAAGATACACAAACGACAGCCTGCTATTGCTTTCATGTATCACATGGTGCTTATACTTGCTGCACCTGGGCACGGGTACCCGTGGACCCCGCAAACAATTCCAAGAAACGCCGGCCACTCGATGCGCCGTGCGAGCAGCCTGAGGACCCTCACATGCCGCGTTATCTCCACGTGCAAGCACCGGAACACGGTGTTCGCCTGGTCACCCTGCAACGGCCGGAAGCACTCAATGCCTTGTGCACCGAACTGCTGGCGGAGCTTGCCAGCGAACTGGACAGCGCCGACCGCGACGAGCAGACCCGCGCCGTGGTCATCACAGGCAGCCGCAAGGCGTTCGCCGCCGGCGCCGACATCGGCGAAATGGCAGAGCGCGACCTGGTGGGCATCTTCAACGACCCGCGCGTTGGCCACTGGCAACGTATCGCCGCCTTTTCCAAGCCACTGATCGCGGCCGTCAACGGCTACGCGCTCGGCGGTGGCTGCGAACTGGCGATGTGTGCCGACATCGTCATTGCCGGCTTCGATGCCCGCTTCGGCCAACCTGAAATCAACCTGGGCATCATCCCCGGCGCAGGTGGCACCCAACGCCTGCTGCGCGCCGTCGGCAAGCCGCTG
The DNA here is from genome assembly GCF_000730665.1 of Pseudomonas plecoglossicida NBRC 103162 = DSM 15088. Classification (GTDB taxonomy): domain Bacteria; phylum Pseudomonadota; class Gammaproteobacteria; order Pseudomonadales; family Pseudomonadaceae; genus Aquipseudomonas; species Aquipseudomonas plecoglossicida. The sequence continues at coordinate 5,265 of NZ_BBIV01000022.1, forward strand.
GCGATGCAGATGGTACTGACCGGCGAAACCATTGCCGCCCATCACGCGTTGCAGGCCGGCCTGGTCAGCGAAATCACCCAACCTGAACTGACCGTCGAACGGGCCATGCACATTGCCCGCAGCATTGCCGCCAAGGCCCCGCTGGCCGTACGTCTGGCCAAGGAAGCGCTGCTCAAGGCCGGCGACACCGACCTTGCCAGTGGCCTGCGCTTCGAGCGCCACGCCTTCACCCTGCTGGCCGGCACCGCCGACCGCAACGAGGGCATACGCGCCTTCCAGGAAAAACGCCCGGCCCAGTTCAAAGGCCGTTGACCTGCCCTTTCCACCGCCTGACGGAGCGAGTCCGATGACTTTCGAGCACATCCTGTTTTCCATCGAGGACGGCGTTGCCTTCCTCTCGCTGAACCGGCCCGAGCAGTTGAACAGCTTCAATACGCAGATGCACCAGGAGGTGCGCGAAGCCCTCATGCAAGTACGCCAGAGTGACCAGGCCCGGGTGCTGCTGCTGACCGGCGAAGGCCGTGGCTTCTGCGCAGGCCAGGACCTGTCCGACCGCAATGTCGCGCCGGGGGCCGCCATGCCGGACCTCGGCGAGTCCATCGAGCGTTTCTACAACCCGCTGGTGCGCACCCTGCGCGACCTGCCTATGCCGGTGATCTGCGCCGTCAATGGCGTGGCTGCCGGTGCCGGGGCAAACCTGCCACTGGCCTGCGACCTGGTACTGGCGGCGCGTTCGGCCAGCTTCATCCAGGCCTTCTGCAAGATCGGCCTGGTGCCGGACTCCGGGGGCACCTGGCTGCTGCCGCGTCTGGTCGGCATGGCCCGGGCCAAGGCGCTGGCCATGCTGGGCGATCGCCTGAGCGCAGAGCAAGCCGAACGCTGGGGCCTGATCCACCGCGTGGTCGAGGATGCCGACCTGCGCGACGAAGCCCTGACCCTGGCGCGCCACCTGGCCAGCCAGCCGACCTATGGCCTGGCCCTGATCAAACGCAGCCTCAATGCCAGCTTCGACAACAGCTTCGACCAGCAGCTGGAGATGGAGCGCGACCTGCAACGCCTGGCCGGACGCAGCGAGGACTATCGTGAGGGCGTCAGCGCCTTCATGAACAAGCGCAAACCTGAATTCAAGGGTCGCTGAACATGACTGCACTCGACACGAACGCTCTGGTGGCGGTGATCGGTGCCGGTGCCATGGGCGCCGGCATCGCCCAGGTCGCGGCCCAGGCCGGGCACCCGGTGAAACTCTATGACAACCGCCCAGGTGCCTCGGCCCAGGCGATTGCCGGGATCGACCAGCAACTCGGGCGCCTGGTGGAAAAAGGCAAGTTGCAGGCAGATGCCCGGCAGGCGATCGTCGCCCGCCTGCAACCTGTCGATGCGATCGAGACCCTGGCCGATGCCCGCCTGGTGATCGAGGCCATCGTCGAGAACCTGCAAGTCAAACAAGGCCTGCTGCGGCAGCTCGAAGCCCTGTGCGCGCCCGACTGCATCCTCGCCAGCAACACCTCGTCGCTGTCGATCACCAGCCTGGCCGCCGGCCTTCAGCGGCCGCAGCAAGTGATTGGCATGCACTTCTTCAATCCTGCGCCACTGATGGCCCTGGTCGAGGTCGTCTCGGGCCTGGCCACCGAGCCGGCCATCGCCGCATGCCTTTACCAGACGGCCAAAGCCTGGGGCAAGCAGCCGGTACATGCGCGCTCCACCCCGGGCTTCATCGTCAACCGCGTGGCCCGGCCCTTTTATGCCGAAAGCCTGCGCCTGCTCCAGGAAGGCGCGGCCGATTGCGCCACCCTGGATGCGCTGCTGCGCGACGCCGGCGGTTTCCGCATGGGTGCGTTCGAGCTGACCGACCTGATCGGCCATGACGTCAACTACGCCGTGACCTGCTCGGTGTTCGATGCGTTCTATGGCGACTTCCGTTTCCAGCCCTCGCTGGTGCAGAAGGAACTGGTCGATGCCGGCCGCCTGGGACGCAAGAGCGGCCACGGCTTCTATAGCTACGCCGAAGGCGCGCAACGCCCTCAAGCCGCCGTGCTGGAAAGCCCGCTGACGGTCGAGCGCTGCGTGGTCGAGGGTGACCTGGGCGCACTGCAGCCGTTGGTCGAACGTTTGCGCGACCGCGGGCTGGGCGTTACCCAGCGCGACGGTCGCGGCCTGATTCTGGTCGGCGATGCAACCCTGGCGCTGTCCGATGGCCGTCTGGCCAGCCAGCGTGCCCGTGAAGAGGGCCTGCGCAACCTGGTGCTGGTCGACCTGGCTCTGGATTACCGCAGTGCCTCGCGCATCGCCATCAGCTGGTCCGCCGATACCACCAGCGACGCCCGCGACCAGGCCGTGGCGCTGTTGCAGCGAGCCGGCCTTCAGGTAGCGGCCGTGGCCGACCTGCCCGGCCTGGTGGTGCTGCGCACCGTGGCCATGCTCGCCAACGAGGCTGCCGACGCTGTCTTGCAAGGCGTCGGCAGCGCTGCCGACATCGACCTGGCCATGCGCGCCGGGGTCAATTACCCACGTGGCCCGCTGGCCTGGGCCGAGCAGATCGGCATCGGCTACACCTTGCGCGTGCTGGACAACCTGCAGCGCAGCTATGGCGAAAGCCGCTACCGCCCTTCCCTGCTGCTGCGCCGCATCGATGCCCAAGGAGTTCGCCTGCATGACTGACCTGCAACGCACCCCCGACGAACTGGCCCGGGCCTGCGCCGACGCCATGTACTCCCGCGACCAGGCGACCCAGGCGCTGGGCATCCAGCTGCTCGACGCCGGCGCTGGGCGTGCCTGCCTGCGCATGCCGGTACGCGCCGACATGATCCAGGGCCACGGCACCTGCCATGGCGGCTTCCTCTTTGCCCTGGCCGACTCGGCCTTTGCCTTCGCCTGCAACAGCTATGACGAAGCCACCGTCGCCCTGGGCTGCAGCATCGACTATGTCGCCCCGGCGCTGTGCGGCGACCTGCTTACCGCCAGCGCCAGCGAGCAGAGCCGCAAGGGGCGCACCGGCCTGTATGACGTGCGCATCGAAAACCAGCGCGGCGAGCTGATCGCCCTGTTCCATGGCAAATCCTACAAAGTGCGCGGCACTGTGCTCGCGCAGGAGAAGCAAGATGACTGAACACACCCTTTCCGAGGCGCTGATCATCGACGCCGTGCGCACGCCGATCGGCCGCTACGGCGGTGCCTTGAGCAGCGTGCGTGCGGACGACCTGGCCGCGGTACCGATCAAGGCGCTGGTCGCGCGCCACCCGGAACTGGACTGGCAGGCCATCGACGATGTGATCCTCGGCTGCGCCAACCAGGCCGGCGAAGACAACCGCAACGTTGCCCGCATGGCCACGCTGCTGGCGGGCTTGCCGATCGACGTACCGGGCACCACAATCAACCGCCTGTGCGGCTCGGGCATGGACGCTATCGGCAATGCCGCCCGCGCACTGCGCTGCGGCGAGGCCGGGCTGATGCTGGCTGGCGGGGTCGAGTCGATGTCGCGCGCGCCGTTCGTCATGGGCAAGTCCGAGCAGGCCTTTGGCCGCAGCGCGGAGCTGTTCGACACCACCATCGGCTGGCGTTTCGTCAACAAGCTGATGAAGGCCGAGTACGGCATCGACTCGATGCCGGAAACCGCAGAGAACGTGGCTGAGCAGTTCGGCATTTCCCGTGCCGACCAGGACGCCTTCGCCCTGCGCAGCCAGCACAAGGCGGCTGCCGCCCAGGCGCGTGGCCGACTGGCCCGCGAGATCGTGCCGGTGGAGATTGCCCAGCGCAAAGGCCCGGCCCTGCGCGTCGAGCATGACGAACACCCGCGCGCCGATACCAGCCTCGAACAACTGGCCAAGCTCGGCACGCCGTTCCGCCAGGGCGGCAGCGTCACCGCCGGCAACGCCTCGGGGGTCAACGATGGCGCCTGCGCAGTGCTGCTGGCCAGCAGTGAAGCCGCCCGTCGCCATGGCCTCAAGGCCCGTGGACGAATCGTCGGCATGGCTGTGGCAGGCGTCGGGCCACGCATCATGGGCATCGGCCCGGTGCCGGCGACCCGCAAGGTGCTGGCCCTGACCGGCCTGTCGCTGGACGACATGGATGTGATCGAACTCAACGAGGCGTTCGCCGCCCAGGGCCTGGCCGTGTTGCGCGAGCTTGGCCTGCAGGACGACGACCCGCGGGTCAACCCCAACGGCGGCGCCATTGCCCTCGGCCACCCGCTGGGCATGAGCGGTGCCCGCCTGGTCACCACCGCCCTGCACCAACTGGAAGAAACCGCCGGACGCTACGCCCTGTGCACCATGTGCATCGGCGTCGGCCAAGGCATCGCCATGGTCATCGAGCGCCTCTGACCAATGGCTTGTTACTGAACGCGACGCCGCCGGTTATGCTGCGTCAATGACACTCACGGCCTTGCTGCTCGCACGGCAGGGCCGGTCTACAAGAACAATTCGAGTGATGACATGAATATGTACCATAAAGCCGATCGTGCCCTGCTGGACCCGATGGAAACTGCCTCGATCGACGCCCTGCGTCAGCATCAGCTGGAACGTTTGCGCTGGAGCCTGAAGCACGCCTACGACAACGTGCCGCTGTACCGCAAGCGCTTCGACGAATGCGGCGCTCACCCCGATGACCTGAAATCACTCGACGATCTGGCCAAGTTCCCCTTCACCGGCAAGAACGACCTGCGCGACAACTACCCCTACGGCATGTTCGCCGTCCCCCAAGAGGAAGTGGTGCGTCTGCACGCATCCAGCGGCACCACCGGCAAGCCGACGGTGGTCGGCTACACGCAGAACGACATCGACACCTGGGCCAACGTGGTTGCCCGCTCGATCCGCGCTGCCGGTGGCCGCAAGGGCGACAAGGTGCATGTGTCCTACGGCTACGGCCTGTTCACTGGCGGCCTGGGCGCCCACTACGGCGCCGAACGCCTGGGTTGCACGGTGATCCCGATGTCCGGCGGCCAGACCGAGAAGCAGGTGCAGCTGATCCGTGACTTTCAGCCCGACATCATCATGGTCACGCCGTCCTACATGCTCAACCTGGCCGACGAGATCGAGCGCCAGGGTATCGACCCGAACGACCTCAAGCTGCGCCTGGGCATCTTCGGTGCCGAGCCCTGGACGGATGAGCTGCGCCGCTCCATCGAGCAGCGCCTGGGCATCGATGCCCTGGACATCTACGGTCTGTCGGAAATCATGGGCCCGGGCGTGGCCATGGAGTGCATCGAGACCAAGGATGGCCCGACCATCTGGGAAGATCACTTCTACCCCGAGATCATCGACCCGGTGACCGGCGCGGTGCTGCCTGACGGCCAACTTGGCGAACTGGTGTTCACCTCGCTGAGCAAGGAGGCGCTGCCGATGGTGCGCTACCGCACCCGCGACCTGACCCGTCTGCTGCCGGGCACGGCGCGGCCGATGCGGCGTATCGGCAAGATCACCGGGCGCAGCGATGACATGCTGATCATCCGCGGGGTCAATGTGTTCCCGACCCAGATCGAGGAACAGGTACTGAAAATAAAACAGCTTTCAGAGCTTTATGAGATTCATCTGTATCGAAATGGCAACCTGGACAGTGTCGAAGTGCATGTGGAGCTGCGTGCCGAATGCCAAAACCTTGACGAGGGCCAGCGCAAGCTGATCACGGGTGAATTGACCAAGCAGATCAAGACGTACATCGGCATCAGCACCCTGGTGCGGCTGCAGCCCTGCGGCACGCTCAAGCGCTCCGAAGGCAAGGCGTGCCACGTGTTCGACAAACGGTTGGCCGGCTGATTCATCAGCTGCCTTTTGCGCCCCGGCCTGGTCCGGGGCTTTTTTTGCCCGCCGCTAGGGATTTGCCGCCTGCGAGATCGAGCGCCGCCCGCGCGGCGCATCGCGAGCTCTGCTCGCTCCTACGTTTGTTTCGGGCCAGTGAGGCCTGTGGCAGACGCGCGCGACCGGCTTGCCTGTACGACGCGATATCGCGCATTGCGCCAAGGCGTTCGCGCGCAAATCCCACAGGGAAATTGGCCCGAAACAAACGTAGGAGCGAGCAGAGCTCGCGATGCGCCGCGCGGGCGGCGCTTGTTTTACGCGCCAAAGCAAAACCCGAGCCGACCAATCCGACACATAAATCTTATCTGATACACATAAAACTGTTTGACGTTGTGTTTTGTATCGCTTACAAATGACTCATGCCTTCGCAGGAGTCGGAACATGTACGCACAGCTAGTGGAAACCGGAGTCAAACGCGTCAAGTCGCTGGAAGAGATGTCGCCCGAAGAGCGCAACTTCCAGGAGAAGATCGACGCCGAAATCAAGATCGAAGCCAAGAACTGGATGCCTGAGGCCTACCGCCAGACCCTGATCCGGCAGATCTCCCAGCACGCCCATTCGGAAATCGTCGGCATGCTGCCCGAAGGCAACTGGGTCACCCGTGCCCCGAGCCTCAAGCGCAAGCTGCAACTGATGGCCAAGATCCAGGACGAAGCCGGCCACGGCCTGTACCTGTACAGCGCCATGGAAACCCTCGGTGCCGACCGCGACGAGGAAGTCGCCAAGCTGCACAGCGGCAAGGCCAAGTATTCGAGCATCTTCAACTACCCGACCCTGAGCTGGGCCGACATGGGCGCGGTGGGCTGGCTGGTCGATGGCGCCGCCATCGTCAACCAGGTGGTGCTGCAGCGCACCTCCTACGGCCCCTACTCCCGCGCGATGATCCGTATCTGCAAGGAAGAGAGCTTCCACCAGCGCCAGGGCTACGAGCTGCTGCTGACCATGATGCGCGAGGGTACCCAGGCGCAGAAGGACATGGTCCAGGACGCCATCAACCGCCTGTGGTGGCCGGCTCTGATGATGTTCGGCCCCAGCGACGAACACTCGCCCAACAGCGCCCAGTCGATGGCCTGGAAGATCAAGCGCCAGACCAACGATGAACTGCGCCAGCGCTTCATCGACCAGACCGTGCCGCAGCTCGAGCTGCTCGGCTGCACTGCGCCGGACCCGGACCTGAAGTGGAACGAGGCCCGCGGCCACTACGACTTCGGCGAAATCCAGTGGGAAGAGTTCTACGAAGTGATCAAGGGCAACGGCCCCTGCAACCAGGAGCGCGTCGCCACCCGGCGCAAGGCCATCGAGGATGGCGCCTGGGTTCGCGAAGCGGCCGTGGCCTATGCACGCAAGCAACAGAACAAGAACGCCGCCTGACGGCGATTGATGCGGAGATTGAACATGTCTGTCTGGACCCTCTACGAAGTGTTCGTGCGCAGCAAGCACGGCCTGAACCACAAGCATGTCGGCAGCGTGCATGCTGCCGACGCCGCCATGGCCATCGAGAATGCCCGTGAGCTGTACACCCGTCGCAGCGAAGGCGTGAGCCTGTGGGTAGTGCCTTCGGCGCTGATCACCGCCTCCTCGCCCGACGAGAAAGACCCGCTGTTCGCACCGTCGGACGACAAGGTCTACCGCCACGCCAGCTTCTACGAACTGCCCGACGAAGTCGGGCACATGTGAGGTTGGCCATGCACAAGCAAGCACTCATCCCCTACCTGTTGCTGCTCGGCGACAGCGCCCTGGTCCAGGGCCAGCGCCTGTGCCAATGGTGCGGTCACGCACCGGCACTGGAAGAAGAACTGGCCCTGATGAACGTCGGCCTGGACCTGGTCGGCCAGGCCCGCAACTGGCTGGAATATGCCGCCGAACTGCTGGATGACGGCCGCGACGCCGATGCCCTGGCGTTTCGCCGCGACGAGCGGGCGTACCGCAACCTGCTGCTGGTCGAGCAGCCCAACGGCGATTTCGCCGTGACCATGGCCAAGCAGTTCTTCTATGACGCCTGGCACCACGCCGTACTGCAGCGCCTGGCCGACTCCAGCGACGGACGTGTCGCTGGCATCGCCGCCAAGGCCCTGAAGGAAGTCACCTATCACCTGCGCCGCTCCAGCGAGTGGGTGCAGCGCCTGGGCGGCGGTACCGACGAGAGCCGTCGGCGCATGCTCGGAGCGATTCCTGCCTTGTGGCGCTTCACCGTGGAACTCACGGCGGGTAGCGACAGCGAAGTGGCACTGGCCGAAGCCGGTATCGCTGCCGACCCCGCCCAGGTGGGCGCGGCGTGGCTGCAACAGGTGAGCCACGTGTTCGCCTCGGTCGACCTGCCGCTGCCCAAGGCGGCCAACCACTTCTACCTGAGTGGCCGCCAAGGCCTGCACACCGAGCACCTGGGCCTGTTGCTGGCCGAGATGCAGTTCCTGCCAAGGGCCTACCCCGATGCAACCTGGTGAGCTGATCGTCGGTGACCGTGGCGCCCGTGCGCCACGCGGCGATGACCTGGCCCGCGCCTGGGAGGTGCTGGGCCAGGTCATGGACCCGGAAGTGCCGGTGGTCAGCGTGGTCGACCTCGGCATTGTCCGCGACCTCGACTGGCGCGCCGGGCATCTGCACCTGGTGGTCACCCCGACCTACTCTGGTTGCCCTGCCACCGAAGTGATCGAGGGCGATATTCGTCAGGCGCTGGAGCACGCCGGATTCACCGCGCCGGACCTCGAGCGCCGGCTGACCCCGGCCTGGAGCACCGACTGGATCAGCGACCTGGGCCGCGAACGCCTGCGCGCCTATGGCATCGCCCCGCCCCAGGGCAGCGCCAGCAAGCGCAGCCTGCTTGGCGAGGCGCCGCAGGTGTGCTGCCCGCAGTGCGCCAGCGACAACACCGAACTGCTCAGCCAGTTCGGCTCCACGGCCTGCAAGGCGCTGTATCGCTGCCGCGAGTGCCTGGAGCCGTTCGACTATTTCAAATGCATTTGAGCCGTGGAGAACCCCATGAGCCAGTTTCACAGCCTGACCATCAAGCAAGTGCGTCCTGAAACCCGCGATGCGGTATCGATTGCCTTCGACGTGCCGGCGCACCTGGAGGACGCCTTCCGCTTCACCCAGGGCCAGTACCTGGTGATGCGCACCCAGCTGAACAACGAAGAAGTCCGCCGCTCCTACTCCATCTGCAGCGCGGTCAATGACGGCGAACTGCGCGTGGCGGTGAAGCGCGTGCCCGGTGGGCGTTTCTCGGCCTTTGCCAACGAAGTGCTCAAGGCCGGCCAGCAACTGGAAGTGATGCCACCGTCCGGCAGCTTCTTCGTGCCCCTGGACCCGGCGCGCGAGGGTAACTACCTGGGCGTGGCCGCCGGCAGCGGCATTACCCCGATCCTGTCGATCATCGCCACCACCTTGGCCCGCGAGCCGAACAGCCGCTTCACCTTGTTGTACGGCAACCGCTCGAGTTCCGGCGCGCTGTTTCGCGACAAGCTCGAAGACCTGAAGAACCTCTACCTCGACCGCTTGAACCTGATCTTCGTGTTCAGCCGCGAGCAGCAGGATGTCGACCTGTACAACGGCCGCATCGACGCCGACAAGTGCGGTCAGCTGTTCTCCCGCTGGATGGATGTGGCCAACCTGGACGCTGCGTTCATCTGCGGCCCACAGGCGATGACCGAGACCGTGCGTGACAGCCTGCAGGCCAACGGCATGGCCAAGGAGCGCATCCACTTCGAGCTGTTCGCCGCCGCCGGCAGCGAAGCCCGTCGCGAAGCCCGCGAGGCAGCGCGCCAGGTGGACTCGGCGCTGAGCCACATCACCGTGATCAGCGATGGCCGGGCACTGAGCTTCGACCTGCCGCGCAACACCCAGAACGTGCTGGATGCCGGCAATGCCATCGGCGCCGAGCTGCCCTATTCGTGCAAGGCCGGCGTGTGCTCGACCTGCAAGTGCCGGGTGATCGAAGGCGAGGTGGAAATGGACAGCAACCATGCGCTGGAGGACTACGAGGTGGCGGCTGGCTATGTGCTGTCGTGCCAGACCTACCCGGTGAGCGACAAGGTGGTACTCGATTTCGACCAGCTCTGACTTCATCGCCGGCAAGCCGGCTCCCACAAGGATTTGCGCTGACCCTATGGGAGCCAGCTTGCTGGCGAGGGGGCCCTGTGCAACCCCGCAACACCCGCGTGACCTCAAAAAACAATTACAAGACCCAGAGATCGCTTGCATGACTCCAGAACACATCGAAAGCATCAGCAATCACCCCGACTTCCAGCACCTGGTGCGGCGCAAGCGCCGCCTCAACGGCAGCCTGACCCTGGCCATGCTGGTGATCTACTACGGCTTCGTCCTGCTGGTGGCGTTCTCGCCCAGCACCCTGGGCCAATCCCTGAGCGGCGGCGTGACCACCGTCGGCATGCTGGTCGGGGTGCTCATGGTGCTGCTGTCCTTCGCCCTCACCGGCATCTACGTGCACCGCGCCAACAATGTGCTCGACCCGCTCAACGACAAGGTCAAGCAGGAGTGCGCGCAATGAACTGGACCGCCATCTCGATGTTCATGGTGTTCGTCTGCTTCACCTTGCTGGTGACCCGCTGGGCAGCAATGCGCACCCGTTCGGCCAGCGACTTCTACACCGCTGGGGGCGGCCTGACCGGCATGCAGAACGGCCTGGCGATCGCCGGCGACATGATCAGCGCTGCGTCCTTCCTGGGCATTTCCGCGATGATGTTCATGAACGGCTACGACGGCCTGCTGTATGCCCTGGGCGTGCTGGCCGGCTGGCCGATCATCCTGTTCCTGATCGCCGAGCGCCTGCGCAACCTGGGCAAGTACACCTTCGCCGATGTGGTCTCGTACCGCCTGGCGCAGACCCCGGTGCGCCTGAGCTCGGCGTTCGGCACCCTGGCCGTGGCGCTGATGTACCTGGTGGCGCAGATGGTCGGCGCCGGCAAGCTGATCGAGCTGCTGTTCGGCATCGACTACCTGTACGCGGTGATGCTGGTCGGTGTGCTGATGGTCGCCTACGTCACCTTCGGCGGCATGCTGGCCACCACCTGGGTGCAGATCATCAAGGCGGTGATGCTGCTGTCGGGCACCACTTTCATGGCCTTCATGGTGCTCAAGCACTTCGGTTTCAGCACCGAGACAATGTTCGCCAGCGCCGTGGCGGTGCATGCCAAGGGCCAGGCGATCATGGCGCCTGGGGGGTTGCTGTCGAACCCCGTGGATGCGATCTCGCTGGGCCTGGGCATGATGTTCGGCACCGCGGGCCTGCCGCATATCCTGATGCGCTTCTTCACCGTCAGCGACGCCAAGGAAGCACGCAAGAGCGTGTTCTACGCCACCGGCTTCATCGGTTACTTCTACCTGTTGCTGATCGTCATCGGCTTCGGCGCCATCGTCATGGTCGGCACCGAGCCCGCCTACCGCGATGCCGCCGGCGCGATCATCGGCGGCGGCAACATGGTCGCCGTGCACCTGGCGCAAGCCGTGGGTGGCAACCTGTTCCTCGGTTTCATCTCCGCCGTGGCCTTCGCCACCATCCTCGCCGTGGTCGCGGGCCTGGCGCTTTCCGGTGCGTCTGCGGTGTCCCATGACCTGTACGCCTGCGTCGTGCGCAAGGGCCAGGCCAGCGAGCAGGAAGAAATGCGCGTTTCGCGCATCGCCACCCTGGTGATCGGCATGCTCGCGGTGGTGCTGGGCCTGGTGTTCGAGTCGCAGAACATTGCTTTCCTGTCCGGACTGGTGCTGGCCGTGGCGGCGTCGGTCAACTTCCCGGTGCTGCTGCTCTCGATGTTCTGGAAAGGCCTGACCACCCGCGGTGCGGTGGCCGGCAGCATGACCGGCCTGGTCTCGGCGATCGTCCTGGTGGTGCTGGGCCCGGCGGTGTGGGTCAACGTGCTGCACAACCAGCAGCCGCTGTTCCCCTACAGCAACCCGGCGCTGTTCTCCATGAGCGTGGCGTTCTTCGGCGCCTGGGTGTTCTCGGTCACAGACGGATCCGAGCGCGCGGTGCAAGAGCGTGGCCGCTACCTGGCCCAGTTCATCCGCTCCATGACCGGTATCGGCGCTGCCGGCGCCAGCAAGCACTGACCTTCGAATATGTCGGGTATAACAACAATGAACCGCATGCACCTCAAGTCCGCCGCCTGGCTGGCCACGCTCGCCCTGCCCTTGCCGGCCATGGCCGACTTCATCGGCGACAGCCACGCGCGGCTGGACCTGCGCAACCACTACATCAACCGTGACTTCCGCCAGCACAATGCGCCCCAGGCCAAAGCCGAAGAATGGGGTCAGGGCTTCACCGCGCGGGTCGAGTCCGGTTTCACCGACGGCCCGGTGGGTGTCGGTCTGGATGCCATGGGCCAGCTCGGCATCAAGCTCGATTCCAGCCCGGACCGCCGCAACACCGGCCTGCTGCCGTTCGGCCCGAACAGCCATGAGCCGGTCGACGACTACAGCGAGCTGGGCCTGACCGGCAAGCTGCGGGTGTCCAAGAGCACCCTGCGCATGGGCACCCTGCAGCCCATGCTGCCGGTGGTGATGTACAACGACACCCGCCTGCTGTCCTCGACCTTCCAGGGCGGCCAGCTGACCAGCCAGGACATCGGCAACCTGACGCTCAACGCCGGGCGCCTGGACAAGGTCAACCTGCGCGATTCGTCCGGCCGCGACGACATGGGCCTGGGCGCGGCCACCAGCGACCACCTGGACTTTGCCGGCGGCAGCTACGCCATCACCCCGCAGACCAGCGTCAGCTACTACTACGGCAAGCTCGAAGACATCTACCGCCAGCAGTTCGTCGGCCTGGTCGACACCCGCCCACTGGGCGAAGGCCTGAGCCTGCGCAGCGACCTGCGCTACTTCGACAGCCGCAACGACGGCGCCGAACGCGCCGGCAACATCGACAACCGCAACTTCAACGCCATGTTCACCCTGGGCGTGAAGGCCCACAAGTTCACTGCCACCTGGCAGCAGATGTCCGGTGACAGCGCCTTCCCGTTCGTCAATGGCGGCGACCCGTTCACCGTCAACCTGGTGACCTTCAACACCTTCACCCGCGCCGGGCTCGACTCTTGGCAGGTGCGCTACGACTACGACTTCGTCGGCCTGGGCATTCCCGGCCTGAGCTTCATGACCCGCTACACCGACGGCCGCCACGCCGAAACCGCGACGGTCAGCAATGGCCGCGAGCGCGAGCGTGACAGCGACCTGACCTATGTGATCCAGAGCGGCCCGTTCAAGGACGTGAGCCTGCGCTGGCGCAACGTCACCTTCCGTTCCGGCAATGGCCTGACCAACGCCGTGGATGAAAACCGCCTGATCATCGGCTACACCCTGGCGCTGTGGTAACAGCGCCCCCCTTTTCGAGAAAAGTACGGAGAACAGCATGTCTGACGCCCCAACCCTGCAGAGCTTCATCGCCGGCCGCTGGATCGGCCAGCACGGCGCCCAGGCCCTGCGCAGCGCCCTCGACGGCCACGTCCTGGCCTTCAGCCACGAAGAGCGCCCGGACTTCGCCGAAGCCGTGGACTTCGCCCGCGTGCGCGGCCTGGCCTCGCTCATGGCCATGGACTTCCAGCAGCGCGCCGCGCGCCTGAAGGCCCTGGCCCTGTACCTGGCCGAGCGCAAGGAACAGCTCTACGCGCTGTCCCACCACAGTGGCGCCACTCGCGCCGACAGCTGGATCGACATCGAGGGCGGCAATGCCACGCTGTTCTCCTACGCCGGTATCGGTAGCCGTGAGCTGCCCTCGGGCAACCTGGTGCACGAAGGCCCGGCGATCCCGCTGGGCAAGCAAGGCCATTTCGCCGGCAGCCATATCCTGGTGCCGCGTGCCGGTGTCGCCGTGCACATCAACGCCTTCAACTTCCCGATCTGGGGCATGCTGGAAAAGTTCGCCCCGACCTTCCTGGCCGGCATGCCGTGCATCGTCAAGCCCGCGACCTCGACCAGCTACCTGACCGAAGCCGTGGTGCGCCTGATGAACGCCTCGGGCCTGCTGCCCGAGGGCAGCCTGCAACTGGTGATCGGCAGCACGGGCGATCTGCTCGACCGCCTGCAGGGCCAGGACGTGGTGACCTTCACCGGCTCCGCCGATACCGCGGCCAAACTGCGTGTCACGCCTAACCTGATCCGCAACTCGGTGCCGTTCACCGCCGAGGCCGATTCGCTCAACTGCGCCATCCTTGGCCCGGATGTCACCCCGGACAGCGAAGAGTTCGACCTGTACATCAAGGAAGTGGTCCGCGAAATGACCACCAAGGCTGGGCAGAAGTGCACCGCCATCCGCCGCGCCATCGTCCCGGCCAAGCATCTGGACGCCGTTGCCACGCGCCTGCGCGAGCGCCTGAGCAAAGTGGTGGTGGGCGACCCGTCGGTGGAAGGCGTGCGCATGGGCGCCCTGGCCTCCCATGACCAGCAGCGCGACGTCGGCGAGCGCGTGCAAGCCCTGCTGCAGAGCTGTGACCAGCTGTTCGGCGCCAGCGACGGCTTCGCCCCACGTGGCGAGGGGGTTGCAGAAGGTGCGTTCTTCGCCCCGACCCTGCTCCAGGCCCGCGATCCGCACGCCGACGGCGGTGCCCATGACATCGAGGCGTTCGGTCCGGTCAGCACTCTGATGGCCTACGACGACCTCGACGAGGCCCTGGCCCTGGCCGCGCGCGGCAAAGGCAGCCTGGTCGCTTCGCTGGTGACCGCCGACCGCGCCGTGGCTGCCAAGGCCATCCCGGTCGCCGCCGCCTGGCACGGCCGCCTGCTGGTGCTGGACAGCGAAGCCGCCAAGGAATCCACCGGCCACGGCTCGCCGCTGCCACAGCTCAAGCACGGCGGCCCTGGCCGCGCCGGTGGTGGTGAGGAGCTGGGCGGTCTGCGCGCGGTCAAGCATTACCTGCAGCGTGCTGCGGTACAGGGTTCGCCGAGCATGCTCAGCGCCGTGACCGGGGAATATGTACGCGGTGGCGAGGTGATTGAGACCGAAGTGCACCCATTCCGTCGTTACTTCGAGGAGCTGCAGATCGGCGAATCGCTGCTGACCCACCGCCGTACCGTGACCGAAGCCGACCTGGTCAACTTCGGTTGCCTCTCGGGCGACCATTTCTACATGCACTTCGACGAGATCGCCGCCAAGGAATCGCAATTCGGCAAGCGCATCGCCCACGGCTACTTCGTGCTGTCGGCGGCGGCTGGCCTGTTCGTTTCGCCAGGTGCGGGGCCGGTGCTGGCCAACTACGGGCTGGACACCCTGCGCTTCATCAACCCGGTGGGCATCGGCGACACCATCCAGGCCCGGCTGACCTGCAAGCGCAAGATCGACCAGGGCAAGACCAGTCCGCTGGGGCAACCGCAAGGTGTGGTGGCGTGGGATGTCGAGGTGACCAACCAGCTGGGTGAGCTGGTGGCCAGCTATGACATCCTGACGCTGGTGCTCAAGCGCCCCTGAAGATCACCTGTGCTCGCAGTCCTGTAAGGCGAAGGTCTTGTATCGGCTACATGGGCCCTATCGCCGGCAAGCCGGCTCCTACAGGGGTTCACAACTTCATCCATCGCCGTTGGTCGCACTGCCGCCAGGCAAAATGATCATCCTCCGCGACGCAGCGCTCTCAATAGCAAACGTAGCGGAGGAAATCCTCATGAACCTGACCCTGCAAATGGGCGGCGGCAACGCTCAGGACGATTGGCCCGAACTGGACCCTGAACAACGCAACGATCGGGCCGACGACCCCGATACCGACCCGAATGTTGCCGACGACGATCAGAACCGTCCCGGCGTCCCGGCCAGCGATCCGGAATCGGGTGCCTGATGGGCCGACGCAGCCTTTTCCCCCGACACCCGCCAGCGCACTTCGGTGATCCCGTAGCGCTCGGCCATGGGCCTGCTGACCTTCTTGATCTTTTCCCGTCCGAATTTGGGAATGATACCTATCCCCGCATCGCAGCTTGCCCAATGCCAAGCCTCGGCATTGTCCAGCCGGTCCAGGCGAATGATGAAACTGCGCGGCTCGCCGTGCAGCTGGTAGTCGATGATGTAAAGCTGGGGATTAGGCATCACGCGGCCCTCCTGTTCTCCATGGATGACATTTGATGGAGTGATGCCTGGCGGGAAAGATTCAAAAAAATTGTCGGACAAAATGAAGCGAGGCTCGCAGGCCTCGCTGTATTCGCCATTCAGTGCGGTTGACGGCCGCCGCCGTGGCTGTTCTGGCCGCCTTTGCGACCGGCTTCGGCGGCCCGCTCACGGTCGTTGGCGAAATTCCCGCCAGAGGCCTGCCCGCCCTTGTGGCCTGCCCGCGACGCCCGCTCCCGGTCATTGGCGAAGTTGCCGGGATTGGTTTGCTTGGTGCCGCCACGTTGTCCGCTCCGCTCTTGGTCACGAGCCATGTCGTATCTCCTTGCGCTGGGATGAATAAACGCATGAATCATTGCCATGCCTTGTTTCCGAACCGGCGATGAGCGCCTCTGCTCAATCGGAAAACGCAGGGCCGACCGGTGGCGTGAAACACTGTCGAAGCAAATGCTTGCGCACCTGGTGATCGAACCGAGCGTCGATTGCAATCGCCGAGCATGAAATTTGCGAACTTTGCTGTCACGCGTGGACGCTCCATTGGGGCGCTTCGGCTTCGATTGGCATTTCATCGATGGCATGGATCATCCCACTGTCCAGTGCCTCCTGAGGCCCGAGTATGCGCGGATAGGCCATCAGGTAGCGGGTGGTGTCCAGCACCTCGATGCTTCCTTCGGTACGCTCGGCAACGATCTGCGCGTACAGGCGCAAGTCATAATCCAGGCTCATCGCATATTCGGCCATGCGCGCATGGTCCACCGAGCCGTGCAGCGTCCAGTGGAACGGGTGGAACAGGAACTTGCTGCGGGCACAGGCGGTGCGGTGTTCGCCGGCCAGGAAGAGGATATTGCCCATCGACTCGACGGTGCCCAGGTTATGGGTATGCAAGGGTACCGGCAGGCCCCGCAGGTAGTTGTACAGGGTGAAGCCATAACTGCACTCTCCGCCCATGGTGGCGATGTTCAGTTGCAGGATGTCCGCACCTTGTTGCAGCGCCTTGGAACAGGTGTTGATCAGGTTGCCGCAGGTGGATGAATTGATCGGGCCGGTGAAGTGGATGATATGTCTGGCCATGCTTGCCTCCAGAGTTTGGCGGGTCATTCCAGTGAAACGGACAGACCTTCAGTCGCGAGCTGGTTCGTCGGACACTTGCTTGTCGTCGGCGTGCTCGCCCATCCGTTGATACTGCTTGCGCAAGGCATGCAACTGCGCCGGGTCCATGTCTTCGAGGTCCAGCAGCGCCTTGTGCGCGCGATGGGTGGTGCGCAGCAATTCGTCGATCTTGATGTGCAGTTCGTCGTTGTCGCGGTTCTGGGTGTTCTGGATGAGGAACACCATCAGGAAGGTGATGATGGTGGTCGAGGTGTTGATGACCAATTGCCAGGTGTCGTTGAAATCGAACAGCGGCCCGCTGATGCCCCAGGCCAGGATCAGCAGCAGTGCAATGCCGAATGACATGGGCCGACCTGTCCAGTTGGCCAGCGATTGCGCGAAACGGTCGAATTTCATCCCAGGTTCCTCACCACAGGCGTTGTCCTTCGGTGGAAACGTGGGCCTCGGCAAAGTTCCCGCGCCTCGGACTGCCGGCCACTGATCAACCGCGCTGAACCGTTGCCCCTCCTGCCGGGTCGCAATTCAAAATGCCCGGATATGGAGACCGCCATGAGCGATAGCCGCGCCAGTTTGCCCGAGGTGGCCCTGTGAACGAGATCCTGCCCATGCCCGGCAGCCGCATCGACCCGGTTGCCGCGGTGCATCGGCTGAACGTGCTGACCCTCAACGTGCACAAGGGGTTTACCCCGCTCAACCGGCGTTTCATCTTGCCGGAGCTGCGCGAAGCGGTGCGTGCCAGTGGCGCCGACCTGGTGTTCCTGCAGGAGGTTCACGGCAGCCATGAGCACCATGCCCAGCGCCACCCGGCGTGGCCAAAGACGCCCCAGTACGAGTTTCTCGCTGACAGCATGTGGCCGCAGTTCGCCTATGGGCGCAACGCGGTGTACCCGCACGGCGACCATGGCAATGCCCTGTTGTCCAAGTTTCCCATCGCCAAGCATCACAACCTGGATGTCTCGATCGACGGTAACGAGCAGCGTGGGCTGCTGCACTGTCGCCTGGAAGTACCTGGCCATGACCAGGTGCATGCGGTGTGTGTGCACCTCGGCCTGCGCGAAGCTCACAGGCAGAGCCAGGTGCGGCTTTTGCTCGACCTGCTGGACAGCTTGCCGGCCAGCGCGCCGGTGATCATTGCGGGGGACTTCAACGATTGGCGCCTCAAGGCCGATGCCGTGCTGTCGCAACGCCTGGTGGAAGCCTTCGGCGAACGTTTCGGCAGCCCGGCGCGCAGTTTCCCGGCGCGCCTGCCGCTGTTGCGGTTGGACCGCATCTACCTGCGCAATGCCATGCCCTGCAAGGCCCAGGTGCTGTCCAAGTACCCCTGGTCGCACCTGTCCGATCATGCCCCCCTGGCCGCGGAGATCAACCTGTGAACAATCCTTGGGTGGCGGGTAACAGCGTCGAACTGTTGGTCAATGGCGAGGCGTATTACCCCCGCGTGTTCGAAGCCATGGCCCAGGCGCGGGAGGAAATCCTGCTGGAAACCTTCATCATCTACGACGACAAGGTCGGCCAACAGCTGCAACAGGTCTTGATCGAGGCAGCGCAACGCGGCGTACGGGTGGAGCTGGCGGTCGATGGTTATGGCACGGCCGACTTGCCCGATACCTTTCTTGCGGCGATGACCGACGCGGGTGTGCGCTTCCATGCTTTTGACCCACAGCCGCGCCTGGCCGGTATGCGCACCAACCTGTTCCGTCGCCTGCACCGCAAAATCGTGGTGATCGACGGCGAACGTGCGTTCATTGGCGGGATCAACTACAGCGCAGATCACCTGAACGACTTCGGCGCAATGGCCAAGCAGGACTACGCTGTGGAAGTCTCAGGGCCGGTAGTGGCCCAGGTCCATGCCTCTAGCCGTCGATTGATGGCTGCGGTGCTGGATCCGCCAAGCGACGTGCGCCCTCTCACCGCCAGCGCCGGGTCGGCCAGTACTGTCTTGGTCGAACGCGACAATGCCCGGCGCAGCACTGAGATCGAAAGCTGCTATCTGGACGCCATTCGCAGCGCTCGCCAGCGCATCGTGATCGCCAATGCCTACTTCTTCCCCGGTTACCGCTTGTTGCGGGAAATCCGTAACGCCGCCCGCCGAGGTGTGGAAGTAAGGCTGATCCTGCAAGGCCAACCCGACCTGCGCTGGGTCCGTGCGCTGTCACGGCTGCTGTACAACTACCTGCTGCGCGACGGCGTGCATATCCATGAGTACTGTGAGCGGCCCCTGCACGGCAAGGTGGCACTGGTCGACGATCTGTGGTCAACCGTAGGCTCGAGCAACCTCGACCCGTTGAGCCTGTCATTCAACCTTGAAGCGAACCTGCTGATCCGTGACCGAACCTTCAACCAGCAGCTGTACCAACACCTTGAAGCATTGGCCAAGGAACAGTGCAAGGCCGTGACCCTGGAGCGCATGGTGCGCGGTTACTGGTGGCGGGCACCCTTGATCTTCCTGTGCTTACACGTCATCCGGCACTTTCCGCGCATTGCCGGCTGGTTCCCCGCCCATCGGCAACGGCTGCGCTCCGTGCAGCCCGAGGTGCAGGCCCAGGGCGACCTCCACGAGGGCAATACCTGATGACCCACAAAGCCTGGCATGCCTGGGGCAAGCGTTTGCTGACCGTACTTTTCATCGTGCTGATTCCGGTACTGCTGTTCACCCTGGCGCGCAACCTGGACTGGAACGAAGTGCGCCAATCCCTGGCGGCCTACAGACCAAGTACCCTGGTGGTCGGCCTGGGGCTGGCGTTGTGCAGCTACCTGACGTTCGCCAGCTACGACCTGCTGGCACGCGCCTATACCGGGCACACGCTGCCGGCACGCCAGGTGCTGCCGGTGGCGTTCGTCTGCTACGCGTTCAACCTGAACTTCACCACCTGGGTCGGAGGCGTGGCATTGCGCTACCGGCTATATGGCCGGCTGGGGCTGGACACCGCCACCATCACCCGCATTCTCACCCTGGGCCTGCTGACCAACTGGATGGGCTACATGCTGCTCGCCGGCACGGTATTCGCCATGCGCCTGGTCAAGTTGCCGGAAAGCTGGGCGCTGGGCGTGACCGGATTGCAGGTGGTGGGCTTCATGCTGTTGGCGGTCGCGGCGAGCTACTTGCTGGCCTGTGCCTTTGCCAAACGACGTACCTGGCATGTACGTGATCACGAAATCACCCTGCCCTCGCTGCGCCTGGCGCTGTGCCAGGTGGCGCTGGGGGCTGCGAACTGGGCGTTGATGGCGGCGCTGATCCACTGGTTGTTGCCTGGCGACCTGTTCTACCCGTCGATCCTCGGTATCCTGCTGATCAGTTGCGTGGCCGGCGTGGTCGCGCACATCCCGGCTGGGCTGGGCGTGCTCGAAGCGGTGTTCCTGGCCTTGCTGCAGGGTCAGCTGGGCCAGGGCACCCTGGTAGCAGCGCTGCTGGGTTATCGCACCCTGTACTACCTGATCCCGCTGCTGCTGGCGGTGATTACCTACCTGGTCCTGGAGAAACGTGCCCGGACCCTGCGCCAGCGCAGTCAAGCGACGTTACGCAAGACCTGAACACGGGCCCCACGCCCGGGAGGTGGCAGATGCGTTTATCCCTGTTGATGGTGATGCTGGGCAGCCTGGCGAGCGGCCAGGTGCTGGCCGAGGCGTGCGATGTGGTCACCCGTTCCTCCAGCGAGGCGGTCAAGCCTGTCGAAGGCCATACCTGCTACAGCTTCGGCAATATGCCTGCCGAGGCGATCAACTGGTCGTGCAGCAACGAAAGCAAGGACATGCTCAGTACCGAGAAGCACAAGGTGGCGCGCTGCGCCGACGGCAGCGTCGGCAGCTGCATCGCGCCCCTGACCCAGGAGGGCTTGGCCAACCCGAAAGCGACCGGGCGCGACGAGCCCTCTACCCGCCCTGCGCTGGCCAAGGATGCACGGGTCATCACCTACTACTACGACACGCCCAGCCTCGGCCAGGCCCGCAACGATTGCGAACGCAACAATGGCATCTGGCAGACCCATTGAGCGGTCTTGCTCGATAGCTCAAAACCTGTGGGTGATTGCTTCTGTGAGAGCCGGCTTGCCGGCGATGAGGCCAGCACAGGCACTGGAGGATCTGTGCCTTGTAAAGGCTGTCAGAGCCCTATCGCCGGCAAGCCGGCTCCCACAGTTGGATCACCGAGATCACCTTCTCAGGGTGAAATCGGGTCGCTGGCCGGGAAGGTTTCATCCAGCGCATTGTCCACATTGCGCTCGCTGGGGTTCGACGCTTCGGCGCATTTGCAGTCGTTCATCCTGCAGGGCTCCCCCTTGCGATGCCCGGATGCGCAGGCCTCGCAACAATAGGCCTTGTCGTTCTGCATCACAGCGTTGCCATCGACGGTGCAGGAACAATGGGGGCAAGCACAGCGTTGCTCGTTCATGGTCATTTCCTCGGTTCTTCATCGACGTCATCGTCCGTCCACGGCTCGCCGTCCAGCGGGTCGGAGCGCGCCAGCTCGGCTTCATCGAGGCCGTAGCCGCCCCCGATCTCGCGTTCATCGACCCGGCGCAACGTCTGGTCGGCTGGCCCGCCGGTTCCCAGTTCGTCCGCGTCGCGGGCACCGGTTTCATCCAGCAGCGTGTCGGGGCTGAGGTCATCCCAGGTGACGTTGTCCTCATGCGCGCTGTCGCTCAGCGCCTCGCCGCCGGTCATGCCGCTTTCGGCAACGCGCCGCGGCGGGAACGCCTGTTCGACTTCACGTGCCGGGCGCTCATCGCCCACGCGGCCCTCGCGTTCGTCGTTGCGTTGGTCGAAATCCAGTTCGTGGACGCTGCCCATGCGGTCCTCGGTGTCGTCGAGCTCGCTGGGGGTATAGGGGGTTGGGTCGTCGGGTCGGGACATGTCGGTTCTCCATCACGAAGTGGTTCATGCGGTCGACCCCGTGGCGCAGCCAATGATTCAGAGTTTTTCAGGCGGCGATTTTTTGAACTCGCCTGCGCCCTGCTCCCTCCCATTTCTAGAGAGCCTTTCTAGAGAGCCGCGTCCCGGAGCCCGCCATGGCCAAGCCCCTGCAGGAGTACCAGCGCAAGCGTGATTTCAACGCCACGCCCGAGCCCAGCGGCAAGCGCGTGCGCGGCAAGGCCCATGCCTTGCAGTTCTGCATCCAGAAGCACGACGCCAGCCACCTGCACTACGACTTTCGCCTGGAGCTCGATGGCACGCTGAAAAGCTGGGCCATCCCCAAGGGCCCATCGCTGGACCCCAAGGTGCGGCGCCTGGCCGGCAAGAAGGAGCAGTGGATGCTGGTCAAGTCCAACGATCGCGAAGCCCGCAGCGAGGCGCAGTACAGCATCGTCGACGCCCAGCCCGACAGCGTGCTCAGCGACCGCACGCTGGTGCCACGGCGCCAGGCAAAGGCCGACCAGGCGCCCAGCCGGGGCAAGCGAGTCGGTGCCGGCAAGAAGGCAGCGTTGCCCGACCGCCTGCAGCCACAACTGGCCACCCTGGTCGATTCCCCGCCCACTGGCGACTGGCGTTACGAAGTGAAGTTCGACGGCTACCGGGTGCTGGCCCGCATCGAGGGCGACGATGTGCGCCTGTTCACCCGCAATGGCCACGACTGGAGCAGCAAGATGCCTCGGCAGGTCCAGGCACTGCGCGCGCTGGGCATCGATTCGGCTTGGCTCGATGGCGAGATGGTGGTCAAGGGCGAGCACGGCGTGGCCGACTTCCAGGCCCTGCAGAACGCCTTCGACACCGACAACGACGAGCAGATCGTCTATTACGCGTTCGATCTGCCCTACCTCGGCGGCCATGACCTGCGCCAACTGCCCCTGCAGGACCGCCGCGAAGCCCTGCGCAAGCTGCTGGAGGACGAGCAGTCCGAGGTCCTGGAATATTCCGCCGATTTCGACGAGCCGGTCCAGTCCTTGCTCGACAGCGCCTGCCGGCTGCAGCTCGAAGGCCTGATCGGCAAGCGCCAGGACAGCCCCTACGTGGGCAAACGCAGTGCCGACTGGATCAAGCTCAAGTGCCAACAGCGCCAGGAGTTCGTGATCGTCGGCTACACCGAGCCCAAGGGAAGCCGCACGGCCTTTGGTGCGCTGCTGCTGGCCTTGCATGACAACGACAGCGGCGAGCTGCACTACGCCGGCAAGGTGGGCACCGGCTTCAGCACCACCACCCTGGACAGCATCCACGCCCGGCTCAAGCCACTGGAGGTGGCCAAACCCGCCTTGGCTCACCCGCCGACGGGCGTCGAGGCCCGTGGCGTGCACTGGCTCAAGCCGCAATTGCTGGCGGAAGTCGCCTACGCCCAGATGACCCGCGACGGCTCGGTACGCCACGCGGTGTTCCATGGCTTGCGCGATGACAAGCCGGCCACTGCCATCGACCTGGAGCGCCCGATGCCCGGCAAGAAGATGCCCCGCAAACAGCCGCAGGACGAACCCTTGGGTTCGTTGCGCCTGACCCACCCTGACCGCGTGATCGATGCCACCTGCGGCGTCACCAAGCGCGAAGTTGCCGCGTACTACGCCCAGGTGACCCCGTGGATCCTGCCCCAGCTCAAGGACCGCCCCGTGGCATTGGTGCGTGCGCCAGAGGGCCTGACGGGCGAGCTGTTCTTCCAGAAAAACGCCGGCCAGCTGCACATCCCCAACGTGCTCAGCTACGACAAGGCCGAGGCTGGCCAGGCGGCGATGGTCATCAACCGCCCCGATACCCTGCTCGGGGCAGTGCAGATGAACATGCTCGAACTGCACACCTGGAACGCCACCGACAAGGACTTCGACAAGCCCGACCGCTTCGTGCTCGACCTCGACCCGGACCCGGCGCTGCCCTGGAAAGCCATGCTCGAGGCCACCCAGCTCACCTTGACCCTGCTCGACGAGCTGGGCCTGAAAGTATTCATCAAGACCAGTGGCGGCAAGGGCATGCACCTGGTCGTGCCGCTGACCCGGCGGGCAGGCTGGGACGAGGTCAAAGGCTTCAGCCATGCCATCGTCGATTATCTCGCCAAGCTGTTCCCCGACCGTCTCAGCGCCGTGTCGGGGCCGAAGAACCGGGTCGGGCGGATCTTCATCGACTACCTGCGCAACGGCAAGGGCGCAACCACCGCCAGCGCCTATTCACTGCGTGCCCGCGAAGGGCTGCCGGTGTCGGTACCGATCTGGCGCGAAGAACTGGCGCAACTCAAGGGGGCCAATCAATGGAACATCGGCAACCTGCACGAGCGTTTGGCCGACCTCGACGACCCTTGGGCGGACCTGGCCAAGACCCGCCAGTCGATCACCGCGCGCATGCGCAAGCAGATGGGAATGGCATGAGCATCATCCAGGATTTCGACCTGAACACCCTCGACAGCTTGTTGCGCACCTTCAGCGAGCGCCCGCAGGCCCTGAACCTCGACACCAAGCTGGCCGAATTGATGCAAGCGCTGCTGGCCGAGCACCTGGACCTGCTGCCGCTGCCAGGCCAGGGCCATACCCTGCAGCGCTGGCAGACCCTGGCGCGGATCGCCGGCTGTGACCTGGCGCTGGCAAAACTGTACGAGGGGCATACCGACGCACTGGCGATCCTCGCTGAATGCAGCGCCGCGCACCGGGTAGGCGATGCCATATGGGGAGTGTGGGCTGCAGAGCCACCTGATGCCCGTGCGCGCATCGTCGCCCGCGATGGCGAGCAGGTGCGCCTGGCCGGGCGCAAGGCATGGTGCTCTGGTGCCTTGCAGATCGACCGCGCACTGATCACGGCCTGGACCGAGCATGACCGGCCGCAGTTGGTGGCCATCGAACTGGCCCATGCCCGCCAGCGCCTGCAGGTCGACCACTGGCAAGCCGTGGGCATGGCCACCACCACCAGCGTCGAGGTCGAATTCGACGACGCGCCCGGTATCGCCGTCGGCCAGCCCGGCCAGTACCTGTCGCGGCCCGGTTTCTGGCACGGCGGCGCGGGTATTGCCGCCTGCTGGTACGGTGCCGCCGAGGCGCTGGCCGACTACTTGCGCGAACATTGCCGCAAACCCCGCCCCGATCCCCATGCCCAGGCTCATCTGGGCGCTGTCGACGCTGCGCTCTATGGCGCCCGGGCAGCGTTGCGCGAATGCGCCGCGTGGATCGACCGCTACCCTAGCGCCGACGCCAGCTTCGAGGTGCGCCGCGTGCGTGCCCAGGTCGAGCAGTCGGTCGAACAGGTCATCCACCATGTCGGCCGCGCCCTGGGCGCCACGCCGTTCTGCCGCAGCAGCCATTTCGCCCGCTTGAGCGCCGACTTGCCGGTCTACCTGCGCCAGAGCCATGCCGAGCGTGACCTGGCCGCGCTTGGCCAACAGGTGGCCCAGGTGCCTGCTGGAGCCTGGCAGCTATGAACGAGAATCTGATTCAAGCCAACGAGGGTACGTCCTGGGCCGCCTGGCAGCAGTCCGCGCACCTGGCCCGAGCAAGTTGGATCGACCCCGATCAGCTATGCCCTCCGGGCCGGCGCCTGGTGCTGCTGGCCCCTCACCCGGATGACGAAATTCTGATGGCCGGTGGCCTGCTGGCCGGCCTGCATGGCCGCGAACGTGACCTGTTGCTGGTATCGGCCACCGACGGCGAAGGCAGCCACCCCGATTCACCGACCTGGAGCGAGCACCGCCTGCGTCGCCAGCGGCCGCTGGAAAGCCGGCATGCCCTGCAGCAGTTGGACCTTGACCTCAATCAGCTGGATTGGCGCCGTTTGCACCTGAAAGACGGCGGCCTGCCGCGCGACGAGGCATTTCTGGTCAACCACCTCAACCAGTTGCTCAGGCCCGATGACCTGCTGATGACCACCTGGCGCGGCGATGGCCACTGCGACCATGAAACGCTCGGTCGCGCCGCAGCGCAGGCGGCCCAGGCGCGCAAGGTACAACTGGTGGAAGTGCCGGTCTGGGCCTGGCACTGGGCGCAGCCCGACGACCCACGGCTGCCCTGGCCGCGGGCGCACCGCATTGCCCTTGATGAAAGCCGACTGGCCCGCAAGCGTCAGGCCCTCGCCGCGCACCATAGCCAGCTGGAGCCGGATCAGGACCGGCCTGCGGTCCTGCCGGCCACGCTGCTGGAGTGCATGTTGCAGCCGTTCGAACTGGTTTTTCTCTAGGGGATGCTCATGAGTCTCGATGCCCACTACTTTGCCGATTTGTATGCTCACAACGAAGACCCCTGGGCATTTCGCACCCGCTGGTACGAGCGGCGCAAGCGCGACGTGACGATGGCCAGCCTGCCGCGTCAGTACTACCAACGGGTTTTCGAGCCGGCATGCGCCAACGGCGAGCTCAGCGCAGCGCTTGCCGAGCGGTGTGCCGAATTGCTCTGCCAGGACCTTGACCCGACGGCGGTGAGGCTGGCCCGGGCACGCCTGGCCCTGATGCCCAACGCCACGATCGAGCCAGGCCGCTTGCCCGCCGACTGGCCGGGCGGGCGCTTCGATCTCATCGTGCTCAGTGAAGTTGGCTACTACCTGGATCCGACCGACTGGCTGCAAGTGATCGAGCAAGCGGTCGCCAGCCTGACCCCAGACGGCGCCGTACTGGCCTGTCACTGGCTCCATCCCATCACCGGCTGCCCGCAGGACGGCCGTGAAGTTCATCACTTGCTGGCCAGGCACCTGCCGCTGTATCCGGTGTGTCGCCACGAGGAAGCGGACTTTCTGCTGGAGTACTGGTCCTGCCAGCCCAGCGCGGTGGACCTGCATGAGACTTGCCCATGATCGCCGTGGTGATCCCAGCCCATAACGAGGCTCGGCGCCTGGGCCGTTGCCTGAGGGCCCTGGCCCAGGCGGTCGTCTTGGCCGAGCAGGCAGGTCATCGGGTGGAAGTGCTGGTAGTGCTGGACCGTTGCGCCGATGGCAGCGCCGCCGTGGCGCGTCAGCATGGGGTGCATACCCTGGCGCTGGACGCTGGCTGCGTCGGCATGGCCCGGCGGCTGGGCGCTGCGCTCATGCTCGAGCGCGGTGCCTGCTGGCTGGCCTGCACCGATGCCGACAGTCAGGTGCCACCTCACTGGTTGCTGTCGCAGTTGGCCTGCACCGCCGAGGTGGTCTGTGGCACCGTGCATGTCACGCGGTGGCAACCTTGGCAACACGCCGCGCTGCGCAAGCGCTATCTCAGCGGCTACCAGGCCTGCGAGGGCCACCGGCACATCCATGGCGCCAATCTGGGCGTGTGCGCGCAGGCTTATGAGCGCGCGGGCGGGTTCCAGCCATTGGCAGCCCATGAAGATGTACAGCTGGTGCACGACCTGGAGGCCAGTGGCGCGCAGATCGTGTGGACGGCCAGGCATAGCGTGGCGACCAGCAGCCGCCGCGACAGCCGGGCGCGGGAAGGGTTTGGCGATTATCTGTCAAGCCTGGAAAGCACCTTGCAATGGCGCTGATTGGATCAGGAGGCCTTGCGCGGGCGCTTGGCCGGTTTTTTCTCCGCCGGGGCCTTTTTGCTGGTGCCCTTGCCACCCAGGCTGCGCTTGAGCAGCTCGGTCAGGTCGATGATATCGGCGCCCTTCTCGGCCGCGCCGCCCTCGCCCTTGTCGACCACGGCGATCTTGCCCTTGCTGGCCTTTTCCTCGACCAGGTCCATGATGGTCTGGCGGAACGCGTCATGGTACTCATCCGGCGCCCAGGCCCCACTCATGTCCTCGACCAGGCGCTTGGCCATGTCCAGCTCGCGCTTGTCGACCTTGGTATCGGTCACGCTCTTGTCCAGCTCAAGGGACTCGACCCCGCGCACCTCACCGGGCCAGCGCAGGGTGATCATCACCAGCGCCTCGTCCAGCGGGCGCAGCAGCGCCAGGTGCTGGCGGGTGTGCAGCACCACCGTTGCCAAGGCCACTTTGCCGGTGCTTTCCAAGGTTTCGCGCAGCAGCGCATAGACCTTGCCGCCGCGCCGATCGGGGCTCAGGTAGTAAGGGGTATCGAAGTGCTGCAGGGGGATTTCGCCGGCGTCTACGAAAGAAAAGATGTCGATGCTCTGGGTCGCTTCCGGCCGCGCCTTGCGGACCTCGTCCTCGCTGATCACCACGTAGCGCCCCTTCTCGTATTCGACACCCTTGACGATGTTGTCCTTGTCGATGTCCTTGCCGGTGACCTTGTTGATCCGCTTGTAGCCCACCGGCTCCATGCTGCGCTTGTCGAGCCAGTCGAAGTCGACCCGTTCGGTGCGCACGGCCGTGTTGAGCGAGACCGGGATATGCACGAGGCCGAAACTGATAGCGCCTTTCCAGATTGCCCTGGCCATGGCGAGCCTCCTAGGGATGCACGGGTTGGCGGCTGCGCATGGCGCCGCAGCGCGCGCATTGCTGGCAGTGCAGGCCATCGGCCTCGGGGCTGGCCAGGGTACGCCAGGAGCAGCCACGCAACAGGCAGACAAAGGTCATCAGCCACCTCCTCGGGCCCGAAAAGGTCGGGCGCTTACTTGAAGTGACTGCGTGGCGCCGTGAAGGTTTAGTCCAACTGTGGCTGGCTTCAGCCTGCGCTGCTGAACAGCACGCGCTTGAACGCCTCCGCGGCCAGGTGCACCTGCACCGACCAGTCTTGCGCTGCATCGCTGCCCGCGTCATCGGAGATGTATTTCAGGCAAACGAAGGGAATGCCTTCGCTGCGGGCGATCAGCGCCAGCACATAGGCTTCCATGTCGACGATGTCATAGGGGGCCTCACCATGACTGATCTCGAAGCTGTCGCCGCTGCCGCAGGTGCCCAGGGGCAGGCCGGGAATCGCCTCGCCATGCTCCAGCAGCACAGGAATGTCCGACAGCGGCGTCTGGTAGCGGGCAAAACCCAGCGGTGTCACGTCCATGTCCCGCTGCACGAAACGCGTGCAGCACACCACATCGCCTTTACCATACTGCTGGCTGCCGGCGGAACCGAGGTTGACGATCAGCTTGGGGCGCTGCTGCTGCACGGCCTTGGTCAGGGCGATGGCGGCATTGACCTTGCCGATGCCGGTGAACACCGTGGTGAACACCGTGTTGACGTCGGCGAAGACACTGCCGGCTTCGGCTTCGAGGGCGAAGACGAACAGGGTGTCATCGAGGGAGATGTGCGGGAATTGCTTGATCAGCAGCATGGTGCGGCGGGTTCCGAATGGTTTGCGTAGGCGCTGACATTGTCGGCGAACCCTGCCCGATTGCAAGTGTTCGGCAAAGCGAGGGCCATGCAGTACCGGGTTGCCCCGGTACTGCGCAGGCTTCAATTACGAGCGGCCGCCCTTGTGGCCCGACTCGCGGTCCTTGTTCATGTCGGCGTCCTTGCGGCCCGACTCGCGGTCCTGGGCCATGCCGCCCCCCGAAGACTGCCCGCCTTTGCGGCCAGCATCGGACGCTTTCTGCCGGTCATTGGCGAAGTTGCCTGGGTTCTTGGTGCCACCCTGGCCGCCCTGGCTGCCGGTACGGCTGTTCTCTTTGTTAGCCATGGTCTGAAACCTCATGTGACTTCGAAAGTGCACGGCAAATCGCCGTACATAGGTTCGGAGTTCGGCGATGGTGAGGGATTCGTTTTATCGCCAGGCGTTCGGACCGGTGGCGTTAAATAAACGGCAAGGGATTATTTGGCGTGCAGGATTGTCAGCCGCCGTTGTCCAGTTGCCGCTGGTGCCTGCCCAGCCAGCCACCGGTCAGGCCCCAGGCCACGGCGATCAGTGCGCCGATCAGCATCGCCAGCTGCGGGTGCTCGGCCAGCACGTCCAGGCCGCGCTTGACCCAGCCACTCAAGGCATCGCCACCCCGGTAGACCACGGGGTCGATGAAGTTCTTGGCCTTGTACTTGTCCTCGGCGGGCAACACCGTGAAGAGCATTTCCCGCCCGGGCCTCACCAGCGCGTACTCGCCGGCCCGACGAACTACCATCACCACCACGAACACCGCGAACACTGGCGCCAGGGCCAGCCACAGGAACCCCGCCGCCATCACCAGCGGCACGGCGACCAGCAGCACGCCGACACCCATGCGCCTGGCCAGGCGCCCGGTGATGAATACCTGAGTGAGAATGGCCAGTGCCTGCACCACGCTGTCGATCAGGCCGAAGACCTGGGTCTGGCGGGTGCGGTCGGTGAAGGTCTCGCTGACGATGCGTGCCTGCTCGAAATAAAGCCAGGCTCGATGTTCAGCCCCTGGACCAGCCGCTCGCGCCAGCGGGCCATGGCTTAGCCGAACTGCTGGATCAGCGCCTGTTGCTGCGCCTGGCTGAGCAAGGGCTCATGCCCGGCCTTGAGCTGGTCGAGCTGGCGCTCGGGACGGCCGGTTGCGGGGATCACCGTAGTGACCGCCGGGTGGCTGATGGCGAACTTGAGAAACAACTGTGCCCAGCTGCCGATGCCGGCTTCTGCTGCCCAGGCTGGCAGCGCCTGGTCCTTGACCCGGGCGAACAGGCGGCCATCATCGAAGGCCCGGTTGACCAGCACCGCCACGCCCTTGTCCTGGCACAAGGGCAACAGATCCCGCGCAGCGTGCGGGGCGTTGACCGAATAGTTGGTCGGCGCCGCCGTAGTTCGGCGAGGTGTCGATGACCTTGCCGCCGCCGTCGAAAAACGCCTTGAGCACTGCCTTGAGCTGCTGATATTGGGCAGAATCGGGTGCCACTTCGAAACTGCCGGAGGTACCCGCGCCAATCACCGGCAAGGACTCACCGGTGGACGGGACCTTGCGCGACAGCAACTCGTTGGCAGTGGCGGCGTGCAGCCAGGGGCTGACGGCCAGCAAGCCCAAAGCCGCACTGGCACGTAGGACATCGCGACGACCATACATGGCAAAGCTCCCGTCATAAGTCGGAAACTTTCAAGCCTAGCCGCGCCAGCCTGAGCGGGTCGCTGATTTCGTATCTGAATGTTTAGGGCTTAGCCCTGCAGCAGCAGGCTCAGGTCAAGACCGTCCGCGGTCATCGGCGGGCACCAGTAGTAGCCACCGGTCAGCGGGCGGCTGAAGCGGTAGAGGCCGTCGATGATGCCGTCTTCCAGGCCACTCATGCGCCGCAGTTGAACTTCGAAGGCTTCCAGGCTGTGCCCAAGGGCGACGAATGCCAGGCCTGCGCCACGACTGTCGGCCCAGGCCACCGAGCGGCGCACCATGAATGCCTCGGGCTCGAAGCTCTCCTGGGCGGTGCGCTTGACGTGGGCCGAGGCCGGGGCGTCGTCGAGTTCTTCGTTGTCACTCAAGCGGCGACCGATGATGTTGTCCTGCTCAGGCTGGGGCAGCGACTTGAAGTACTCCAGGTCGTGCTTCCACAACTGGAAGGCGGCAAAGCTGGAGCCTGCCAGGCCTGGCTGCTCGCCGGCGACGATGGCGGCTGCCACGGCGTCTTCGTCGAGCGGGTTTTCGGTGCCGTCCTCGTAGCCAGTCAGGTCATGGCCGCCACGGTGCAGGAAGCCGTCGACGCTGTCTGCCAGGCGCAGGGCCGGCGCCAGCAGGTGTTCGAGCACCTGGGCCTGCAGCAACAGGTCGCCACGTTCCTCACCCCGTAGCCACAGCCACAGGCCGTGCTGGGTGCTCGGGTTCTCCACCACCGCATCCAGTTGCGGAAACGCGCGCAGGCCAGGCACTTCGCGGCCCAACGCTTTCACCAGCGGTGCACCGACGGCGAGGATCAGGCGCTGGCCATCCACGTGTGGCTGCAGCGCATCCAGCACCGCCGGCAATGCTTCGGGTGTGTGCAAGGTGAAGAACAAGTGGCGGGCCTGGGTCGGCACCGGGGTGGCAAGCAGACCTTGCTGGAACGGCATGACGGGCTAATCCTTTCGGTAAAAGCGCGAATGCTACTGCGCCAGCATCGCCACCGCAACGCAACCCAGTGCCGCAGGGGCCCCCTGTGCACCCGGCTTGCGGCAGCTCCGGCTTGCGGATAGGATGGTTAGCATCGAAAAGCGGTAATCATGATTGCCGCGAGGAGGAGCGATGGCCCAAGCAGCAGACATCTTCAGTATCAGCCACCCCGCTGTCGGCAACGTCCGGGAGTTGCTTGCACGCCTGGAGAAAGCCAAGGGACGCGCGCAGTCGAAGACCGGGATCGTCATCGAAGTGAACGCCGACAGCGCCAAGCAGCTGGATGTGTACGTGAGTGCGCTGGAAATGCTGGGTCAGTACTTTTCCGCTCGGGTGGCCGGCGCGCCCGAGGAAGCCGTGAAGCTCATCGTGCAGGCCCTGGTGCCGGCCAAACCGGTGACCTCCACGCAGCTCAAGCAAGCGCAAATGCTGGCCAAGGCCAAAACCGCCGTGCTGCAGAGCGGTGATTGGGTGAGCGCGGGCGAAATCGCCAGCCTGGCCAACTTCAGCAGTGCCAACCCCAGCTCGCAATCGAGCAAGTGGAAGCGCGACAAGCGTCTGTTCGCCATCCGCCATGAAGGGGTCGATTATTTCCCGCTCTACGGCCTGGATGAAACGGCCAGTTATCGCCCCCTGCCCGCCCTCAAGGAAATCGTCAGCGCGCTTGAGGCGGTCAAGGATGGCTGGGAAATGGCCTACTGGTTCATGTCGGTCAACAGCTGGCTTGGCGGCAAGCGCCCGCAGGACCTGCTGCGCAGTGCCCCGCAGCAAGTTCTGGTTGCTGCACAGGAAGAGGTTGCCGGTATCACCCATGGCTAGGCCACGCAAGGCACCGGTACCCGGTGAGGCGTTGAACCTTACGTTCATCACCCTCCCCGCCGGCACCCTGCTCCATCGCATTCACAGCAGCCGCTTCGGCGCCACGCAATACAACCCGACAGGTGGGGGCAATGCCCGGTTCAGCCCGATCAGGAATGCCGCCGGCCAGGTCGTGCCTACGCTGTATGCAGGCTCCACGTTCCACTGCGCAGCCATGGAAACGGTCTTTCACGACGTACCGTACGCTCCGGGTTTCAAGACCGTGCAGCAGCGCCGATTCGCTGGCAACCTGCATTCGTACGTCTTGCTGGGCAGCGACCTGCAACTGGTCGACCTCTCCAGCAAGGCCCTGCGCCTGCTGGGTGTGCCGCGTTCGCAACTGATCGACACCGAGGCCGACCACTACCCCTGCACGCGCCAGTGGGCTGAGGCCATTCATGCGTTTGCCCCTCACGCTCAGGGGCTGCGCTGGGTATCGCGGCAGGACGATGAGGCCGTGGCGATTGTCCTGTTCGGCGACCGAGTGGCCGGCAACGACCTCAAGGCCCAGGCGCCCAGCCGTGATCTGCTGAACGACCCGGGGACGTTTTCCGACCTGCTCGACCTGGCCGAGCGGATCGGGGTTCTGCTGCTGCCTGACGCCGACTGAAGTGCAGTCGCGTCTTCGGTAACAAAAGGTTACCAAGAGCTGGTGCCTTGCAATTAGCTATCGCCAAGGCGCGGCCTAGACTCTTCGGATCCTTCATCCGAGTGCTTGCCCATGACCGCCTCGCCGCTGCTCACCGCCTTCCTGCCACTGGCCCTGGGCTTCATCATGCTCGGCCTTGGGCTATCGCTGACGCTGGCCGATTTCGCCCGGGTGGTGAAATACCCCAAACCGGTGGTGATCGGCCTGGTGTGCCAGATCTTGCTGCTGCCTCTGCTGTGCTTCCTGATCGCCAACGGTTTTGGCCTGGAGTCGGCACTCGCGGTGGGCCTGATGTTGCTGGCGGCGTCACCGGGCGGCACCACCGCCAACCTGTTCAGCCACCTGGCCCACGGCGATGTGGCGCTGAACATCACCCTGACGGCCGTCAACTCGCTGATCGCGATCCTCACCATGCCCTTGCTGGTGAACCTGTCGCTGGCCTGGTTCATGGCTTCGGACCAGGCCATCCCGCTGCAGTTCGCCAAGGTCATGCAAGTGTTCGCCATCGTCCTGCTGCCGGTGGCGCTGGGGATGCTGATCCGTAACTGGACGCCCGTTTTCGCTGGCCGCATGGAACGGCCGATGAAGGTGGTAGCCGCATTGTTCCTGGCATTCACCATCGCCCTGGCGCTGGCCAAGGACTGGCAGACGGTGGTCGCGTACGCGCCTCTGGTGGGCATGGCCGCCTTACTGTTCAACCTGGTCAGCCTGGCGGTGGGTTACTGGGTGCCACGCTTGCTCGACATCCCCAAGCGCCAGGCCATCGCCATCGGCATGGAGATCGGCATCCACAATGGCACCCTGGCGATCGCCCTGGCCCTGAGCCCATCACTGTTGAACAATGCCACCATGGCGGTGCCGGCAGCGCTGTACAGCCTGATCATGTTCTTCACCGCCGCTGCATTCGGCTGGTGGGTGAGCCGCGGGCGGGCCGCTGCGCTGCCTCAGTCCAAGGGTGAAACACTGAACTGAGCGGTTCAGGTGCGATCGCGCCGGGCCTGCAATTGGCGCTTGAGCACCTTCAGCGGCGGCGCATAGAAAAAGCCGAACGACACACTGCCGGTCCGCCCTTTGACCGCATGGTGCAGGCGGTGGGCACGGTGCAGCCGCTGCAGGTAGCGGTTCACCGGGCGCGGCTGGCGCGGCCAGTGGCGGTGGAAGAAGCCATCATGGGCCAGCACGTACAACACCCCGTAACCCGCCACGCCGGCGCCTACCCACTGCAGCGGCGCGTGGCCGGCCTTGCCAATGGCCACCAGCACGGCAGCGATCAGCCCCAGGGCCAGCAGGTAGACGTCGTTGGTCTCGAGCATGCCCAGCTGCGGTTCATGATGCGAACGGTGCAGCCACCAGCCCCAGCCATGCATGATGTACTTGTGCGCCAGCGTGCCGACACCTTCCATGGCCACCAGGGTGCCGAGCAGCACGAGGAAATTGAACAGCATGAAACGGTCCGGATGAAGGTCAAGAGTGCCGCAAGGGTACCGATTGCCCACTGCTTTTGCCATGCAACAGTGACCGGTTGTAGCGCATTTCCCGATTAATCGATTGTCATGTTTCTACCCTTGACCCCTGTGGCTGCCGGGCGTAAGGTCCGCCGCGCAATTTCGCATCCCTGAACAGGAGTCCTGCATTGGACAGTAGCCCCAGTCGCTTGCGACAGGCCCACTCGGCGAGCTAGTCCGGCAGCGTTCTGCCACTGTCTCGCCTTCGGCCAGACGGTGGAATTCTCCCAGCCTCTTGCGGTTGTTCTCACCTCTTCCCTTCGTGGTCCTGCGCATTTCTGGTTTTTCGACCACGCCATCCTGATGGCGTCAGAGCGGGCGCTTGCCCGTGCAAGAGGTTTGCTATGGATTGGAAAGTCTTTCTGCTGCGCGTCAGCATAGCCCTGGTGCTCGGCGCTCTGATCGGTGCAGAGCGGCAACTGCGCCAGCGCCTCACGGGCCTTCGCACCAATGCACTGGTCAGCACCGGTGCCTGTCTGTTCGTGCTGATGACCCAGGCGGCGCCGGGCATGGCGCCCACCGACGCGTCACGCATTGCCGCCTATGTGGTGTCGGGCATCGGTTTTTTGGGTGGCGGCGTGATCATGCGCGACGGCTTCAACGTACGCGGCCTGAACACCGCTGCCACCCTGTGGTGCACCGCAGCGGTCGGCGTGCTGTGCAGCCTGGGCCTGCTGCTCGAGGCAACGTTGGGCAGCCTGGTGGTGTTGTGCGCCAACATCCTGCTGCGCGACATCGCCCAGCGCCTGGACCGCCAGGAAGTGCTGCCGGCCACTGAAGTCGAGCAACGTTACGAGGTACGTATCGTTTGCCGCGCCGAAGATGAAATCCAGGTGCGCAGCCTGATGCTGCACAGCCTGGGCGACCCCGACCTGCGCTTGCAGTCGCTGCACAGCGAAGACCTGCCCAACCCGGCACGCCTGGAAGTGCGCGCCGAGTTGCTGGGCACCGCGCAGGCGCCCGCCCAACTGGAGCGCCTGGTCAGCCGGGTGAGCCTGGAAAAAGGGGTCAGCGCGGTGCGCTGGCAGCTACAGCCGCTGGCCACGGATTGAGCCCCCTGCCCGTTCAGGTATCGGGGTCATCCACATGAGCCTGTACGGCTTCCTGCAGGGCCCGGACATGGGCCTCGTCGGCCAGGGCCTTGAGCGCCAGCCAGTCGTCCCAGTCGATGGCGCCGTCGTCGCGCAAGGCCTCGGCGGTTCTCACCAGTTCGTGGTGGTAAGCGTCCGGGGATTCTTGCCGGTAGCTGGCGTCATCGTACTGGGCATACCAGGCTTCAAGTTCGGGAATGCTGCGTTCGATGCTCATGGCTGTGCCCTTTTGCCAGACCTTTGAAGGTCTGAGCGCTGTGGGGGCGCAGGGTTCAACGGCAATGCGCAGCCTTCACCGGCCTTTTTCGAGCGTCTGGCCTGCAGTCAGCTGACTTCGGCAGGCCTTGAGCGCTTCGTCGCGGTCGAGCAATTGCTCTTTCAGGTAATCCAGTTGCCGCCCTTGCTCCGCACAGAGTCCACGCTTGTCTTCCAGAGACTGCTCCTGCGCCTGCAACTGCCGGCGCATTTCGTCGCTGGCGCCCTGGGCCTGGGCCAGGATCGTGCGCAGACCCTGGATCTGTGCGTCGCGTTGCTCCAGCAACTGGTCCAGCGCCTGGCGTTCGCTGCTGGCCTGGCGGTGCTCGCCCAGCAGTCGCTCGTTGTCGCGGTGCAGGCGGGTCAGTTCGTCCTGCTTGACGATCATGCCCTGCTGCAACTGGCGCAGTTCGACTTGCAGCTGTTGCATCTGGGCCTCGTGCCGACGTTGCTCCTGCTCACGCTGTTCGCGGCTCGCCGTGCGGTAATGCTCCAGGGCGTCGCGGGCATGCCGGTGCTTGTCCTCCAGCGAGCGTACTTGTTCATCCTTGTCGGTCAGGCGCACCTGAAGCTCGCCCAGTGCCTGGTTGAGGCTGGCGCTGCGCAGCTGCTCGGTCTGCAACGTGCTGAGCGTGGCGGTCAGGCGTTCGGATTCGGTTGCCAGCGCAGCAGCCTGGATCTGTTGTTGCTGGTGCGCTGCCGCCAGGGCCTGCTGGGCCAGATCCAGTTTCGCTTCGAGCTGCTCTCGTTGTTCATGGAAGGCCGCTTCGGTTTGCTCGATGCGAGCGTCCGCTTCTTCCTGCAATTGCGCAGCCAGTTGCGCCACCAGCTTCGACAAGGGCTCGCTGAGTGCGGCCTCGCCCTGCAGGGCGGCCGGCTTGAGTGCTTCCAGTTCTTTGAGATAGCGATGAATGGTGGTCTTGGAGCCTGTATTACCCAGCTGGATGCGTACTGCATCGATGCTGGGGTGCTCGCCCCGGGCTATCAGCACTTGCCGCGCCTGTTGCACTACCGCCTTGTTGATTCCGCCCCGGGCCATGCTCGCTCCTACGATTTCGTACCATGTTACGTATTATGTAATTACGTGCGTATTGTCCTGTTTGCTCGCTGGTTTTTCAACGCCTTTATCACATTGAATAATCACGGCTTATCGCATGTGAGGCCTTGGATTGGCGAAATTTCGAGCCCTTTGCTGTACGCATAAAAAAACCCGGCCCTGAAACCACGGGGCCGGGTTTGTCGGCAAAACGCCGACCAGCGTCGATGATCAGTTGTGGCGAGGTTCCTCAGGCTTCACCAGCCACGCGGCGAGCGCCGGCAGCAGCAGAAGCACTGTCACCAACGCCAGCGGGACGACGACGCACAGCGTGATGCGCCAGCTGCGGAACATGAACAGGCACAGCAGCGTGCCGAGGCGAACAGCGCGCCATTGACAACCGGGCGATGAAGTTCAACAAGGACGGGACCGTCACTGTGCGCTTCGGGCCCAAGGCGCAGTGTGGCGAGGTCGCGAACTGGTTGCCGACCCCAGGGGACAACTGGTACCTGGGCATGCGCATCTACCGCCCCGGCGAAACCGTGCTCAGCGGCGCTTACACCATCCCTCAGCCGACAGATATCAAGTGACAGCCATCCGCGCCGGGTTGTGGGTGATTGCCCGCAACCCGGCGTGGTTCCAGCCCTAGGCCTTCAGGACATCGAGCCCCATCTGCCAGAAGTCTGCCTCCAGCCGCGAGGCCTGGCCGAAGATGCCTGCCAACTCGACGAAACGCTGCTCGGTCATGCTTCGCGCTGCCAGTTCATCAAGGTGCTTGCGCGCCGCAGCCGCCACGCCCTGATAGGCCTCACCGGCGTACTCGCCAATCCATTCACGGTACGGATGGTCGCTCAAGTCGCCGATACGCTCGGCCAGGGTGCGGCCGATTTCCGCGTAGCCGATCACGCAGGGTGCCAGCGCCACATGCAGCTCGAGCAGATCGCCCGCGGCGCCGCAATCCAGGACATAGCGGGTATAGGCCACCGTGGCCTGGTGCTCGGGCGCTGCCTCGATATCGGCCTGCGACAACCCCCAGCGGGCACACAGGCGCAGGTGCAGTTCGGTTTCATCGAGGATCGCCGCAAGTCCGGCCTGGGCCGCGCGGATATCGGCAGGCAGGCGGCTCTTGTAGGCGGCCAGTGCCCAGGCGCGGGCGAACTGGATGAGGAACAGGTAGTCCTGCACCAGGTACTCACGGAACGCCGCCTCAGGCAAGGTGCCCTCGCCCATCTGCCGCACGAAGTCGTGGTCGACGTAGCGGGCCCATTGCGGCGCGGCTGCCGATTTCAGGCGCGCGAAGATATCCATGCTCATGCTTGCTCCTCATAGATGGCGTCGAAGAATGCCAGTTCCAGTGCCACGGCACGCGCGTAGAAATCGCTGCTCCGAGCAGCCTCCTGGGGCCCGACCCGGTCCAGTTCGGCTTGCAGGAACGCGACGAAATCAGCGAACGCAGGGTTGTCGTGCAAGGTGATCCACTCGGCATGCACGAAGTTGCCCGGCAGCGGTTTGCGCGCCTGGGTCGCCCAATCCAGGTACAGCCCTTCGGCGACGTTGAGCACCGACAGCGCGGCGGCATAGGAGCGCGTGGCGGCCGCCTCGCGCATGAGCGCCTTGAAGCCGGCGGTAGGTGGGCTGTCCGCAGGTTCGGTGCGTTGCGCCGGGCTGACGTCCAGTGCCTCGAAGGCACGCAGGAAGTAGGTGTTCTCGTCGCTGCAGATCATGCCGACAAAGCGACCGATCCGCAGTCGCGCTTCGAAGGTGTCGGCGGTGGCGATGGCCGCGCCGAGCAAGGTCACGAAGCTGTCGATGAAGCGATGATCCTGCACCAGGTAGCGGACCATGATCGGGTCCGCCACGCTGCCATCGCAGAGTTCACGGACGAATCGGTGGCCGACGGCGGCCGACCAGGTTGCCCGGTTCTGCCGGCGCAGGGTCTCGCTGAAACGTTCGGTCAAGGTGCTGTCCTCCATAGGGTGACAGCGAGGCCCTTTATGGCTGGGCACGGAGCGGCCTCGCAGTGAGGCCGGCAAAAAGGCAGGTCGTAAGTCCCATCCCTTCGCCGGCATGATCCGGATCAGGTTCGAAGGGTCACCGCGCTGCAGGTGCCAGCGGTTTCTCAGCCTGTCGCCGGGCTCCCCTTGGTGGCAGGAGGTATACAGGAGCAGGGGCAGGATGCCAAGGCGCTGGTGTGATCGTGCCCCGCTCGAGCCCACCGGAAATGGGCCCGAAGAGCCCCATTTCCGGGCTCCAATCCCCAGCCCTTGACGTCCAAGTGTTTTGCGCGCTTTACATTCCCCCTGGTTTTGTATGTCAAACCATTACGAAGTTATGTGTTGGCACAGCCATTGCTCTGCCCCTAAAAACGGGCAAAAAGCCATTGATGGCCCCAGGCCATTTCTAGCTAAGAGCGAGGCATAGGCAAAAATGAAAACACCTGCCGTAATCCACCCCACCCGCCACGCCTTCAAACTGACTGCGGTGACCGCCATGATGGTCGGCCTCGGTCTCATCTGCGCGAGGGCCTCCTCGCTGGATGACGTGAGCCAGCCACCGCCAACGGACCCCTCGCACTACGACGACCAACCGGCCGACCCCAACCCGGCCCTGCTCGAACTCTTCAACGAGCCGGAAGCGAACGAAGGTTCGCTGGAACTCAAGGACGGGGTCTTCGGTGACCGTTCGACCAACCGCGTCGACAACGTACTGCCACCGTTGCTGCAGACCTCGCGCAACTACCCCACCAATGGCAAGCCAAGCCCGTTGTTCGGTGCGCAGCCGTTCACCCAGCAACTGCTGCTGTTCGAAGAGTTCGGCCCGGAGAAACTCGACCCCAGCCTGCCACCGCCCAGCCTGACCTTCCCGGTCCCGACGGTGGGCCCCGCCCCCGCGCAAGACCCGGACGTGGTCGCGCGCAGCAGCCCGAACGGCAACGCCCTGGAAGCCTTCCTCAAGCAACCGGGCCTGTACCCGTTCCCGACTCAGTTCGCCAACGTGCTCGACCGCAACCCCTGGAAAGCGCAGATCGAGATGTTCCTCAACCGCAACTCGGTGGGCTCGCCCGCCGAAGGCCGGCCACCAGGAAAAGGCTGGTCGCACCAGCGCTGGAACGAGTTCTACCCCCAGGCTGCGTTCAAGACCGCACAGGCCGGTGCGCGGATCAACCAGGGGCTGCGTGACCGCAAGCAGTTGCACAACTACGCCGTCGGCGAGTTCGGGCCAGGTGGCCTTTACTACCAGACCTCGGATATTCCGACCACCATCGGTACCACCAAGGGCATCGACACGCGCTTCCACCCGAATTTCCCGTTGCAGAACCACAAGTCGCTGTGGACCTTCGACGGCACCTTCCCACCGAAGCTGCTGATGGTGCGCTATGGCCAGCCGATCCTCATGCGCCACTACAACGCGCTGCCGATCGACCCTGCGGCAAACGCAGGCTTCGGCCTGCACACCATCTCCACCCACGAGCACAACGGCCACTCCCCGGCCGAAAGCGATGGCTTCGCCAACGCCTACTTCTTCCCCGGCCAGTACTACGACTACCGCTGGCCGGTGCAGCTGGCCGGCTATGACACCATCAACACCCGTGCCGAGGACCCTCGCGCAGCGTTCCCCTGCTCGCCAGGGGAAACCTTGTACGTCAACGACGCGTCACCTGGCCTGAAGACCTGTCAGAACGGCAGCATCAAGATTCGTGGCGACTGGCGCGAAACCATGAGCACCCATTGGTTCCACGACCACATGATGGATTTCACCGCGCAGAACGTCTACAAGGGCAACGCCGTGATGATGAACTACTACAGCGCCCTGGACCGAGGCAACGAGGCGCTGCAGGACGGTGTCAACCTGCGCTTGCCCAGCGGCAGCGCGATGCCGTGGGGTAACCGCGACTACGACGTCAACCTGGTGATCGCCGACAAGGCCTGGGATCAGAACGGCCAGCTGTGGTTCAACCCGTTCAACACCGATGGCTTCCTGGGCGACCAGATCCTGGTCAACTGGCAGTACCAGCCCAAGCTCAAGGTCCGTGCGCGCAGCTACCGCTTCCGTATCCTCAACGGTTCGGTGTCGCGCTACTTCAAGTTTGCCGTGGTGCGTGAAATCGCGGGCAACAGCGGCGAATTCAAAGGGCCTTCGGGCTCCAACCTGTCCTATGCACGCGTGCCGTTCCACATGATCGGCAACGACGGCAACATCATGGAACACGCCGTGCCGTTCGACGGCACCCTGGACCTCAACGGCGACGGCGACCGCCAGGACAACAACGGCATCCTGCCGCTGCAGGGCATCGCCGAACGCTATGACATCATCATCAACTTCGCCAAGAACGGCATCAAGCCGGGTGACAAGCTGTACTTCGTCAACCTGGAAGAGCACGACACCGGCAAAGGGCCGGCCGGTGCGATTTCGCTGGCCGATGTGCTCTCGGAGAAATACAAGGCAGAGATCAAGCAGACCAGCAAGGGCCCCGAATGGGACAAAGGCGACCCGGTGGTCGGCAAGTTCCTGCAACTGCTGGTGCAGCCTTACACCGGCCAGGACCTGAGCATGGACCCGACCGCCTACGAGCCGGCCAAGCCGGGCAAGGCCGAAGGCCTGAAGATGATCCCGCTGACCTTGGACCGCACGGCGGCAACCGATCAGGCCAAGATCAAGGCAGCCCGCCACCGCGAGTTCATCTTCGGCCGCTCCGACGGCACCGACACCGCGCCCTGGACCATCAAGACCGACGGCGGCTTCGGCTACAGCATGGACCCACGGCGGATCACCGCCGCTGCGCAACTGTCGAGCGAAGCGACCGATGGCGGCTTCAGCGGTGACGGCACCCTGGAAGTGTGGAAGATCAAGAACGGCGGCAATGGCTGGAGCCACCCGGTGCATGTGCACTTCGAGGAAGGCGTGGTCCTCAGCCGCGACGGCAAGGCGCCACCGGAATGGGAAAAATGGGCGCGCAAGGACGTCTACCGCATCGGCCCGGATGCCGACTCTTCCGAAGAGGTGGAAATGGCCATTCGCTTCCGCGAGTTCGCCGGGACCTACATGGAACACTGCCACAACACCCAGCATGAGGACTCTTCGATGCTGCTGCGCTGGGACATCGAGCACCCCGGCCAGTTCCAGGTCATGCCAACGCCACTGCCTGGCTGGGATGGCGTGCAATACGCGCCATCGGTGGGCCTGCCCACCTTCCGCAATGCCAGCAGCGGCGGCGGCGACGGCGACGACGACACCAACAAGCCACCGGTGGCAGTCAACGACACGGCCGCGACCATGGCCGGCAAGCCGATCGCGATCTCCGTACTGGCCAACGACACCGACCCTGACCGCAACCTGCCGCTGACTGTCAGTGGCCTGTCCCAGCCGGATTCGGGCCAGGGCACGGTCAGCACCGACGGCACGCTGGTGACCTTCACCCCGCCAGGCACGGTGGCCACGCCGTACACCGCCAGCTTCACCTACTCGGCGCGTGATGCCAAAGGGGCTGAATCGCTGGTACCGGCCACGGTGAGCGTGGCGGTCAGCCCGGCGGTAGTGGCGGACGAGATCCAGGTCAGCAGCGCGACGGTGCAAGTGCGCAGCAACAACCGCTACACCTGGGAACTGGCGGGTACCACGTCGGTGGCCGCTGGCAATAGCATCACGGTCACTGCCAACACCAGCAGCGGGCCGCTGAGCCTGGGCACGGCGACACTCACTGCGTCTACCGGTGGTGCGCGCTGGCGGTTGTCGACCACCACCACCGGCAATGCGCCGGCCACCACGGTGACCGTGAAGTCGGCGCTGGGCCAGAGTGTGACTGCTCCGATCAGCGTGAAATAAAGGCAGGGCCGCTTAGCGGCCCAGCGCCGGCAAGCCGGCTCCCACATGGATAGCAGTGGTACCCCTGTGGGAGCCGGCTTGCCGGCGATGAGGCCGACCAAACCCTACAAGCCCCAATGAGGACTGCATCATGACCGGCTCATGGCGTGTTCTGCTCGCACTCTCCCTGTTCGCC
The DNA here is from genome assembly GCF_000730665.1 of Pseudomonas plecoglossicida NBRC 103162 = DSM 15088. GTDB lineage: Bacteria > Pseudomonadota > Gammaproteobacteria > Pseudomonadales > Pseudomonadaceae > Aquipseudomonas > Aquipseudomonas plecoglossicida. The sequence continues at coordinate 48,308 of NZ_BBIV01000022.1, forward strand.
GCCGGCGTCCACTACTGGCCCCACATGCCTGGCCTGCAGGCCCAGCCGCAGGTTCAAGTCGAGGCCGCAACGCCCTGGGGTGCCAACTACTTCCCCAACACCCCACTACTGACCCAGGACGGCGAGAAAGTGCATTTCTTCGACGACCTGATCAAGGACAAGGTCGTCGCCATCAACTTCATCTTCACCGGCTGTTCCGACTCCTGCCCGGTGGAAACCGCGCGCCTGCGCCAGGTGCAGAAGATTCTCGGCGACCGGGTGGGCAAGGACATCTTCCTCTACTCCATCAGCATCGACCCCTACAACGACACCCCCGCCACCCTCAAGCGCTATGCCGAAAAGTTCGGTATCGGCCCCGGCTGGACCCTGCTCACGGGCGAGCCCGATGACATCGAACAACTGCGCCGGCGCCTGGGCCTGTACATCGATGGCCTGGAAAACGGCCGCTCGAAAGACCACAACCTGAGCCTGATCATCGGCAACCAGGCCACCGGCCGCTGGATGAAAGCCTCGCCCTTCGAGAGCCCTTACATCCTCGCCGACCGCCTGGGCAACAGCCTGCACAACTGGAAGCAGGCCACCGCAACCGCCAACGACTACGCCAGCGCGCCGGAAATTCGCCCGCCCAGCAGTGGCGAACAGATCTTCCGCACCCGCTGCTCGTCCTGCCATACCGTCGGCAACATCGAACCAGGTCAACCCGGCATCGGCCCCGATCTGCTGGGCGTGGTCGCCCAGCGTGATCCGCGCTGGCTGTCCCGCTGGCTCAAGGAACCGGACCAGATGCTGGCAGAAAAGGACCCCCTGGCCACCCTGCTCTACGACCAGTACAACCGCTTGGCCATGCCCAACATGCGCCTGGGCGATGCCGAGGTCACCGCGCTGATCAGTTACCTGGCAGAGGAAACCACACGGCTGCAGGCGCCCTTGGCAGATCGGGGTACGCCTTGAAGGCAATTCGCCACCAGTCATGAGCCTGTCATCTGGCTGTCGTATTTTTTCGGCCACTACCCAGGGTCGGGAATACCAGCAGTGATACGCCGTTCGCTCTCCTCCACCGGCCTCTTGCGCCTGTTGATCCTGATGCTCTGCGCGGCCACCCTGACCTTTCTCTGGGGGCTGCACTTCAGCCAGAAGGCTGCTGCGCGCCAGGACGCGCTATCGGCCAAGGCAGCCGAACACCTCAACCTGGCAAGCCTGGTTGCCGAAAGCCTGCGCCAGTTGGTCGACCGTGCCCAGGCGGTGGGCCGTGTGACCCAGGACGACATGAAGGGACTGCGCCAGGACAACCTCAGCCTGGCCCGCCTGCTCGCCGAAGACCCCGTGTTCAAGCGCATGAGCCTGTATGACCGCCAGGGGCGGCTGCTCTCGGCGAGCCACAACGACGAAACCACCGAGCTGCCGGCAGACTGGTTGCAGCAACTGAGCCTGCACGTTGCCCACTATGGCTTCAAACCGTTCCTGCCGCGCATCGTGCCAGACAGCGACCCCGCTGCCATGCCGAACTGGCGCCTGCCCTTCCTGTTGCCCTTGACCGACCTGCCAGGTCGCGAGATCGACCATATCCTCGTGGTGCAGCTGGACATCGGTTATCTGGCCGTGCTGTTCCAGCACATCGACCTGGGCAGCAGCGGGCTGATGCGCCTACTGCAGGATGACGGCGAGGAGCGTCTGCGCATCGACAGCAGTGGCGTGGTGGTGGCCGGCGACAGCTTCGAACCCGACCTGCAAAGCCTCGGCCAGGCATCGGGGCAGCTTACCCAGTATGCCGCTGGCAGCCCCTACCAGAGCCTCTACCGCCGTATTGCCGATCGCGGTTTCAGCGTGGTCGTCAGCCAACGTTTCGACGAGATCCTGGTCCCGTCCGCACTGGCCTACACACGCCAGTTCTGGTTGAACCTGAGCATGACCCTGATGATCCTCGCCAGCCTGGCCTGGACCTTGCGCCTGCTGCGCAAGCGCCAGGAGGCCTTCAGTGCCCTGGAACACGCGCAACAGGTCAACCAGCAACTGATCGGGCGCCTGGAAGACGAACACCGGCGCAGCAGTCACGCCGCCGCCACCGACCACCTCAGTGGCCTGCACAACCGCCGCCAGTTCGTCGAAGTCGCCGGACACGCCCTGACCCGGCAGCGGGGCAAGCGCCAGTTGATGGCGATCCTGTTCATCGACATGGACCGTTTCAAGTCGATCAACGACTCGCTCGGGCACAAGGTCGGCGACCTGCTGCTGCAAGCCGTGGCAGGGCGCATCCAGCGCCTGCTGGAACCCGGAGACGAAGCCTCGCGCTTTGGCGGCGACGAGTTCGTCGTGCTGCTGGCGGGCGAGCGCAGCGAGGAACAGATCAATGCCTGGGTGCGCGATCTGGTGCAGAAACTCTCGGCCACCTATGCCCTCGATGGCCAGGAGGTCAACACCAGCCCCAGTGTCGGCGTCAGTATCTGCCCCCGCGACGGACAGGAGATCGACAGCCTGATCCGCTTCGCCGACGCCGCCATGTACTCCGCCAAGCAGGCCGGGCGTGCCCAGTACCGCTTCTTCGACCCTTCGCTGAACCTCTCCGATATCCAGGCTTTCACCCTGGAGCAGGCCTTTGGCAGTGCCTTGACCGCTCGCCAGTTCGTACTCCACTACCAGCCGCAGATCCGCCTCGACACCCAGCGGGTACTGGGCTATGAAGCGTTGGTGCGATGGGACCACCCCGAATTCGGGTTGCTCTACCCCGACCGCTTCATCGACCAGGTACTGCGTGGCATCCGCACCCTGCACCCGACCCCACCAAGACAGGCCGCCCCCTTGCTGCTGCAACACCTGCAGACCGCCGTGGAGCGCTTCGAGGAAGAGGCCCGCCAGGCGCGCGAATGCCACGACCTGCCCGCCCTGCGCCGCGCCCGCCGCGACACGGCCTTGCTGTTGCTGGGCTTCTGGCGAGGCTTTCGCGGTGACGAACTGGCGCGCTTGCGCATCGAGCATATCCAGGCCGAAGCTGGTGTCGGCATCACCCTGTTCCTGCCGCGCAGCAAGGGCGACCGCGAAGCACTGGGCGTTCAACACCGTACACCGGCGCTCAAGGCGCTGTGCCCGGTCACCGCCTACCTGCAATGGATCGAAGTCGCCGGCATCGCCCAGGGCCCGGTGTTCCGCAAGCTCGACCGCTGGGGCAACCTCGGCGACACCGCGCTCAACAGTAACAGCCTGGTCGGCCTGCTGCGGCGCATGCTCGAACGCGCCGGGGTGCCTGCTGCACTTTACACCGGCCACTCCCTGCGCCGCGGCTTCGCCACCTGGGCCACTGCCAACGGCTGGGAGTTGAAATCGCTGATGAGCTACGTGGGTTGGAAAGACGCCAAATCCGCGCTGCGCTACATCGACTCGGCACAGCGCTTTGGTGAGCTGGCCGTGCTACCGGCCAGCCAGGACCAACGCCTCATTCCTTGAACGGAAAACGGGTGATTCCCGCCACTTCCGGGCGAATGGCGTAGAGGTCGCCGGCATCCGGATAGTGGCGCAGTTGCGCAGGTGACATGCCGACGCGCGCGGTGGTGATGTACAGCGTATCCATGGCCACCCCACCGAAGCAGCAACTGGTCGGGCGTGGCACCGGCAGCACCACCTGGTCGGTCAGGTGCCCGTGGCGGTCATAACGCAGCAGGCAGCTGCCATTGAACTGGCAGACCCACAGCCCGCCTTCGCAGTCCAACGCGATGCCATCGGGGCGGCCCAGTTCTGCAGGCGTCTCGGCGAACAGCTCGACGTGCTCCAGGCGGCCCTCTTCCAGGTACTCGGCGCTGTAGATCGAACGGCTCGCCGAATCGACGAAGAACAGCGTCTTGCCGTCCTGCGACCAGGCCATACCATTTGGCAACGCCAAGCCGTCGTGGATCACCTCGTCATTGAGCTCGCCATCGAAACGGAACAACGCGCCTGTCTTGCCGCTGGGCGCTTCGTCCATCAGACCGGTGACGAAGCGCCCCTGCGGGTCGCAGGCACCGTCGTTGAAACGGTAGCCGGAACGGTGGTGCACCGATGCGGAATACTGCCGTACCCTGCCCGACGCGACGTCGAGAATGGCCACGCTGGCGTCTTCGGTGAAGATCAGGTTGCCCTCATCGGTCAATGCCAGTGCACCGATCCGCGCAGCGGACTCGTACAGCACCTCCACCTCGCCATCGGGCAGCAGCCGATGAATTCGCCCACCGGTGATGTCGACGAAGTACAGGACGCCGTTGCGGGCATCCCAGACCGGGCTTTCGCCGAGGTCGGCGCGGGTGTTGGCGACCTTGAACGGCAGGTAGTGGCATTCCTTGATGCGGCTCCAGCGCTCGGCGACTTCGGCCAGGCTGGAGGCCTCGACCCGTGCCAGGTCGCGTGGGTAGCTGACGCCGCTGTTCTCGCTGAAGCGGGTGGCGGTGAACTGGCCATTGCTGGCGCGCAGGATGTAACCGGTGTCGCGGCACAACGCACTGGCCAGGTAGAGCACGCCCGGCGTGACCCATCCGGGCTTGAGTTCTTCAGGCGGCAGCGTCACGCCCCACATGCGTGTCTTGGCCACCGGCGAGATCGCGTTGACCAGGATACCGTTCGCCAGCCCCTCCATGCTCAGGGCATTCATGATGCCGACCTGGGCCATCTTGCCCGCCGAATAGGCCACCAGCCCAGGCTGCGAATAGCGCTGGTACATGGCCCGGTCGGAGGTCGTCAGGACGATGCGCGGGGCCGCCGAGGCCTTCAGGTGCTTCCAGGCATGCTTGGCGAGCCAAACCGGCGCGTGCACGCTGATGCCCAGGGCGCGATCGAGGAATGCCTGTTCCTGGGTTTCGATGCCTTGGTAGTCGACCCAGCCGGCGTTGTGGATGAGGATGTCCAGCGCGCCGAAATGTTCGATGGCCAGCTCGACCAGTTGCCGGCACGCGTCTTCGTTTTCCAGCTGGCCCACATGGGCAACCACGTCAAAGCCCTTGTCCTTCAGGGTTTGCAGGGCAACGCTGACCGCCGCCGGGTCCTGCCCTTCGCCCGACCGATCGGTACCCAGGTCGCTGATGACCACGCGGGCGCCACGCGCGGCCAGGGCCGCCGCATAGTCCAGCCCCAGGCCCTGGGCTGCGCCGGTGACGATGGCCACTTTGTTCTTGAACGGGTCTGTACTTGGCATCGTGAAGCTCTTCGAATTCTCCTTTTTACGATAACAACAAAAAAATCAATGACTTAATATTAAAAGCATGCAACTTTGATATCTGCCAGATATCACCAGAGCCGTCGTCGCTATATCATGGCCGTGTTTCACGGCCGCGCGTCGGAGAGCGCTTTTCTGGCCCCGCTCGACTCGATGAAGGAACATGGAATGATCGAGACACGTTTGCTCAGGCAGTTCATCGCCGTGGCCGAGGAACTGCACTTTCACAAGGCAGCCATTCGGCTGCACATGGCGCAGCCACCCCTGAGCCAGGCGATCAACCGACTCGAAGAGAAGCTCGGCTTCAGCCTGTTTCTGCGCAACAAGCGCGGGGTCAAGCTCACCGCAGCAGGCGCGGCGTTCCTGGAAACCGCCTACCGCACGCTCAAGGAACTGGAACAAGGCATCGAGTACGCACGCAACGTCTCTGAAGGCATCTGCGGCAAGCTGACCATCACCGCCATTTCCATCGCCTACTACGAGTCGCTGCTCACGACCCTTAAGCGCTTTCGCGAAATCTACCCGAATGTGCGCCTGACCATCCGCGAGATGCCGTCGGCCTCCCAGGCCAAGGCCTTGATGGCCGGCGAGGCGGACATCGGTTTCATGCGCAAGCTGCCCATGCCGCCCGACACCATCGAATCGCGCCTGCTGCTCAACGAGCAGATCGTCATGGCCCTGCCCACCAGCCACCCCAAGGCGCAGCATGCGCTGGTCGACCTGCGCGAATTCGCCGAAGAAGACTTCGTGTTCACCCCGCAGGCACTGGGCAGCGGCTACCACAGCCAACTGATAGCCCTGTGCGAGTCGGCAGGCTTCTACCCCCGGATCGTCCAGGAGGCGGCGCAGATCCACACCCTCATCGGCCTGGTGGCCTGCGGCTTCGGTGTTGCCCTGGTGCCGGAGTCGATCGCCTACTCCACGTTGCGTGACCGCGTGCACTTGCGCCCGATTCGCCCGATCAAGGACCAGCCCACGCCGACCATGGGCCTGTACATGAACTGGAACCTGCAGAACGCTTCCCCGGCCCTGGGCAGCTTCATCTCCATGCTCGACCTGGGTGCGCCACGGCGCTTTATCGACACCATCCAGAACCCGGTGATCCTGGATGGCGTCGAGCTGCCCGAGTTACACCGCTAAGCGGTACTCGCGCAACCAGGCGGCCAATGCCAGCGCCGTTTCCAGGTTGTTGCGCCGCAACTGCGAATTGAAGTGCCCTGCGGCCTGCTGCAGCTCAGCCGCCAGGCGAGCCCGGTCGATGAACTCGAACACCGGGTTGCCTGGCTCGCCCAACAATTGCCCGACCCGCCCACGCAAGAACTGCTCGTACGCCTGGTTCGCCGAGGTCGGATACGGGCTCTTGCGCCGCTTGAGCACCGCTGGTGGCAGCAGGTCGGCACAGGCGTGCTTGAGCAGCCACTTCTCCTCCCCGTCCTTGCCCTTGATCGCCCACGGTACGTTGTACACATACTCGACCAGTTCATGGTCGGTGAACGGCACCCGCACTTCGAGGCTGGCGGCCATGCTCAGGCGGTCCTTGCGCGCGAGCAGGATCGGCAACCAACGCTGCAGGTGCATGTGGCACAGCGCGCGCATGCGCCGCTCCTGCGGGCTGTCGCCCGGCAGATGCTCGACGCTGTCCAGCGCCTGGTGGTAGCAGCTGTCCTGGTATTGGACGAAGTCGCAGTGGCGGTTGAGGTCAGGCGCAACCAGCGCCGGCTGCAGCAACTGCATGCGCGACAGCCACGGGAAACGCGGCGCCCCCAGTGCCTGGGGATCGCGGAACCAGGCGTAACCGCCGAACACTTCGTCCGCCGCCTCGCCCGAGAGGGCGACCGTGGAATGCACCCGGATGGCCTTGAACAGCAAGTACAGCGAGGTGTCGACGTCGCCGAACGTGGCGGGCGAGTCGTTGGCGCAGTACACCGCCCGACGTGCGGCATCGCCCACCAGCTCGCTGTTGTCGATCAGGATGGTCTGGTGCCGACTGCCGATATGCGCGGCCGCGGCCAAGGCATAGGGCTGGTCGCGCTCGGGGCGAAATGCATCGCTCTGGAACTGCTCGGCCTGGCCGACGAAGTCCACCGAGAACGAGCTGACCTTGCCGCTCTGCGCCGCGCCCAGGCGCTGCTGCGCCATGGCGGTCAGGGCAGTGGAATCCAGCCCGCCGGAGAGCAGCGAGCACAACGGTACATCGGCATGCAGCTGCTCGCCCAGGGCCCTGTCCAGCAGCTCGCGGGTACGCGCCACGGTAGTGGCCAGGGTATCTGCGTGCTCACGCCGCTGCAGGTGCCAGTAGCGGCTGATCTTCGCCCGGCCATTGGGGCGCCAGGACAATCGATGCCCCGGCGGCAGCTCGTCGATGCCGCGCAGGGCCGTGCGCACGCTGCCACGCGACAGGCTCAGGGCATCCACCAGGCCCACCCTGTCCAGCGCGCGGGTGAAATCCGGGTGGGCCAGGATCGCCTTGATTTCCGAACCGAACAGCAGACCTTGCTGGTGCCAGGCAACGTACAGCGGCTTGACCCCGAGTCGATCACGCACCAGCAGCAAGTGGCCGTCACGCCCGTCGAACACGGCGAAGGCGAACATGCCGGTCAACTGCTCGCAGCACTGCTCACCCCATTCCAGGTACGCGTGCAGCACCACTTCGGTGTCGCTGCGGGTATGGAACACGTGGCCCTTGCTGCGCAAGCGCTCGCGCAGTGGGTCGTGGTTGTAGACCTCGCCGGTGTAGACCAGGGCGATCTCCTCGCCGCTGGCACAGCGGTAGGTCATCGGCTGCACGCCGCCGTCGAGGTCGATGATCGCCAAGCGCCGATGCCCCAGCAGGGCATGGCGGTGTCGCCAGCTGCCGCTGGCGTCCGGCCCGCGCAGGGCCAGCGTATCGGTCATGGCGTCAAGCACCTGGCCGGCCTGGGTCAGGTCGCGGGTGTAGTCCACCCAGCCTGTGATTCCACACATGCTGCGCTCCTCAAACCTGAAGTCGACGGCTTGGCAGCAGGCCGGTCACGGCCTGCAGGCGCTTGGCGATGTCCAGCAACTGCCGTTCGCTGTCGCGCCGCCCCATGATCTGCACGGCCAGCGGCGCCTTGCCGTCATGACTCAGGCAGATCGGCACGGTGATCGCCGGCAGGCCGCTGAAGCTGGCAAGCGGGGTGAAGCTGAGCTTTTGCGCGTAGCCTTCATCGGCCGGTGATGGGATGGTCGAGTCACCGGGTTGCGGGTCGCGCCGATCGAACGGCCGGTTGGGGTCCATCGGGAACACCACGAAGTCCACCTGGGCAGCGTCGAACCACGCATCGATTGCGCCGCGAATGCCGTCCATGCGCTGCTGAATACGCTGGTAGTCACGATCAGCGACGCCCTCGCCCACCTTGAGCGCGCTGAGCGTGGACCAGTGCAGTTCGCAATCGAATCGACGCATCCAGGCCGCCGAGGCCAACCAGGCATCGCGCGCGCACAACTGCCAGGCGTCGCCCCGGCAGGCCCACAACTCAGGCATGGCGACTTCACCGGGCGCCATGCCCAGCTCGGCCAGCGCGTTGCCTGCCTGGCCGAGCATGTCGAGCATCGCCGGGCTGGTCAGCGAAGGGTCCAGGGCGTGTTCGAGCAGGGCAACCCGGTAAGTGTCCTTGAGTGGCTGTTGCTGGCCAAGCAGCGGCTCAAGGCCCAGCAACGGGAACAGCAGGTCGAGGTCATCGGCGCTGCGGGTCACCCACCCCAGGGCATCCATGCGCGGCGACAGCGGGAATACCCCACCCAGGCTCGCCGCCTTCTGCGTCATGCGCAGGCCGACCATGCCGCAGTGCGACGCTGGCCAGCGCACCGAGCCCAGCACATCGGTGCCCAGCGAGATGTCGCACAGGCCGGCGGCCACCGACACTGCGGAGCCTGTACTGGAGCCCGAGGGGTCGATGGTCGGGAAATGCGGGTTGTGACACCCTGCGCCAAAGGCGATGTTCAGTTCGGTGGTGGCGACCTTGCAGGTCAACGCGACCCGCGGATCAAGGAAGGTCAACGCCTCGGCACTGCGCTGCGGGTAGTGCCGGTAGCTGCGCAGGCCCAGGCGGGTCGGCAGGCCTGCGACATCCACCGTGTCCTTGACCCCCAGCCGGTACCAGGGCGCCTCCACTGCACGGCTACTCGTCAGGCAACGATAGTGGCTGTCGGCGTGCACGGACCATTGGTCATGTTGTGCTGCCCATTCGGCTGCAAGGCCGGGCGTGCGCTGCAGCAGCGCGTGACGTTTGCGCAGGCTCAGCCCGAGGTACGCCGGCTGTTCGCGGCCCATGTCGTTGGCCGGGCCGCAGCTGGCCAGGTAGTGGGCGATGGTGGCTTGGGTATCAGCGTGGGTCATCGGTGTATTCCTTGACAGAGAGTGAGGCCGCCCACGGCTGAGGTTTGCCGGTGGCGGATAAAGGCAGGCGGTCGACGCGGCGTATCGCGACCGGGCGCGGATGACCGGGCGGCCATTGCGCGAAGGCGTCCAGCACCGCCGTTTCGCTGAGCGAGGCGCTGCTGAACAGCACCTCGAAGGCTTCGCCGCGCAAGCCATCGCGCACGGCCACGCATGTCAGCGTCGGGCAATCGAGGAGCCGGCCGAGTTCGCAGGCCAGGCGCGCCAGGTCCAGGCGCAGGCCGTTGACCTTGATCAGGCTGCTGGCCCTGCCCAGCCACTGGAAGCGGCGCGCGTCCAGGGCCAGCACCTGGTCATCGCAGCGGTGCGTGGCCTGCGCGGCCACTTGGCCGTGCTCCCGTGCAATACGTGGACTGGCGATTTCGAGTGCGCAGGCTTGCCCTGGCTCACTGAGCAAGCGCACATCGTCCAGCAGCGTCCAGGGCTGTTCGGCGCTGCTGCGGGCGTCCAGCTCGCGAAAGGCGATGGCGCCGGCTTCCGTGGAGCCGAGCAGCTCGAGGAAGCGAACGTTCGGCCCCGCATGACGCTGCACCGTGGCCAATGCCCCGGGTGGCAAAAGTGAAGCGCTGTGCACCACCAGCACCGCACGCTGAGGGACCAGGCGGGACAGCAACGCCGGCAACAGTCGCCAGGTGCTGGCGATGGCAAGGATCACGCAAGGCCCTTCGCCGTCCAGCGCCGGCAGCCGCTGCTGCTCCAGCGAGCAGCTTTGCAGATGCGCACCCAGCACCCGCGCACCGACTTCGCCCAGGATCATGCCGTAGCTGTGGCTGACTGGCGCGAACGCGAAGATCTCCCGCGCATCCGGGGCCCAGCGGCCCAGAATCAGCGCTGCTTCGCGCTCCATCTGCGCAAGGCTGCGCAGCCATTGGCGCGGCGCCCCCGTCGAGCCGGAGGTGGTGAACAGATGCTCGCCGTTCACGGAGCACCTCGCAGGGTCAGTTGGTCTTCCTGTTTCTGCTCGACGAACCGCGCCATCTTTTCCAGGGTTTCGAACCAGAAGCGCACGTCATCGCTGAGGTAGTCCACCTCGATGTCGAAGGCCCCCTCGATGGCGGTGATCACTTCGACGGCCATGAGGCTGTCGAAGCGTTCGCCGAGAAAGTCACGGAAGCTGTCGGCCGGCCCGATGGCGTCGATCTGTTCGCCGAGCAGTTGGCCGAGGGCCTGGCGGATACGCTGTGCAATGCTGAGGTCGTTCACGAGCCGGTGTTTCCTTGTTGGGCAGCGTTGGTCAATTGCGCCCCGGCGCTGAAGTACACGTGCGCGGGCAGAATCGGATCGAAATGCAGGTAGATGAAGGCATTCGGGTAATACGTGCGCAGGCAGCCGTGCAAGCCTTCGGCAAGCGCCTGGTGAGCCAGCCGGTCACGCGTCGCCGACAGGGTGATGCGCACATGGAACTGCGCCGGTGCACCCTGGCGGTCGACGATGGGCATCGGCATGCCGGCGCTGAAGACGCAGCCTTCGGGCAAAGGGTTGAAGAACACCATGCAGTGGGCGGTATCAGCGCCCAGCTGCTTGAGCTGGCGGGTAAAGGCCAGGGCCAGGTGCTTGCGCGCCAGCGGTTGCAGGGGCGCGCAGGAAACACTGAGGGTCGGCATGGCGGCTCCTTACGAAAGCTGCAGGCTGGGCAGATGTTGACGCTGGCCTGCGGCGTAGGCTTCGAGCAGGCGGCCCAGGCAGCTGGACAGGGGGTCGACGCCTTGCAGGAACAGCGGTGACCAGGCGTGGCCAGCGGCGCTGCGTACCTTGTCGAGGAAGAACTGCAGGTGCGGCAGATCGACCGGCAGGCCGAGGTCGGCGGCCAGGGCAATGGCCTGATAAGTGCTGAGCAGGTCGGGAATCCGCTGCCCCTGGTTGGCGAAACCGCCTTGGCGGACCTTGTGCGCCGCGAGCAATTGGCTAGCGCGCTGCGTCACATCGTGGCCGATGCAGGCAAGGCAACCCAACGCCTGCACGCCCGCGCGCAGCGTCGTTTCGCCACGCGGGAACGAGGCATGGCCTTCGCCCTGCTGGCAGCTTGCGATGTAATGCTCGATGGCAACCAGGTTCACGGCACAATCGCCGCCAAGTTGCCGCACGATCGACACTGCCGACGCGGTGGACACCATGTCAGAACCGCGCCCTTCCCAGAAGCCGAAGCCTCCATCCGGGTTCTGCAGCGTCGCCAGCCACTGGCCGATCGCCTTGCGAGGCCCAGGCTGGCCGGCGAATGTACCTGCTGCCAGGGCCCAGTTGGTGCAACGGACCTCGGCGCCGCGACCCGGCATGTACATCACGCCCGGTTCGTTGGGCATCTGGCAGCCTTCGATCCAGCGCAGCGCCGCCTCGTCCTGCGCTGGCGTCAATCCGCCTCCGAGCACGGCCGCCGCCGTGGTCAGTACATCCGCAGCCGTGTCGGCCTGGCGATAGGTGAAGCCCCCTTGGGGCATGGCCAAGGTGGCAATGAACGCCGCCACCTCGTCGGCCAGGTGCGCAACTGGCTCACCCAGGGCCTTGAGCGAGCCCACTGCGCAGAATGCGGCCCAGACGTCTTCCCCGTCGTAGCCGGACCAACGCACGAAGGCACCGCTCGCTCCACGCAAGCCATCGATCCAGGCGCTGCACTGCTGGCGGCCCAACGGCTGCGCCTGCAAGGCCTCCAGGCTGGCGGTGGCGCGATAGGTCGCCCAGAGGCACGGCATGTCAGCGGCCTCACTGAAGCGGAAGCCGCCACAGTCCATCTGCTGCGCCTGCAGCCAGCCGATCAGGCCAGGCAGGTTCCAGCGTGGCGCGGGCAGCCCCTGGCGTTCGAGGGCCCGCGCCGCCATCACACCGTAGAAGCAGGCACGGGTATCGGCCAGGTTGCGCCGGGCGAAATCGGCGGACCAGCTCAGGCCGCCACTGGCGCATTGCAGGCCTTCCAGCCAGGCATACAAAGGTGCGCTGTCCTTCACCTGGCCCTGGCACACCTCGATCAGGGTGCGCAGCGCATAGTGGCTGGCCCACACATCGGCCGTCTGGCCAGGGCACATGGCGTAGGCATCGCCATCGAACAGCGTATGGAGCCAGGCTGCCGTCTCGTCGGCCCGTTCGAACGCAACCCCCAGGTCCTTGAGCGTTTCGGTGCAGTAGAAGGTTGCCCAGGCATCGGACGGCATGCCCTTGCTCCAGGCAAAACCGCCATCACGGTTGCGCCGGGACAGGATGTAGCCGCGCAGCGCCGGGGCGTCGACCTGCCCCAGTCGCCCGACCCAGGCAAGGCTGCGTATTGCTGCGTAGGTGCACCACAGATCCGGCTGGCCATTGCCCAGGCCCTGCCCTGCGGGGAAGCGCGGCGCGGTCACGGCTGGCCACCGACAAAACGCAGGTTGGTCTTTTTCCAGCTCTTTTGCGAGGCCCCGCTCTTGTTCAGTGCCGAGAGGTTGTTGACGAACATTACACGGCTCCAGCGCAGGCCAATGTGCTGTTCGGCGCGCTCGATCAGTTGCGCTTGCAGGTACACTTCCTGGCTGCTGTCCCAGGTCACGTCACGTTCGAGAATCAACGCGGCGCTGTCGCTTTGCCGGTCTACCTCGATGATGTAGCCGGTGGCATCGCAGGTGCCATAGACCACCTCCTCGACCGCACGGATCTCAAGGCCCACGCCGCCCACCACGATGCTATCGCTGTCGCGGCCATTGATCAGCAGCGTCGGGCTGAGCCTGCCGGGCTCCCAGGGCCCGGTGATGGTCACGCTGTCACCGGTGTCCAGGCGCAGCAGCGGGCGCGCATAGAGATTCAGCGGTGTGACCACCAGGCGCCCGGTCAGGCCTTGTGCCGGGGTGACCAGCCGGCCATCGGGCAACTGCAGTTCGAAATGGTTGGTCGCGGTGGCCAGGCGCAGCTGCTGGTCGTCACCCACCGCTGCCAGGGTGCCGGTTTCGGTGCTGCCGTAGCTGGCGTCGAACACCTCGCACTGCCACCAGCGGGCCAGGCGCTCACGAAATGGCTGGGTATTGACCTCGCCGAGCAGCATGATCGAGCGCACCGACTGGGCGAAGGTCTGCAACAGCTCGCGTTGTTTCAGGTAGCGGGTCAGCTGCACCAACACACCGGGGGCGATGAACATCACGCTGGGCCGGTAGGTCGCGAAAGTGCTGCACACCCGCTCCCAGTCGGTGATACCGGTGGTGAACGGGTACAGCCGCACGTGCGACACATCGAGGTATTCGCAGACATTGGCGATCAGGTCCCCCACCGGGACCACGTCGGACGGCATCAGGCTGGCCACCCGTGCGCCCGGCTGCAGCACCGAGCGCCAGTGGCTGGCGACGCTGACCGCGTTCCAGATGATGTCTGCCTTGAGCCGCGGCGTGGGCGTCGGCTCGCCGGTGGTGCCGGTGGTGGCGTAGTACTTGGCCGCCTCGCCCAGTTGCACCGTGCAGAAGCTCAGTGGCTGTGCCTTGAGCAGCGCCTTGGGGGTTGGCGGCAATTGCCGGAACGCGGTGAAACTGTAATCGCCGATAGCGGCGTAATGGGCGCTCTGCCGTGCTCGCGCCCAGACGGCCTGCAACTTGCGTTGGTAAAACCCGGCGTCCGGAACATGGCCCGCGTGCAATTGAAGTTCGCGTTGCGCGGCCTCCAGTACGCCGTAATCCTGGTCGGAGTGAACTAGCATCGACTCGCCCTCTGCGAAAAAGAGGCGCTGAGAATTGGCGAGCCGAGGGGCCAAGTAAAATACTAATTAGCGAGGGGCGGTGATAGTTCGAACGTATCAATCGGCTGTTTCGACAGGGTGGCCGGCAGAATTTCCAGACCGATTCCGTCAGTATTCATTGCGCAACGCCGCTGTTTCCCGGCGAATATCAGACAAAGATATTCTTTGTATTTTTCAAGCCCTGTGCGTGGCGTGCACCATTATCACCGGCTGGCAATGCGCCAGAGACGGGCGATGTCGCTGGCCCGCGCTTGCAGCAGGCTCGGCGCATCGGCGCATGCCTGCTCCAGGCTCATCGGGCCGCTGGCCAGGGCGAAGGCGGCGTCGATACCGTGGGCGTAAAGCTGCTGGTAGCCCTCACCCAACGTCCCTGCCAGCACCACCACCGGCACGCCATGGCGCTTGGCAACCCGTGCTACGCCCATGGGCGTCTTGCCGCGCAAGGTCTGGGCATCGAAGCGGCCTTCGCCGGTAATCACCAGGTCCGCGCCTTGCACCAGGGCATCGAGCCCGGCCAGTTCGGCGACCACCTCGACACCCGGGCGGAATCGCGCCCCCATGAAGGCCTTGGCCGCAAAGCCCATGCCACCTGCGGCGCCGCAACCGGGAAATGCGCGCACATCCTCACCCAGCAATTGCGCGCAGTGGTCGGCAAAATGGCCCAGCGCTTGGTCCAGCGCCTGCACCTGCTCGGGGTTTGCGCCCTTTTGCGGGCCAAAGATCGCCGAGGCGCCGTTGGGCCCACACAGGGGGTTGTCGACATCGGCCGCCACTTCCACCTGCACCTCGGCCAAGCGAGGGTCCAGGTCGCTGGCATCGATACGCGCCAGGTTGGCCAGGGCCAGACCGCCTTCTTCCAGGGGTTGCCCGTCGGCATCCAGCAAGCGCAGGCCCAAGGCTCGCAGCATGCCGCTGCCACCATCGTTGGTAGCACTGCCGCCTATCGCCAGCACGATGCGCCGGGCCCCGGCAGCCAGCGCAGCCGCCATCAGCTCACCGGTGCCCCAGGTGCTGCTGCGGCAGGCATCGCGCTGCCCGCTGGGCACCAGCTGGATGCCGCTGGCCTGGGCCATCTCGATGATCGCCGTGCGGCTGTCCGCCAGCCAGCCCCAGCCAGCTTCTACGCTCTGCCCCAACGGCCCGCGCACGGTCTGACGGCGCAGTTCGCCGTGGCTGGCCGCAAGAATCGCTTCCATGGTGCCTTCACCGCCATCGGCCATGGGGCATTCGACCAGTTCGGCACCCGGCAACGCTTCGGCCAGCCCCGTGGCAATGGCGCGGGCGACACCGGCAGCGTCGAGGCTGTCCTTGAACGAGTCGGGGGCGATGACGATTTTCATGGAGCTTCTCCTGAGCAGATAGCGGCATGCTGACAGCTAGCTGATGCGACGGCCTCGGTCGGATGCACAAAATGCCCCTCGGGTTGATTGGGCAAATGCCATTGAGCGCGCTCAATCGGCTGGCAGCAACTGCAACCCAAGGTACAGGCTCAACATCCCTTCCAGCCTCAGCGGGTCGACTTCGCTCAGCTCGGCAATGCGCTCCAGACGGTAGCGCAGGCTGTTGCGGTGGATGCCCAAGGCGTCCGCACAGGACTGGCTCTGGCCATCGTGCGCGCACCAGGCGCGCAGCGTCGCAAGCAACTGCCCGCTGGCGTCCTTGGCGCGGACGCGCTGCAGCGGTTCCAGCAACTCGTCCAGCGCATCTTCGTTGCGGTGGCGCCAGAGCAGCGCTGGCAGGCGGTAGCGGGCGAGGCTCAACAACTGCTGGCCGGGCAGCACTTCGCGGCCATAGGCAAGCAGATCGCGCAACCGCCGGTAACCGCGGCGCAGCTGTTCCAGGCTTTGTGCCGGATTACCCAATGCCAGACGCTCGACTTCCCAGCCGCCTCGCAGCAGGCGTTCGACCAGGCGCTCTTCGTCGAGCACGGGCCCGGCCGGCCGACACCACAGCAGCGAATCCCGGGCCGGGCTGACGCACCAGCTGTCCGGGTAGCGGTTCATCAACCAGGCCGCCAAGGTTTCGCTGGGCGGCCCGGCACGCAGTTCGAACAGGCACGGGGCGGGCCGTTCTCCGGCTGGATCCTGCAGCACTTCGCCGCCGGCCAGCATGGCCTGGCCGGCTGGCAGTGGATGTTCCTGATCCAGGGCCTGCCGACCGTGGCGCTGGGCGTCCTGGCCATCGGCCTGCTCAGCGACGGCTACCAGAAAGCTGCCTGGCTGAGCCCTGCCGAACGTCAGTTGATCGCTACCGACCTGGCGGCCGACGCCGCGAGCAAACCCAACACCACCGGCGACAGCGTGCTCGGAGTGCTGACCAACCCACTGATCTGGACCTTTGGCTTCGTCTACTTCTGCATTCAGAGCGGTGTCTACGCGATCAACTTCTGGCTGCCGTCGATCATCAAGAACATGGGCTTCGACAACCCGCTGCTGATCGGCTGGCTGAGTGCCATTCCGTACCTGCTGGCCGGTGTCTTCATGATCCTCTGCGGCCGCTCGGCGGACCTGCGCAACGAACGCCGCTGGCATCTCGTGGTACCGATGCTGATGGGCGCGCTCGGCCTGCTGATCGCCGTCAACTTCGCCGGCAACCCGACCATCGCCATCCTCGGCCTGTCGATCGCCACCATGGGCGCCCTCACCGGCCTGCCGATGTTCTGGCCGATGCCGACCGCGCTGCTCAGTGCCAGCGCGCCGTGGCGGGCCTGGCGATCATCAACTCGGTGGGCCAGATGGCAGGATTCCTCAGCCCTTACCTGGTCGGCTTCATCAAGGACCAGACCGGTTCGACCGATGCCGCGCTGTATTCGCTGGCCGCCTTGATCGTGCTGGGTAGCCTGGTGGCCCTGCGGGTTACCCGCGCCGGTGCGATGCAGGCTGTTCGGGGCAATTGAACCTCGGCATGCCGGCTCCCACCCAGGCCTGTGGTTTACCTGTGGGAGCCGGCTTGCCGGCGATAAGCCCTCCGCCGATCGTCAGATCAACGCATCCCTTCCAGAGCGCGGGCGTCCAATGGTTCCAAAGCCCCCTTTGGAGACTCCCCATGACCCAGCACGCCGTGGCCCGCCTCGACCAGCTCGACCCCAAGCGCCCCTTGCGCGTCCAGGCTGGCAGCGAAGAACTGATCCTGATCCGCCAGGGCGACCAGGTGCATGCCTACCAGGCCAACTGCCCGCATGCCGGCGCCCCGCTGGAAGAAGGTGTGCTCTGCAACGGCCTGTTGGTGTGCCCTTGGCACAAGGCCGCCTTTGCCGTCGACGAAGGCGCCGTGTGCGAGCCGCCAGCGCTCGTCGACCTGCGCCGTTACAAGGCGTGGGTCAAGGAGGGCCAGGTCTGGGTCGACGATCAACCCCTGGCACGCGCCGACGCACCCCGCCACAGCGATGCCCGCTGCTTCGTCGTGGTCGGTGCCGGTGCCGCAGGTTCCGCGGCGGTGGCCACGTTGTTGGCCAACGGCTTCGCCGGCAAGCTGGTCTGGATCGACCAGGAGCGGCAACCTGCCTACGACCGCACTGCCTTGAGCAAATTCGTGATTGCCGGGCAGATGCTCGCAGACGAAGTGCCCGCACTGCTAGAAGCCGAGCAGCTGCGCCAGGGCCATCTTGAGCGGCGCGTCGGCAAGGTGCGCACGCTGGATGCGGGCAAGCGCCAGATCACCCTCGCTGACGGCCAGCGCATCGACTATGACGCTGCACTGCTGGCTACCGGGGGCAAGCCGCAACGCCCCGACATTCCCGGTGCCGACCTGGCAGGTGTGATGACGCTGCGCTCGCGCGAAGACGCGGCGCGCCTGCTCGATGCTGCCGAGCCCGGCCAGCCGGTAGTGATCGTCGGCGATGGTTTCATTGGCCTGGAGGCCGCCTCGGCCCTGCGCAAGTATGGCGCCCAGGTGCATGTGGTGACGCGCCACGCGGTGCCTCTGGCCAAACAGCTGGGCGAGCGTATCGGCCGTTGCATCCGCGAACTGCATGAACGCAAGGGCGTGGTATTCCATGGCCCTACCGAAATCGTGCGCTTCGCCGGCGAGGGGCAGGTCGACGCCGTGCTGCTGGCCAATGGCGAAACGCTGCCTGCTGCTCTGGTGCTGCTGGGCACTGGGGTCAAGCCCGCGACCGCCTTCGTCCAGGGCGTGCCGCTGCACAGCGATGGCGCCTTGCAGGTGGACGCCGAGTTGCGCGCCGCCGACGGTTTGTGGGCCGCCGGCGATATCGCGCGCTTTCCCCTCGCCGGCCAGCCGGTGCGCATCGAGCACTGGCGCCTGGCACAACAGCACGGGGTGATCGCCGCGGCCAACATGCTTGGACAGCAGCGCCGCTACGACGACGTACCCTTCTTCTGGACCTACCAGCACGGGCGCACGTATGAAGTGCTCGGGCATGCGCAGCACTGGGACCAGATAACGTTCGTCGGCGAACCGGAGCACGGCGACTTCATTGCCTTGCAGTGCATCGGCGAGCAGGTCGAGGCGATCATCGCCAAGGGCTACTCGGATGCCATGGCGCTGTTGTCGCAACGGATGAAGCGGCCATTGAGCCGGGAGCAGGCGCTCGAGCTGATCGGGTGATCGACTGAAGCGCCCTTTCAAAGGGCGGCCCTTGTGTGTAAAACAGTCGTTTCCCCCTCAGTGCACAGGATGCCCCAGCATGATCTATCGCCCTCTCGGCCGCAGTGGCCTGCAAGTCTCCGCGCTCACGCTGGGCAGCATGATGTTCGGCGAGCAGACCAGCACCGAGGACGCCTGGCACATCATCGACAAGGCCTGGGACCAGGGCATCAACTTCATCGACACCGCCGACGTGTACAACGCCGGCCGCGCCGAGGAGATCGTCGGTGAAGCGGTGGCCCGCCATCGCCAGGACTGGATCGTCGCCTCCAAGGTCGGCATGGGTCCGACCGATGGCCTGCCCAACCGCAGCGGGCTGTCGCGCAAGCACATCTTCAATGGCATCGATGCCACGCTGACGCGCATGGACCTGGACTACCTGGACATCTACTACCTGCACCGCGAGGACCACAAGGTGCCGCTGGAGGAGACCGTGCGCGCCATCGGTGACCTCTTGCAGCAAGGCAAGATCCGCTACTGGGGCGTGTCCAACTTCCGTGGCTGGCGCATCGCCGAGATCTGCAACGTCGCCGAACGCCTGGGCGTGGCCAAGCCGGTGGTGAGCCAACCGTTGTACAACATCGTCAACCGCCAGGCCGAGCCCGAGCAACTGACCGCCGCGGCTTGCCACGGCCTGGGTGTGGTGCCGTTCAGCCCGCTGGCCCGGGGTGTGCTCAGCGGCAAATATGCGCCGGGCGCGGAGCCCGAAGCCGGCAGCCGCGCTGCGCGTCAGGACAAACGCATCATGGAAGTGGAGTGGCGGCAGGAGTCGCTGGCTATCGCCCGGCAGATCCAGGCTTATGTGCAGGCCAAGGGTGTGGGCATGGTCGAGTTCGCCATCGCCTGGGTGCTCAACAGCCAGCTGGTCAGCTCGGCCATCGTCGGGCCGCGTACCGAGGCCCAGTGGGATACTTATGCCGGGGCACTTGAGGCGAAGATCACGGCCGAGGATGAAGCCTTCATCGACTCGCTGGTGACGCCGGGGCATGCCTCGACGCCGGGGTTCAACGATGTGGCGCATTTTGTCAGTGGGCGGTTGGCTCGTAGCTGACCGGTTGACTGAACTGGCCTCATCGCCGGCAAGCCGGCTCCCACAGGATCACCCTTGGCTTCGAGCCTGGGAACACCTGTGAGAGCCGGCTTGCTAATTCAAGGGCGGCTCGTCTTCAAGACGATGTTGACGGCGTACCAGAGGCCATCCTGCCCTTGCACCAGCTCATAGCTGACACGCAGACCTTCTCGGATGACGGGCGTACCGTCACCTACCGCACCCTCCAAGAAAACCAGCTACCCTGCCTCTGGCGCCACAAAATCAGGATCGATCAGTGCAAGCGAAGGTGGGGCGGGTAGCCGCACTCGTCTGGACATGAATAGCCTCCCGTAATGTGTGCGTATTCACGCAGCAGTGATAATCAGGCACTCACTCCTCTACGATCACTTCGTCGGCCTGCATGCCCCTCTGCCCCTGAATGGCAATGAATGTAACCTTCTGCCCTTCTTTAAGTGATTTGAAACCAGCTCCTTGAATGGCTCTGAAATGCACAAAGAGGTCCGGCCCAGACTCTGGCGTAATAAAACCAATACCCTTTTCATCGTTGAACCACTTCACCGTCCCGCATTGTCTCGCTGACATGATCTTCACCCTTGATAGTTGCAGCACGCCCGTGTGGTTTGCGACAAACCCACTTGTGGGCTGTCAGTGCTGATCATGTAGTATTCCGATTCAAATGGTTACTGGCAGTTTTATCAGGTCCAAGCGCAGTAACTGGCTGACTTTGAGCAAAGAAAAAGGGGCCGCAAGGTGCCCCTTTTAATCAACGCCCCAGTTTACGCAGTGCGTACTTGGGCGGCCTGCATACCCTTTTGCCCCTTTTCAGCAACAAAAGTGACCTTCTGGCCTTCTTTCAGGGACTTGAAACCATCCGACTCGATGGCCTTGAAATGAACGAACAGATCATCCCCCCCACCGTCGGGGGTAATGAAGCCAAAGCCTTTTTCATCGTTGAACCATTTGACGGTTCCGTTCTGTCTGTCGGCCATGCGCTGAATCCTCGTTTTCTAGCTGGCTGTTGCCTTGGGTGGACTCTCATCGTAAGACAAGTCCTGGCTCCTCCAGAATCGGCCATTCACACAAATGTTGCCACTGGGATTTTCAACAGTGCCGCTAATTCGCTCTTGCACCGGCCTCCATACCCAGTGAACTCGGTACGCCACGACCTGGCACTAGGTTTCACAGCAGTATTTTGATCACCAGCAAATGCACAGGGTAAAACAGGTAGCCCCAGCGCCGCACGGCAGGGACAGGCCAGTGATCATGGCGCAGCAGCAGGCAGCCGATAGGTATGGCCAGTATCGCGGCAGCCATCGTCAGCAACGTGATGGGCGTCAGCAGGTGGCCGAGCAGCCAGCTGTTGGTCAAGTTGCCGGCCACTGCCAGCAGGCAGGGTAAAAGCCAGGTGAGCCCACCGAGACGGCGTGCCATCAGCCAGCCTGCCGGCAGTAGCACCCCCGGCAGGCCGTACATCAATTGCTGGCTGTACAGCGCCCCCAGCAGCACGGCACCCAGACCGGCCAACCGGGCCCGGGCCAAACCATGCTGTACGCCCCGGGCCACCAGCAGGCCCAGGGCCAGCGTCGGTATCACGCTGAAGGTTTGCGTGTCGGTGTCCAGCCAGCGATAAGGCCCTTCGGACAATACGGCGAAGGCGAACATCCAACCGAGATAACGCACCTGGATGCCCCGCGCGCGCGCCACGTTCTCGGCAATGGCCAGGCAGAACAAGGGAAACGCCAGCCGCCCGACGATGAACAGGCCGTCGGCCGCCGGCCAAAGGAAACGCAGGTGGTCGGCGACCATGCACAGGATCGCCACCCACTTGACCAGGTCCAAGCCCGCCGAGCGCATGCGTCAGCGCCCGGACTCGGCGGTCTGGCCCATGTAGCGGGTGGTCCAGGTCGCCAGGGGCAATGGCGGTTGCTGATCGATGATGCGTCGCCAGATCAGCACCAGGTCGTGGCTGTCGAACATGGGGCCCACCCCTGCCCCCACCCAGCGGCTCGGGGTAACGGCAACCCAATGCCCCTCTCTGTCGCGGTGGGCCATGTTGAAGCGGAAGGTGTAGTTGCCGGGGAGGCCCATGCGCAGGTCGGTGACCACCAGCGCATCGCCGATCTGGTCATAGCGCAACCAGTTGTCGGTGAACCAGCGCAGGCGCTGGAGCAAGGGGGCGCCACGGATTTCATCGGCGGCTTCCAGGTTCAACGGCAGGCGCTGCATTTCAGGTGGCCCCCGGTCGAACCCGCTGCTGACCCCTTCGTAGTAATAGCCATCCGGCGTCTTGGCCAGCACCCGCCATACCAGGCTGTTGAACGCTAGCGGTACGGCTCGCACATCGCTTACGGCAACCCCCTGCTGATCGAGGGCCGCCTGGAAGCGCTGTTCGGCGGCCATGCGCCCGGCCAGGCCGAAGCCCAGGTAGGCAGTGCTGAACAGCAATGCCAGGCCCATGAATCGCAGTGCTCTGCCGTTCACCCCTCTGCATGCCGTGTAGAGCACGGCGGCCAGCAGCGGTACGGTGTAGAGGGGATCGATGATGAACACCGCCGCCCAACTGAGCGGCGTGGACTGCAGCGGCCAGAACAACTGGGTGCCGTAGACCGTGAACGCGTCCAGGATCGGGTGGGTGACGAGCACCAGCCAGAAGGCCAGGAACAGGCGCGCTAGCGTGTAGCCCTTGCCGGGCCAGCGGGTTCGACCGAGCCAGGCGACCAGCAGGGCCAATAGCAGGGCCAGGCCGGTCAGCACGAAGATGGAGTGGGAAAAACCTCGGTGATAGGTCATCTGCGACACCGGGTCGGCATAACGGATGACCACGTCAAGGTCTGGCACGGTGCCCAGGGCGGCGCCGTAGATCAGCGAACGACGGCCCTGGATGCGGCCGAGCACCGTGCCTTGGAGAGCGGCGCCTAGAACGGCTTGGGTGATCGAGTCCAAAGGAAGGCTTCCTGGATTGGCAATACACGAAACCTAACCCCCTGAAGCCGGCTGGTGCAAATGCAGGTGTGTGACAACAGATAGCCGACACCTCTGCCGGCGATAGGGTCAGCGAAAGTCAGAACAGCTGCCAGGTGTACATCAGGATCAACCGGTTCTCATCGATGTCACTGCGGTAGTTGGACCGCGCCATGGCATTGCGCACGCGAATCCCCAGCCCCTTGAGCACCCCGCCCTGCACCGCATAGCCGATATCCAGGTCGCGCTCACGGTCCTTGCCTTCATAACCCAGCCCGGTATCGACATTGTTGCCCGTGATATAGCGCACCGTCGCCGTCAGGCCCGGCACGCCCATGGCCGCGAAGTTGTAGTCGTAGCGCACTTGATACGAACGTTCATCGGTATAGGCGAATTCATAGGTTGGCACCTCGTTGCCCAATGGCGAAATGTTGGCGAATACCCGTGGAAACGGGCGCTCGCCATAGATGCCCTGATAGCCGACATGAACGCTGTGGCCACCGTGCTTGGCGGTCAGCAGCGAGAAGAACGTCTGGTTGTCGATGTTGCCCAACAACGCGTCGCCATCTTCCCGCGCCGTGAAGTAGCCGAGGTTGGCGCGGTCCGGGCTGCTGTCGAGCTTGATCCCGAGCAAGCCCAGGGTGTCCACGCCAAAGCCGACCGGGCCAGGCGTGTAGCCGGACTTGAAATCGAGGATGAAGCCCTGGGCCCACTCCTCGGCCTTGGATTGCTGGTTGGCGCCGACGATGTCGGAGTAGTCACGGCTGAAGTAGTAGTTGCGGGCGCTGAGGCTCGCCTTGGCATCTTCGAAGAAGCCGCCTTCGGCAGCCAGCAACGGTTGGCTGAGCAGGCTCAGCCCGATCGCGACGCAGGGGGTGTGGTTCATTCCGAAGCTCTCTTGATCTTGTTGTTATGGGTAAAGCGTTTGGAATACGGCGTTTCAGGGGCTACGGCGCAGGGCCTCAAGGGTGCGTGGCCGGCATCGCGCTCGCTCGGCTCGGCCAGGCTGCGGACCAGCGCCTCGCTGATCGCGCCGTACAGGGCAAGGCCCGCCAGTGCAGCGATCAGCGCGGCGGGAAAGGCGGCGAACAGCGACATCAGCGTCGCCCCGCCGATGCCCAGCAGCAGGTACAGCGCGCTGCCTGCGACCGCCGCGACATAGCGCCGGCGCGGGTTTTCATGGGCCTCGTGGCCGGTACAGAGACTGGCAGTGACCGCCGCGAGGTTCAGGCCATGGCAGCCGAACGGCGCCAGCAACGCGCCGCCCAACGCGCTCGCGCTGATCAAAGGGCTGGCCGGCGTTGTGTAGCCGGCGTTGCGCAGCACGGCCATGCCCGGCATGAACTGCCCGGTCAATGCCACCAGCACCATGGGCAGGGCCAGGCTGAACACCGCGGCCAGGCTGAACTGCGGGGTGATCCAGTGCGGTGAAGCCAGTTCCAGCACCAGTGCCTCGCTGCGCAACGCGCCACTGGCAACGGTCACGAGTGCACCCACACCCAGTACTGCAGCCACGGCATAGCGTGGCTGCAACCTGCGCATCAGCACGTAGGTGATGAACATCGCCAGCCACAGGGCCAGGGTGCGGGTGGCCAGGCCATTGCGAAACAGTTCCAGCACCGAGCCGCCTTTGCCTTTGGGGTCGCTGGCCTGCAGTTGATCGCCAGGTCGTACATCACAGTCCGGGGCCAGCCGCTTGAGCAGCTGGCGCGCTTCATCGGTACGACCTTGGCGCACCAGGAAGCCGATCGATTCAGGCAGGTAGTAGAGAATCACCAGCAACAGCAGCAACGGCACGGCAGCGGCGAAGAACATCGATTCCCAGCCGAAACGCGGCAACATGAAGATGCCGACACCTGCCGAGAGCATGCCGCCCAGCGAGTAGCCGCTGAACATGACCGCCACCAACGTGCTGCTCAGGCGTTTGGGCGCGTATTCGTTCATCAGTGCCACGGCGTTGGGCATCAACCCGCCGCAGCCTAACCCTGCGATGAAGCGGTAGATGCCGAACTCGCTCGGGCTGCTGGCAAAGCCATTGAGGATGGTGGCGCCAGAGAACAAGGCGAAACAGATGGCGATGCCTTTCTTGCGCCCGATGCAGTCGGCCAGGCTGCCGAACGCCAGCGCGCCGAACATCATGCCGAACAGCGCGTAGCTGCCCAAGGCGCCGGCCTGCAACGGGGTCAGCCCCCACTCTTTCATGATCACCGGCAAGACCACGCCGTAGATGAACAGGTCATAACCGTCGAAGATCAGCAGCAGGCCGCACCAGGCCATGACCATCCAGTGGAAGGCGCTGAAGCGGGCATTGTGGATGATCGGGTGCACGTCGAGTGTTCGCATGGCATCTGTCTCTGTTGTTGTTTTTGTGGAGAAAAAGCGTGCTGGGGAAGCTCAGCCGAGGTCACCGCCCCCTACCGGCAGCGTCACGCCGGTGATGTAGGAGGCTTCGTCGGAGGCCAGGAAGAGAATCGCGCCGACCTGTTCGTCGATGCTGCCGTAGCGGTGCATCAGGCTGCTGCCGAGCGTCTGGTCGACGATCTGCTGGTACCAGGCCTTGTCCTGCTCGCTCTGCTCGGCAGCGTTGCGCGGCACCCGTCGTGGTGGTGCCTCGGTGCCGCCCGGTGCGGTGGCGTTCACGCGAATGCCACGGCCAGCGGTTTCGAAGGCCAGGCAGGCTGTGAGCGCATTGACCCCGCCCTTGGCTGCGCCGTAGGGCACGCGATTCACGCCTCGGGTGGCGATGGACGAGACATTGACGATCGCCCCGCTGCCGCGTTCGAGCATGTACGGCAGCGCCGCGTGGCAGCACCACAGGGTGGGGAACAGCGAGCGGCGAACTTCGGCCTCGATCTGCTCCACTTCGTAGTGTTCGAACGGCTTGGCCCAGATAGTGCCGCCGACGTTGTTGACCAGGATGTCGAGGCGGCCGAAGGTTTCGACCGCAGCGGCCATGACCCGGGCGCAATCGGTGTGTTGCTCGAGATCGGCGGACAGGGTCAGCATGCCCTCGCCTGCCAGTTCGTGGACCAGGTCGGAGCGGTCCACCGCCACCACTTGCGCGCCTTCGGCCTTGAGCCGCCAGCAGACGCCGCGGCCGATGCCTTGGGCGGCGCCGGTGACCAGGGCGACCTTGCCTTGGAATCTGTTGTTCATCTGTCACTTCCTTACTGTTATCAGGCTTCGTCTGTACTGGCCTCATCGCCGGCAAGCCGGCGCCCACAGGTACAGCGAGCGATCCGATGTGGGAGCCGGCTTGCCGGCGATCGAGGGCGCAGCCCTCGCCTTCTCAGGCCGCTGCCGCGAACTTCTCGTAGTAGAAGTTCACCGGGGTGATCCCCTGCTCGCGGATGTACTGGCTGACCGCCTCGACCATCGGCGGTGGCCCGCACAAGTACACGTCCACGTCGCCTTCATTGAGGTGGCGCGGCTCGATGTGCTGGGTCACGTAACCCTTTTGCGGATACTGGCTGTCAGGGTTGGCCACGCAGGCGCTGTACGTGAAGTTGGGAATACGCGCAGCCAAAGCCTGCAAGCGGTCCAGTTCGACCAGGTCGAAGTCGTTGGTGACGCCATAGATCAAGTGCAACGGATGCTCGCTGCCCTGCTCGGCGATCCTCTCCAGCATCGCCGTGAACGGCGCCAGGCCCGTGCCACCGGCCAGCAGCAGCAACGGCCGCTGGATCGGTCGCAGGTAGAAGCTGCCCAACGGCCCGGCCAGGCTCATGCTGTCGCCGGCCTTGGCGAGGCTGGTGAGGAAGCTGCTCATCAGGCCGCCCGGCACGTTGCGGATCAGGAAGCTGACCTCGCCATCCTTCTGCAGCGAGCTGAAGGAGTAGGCGCGGCTCTGGTCGCTGCCAGGCACCTTGAGGTTGACGTATTGCCCAGGCAGGAACGCCAGGCGGCTCAAGGCTTCGCCCTTGATCGACAAGGCAATGGTGCTGGCCGACAGCTGGCGCACATCGCTGATGGCCGCTTCGAAACTGGCCTGTTCGGTCTTGCACAGCTGCGAGGACGCCGGAATGCGTACCACGCAGTCGCTTTCGGCGCGCATTTGGCAGGTCAACACGTAACCTTCGGCGATCTCGTCCTCGCTCAAGGCGTCTTCGATGAAGTTGTCGCCCAGGTCGTAACGTCCGGACTCGGCCTTGCACTTGCACGTGCCGCAGGCGCCGTCGCGGCAGTCCAGGGGGATGTTGATGCCTTGCCGGTAGGCGGCGTCAGCCACGGTTTCATGGCCGCTGGCCTCGATGAAGCGGATGACCCCGTCTTCGAAATTAAGCGCGATCTGGAAGCTCATGTTGCACCTCGCGGGCGAGGCTGGCCGCGGCGCGCCAAAGGGCACACCGGGCAGCTCGCATTGCCTCGATTCAGATGTGGTAGATGTCGATGACCTGACGCACGTAGTCGTTCTTGAGCACCACCTTCTTGGCCGTGATCAGCGGCTGCTCGCCGCGCAGGTCAAGGGTGTAGTAGCTGGTGCCGAAGTAGCTGTCGGTGGTCTTGTAGCGAAAACTCAAGGTGTGCCAGTTGAAACGCACCTGGCAGCTGCCTTCGCCGTGTTCGACGATCTCGATGTTGCTGATGTTGTGCGAGGTGCGGGTGTCCGGCACGGTCGCACTGGAGCGTTCGGTCTTGATGCGGAACACACGGTCCTCCAGACCACCCCGGTTGCCGTACCAGATCAGCGAGATCTCGCTTTGCGGGTCTTGCGTCAGGCTGTCGTCGTCATCCCAGGACGGCATCCAGAAGCTCGCGTCGCTGGCGTACAGCTCCAGCCACTGGTCCCACTGGGCGTCGTCCAGGTAGCGCGCCTCGCGGTAGAGAAAGTCGCGCACGGTCTCGAAAAGGCTCATTGCACGGCCTCCACGGGGATCAGCTGCTGTTCGCTTTGCAGCGCCTGGATCATGGTTTCCTGCCAGTACTTATGCTGCAGCACGAACAGGCCCTCGTCCTCGGTGCGTACACCCGACAGCAGCGGCGCGAGCTCGATCTCGCGGGCCGCCTCGTCGGCGCCCTCGACCCAGTGCACGGCACCGCGCGACATGTCGTTCCAGCCAGTGCCGCCGCCGTAGCCGGTCTGGCAGGAGCGAAACTCCTCCAGATCGTCCGGGGTGGCCATGCCGCTGACATTGAAGAAGTCTTCGTACTGGCGGATACGCTTGGCGCGGGCGTCGGCGCTCTCGCCCTTGGGTGCGATGCAGTAGATGGTGATCTCGGTCTTGTTCACCGAAATCGGTCGGGCGATGCGGATCTGCGAGCTGAACTGGTCCATCAGGTAGACGTTCGGGTACAGGCACAGATTGCGCGAGTTCTCGATCATCCAGTCGGCCCGGGCCTGGCCGAAGTCGGCGGCGAGCTGGTCGCGGCGCTCGTAGGCCGGGCGATCCTCGGGGTTGGCCCAGCGGGTCCAGAGCAGCAGGTGGCCGTGGTCGAAGGAATAGAAACCACCACCCTGCTTGGCCCAGGCGCCTGCGCTCATGGTCTTGATCTCGTCGCCCGCTTCGCGCTGCTTGCGCTGGTTCTGGGTGGCGGCATAGTTCCAGTGAACGGAACTGACGTGGTAACCGTCGGCACCGTTCTCGGCAGTGAGCTTCCAGTTGCCTTCGTAGATGTACGAGCTGGCGCCACGCAGCACTTCCAGGCCTTCGGGCGACTGGTCGACGATCATGTCGATGATCTTGGCCGACTCGCCCAGGTGCTCGACCAGGGGTTTGACGTCGGCGTTCAGGCTGCCGAACAGGAAGCCGCGGTAGGACCCGAAGCGCGCCACCTTGGTCAGGTCGTGGGAGCCATCGCAGTTGAAGCTGTCCGGGTAGCCGGCATTGCTCGGGTCCTTGACCTTGAGCAGCTTGCCGCTGTTGTTGAAGGTCCAGCCATGGAACGGGCAGGTGTAGCTGGAACGGTTGCCGCGCTTGTGACGGCAAAGCATGGCGCCGCGGTGGCTGCAGGCGTTGAGGAAGGCATTGAGCTCACCGTCCTTGTTGCGCGCGATGAAGATCGGCTGGCGCCCCATGGTCAGGGTGAGGAAGTCGTTTTTCTCGGGGATCTGGCTTTCGTGGGCCAGGTAGATCCAGTTGCCCTCGAAGATGTGCTTCATCTCCAGGTCGAACAGGCGTGGATCGGTGAACATCTCGCGCTTGCAGCGGTAGATGCCCTGTTCACGGTCGTCCTCGAGCATGGCATTGAGGTAGTCGAATCCCAGGGACATGGCCAGGGTCTCCATTGTTATTGTTCAGACCGGGTCAGGTTAGGGCTCGAGGGCTGGCGGCAATATCCGCTGGTTGCAAAGCGCTATCCGTTTTCTGCAAGGCGAAGCACGAATGATCGATGCCATAGCAATAATCCATTGAACGCTGCATGCGACCTGAAGTAAGCTCGGGCTCATTCACTGGAGAGCAACATGCCGAAACACACCCGCAACCACGCCAACCACACCGGTCGCACCCTGCGCCCTGTGCTGGCCGTTGCCGGCTGCAAGGCGGCTGCTGGCTCTTATTTTGGGTATTGGTTTAGCCACTAGGCGCCGATACCCACACGGCGCCCACCTTCGAGGGGCCGCCGAACATGAGAATACTCAAACCCCCGGTCGGCTCCCCGACCGGGGGTTTTGCTTTTCAGGCCTTTGACATTTACCGATTCATCTTGAGGACAGATTCATGAACTACGCCACTTATTACTACGCAAGCACCTACGCCTGGCGATTTAGCCAATCCCGTTCGGGCCAGCCTGCCGCCTCCGATCGGTCCATCTCCGGTGGCAACGCTGCAGACAATCAATCAACGACTAGTCGAACACCTCGATAGGGCCGACACCGCGGGACAGAACCCGCCGTCCGCCCAGGGAACCTACGCCATGCACGCTTCGAACCTCGCCCTGCCCCTGACCCAATCGCAAGCTGCCAACACCACTGTCAGCCAGCGCCTGCCCAGCCCGCACCTGCTCAAGCAGCAGATGCCGCTGCCGACCGAACTCGCCCAGCAAGTCCACGGCCACCGCCAGGCTATCCGTGACATTCTCGAAGGCCGTGATGAGCGCCTGCTGGTGATCGTCGGCCCGTGCTCGATCCACGACCCACGCTCGGCCCTGGAATACGCCGACCGCCTGGCCGCCCTCAGCCGCGAAGTCGATGACAAGCTGCTGCTGGTGATGCGCGCCTACGTGGAAAAACCGCGTACCACGGTGGGCTGGAAAGGCCTGGCCTATGACCCGCACCTCGATGGCAGCGACGACATGCATGCCGGCATCGCCCTGTCCCGTGGCTTGATGCTGAACATGATCGAACGTGGCCTGCCGATTGCCACCGAGTTGCTGCAGCCGATGGTTGCCGGGTACTTCGATGACCTGCTGGGCTGGGCCGCGATTGGCGCGCGCACCACCGAATCGCAGATCCACCGGGAAATGGTCAGCGGCCTGCAGCTGCCGGTCGGCTTCAAGAACGGCACCGACGGTGGCGTGGCCATCGCCTGCGATGCCATGCGCAGCGCTGAAGCGCCGCACCGCCACTTCGGCATGGATGCGCAGGGCTACCCGGCGATCATCGAGACCCTGGGCAACCCGGACACCCACCTGGTGCTGCGCGGCGGCCACAAAGGCCCGAACCACGATGCCAACAGCATTGCCCAGGCTCGCCAGGGGCTGGCCAAGGCGGGCTTGCAGGCGCGGATCATGGTCGACTGCAGCCACGCCAACAGCGGCAAGGACCCGGCGCGGCAACCGGCGGTGTTCGAGGAGGTACTGGCGCAACGCCTGGCCGGTGACGCCTCGCTCGTCGGGGTGATGCTCGAAGGGCACCTGTTCGATGGTTGCCAGGCACTGGGCAAGGGCCCGCTGAAGTACGGCGTGTCGATCACCGACGGCTGCCTGGGCTGGGCGGCGACCGAAACCCTGTTGCGCGACGCTGCAGCCCGCTTGTAGAAAACACCCGGCAAGCCTTGCAAGACATTTCCCAAGCAAGTGCGCTAGGCTTGCCCTTTTCACCCCAAGGAGTAGTACCCATGGCACGCGCAACCGCCCGCCACATCCTCGTCAGCTCGGAAGAGAAATGCAACGAACTCAAGGCACAGATCGAAGCCGGTGCCGACTTCGCTGAAATCGCCAAGGCCAACTCCACCTGCCCGTCCAGCCGCCAGGGCGGTGATCTGGGTTCGTTCGGCCCGGGCCAGATGGTCAAGGAATTCGACACCGTGGTCTTCAGCGCACCGCTGAACACCGTGCAGGGCCCGGTCAAGACCCAGTTCGGCTACCACCTGCTGGAAGTGACCAGCCGTCAGGACTGATCGGCTGACATTGCCGATGACCCCATCGCCGGCAAGCCGGCTCCCACACACACCGCTCGGCGTTCAAGGCCTGCAGCTGGCCTGTGGGAGCCGGCTTGCCGGCGACAGGGCCCTGGCGTGGCTTGTCCTGGCGTGTGCAAGTATCACTGCAAACGCCGCCCCCACCCACGCCCTCACCGTCTATGGTGAATCCCCCCGCTACAGCGAAACCTTCCGCCACTTCGACTACGTCAACCCTGATGCCCCCAAGGGCGGGCTGATGCGCCGTTCGGCCATCGAAATCGGCCAGTTCGACCACATCCTGCCCTTCATCGACAAAGGCACCGGTGTCAGCGAGGTCGAAGGCTGGCTGTATGCGCCGCTGGCCGTGCGCGCGTTCGATGAGCCCTACACCGTCTATGGCCTGGTAGCCCGGCGCATGGAACGGGGCCCGGATGATGCCTGGCTGCGCTTCGAGATCGACCCCCGGGCCACCTTTGCCGATGGCAAGCCGGTGCGCGCCGAGGACGTACGCTTCACCTTCGACAAGCTGATGGCCCAGGGCAGCCTCAAGTACCGCACCCAGTTTGCCGATGTCGCCGGCGTAACGGTGGAAAGCGCACAGCGCATACGCTTCGATTTCAAGCAACCCCACGGCCGTACCCTGCCCCTGGACCTGGCAAGCCTGCCGGTCCTGCCCGAACATGACTGGGCCGACCGCGACTTCGCCAACGGCGCCGGTTTCGCCAAGCCGGTCGGCAGTGGCCCTTACCGCATCGGGCGCATCGACAACGGTCGCAGCATCACCTTCGAACGCAACCCGCACTGGTGGGCCCAGGACCTGCCGGTCAGCCGTGGCCTGTACAACTTCGAACGCATCCGCATCGAATTCTTCGGTGACACCGAGGTTGCCCGCCAGGTGCTCAAGGGCGGCGGCTACGACTACAACCGCGAGTTCTCCGCCACCGCCTACACGCTCGGCTACAACGGCGCGCAACTGGACGACGGCCGTCTGCAGCGTGCCCACCTGGGCCCGGCCAAGCCGCAGACCGCCCAGGGCTTCGTGTTCAACCTCGACCGGCCGCAGTTCAAGGACCGCCGCGTGCGCCAGGCGCTGGCCATGCTCTGGGACTTCGAATGGAGCAACCGGCAGATGATGCGCAACCTGTACATCCGCCAGCAGAGCGTGTTCTCCAATACCCCGCTGGCAGCCCGCGCGCTACCGGACGCCGACGAACTGAAGCTGCTCGAACCGCTGCGCGGCACAGTGCCCGACGAAGTGTTCAACCAGGTGTTCAGCGCCCCTGTCACCGACGGTTCCGGCATCATCCGACCACAACAGCTGCAAGCCCTGGCCCTGCTGGAGCAAGCAGGCTGGCACCCGGACGGTGACAGCCTGGTCAATGACCAGGGCCAGCCGCTGGCCTTCACCTTTCTCAACGGCCAGGCCGGCATGGAACGCCTGCTGCTGCCGTGGAAGCGCAACCTGGCGCAGATCGGCATTACCCTGGATATCCGCAATATCGACTCGGCCCAGTACATCAACCGGGTGATGTCGCGGGACTACGACATGATCGTCACTGGTTACCCGGTCACCCTTTCACCGGGCGCCGAGATGTACAACTACTTCGGCTCCGCCGCGGCCCACGACCCGGGTTCGAACAACCTGATGGTGCTGCAGGACCCGGCCGTGGATCGACTCCTCGACGGCCTGGTGCGCGCCGCTACCCAGGCCGACATGCTGCGCCATGCCCATGCCCTGGACCGCGTGCTGCAGTGGAACTACTACTGGGTGCCCAACTACTACCCGCCCGGCAGCTCGACCGTGTGGTGGAACCGCTTCGGCCTGCCCAAGGTCCAGCCTGCCTACGACGAGGGCCTGGACACCTGGTGGCAAGTCAGCCCCGAGGCGCTGACCAACAGGCAGATGGCCGAACGCCAGAAGGCCAGGCCATGACGACCTACATCCTGCGGCGCCTGCTGCTGATCATCCCGACCCTGCTGGCGATCCTGCTGGTCAATTTCGCCATCGTCCAGGCCGCGCCTGGCGGCCCGGTGGAGCAGGCGGTCGCTCGCCTGCAAGGCCTGGGCGGCAGCGCACCGGGAGCCCGGGCAGAAGTGGTACACGGTGAATCCCGCGCCACCCGGGGGCTGGACCCCAAGCTGATCGAAGAGATCAAGCGCCAGTACGGCTTCGACAAGTCCGCCAGCGAGCGCCTGTGGCTGATGCTCGGCCAGTATGCGCGGCTGGATTTCGGCCAGAGTTTCTTTCGCGGCGCCAAGGTCACCGAACTGATTCTCGACAAGCTGCCAGTGACCTTGTCGCTGGGCTTCTGGGCCACGCTGATCACCTACCTGGTGTCGATCCCGCTGGGCATTCGCAAGGCGGTTCGCCATGGCAGCCGCTTCGATGCCTGGAGTAGCGCGCTGATCGTGATCGGCTATGCCCTGCCCTCGTTCCTGTTCGCCCTGCTGCTGATCGTGCTGTTCGCCGGGGGAACCTCGCTGAACTGGTTCCCGGTACGCGGGCTGGTGTCGGAGGATTTCGACCAGCTGAGCCTGCTGGGCAAGGTCGCCGACTATTTCTGGCACCTGGTGCTGCCGGTGGGTGCGCTGGTAATCGGCGGTTTCGCCACCCTCACCCTGCTGACCAAGAACGCCTTCCTCGACGAGATTTCCCGCCAGTACGTGGTCACCGCCAAGGCCAAGGGCCTGAGCGAGCGGCGCGTGCTCTATGGTCATGTGCTGCGCAATGCCATGCTGCTGGTGCTGGCCGGGCTGCCCCAGGCACTGATCACCGTGTTCTTTGCAGGATCGCTGCTGATCGAGGTGATCTTCTCCCTCGATGGCCTGGGGCGCCTGAGTTATGAAGCCGCGGTATCGCGTGATTACCCGGTGGTGTTCGGGACCCTGTTCATCTTTACCCTGGCGGGCCTGCTGATCCGCTTGATCGGTGACCTGTCCTATACCCTGCTCGACCCACGCATCGACTTCGACGCGAGGAGCCACTGATGCTCTCGCCGGTGTCACGTCGCCGCCTGCAACGCTTTCGTCGCAATCGCCGTGGCTGGATATCGCTGTGGCTGTTCGCCGGCCTGTTGCTGCTCAGCCTTGGCGCGGAGCTGGTGGCCAATGACAAGCCGCTGTTGCTGGGCTACAAAGGCGAACTGTATGTCCCTGCGCTGAAGCGTTATACCGAACAACAGTTCGGCGGCCAGTTGCCGTTCCAGCCGGATTATCGGAGTGCCTATGTACGGCAATTGATCGAGGGCCAGGGCGGCTGGATGCTGTTCGCCCCGATCCCCTTCGGCGCCGACACGCCCAATTACGACCTGCAAGTCCCCACACCCAGCCCGCCGAGCTCCAGCAACTGGCTGGGTACCGACGACCAGGGCCGCGACGTGCTGGTACGGGTGCTGTATGGCACGCGGATATCGCTGCTGTTCGCCTTTGCCCTGACCGTGGTCAGCGTGCTGATCGGCATCGTCGCCGGCGCCCTGCAGGGTTACCACGGCGGGTGGGTCGACCTGCTGGGGCAGCGCCTGCTGGAAGTGTGGTCGGGACTTCCGGTCCTGTACCTGCTGATCATACTCAGCGGCTTCGTCGAGCCCGACTTCTGGTGGCTGCTGGGGATCATGGCGCTGTTCTCCTGGTTGACCCTGGTCGATGTGGTGCGCGCCGAATTCCTCCGTGGGCGCAACCTCGAATACGTGAAGGCCGCGCGCGCCCTGGGGCTGCCGGACAGCCAGGTGATGCTGCGGCACATCCTGCCCAATGCGATGAACGCCACCCTGACCTACGTGCCGTTCATGCTCACCGGCGCGATCACCACGCTGACGGCGCTGGACTTCCTGGGGTTCGGCATGCCGGCCGGGAGTGCGTCGCTGGGCGAACTGGTGACCCAGGGCAAGCAGCACCTGGAGGCGCCGTGGCTGGGCTTCACCGCGTTCTTTGCACTGGCAGTGATCCTGTCGCTGCTGGTATTCATCGGCGACGCCCTGCGCGAGGCGTTCGACCCAAGACGCTAGGTTCCAGATCGTTATGTCCAAGGAGATGTTCGCATGACACTCGAAGGCAAGACTGCATTGGTTACCGGATCCACCAGCGGCATCGGCCTGGGTATCGCCCAGGCGCTGGCCCGCGCCGGCGCGAATATCCTGCTCAACGGCTTCGGCGACCCGTCACCGGCCTTGGCCGAGATTGCCAGGCACGGGGTCAAGGTCGCCCACCACCCGGCCGACCTGTCCGACGTGACGCAGATCGAAGCGCTGTTCGCCTTGGCCGAGCGCGAATTCGGCGGCGTCGACATCCTTGTCAACAACGCCGGCATCCAGCACGTGGCGCCGGTCGAGCAGTTCCCGGTGGAAAGCTGGGACAAGATCATCGCCCTGAACCTGTCGGCCGTGTTCCATGGCACACGCCTGGCCTTGCCCGGCATGCGCACGCGCAACTGGGGGCGGATCATCAACATCGCCTCGGTGCACGGGCTGGTCGGTTCCACTGGCAAGGCGGCTTATGTGGCCGCCAAGCATGGCGTGGTCGGCCTGACCAAGGTCGTGGGTCTGGAAACCGCCACGAGCAACGTGACCTGCAACGCCATCTGCCCAGGTTGGGTACTTACGCCACTGGTACAGAAGCAGATCGACGACCGTGCTGCCAAGGGCGTCGACACGCAGCAAGCACAAACGCAGCTGCTGACAGAGAAGCAACCTTCGTTGGCCTTCGTCACCCCCGAGCACCTGGGCGAGCTGGTACTATTCCTGTGCAGCGAGGCCGGTAGCCAGGTCCGCGGCGCCGCCTGGAACGTCGATGGTGGCTGGTTGGCCCAATGACGGGCAGCCTGGGCCTGGCGGCGGTCTTGCACTCGTTCAATTGCAAGGAGGCCCTATGCGCCCAACCCGAATGTCCGCGATGTTTGCCCTGGCCCTGGCGGCCGCCGCCCCGGCGATGGCTGCCAGCCTGAAAGACGTCGCGCCCTACGCTGAGGCCGAAAAAGGCTTTACCCGGCAGGTCATCCACTTGCCGGCCCAGGCCGATGAGTCGGCCCACAAACTGGAAATCCTCGCCGGCAAGACCTTGCAGGTCGACTGCAACCGCCAGCGCCTGGCAGGCAGCCTGGAGGAACGCACCCTGCAAGGCTGGGGCTACAGCTACTACCACCTGGACAAGGTCGGTGGCCCGGCCAGTACCCTGATGGCCTGCCCGGATGGCAAGAAGACCGAGGCATTCGTGCCAGTGGTCGGCGAAGGCTTCATGCTGCGCTACAGCAGTAAGCTGCCGGTGGTGGTCTACGTGCCAGAAGGCGTAGAGGTACGCTATCGCGTGTGGTCGGCCTCCGAGGAAGTACAAAAGGCCAAGGTCGAATAAGCTTCGGCGCTATCCTGAAGGTACGGGCTTTCGCAAGGCCATGGCCCGTACCTGCAGGGCGTTGTCCCTGAGTGGGAGGTTCGGCATGAACGACGTGCTCTGGCGCCCCTCCACGGCGCAGATCCAGGCCAGCCGGATGGACGCGTTCCGCCGCCGGGTCAATCTGCGCTACAACCTGCAGCTCGAGGACTACGCCGCCCTGCACCGCTGGAGCATCGAACAGCGTGCAGCGTTCTGGCAGACCCTTGCCGATTTCTTCCAGGTCCTTTGGCATGCACCCCCTACCCAGGTGCTCGCCGAAGGCACGCAAATGCCCGAAGCCCGCTGGTTTCGCGGTGCCACGCTCAATTTCGCCGAACATCTGCTGCGCCGTCGCGACGATCGCCCGGCCGTGATCGCCGTGGGCGAGGATGGCCGGCGCCGCGCTTTGAGCCACGCGCAACTGGCCGCCGATGTCGCCGGGTTGCAAAACGCCTTCAAGGCCATGGGCATCGAGCCGGGGGACCGCATTGGCGCGATCAT
Organism: Pseudomonas plecoglossicida NBRC 103162 = DSM 15088; assembly: GCF_000730665.1. GTDB lineage: Bacteria > Pseudomonadota > Gammaproteobacteria > Pseudomonadales > Pseudomonadaceae > Aquipseudomonas > Aquipseudomonas plecoglossicida. The sequence continues at coordinate 85,346 of NZ_BBIV01000022.1, forward strand.
GCCCAATACCTGGGAAACCCTGGTGGCGATGCTGGCGTGCACCAGCCTTGGTGTGGTCTGGTCAAGCTGCTCGCCGGAGTTCGGCGTGCACGGCATCATCGACCGTTTCGGTCAGATCGCGCCGAAAGTGCTGATCGCCTGCGCGGGCTACCAGTACGCCGGAAAGGTGATCGATCAGGTCGAGAAGATCAACCAGGTCTGCGCACAGCTGCCGGAGCTCGCGCAGCTGATCGTGGTCCCCCATACCCGCGCAGGCACCTGTGCCGAAGATTTCAGTGCAGGCAGCGTCAGCCTGTGGGATGACGTCTACCAGCCAGGGGGCCAGCCTGACTTCGTTGCGCTGCCGTTCGACCATCCGCTGTACATCCTGTACTCCAGCGGCACCACCGGTGTACCCAAGTGCATCGTGCACCGCGCCGGTGGCGTGCTGTTGCAGCACCTCAAGGAACACGGCCTGCACAACGACCTCAAGGCCGACGAGGTGCTGTTCTACTACACCACCTGCGGCTGGATGATGTGGAACTGGCTGGCCAGTGGCCTGGCCGTCGGGGCCACGCTGGTGCTGTACGACGGTTCGCCGATGCACCCGGGCCCAGAGCGTCTGCTGGACCTGATCGACGCCGAAGGCATCCACGCCTTCGGCACCAGCGCCAAGTACCTCGCCACCCTGGAACAGCAAGGCCTGCAACCGATGCACAGCCATCGTCTGGAGCGCCTGCGGCTGCTGCTCTCCACCGGCTCGCCACTGTCGCCGCACAGCTACGACTATGTGTACGCCAAGATCAAGACAGACCTGTGCCTGGCGTCGATGTCCGGCGGCACCGATATCGTGTCCTGTTTCGTCCTGGGCAACCCCACCCTGCCCGTTCGTCGAGGCGAAATCGCCTGCAAGGGCCTGGGCATGGCCGTGGAGGTGTGGGACGAGAACGGCCAGTCGGTGACAGGTGAAAAAGGCGAATTGGTGTGTACTCGCAACTTCCCGTCCATGCCCCTTGGCTTCTGGCAGGACCAGGATGGCAGCCGCTACCTGCAGGCCTACTTCAGTCAGTTCCCCGGCGTGTGGGCACAAGGCGACTATGCCGAACAACGTGCCAGCGGCGGCATGGTGATCCATGGCCGTTCCGACGCGGTGCTCAACCCCGGTGGCGTACGCATCGGCACGGCGGAGATCTACCGCCAGGTGGAAAAGATCGAGCAGGTGCTGGAAAGCATCGCCATCGGCCAGGATTGGCACGGCGATGTGCGCGTGGTGCTGTTCGTTCGCCTGCGTGACGGCCTGCAGCTCGACGAACCGTTGCGCCAGCGCATCCGCCAGGTGATCCGCCAGTACACCACCCCGCGCCACGTGCCGGCAGTGATCCTGCAGGTCAATGACATGCCGCGCACCCTCAGTGGCAAGCTGGTGGAGCTGGCCGTGCGCAACGTGGTGCACGGGCTGGCGGTGAAGAACACCGACGCGCTGGCCAATCCCGAAGCCCTGGAGCAGTTCCGCGACCGCACGGAACTGCGCGATCAGGCATAATGGCGGCCTTTTTTTGCCCCGAAGCACAGGTGTCCCATGAAAGCTCAAGCCCGCCACATCCTGGTCAAGACCGCTGATGAAGCCGAGAAGCTCAAGCAGCGCATCGCCAACGGCGAGGCCTTCGACGTGCTGGCCAGGAAGTTTTCCACCTGCCCGTCAGGCAAGCGCGGTGGCGACCTGGGTGAAGTGCGCCCTGGTCAGTTGGTGGGTGCCATCGACCAGGTGATCTTCAAGAAACCCCTGCGTGTGGTACACGGGCCGATCAAGAGCAAGTTCGGTTATCACCTGGTTCAAACGTTCTATCGCGATTGATGGACACAGGCCGCGCAGGCACTTTCTGCCAATAGCTGCATACGCCTTTCTAGTGACGCGCGGCCAGCAGCCCGAGGCCTGCGCATCCGAGCAGCAAAGCACTAACGCGGTTGAACAGCCGACGTGGCCCGGGCTGGCTGCACCAGAGCTGTGCAAAGCTTAATACGACTTGAACTCAATTTACGATCAAATTGAAATCAGGCTCTCATCCAAGCTATCCTCGTCTCAAATCCGGCGGTATTTGAGATTATGTTCAAGCGTCCTCCAGCGGTTCACCCCGAGCCATTCGAAGCCATCATTCAGGCGCATCCTGATTACGTCACTGATTACGTCGACCTCCATCAGGTGATCGACAAGGAAGGTAAGTACCTCCATTTTGATCAAATTCGCCACAAGATCCCCAGAAGGCTCGATAAATCTTTGGCTTGGTCCGTGGTCAAGATGGCGCGTCGGGGGCAGCTCGCACCTGTAATCACGCTTGGGGAACCTGCTGAGCCATGCTGGTTCTTATCGACACCAGCTATTCAGAAAGCTGTTTCCCATTGCGACCAGAAAACGACAACTGCCGTCCTCAGGTACATGACGAATCAGATCGGCGAGGGGAAACAAATTGAATACCTGCTGAACGATCTGCTTGATGACGAAGCGATCAGTAGCAGCCAGCTGGAGGGTTCAGCGACCACTACCAAGGTTGCAAAGCTCCTGCTGTCGACCCAGCAGGGCGGCAGAACGCCTGATGAGAAGATGATTATCGGGAACTATAAAATGATGCTGTGCGCATGGGAGCGGAGGAAAGAACCTCTCTCCCTACAGCTCATCCAGGAACTGCACCGCGAAGGCGTCGAAGGGATCGATGATGACGAATATCGCCCAGGTGCATTCAAGGATACAGATGATGTCGTTGTATCGGATGGCCACGGAGGCATCGCGCACCAACCACCGCCAGCGGCGACGCTTGTCCAACGGTTGGAATCGCTGATTGAGTGGGTAAATTCCGACCACACCACGACGAATACAGCCAGCTACATTCATCCGATCATCAAAGCGATCATCCTCCATTTCGCGATAGGTTACGAACATCCCTTCCATGATGGAAACGGCCGGGTAGCTAGGTCGCTGTTCTACTGGTACGTCTTCAAGGAAGGATTCCCAGCCTTTAGGTACATTGCGATCAGCTCGCTACTTAAACGGGCCCCAGTTAAATACGGCATGAGCTATATGTACACGGAAACCGACGAAATGGATCTGACCTATTTCATCGACTACCAGTGCCGCATGATCACCGAGGCCATCGATCTCTTCCAGGAAAACTATGATGTTGCTTTGAAATCGATTAAGGATTTTGAAAAATTCCTATTCGACTCAGGGCTTTATGGGAAGCTCTCAGACAAGCAACGGATGGTGTTCAATGTCGCGAGCAGTAACAGAGCGCGTCACTTCACCGTGAATAACGTCAAGATGAATCTCGGTTGCTCCTACAACACTGCGGCCAGCATCCTCAACGGACTGGTTGAACTCAAGCTGTTCAAAAAAAGGAAAGAAGGCAAGGTATGGGTTTACTCGATGTTAGATCCTAAAAGCATTCAGGAGGCTTGGGTATAGAGCCCACAAGCGCGGCCGGCTCTTCGGACTACCCGCTTATTGTTGAGCGGGCTCTCAATTGAAGGACTCCAGGCCCCTATCCCTTCGTGAGTAGAAAACCAGTGCGAACGCTGGCAGTTCTAGCGACGCGCAGCCAGCAGCCCGAGGCCTGCGCATCCGAGCAGCGAAGCACTGACGCGGTTGAACAGCCGACGTGGCCCGGGCTGGCTGAACCAGCGCTGCAGGTAGGCACCCAACCCCGCGTAGATGGCGATCGCCGCCCATTCCAGCAGCAGGAACAGCACGCCCAGCCAGAGGAACTGCTCGCTCACCGGCGTGGCGCTGCCAACCGAGACGAACTGCGGCAGGAATGCGGTGAAGATCAGGATGGCCTTCGGATTGCCAGCAGCGACCCAGAACTCCTGGCGCGCCAGACGCCAGGTGCCGCGAGGATGATCGCTGGCCACCATCACCTCGCCCACCGGTGCACGCCACAGCTGCCAGGCGATGTAGAACAGGTAGGCCGCGCCCACCACCTTGATCGCCAGGAACAGGTATTCGCTGGTGTGCAGCACCACGGCGAGGCCCATGGCCGCCAGGGCGATCATGCCGCTGAAGGCGACGAGGCGCCCGCCACCGGCCACACAGGCAGTGCGCAATCCGTAACGGCTGGCGTTATGCAGGGACAGCAGGTTGTTCGGCCCCGGCGCCATGTTCAGGGCGAAGCAGGCCGGAATGAAAAGCAACAGGCTCGAGAGGTCCATTGGGTATTCCTGGTGGTCGACCTCGTATTCAGCAGGCTGCCGCCTGCGCGGTCAAGATACAGCCGCAGGCAAAAACTGTACGGGGCTACCTTCGCGGTCCCATGCACGGCTCAAGGGGTGACCACTGTCAGGCTTGCCAGGTCCAGCAAGGTGAAGTGGCCACTGGCCCAGCCGCCGGTATCCAGGTGCCAGACATTCCCCAGGCGCTTGGCCTGCAACACAGGCGTATGCCCGACAAGCAAAGCCTGAAGCCCTGCGACCGGCTCGGTATCGCCATCCTTCAGACGCTGCCGCGACCATTGGCACACCTCCCGTACGCGCGGGTCGTCGTCGAACAACAGGCTTTCGCGCAATGCCGCCCAGTCATTGAACGGACTGTCGGCATGCAGCACACCGACCAGCCCGGCCGGAGTCTGAACCTCCAGGGCAATGGGCAGCTGCAGGAACCGTTCGACGAACACTTCCTGCCTGTGCCCGGGCAGATCGAGGAACCAGCCACCGCCGGCGGCACGGTACATCTCCAGGTCAAGGCGCCCGCCATGCAGGCAAGTGATCGCCAATGACTCGTGATTGCCCTGCACGGCGTGGAACCAGGGTCTGGCCAGCCACATCAGCGCCTCTTCGCTGTCCGGGCCTCGGTCGACCAGGTCGCCGACGCTGAACAGGCGGTCGACTTCAGGATCGAACCCCACCTGGTCCAGGCACTGCTGCAATCGCAGGAAATGCCCGTGAATATCCCCCACGGCCAGGTCGCGACCCTTGCTGTTGGCGGCTATCCGCCGAAACCGGCTCATTACAAATCTTCCTCATCTGCCGCACCTGGGCAGGCGTAAAATGAGGCGAAACGCAGTACGCCCGGAGGTGCATCATGCGTTACACCCTTGTGTGTGCCGTGCTCATGGCGCTCTCTGTCAACAGCATGGCACAAGGCACCGCGCCTGCGCAGGTCGAGGTGCGTTTCGACCATCCGGAAAAATTCCGCGATGCCAGCCTGGACAGTGCCGGATATGAGCGCGGCGCCGACGACTATGTGATGAAAACCCTCACCCAATACCTGCAGAAGCTAGGCCAGCGCTACCTGCAGCCGGGCCAGCAACTGGTGATCGACATCCGCGACATCGACCTGGCCGGGCGATTCGAACCTTGGCACAGCCGCGCCTACGATGTGCGCTTCATGCGCGATATCACCTGGCCAACCATCGACCTCAGCTACACGCTCAGCCAGCCCGGCAAACCGGACCAGCAAGCCCAGGAGCGGGTAAGCGACAAGATGTACCTGAGCCGTCCAGGCCGCATGGCCAGCAGCAATGACCGCCTGTACGCCGAAAAGGCCATGCTGAACGACTGGTTCCGCCAGCGCTTCGCGCCGCACCCTGCCGCATGAGCGGCCCGTGGCTGACATCGGCGTGCACGGCAGTAGTATGCTCGCCCCTTCGACCTGCCTATGGGAACGAATGCACATGGAACGTTTTGCCCGGCTGGACGCCGCTGCTGCATGAACTATCTGCTTTTGACCTTGAGCAGTCTTGCCATCACCTACTATCTGGTCGGCCTGCTGATTCAAGGCAAACTGGCCGACATCGCCGAAGGCCTGCGCCATCGACCGGACGCCCCGACGCCAGGCGAATATTTGCGCGAAATGCGGCCACATGCGCGTCGGGCGCGGCGACAGTATGCGCTGATGGCGGGTTCGGCGCTGGTGGTTTGCCTGGTTGCCTACTGGTTCGGCTGAGCGCAGGTCACAGGTCCAGGGCCAGGCTCTGGCGCCCTTCCAGCGCCAGCAAGTACTGCTTGGCTGGCAAACCACCGGCAAACCCGGTCAGGCTGCCTGAGGCACCGATCACCCGGTGGCACGGGGCGATGATCGAGATCGGGTTACGCCCGTTGGCCGCGCCCACTGCACGCAGCGCGCTGGGGTTGCCGATCTGCCGGGCGATATCGCCGTAACTGCGGGTCTGACCAAAGGGAATCGTCAACAACGCGGCCCACACCTGGCGCTGGAACTCGGTGCCGGCAAAGTCCAGTGGCAGATCAAACTGCTGCCGGGTGCCGGCGAAGTACTCGCCCAGCTGGCGCGCAGTTTCGCGCAGGGTGGGTTGCTGGTCGTCGCGGTGCATTTCACCGAGGCGCACGCGGTTTTCGCGGTCTTGCTCCCAAAGTACGGCAGCCAGCCGCTCACCGCGAGCGACCAGCGTCAAGGTACCGACCGGGGATGCCAGGAAAGTGAAGGCGCAGGGCATGATGAAGTTTCCGTGACAATCAAGTTCAGCGCACTCTAACGCCGCAGGCGGGCAGGCGCATCCCGTTTCTTGCGCGAAAAATCCTCAGGCCGCGATGCGTCGTGCTTCAGCCAGGTCGATCTTGGGGATCACCGCGGGGGGAATGCGCGAGGTAGCGGACAAGTTGTAGACGCGGAAATGCTCATTCACCACGTGCTGCGCCATCAACGTCAGCGACGGCAGAATTCGGCTGCCCCAGTGCTGATCGAGCCCGCACGGCGAGCACTGCGTCGAGCCGTCCTCATAGAAGCGCCAGCGGATTGATCGAGGTCGACCCCCACCAGCAAAACCTGCTCGAAGCCCAGGTGATGAGCCAGTTGCAAGGCGACGTAAGCGACTGTGCGGGCATCAAAATAGCCATTGGACATGTCGGTGCTGAAGGCAATCGAGCGTGCCCGTTTGCTCCAGAACGACCGGTTGCAGACAAGCGTGTCACCATGGCCGCGCAAAGCATCCAGCAAACCGGGTGTCTCGGCCTTGTGCAATGGGTAGCACTGGGTACTCGTGGGGACATCGGCATCGGCGAACTGCTCCGGCCACAGGGCCAGGCGCTGGCTGTCGCGCAAGGCTTGGGCGAACAGTGCCGGTTGTTGCGTGCGAAAGCTCTTGTCGGTGCAGACATAGAAAAACGGCTTCACCCCACACGCCGCAGTGAGCGAGATTGAACCGTTCATCGCAATCACCGGCAAGTGAGCAG
>NZ_BBIV01000021.1 GCF_000730665.1 Pseudomonas plecoglossicida NBRC 103162 = DSM 15088
TCCTGAAGGAGCGGCACCTCCTATTTTGGCCTCATTATGAGGCTTGGAGGTGTCTACGAAACCCGGGGCGATTCAACCAGTTTGAAAACCTCACCCTACTTCAGTTCGTAGAAGATCCTCAGCCCCTACTGCGTGTTGCGCTAAACAACTATAGCGCCACACAGTAATCGGGGCTCACTCGACCACTTCAGATTGCGGCAAACTCAAAGAAACCTCGCGAAACGCAAGCAAAGCCGCTTCGAGATTTTCGATGATCTCCTGCTGCAACACATCAGGTGGTGGCAGATCATCTAGGTTGTCGAGGTTATCGTCCTTCAGCCAAAAGATGTCGAGACTGGCCTTGTCACGGGCCATCAAGTCTTCGTAGCTAAAGTACTTGAAGCGCTCCGTCTCCTGCCGCTCAAAGCGGTTTTCAGGGTGGTAGCAGGTGATGAAATCTTGCAGATCGTCCAGCTTCAACGTACGCGTCTTCAGCGTGAAGTGCTTATTGGTACGCAGATCGTAAAACCACACACCCGTGGTATGCACGCGACCATCTTTAGGTGCATTATCGAATAGCACCACATTAGCTTTCACGCCTTGCGCGTAAAAAATACCGGTAGGCAAACGTAGGATAGTGTGAACATCGCAGTTCTCCAGCAGCTTGCGGCGAATTTTCTCGCCTGCACCGCCCTCAAACAATACGTTATCAGGTAGAACAACTGCGGCTTTGCCATCTACCTTCAACATACTGACAATATGCTGCAAGAAGTTGAGCTGCTTGTTCGAGGTGGTCTCCCAAAAATCCTGCCGCTCGTAAGTCAGCGCTTCTCTGTCTTCTTCACCCTCTTCATTGGTGATTGTCATGCTGCTCTTCTTTCCGAAGGGCGGATTGGCCAGCACGTAATCCACCTTGAGCTTGGGCTCCGAGATTAAGGCATCAGAACGCTCGACCGAAGGCTCTCCGTCCAGCTCACCGATGTTGTGCAGAAACAGGTTCATCAAGCACATACGACGCGTGTTGGGCACAATCTCGTTGCCATGGAAAGTTTGATCACGCAGAAACGCTTTTTGTGACTTGTTCAGCGTTGTGCCTGGGCGAGTCAACCAGTTGTAAGCACCTAGGAAGAAGCCACCCGTGCCACAGGCTGGGTCAGCTATGGTTCTCATCGGCTCGGGCCGCACGCAGGCCACCATGGCGTCGATCAGTACGCGTGGCGTGAAATACTGGCCAGCACCGCTCTTGGTATCTTCGGCGTTCTTCTGCAACAGGCCTTCGTACAGATCGCCCTTGGTATCGGCATCCAGGCTGATCCAGCTTTCGGCATCAATCAATTGCACAAGGCGGGAGAGTTTTGCCGGGTCCTGAATTTTGTTCTGCGCCTTGAAGAAAATGGCGCCCAGCATGCCGGACTCGTTACCTAGCTTGTGCAAGCAAGCCAAGTAATGAGCTTCCAGCGGCTCACCCACCTTGGACGTCAGACTGACCCAGTCGTACCCCCTGGGAATATGGGTGTCACGGTTGTAGGGCTCTTGCGCGTATTCATGCGCCAGCTTCAGGAACAGCAGATAAGTGAGCTGCTCCAGGTAATCGCCATAGCCCACGCCGTCGTCGCGCAGAGTATGGCAGAAGTTCCAGACTTTCTGGACGAGTGTACTTGTGTTCATAAGAGAGCTTCCACCCAAGCCTTTTCTCGATGCGTGCCAATGGCAGACCGAAAAAAACTTGCGTATTCGTAATCGTGGGAAAGGTGTTTGTTGATTTCAGAGATGACAGCCGGGTCGGATGTATCGCCTACGACTGCAAGCAAGGTAGCGAGTGTCTGCCAACGACTGCGCTTGTCTTCAGGCGTGTTCCATTCATTGAATCCCAGTCGGTCAATCGTGTAGCGCGCACGCTGATATTCCCAGGTGCCGTCCGGAGATACTGGCTTGACCTCGCCGTCAATACCATGGGCCAGCAATTCGCAATCAGCCTGCACGCAAGGGTCCAATAATCTGGGCGCCTCCGTATTCAGAGGCCCCGCAGGCAGAGCGCAACGCTGTATCTCATCGCGAATCGGGAATTCATTGGCCTTCCCGTGAAGCATGTCGGAGTCGTTTTTTTCTGGTCGATTGCACCGCTGGCATGAAAGGCGAAAATTCCACCACTCATATGCCAGCCAGTAATACCCGTTATGGCCTGCCAGCTTTACCCCATCAACGGTGATGCCCAGCTTGGGCCGGAAGTGGTCTACATCAAATGGGGCGCGTATGCTTTTCGCTTCGCAGTACCAGCATTTGTGTCCGCTGGCAGTCGCGAGCCACATTTTGAGCAAACCCCAGCTGCCGTTTCTTTTTATGTACTCAGACCGAAGGCCGTGAGTCCCCAAAGCATTGACCTTCGCTAACCTGCCGGCGTAAACCTTGGGCCAGCGTGCGGGCAAATGAGGTGGTAACGGTATCTGGATGAATCTCAAGCCTGCCCCTCCTGCAAACTGCGCAACAGACTTTTCACCAAGGCGTCGAGCGCCTTTTGTTTGTTATCTGGGGTGACAATGGCACCGTCGAGATCGCCATCCGCAGCCAGATCGAATCTAGCGCGCAAATACTCTTGCTCTAGCCTATCTCTTGAAGCGAAGTTGAAATCCAATCTTTCAAGACGCGTGCGAATTTCTACTAGCTTTGTCCGATCAGCATCGCTGAGCGCGGTCTGCTGGGTAGAGAGCTGATGCAGTACAAGTAGATCCTCATTCGTGGCGTTGTCCAGGCTGGAGCCTAAGCCAAACATATCGCTGGTCACAATGCCGGCAAAACCCATGCCCTTAGGGTCTACCGCCGGATTTTCGGCTTGCACGGTACGACTACTGGCTTCGCGGTACAAAATCTGCACCTGCTCTTTGACCAACTCTGCAATGGCCAAGGGGTTGTGGGTTGTCAGTACGATGTGACTGTTGTCCTGACCCTCGCTGTTCTGCCCGACAAAGGACTTGAGATAGTTCAGGTAGTCCACACACCAGCGCGGGTTCAAATGCGTATCCGGCTCATCCAGTAGAAACAGGCTTTCATTCTCGGCGGTGAAGCGCAGAAGCCCCAAAACTGTGAGCAACTGCTGCTCCCCTTCGCTCAGCTCGCGGAAGGTAACACTGCCATCATTCTTCTTTAGACGCACGCGGATGCGCACCTCTTCGATCAGTTCAGAAACATAGGTGCTTTCCAGATCGCGGAAGAACTCTGCAGGGGCCTGGTTGCCGACCAAGCGCCGCAGCGCGGCGATGTCCTTCACATACAAGTATTTGAACTGCAGCGTTTCCTTATTCCAGATCGAAGTCGAGACACGGCGGCTGACTTCGATAGGAGCCAGGGCGATGTCATAGAGGCGAGACAGAAAATCGCGCACCACGCCACGCGCATTCCAGAAGCGCGGGTCCCCATCGGCTGCCTTGGATTTCCACGGTGGTTGGCGCAGCACGAACAGCACCGACTCAATGCCTTCGTCCGGATCAAGGCCGAGGTGGTCATCAAGGAATGCCCGTACCACCTCGGACTGTTGAATCAAAAATGCCAGCAACACAAACTGGCTGTGCACCGGCATGGCATAGAACAGCCGCTTCAGGCCTGGGTCTTCGCCGTTGCGCAGCTTGCTGTCGTAGTTTTCGAGGTAGGGGCGGAATACCTCGTGCATGCGTGGGCTCTCACCCGAGTAGTAGCTGAACACGTAGCGCGGCAGATACTCGCTATCCGCATTTAGGAATGCTGTGAGCTTGATGGGCTCACCTTGCTGCGAATGATCTGCGTCGTTGCCGAAGTCCAAGACACTGTGAGTCAAGTCATTTTGCTTGATTTGCCGCGCATCGGCGACTCGAATCAGAAAGGCATCTTTCTCACGATCCGGATCGGCATCAATGTAGATGTGCCGCAGGTTCTCGCCCGCCCCCATGCGATAGGCCAGCTGAAAGGCAAAGGCAGGCGTGCGCTTCTTGCCAATCAGGTCGCGGAAGATGATGGCCAGTGCCTCCAGCACGTTAGACTTGCCGGTGCCGTTCCAGCCAATGACCACGGTTACCCAGTGATCCTGGTCGAAGTCGATGGTGACGTTCTTCAGGTTTTTGAACTGGTGCGCCGGGCTGTCTTTGGCGCTGCCAATGGTGAGTTTGTCGAGACGCATAGTCAGCCCGCTAGCAGTTTGAGCTTGTCGTACAGCTTGCGGCCTTGCGCATCGGTCACCGCCTCCACGGCCAGACGGCCTGCCTTATCTAGCTTGCGCAGCTCGGCATAAAGTTCTTCTATATGCTCGGTCAGCGCGCCATCGGCCACACCACAGCGGCGGAAGGCTTCTTGCGCCGGCACCCAGTCACCCGCCTCGGCGAGCACGTCGAGCAATTGGGTCACCAAGATGGCGATCTCCTTTTTTTGTTTGGTCTTGCGTACCTTGGGTTGCTTGGCACGTTCCGCCCGCTCGGCGCGGATACGTTCCGGCAGCACGCTGGCCGGTTCGTCGTTCGGGTCTTGCGGCACCAACTGGCCGGCGAAGGCGGCGCGGAGGATGTTTTGGCGTTGAGCGGTAGATTGTTTGAGGGCAAGGGCAATGGCTGCGCCTTGCCTTTCCATCTCTTCCTTTGTGGTCTGTAACAAACGAACAATCTCTGTTTGCTCGTTTATCGGCGGTAGCGGAAATTCCAGCTCAGCGAATCGACCAGCACCGAGGTGCGCAATATTTGTCGTGATCTTGGCAATCTTTCTGAATCTGCCAGAGTGCATGTAGTGGAGGAAGACCGCGATTGCGTACTCAGCGAGCACGCCGCTTTCGGCTCTGAAACGCACCAATGTGTTTGTAAAACAAGCACGAGGGAGCTCGCCGCGATAGATTGCCGGGCGCCCGACCAACTCTAAGCTTTGCCCCTCGTTCAATAGAACATCCCCAGGACTGAGCCTGAAGGAGGCTTCTTCCTCCGTGGAAAAGTGCATTTCCATGACGTCTGAGATATCAATGCGCTCTTCGAATACATTCGCCACTCTCAGATACGGCACCATGTTTTCGCCACTGTGGAACTGTGGAGCTCTCTGCCGCCCGAGTTGCACTTCTCCGGCTTGATCGACCCGAGCCCACACCCACCCCTGCGGCAATTCCGGTAAATCGGTGGTATCGGGCTGCGCTGGCTCGGGGTATTTCTTCTGCCAGCCCTTGGACGGGGCTTTGCCTTGTTCCTTGTATTTGGTGAGCTGTTTGGCTTCCCAGCGGGCGCGGCGCTCGGTGAGAATGCGCGTCAGCAGTTGCGCGCCGGTTTCAAAGCGTCCGTGCGTCGTGCGCCACTCGGCCGTAAGCGCACCTTCAACGGCGGCCTTGAGCAGCGACTGGCGGTATTGTGCCAGCTTCTTCTGCGCGGCCTTCAGCTCGGCCACGCCGACATCGAGACCGGACAGCAGTTCTTCGAGTTTGGCGACGATGCGGGTTTGGGTGAAGCGCCCCGCAAGCCTGAATTCGTAGTTGGCCAGCGTGCTCGCCTTAACGCGCATTAGAGAGCCGCCGACACCTGAAGCGTTTGCAGCCAAGAAATCCCGAACAGCCGCTTGCCGAAGAAAATGCGCCAAGTACTCGGGATGTACGAACTTGTTCTGATTGAAGGTGATCCATTCTGTTGAGGCAATCTGCTTGCGACCGCTCGACGGCTTCACCACCCAGACACGATTGATGCGCGGATTGATCTTGCAAAGCAGGACCATGCCTTCGGAAACGACTTGCTTGTTTGAACCTATGTCGATGCCTCGCACGATTTCTGGAATGCCAGTCTTATGTGCAGGAACGCTATAAAGCTCAAACTCTTCGTCAGGAAATTCAAACGGGTTAATGCCATTGCCCGATACGGTTGGCAGGTCCCCCATCGGCATTGAAACCAAGGAAGCGCTCACGCCACCAACTCCTCATTCATTTCATTCATCAGCGTGTCCAGTTCCTTGCCAAACAGGCCCCAGGCCTTTTGCAATCCGCCTTTGTTGGCCAGTTCGGCATAGTCAAAATCGTCGCGGTTTATGCTGCAACTGCTGATGATGTGGTCTCTCATCAGCCGTAGCCACTCGGTCTGCTCAGGGGTAAAGGCCGTGCCGCGCCGGGCGTTGTGGCGGAAGATCCAAGCCTGAAAGCGGCGATCCACTTCATCAGCAAAGGGCTTCAGTTCGGCACCTGCGCCATCCAGCCCCAGCACAAAGCGCAACAGGCTGACCAGATCGGTGAGCTGTCGTTTGCGATCCGCACCTTTCACTGCAGTCGTTTGCACGCGGGCATAGGCGCTCCACAGCCGTTCGGTGGTGAGCATCAGCGGCGGCTTGCTCAAATGCTCGTGTAGTTCTTCCAGCATCTCGAAGGTGAGCGCGCGGCGCTGGTAGGGCTGCTGGTAAAAGAAGCTGAGGGCGGCGATCTCGTCCTTGTGCTGCCGAATGTAGTCCGAAAAGCTCTGGATTACCGCGCTCGCCTGCGTTTCGGTTTGTTCTGAGAAGCCGCTGAAGGTCACCTGATCGAGGTTGATATGGTCGATGAGTTGCTCGCGCTCGCGGCGGGCGCTTTCGATTTCGTCACGCAGCTCCGGTTTGTCAAAGGGAGCACAGGCGGAGGCCACACGTTCGGCGCGGGCGGCTGCGATTTCTTCGGGCAACAACGTGTCTTCACTGCGGATGATGCCTTTTTCTTTGGCGGTGACCAAGGCGGTTTGGACGATGCCATCGGGGTCCAGCGCGGAGATCAGACCTTTGCCGAGTTTACCCACCGGAATGCCGCCGCTGACCATCTCGATTCGGGCTAAGGCCTTGTCATCGAGCTGTTTGGCCAGGCGCACCAGGCGGTTGCCCAGCGATAGCACAGTGTCATCGTCGCGACTGCCCATGGCCACGCCTTGCAGCAGCTCTTTCAGCGCCACGCTGGGTTTCTTCTCCAGCGGGCGGCTTTCGGTCTTGAGGGATTTCTCCACACCCACGGCATCAATGAGAACGAAGCGGGTCTTGGCACCATCGGCACTGTTGCTGACGCGCTTGAGACTGTCGCCGTCCAGGCTGCGCACGCCACGGCCCTTCATCTGCTCGTAGTAACCCTTGCTGCGGACATCGCGCATGAAGAGCAGCACTTCCAGCGGCTTGACGTCGGTGCCGGTGGCGATCATGTCCACGGTGACGGCGATGCGTGGGTTGTAGTCGTTGCGAAAGCTGCTGAGGATGCTGTCAGCGTCTTCTTCAGCTCGGTAGGTGACTTTCTTGCAGAAGGCATTGCCCTGCCCGTAAACCTCGCGCACGATGTTGATGATGTCGTCGGCATGGCTGTCGGTCTTGGCAAAGATCAAGGTTTTGGGTGTCTCCTTGCGGGCCGGGAATATCTGCGCTTCCACGGCAGTTTTCATGGCCTGGATCACCTGCCGGATCTGGCTCACGTTGACCACCGATTTGTCCAGCTCCTTGCCGGTGTAGGCGATATCATCTTCCGTTTCGCACCAGCGTTTTTTGCGAGTGGCGCGATCGCGGTGGTCCACCCATTCCTTGGCTTTCAGTTCCGCGCCTTTCTGGGTAATTTCGGTTTCGATTTCGTAGACGTCATAACCCACGTTGACGCCATCAGCCACGGACTGTTCGTAAGTGTATTCGGCAACGATGTTTTCATTAAAAAAGCCGAAGGTACGTTTGTCTGGCGTGGCGGTAAGGCCTACCAGGCTGGCATCAAAATAATCGAGCACCTGCTTCCACAGGTTGTAGATGCTGCGGTGGCATTCGTCGATGATGATGAAGTCGAAAGTTTCCACCGGCACGGCCGGGTTGTAGCGAACGAACTTTTCCAGCTTGACGGTCTGCTGCACTTCGTTGAGCGACACATCCTCAGCCGATTCATCAATAGGTTCGCCGGAGAGGATGGAGTACATGCGCTGGATAGTGCTAATACACACCTGCGTATGCGGATCGATATTGGGCGAGACGAGACGCTGCACGTTGTATAGCTCGGTGAACTTACGACCATCGTCTGGCGGCGTGTAGGCCATGAATTCCTGATGCGCCTGTTTGCCCAGATTGCGAGTGTCGACCAGGAACAGAATGCGCTTGGCACCGCCGAATTTGAGCAGGCGGTAGACCGCGGTAATGGCGGTAAAGGTTTTACCGGCGCCGGTGGCCATGTGTACGAGCGCACGCGGCTTATTGTGTGCCAGGGAACTTTCCAGCCCTGTAACGGCGCTAATTTGGCAATCGCGCAGATTGAGCTCAAGCAAAGCAGGCATGTGCTCTGCGAGACGGCAACGAAGGGTTTCAGATTGGTTCAACCAGGACGCAAGCGTTTCCGGTTTGAAGAAATGGAATATCTCACGCGAACGCGGTAACGGATCCGATCTATCGGTAAAGCGGATGATCTGACCGGTGGCTTCGAACAGAAAGCGCAGCGGAGTGTTGTCTTTGCGCCATTTGGGCATAGCGCTGGCATAGCGCTCGCTTTGACCTTCAGTGATAGTTAGGTTTTCACCCGCGGCGTCCTTTTTAGCTTCAATTACCCCCACTGAGACCCTACCTACAAAAAGCACATAATCTGCAGGCCCTGAATCAGTCGGAAATTCCCGCACAGCCACACCTCGCGCCGCGCCTAAATTGAGCTGTTTCATGTCCTGGACGACCCAGCCAGCCTGCTCGAGCTTCTGGTCAATCTGCTGACGTGCTTTAGATTCTGGCGTCATGATGCTGATCCCTGCGATTTTGGCTCCGTTGAGCTAGAGCTATCGATAATTTGCTGCGATACGCATCACAGGAGTTTGAGTAAGACAATCTCAATTGGCAACCAATTGGCAACCAGAACGATCATCTTTAGATCAGCCATGAAATACAGCGGGCATAAAAAAATCCAAGCACCCATAAGTGCTTGGATTTTTTAGGGTATTTTGGTCGGGACGGAGTGATTCGAACACTCGACCCCTTGCACCCCATGCAAGTGCGCTACCGGGCTGCGCTACGCCCCGACTGGGCTTTGAAGCATGTTCTCAATGTTGCCGAGAACGTTGAAGAATGTACCCTAACCTTCTGATAAGTGAAAGCTTTTTTTCAAAAATTTCCACTCATTACCAACCCGGTCACTTCTTCAACACCACCAACACATCCTCCAACTCGACAATCATCTGCCGAATCAGCTGCTTGTACTGGCTCGACTCATCCTTCACCTCATCACTGGAAAGCCGCAACCGTGCCCCGCCAATGGTGAACCCCTGGTCATAAAGCAGCGCGCGAATCTGGCGGATCATCAGCACGTCCTGCCGCTGGTAATACCGCCGATTGCCCCGCCGCTTCACGGGGTTAAGCTGAGGAAACTCCTGCTCCCAGTACCGCAGCACGTGTGGCTTCACGGCACACAACTCGCTCACTTCACCAATGGTGAAGTAGCGTTTGCCCGGTATGGGGGGCAGTTCGTCGTTATGGCTTGGTTCCAGCATAGGCCTCAACCCGGGCCTTCAACTTCTGCCCTGGACGAAAGGTGACGACGCGCCGTGCGGTGATCGGGATCTCTTCCCCTGTCTTGGGGTTGCGGCCCGGCCGCTGGCGTTTGTCGCGAAGGTCGAAGTTGCCGAAACCGGACAACTTGACCTGCTCGTTCTCTTCAAGTGCGTGCCGAATTTCTTCAAAAAACAGCTCGACCAGCTCCTTGGCCTCACGCTTGTTAAGCCCCAGCTCCTCGTACAGCCTTTCGGCCATCTCAGCTTTCGTCAGAGCACCCATGCCGTTATTTCCTTAACGTGGTGTTCAACCTTTGTTCGAGCGAGGTGAGGATGTTCTGCAGGGTAGTATTCACCTCATCGTCGTTAAGAGTGCGCGATGGATGCTGCCAGGTCAAGCCGACGGCCAGGCTTTTTCTATCAGGATCAATGCCTTTACCTTGGTAGACGTCAAACAGCCTGAGGTCTGTCAGCCATTCGCCTGCATTGTCACGAATTACTTCAAGCACCGAGCTAGAAGCTACATCACGTCCTGCGATCAAGGCCAGGTCGCGACGGGTTTCCGGGAACTTGGAGAGTTCGCTGAACTTCGGCAGGCGGCCTTCGACCACGTCACCCAGCACCAGCTCGAAGACGAACACCGGGCGGTCCAGGTCCAGGGCCTTGGCGAGCTCTGGGTGCAGGGCGCCGAGGTAGCCGACTTCCTTGCCGTCGCGCTCGATGCGGGCGGTCTGGCCGGGGTGCAGGGCGTGGTGCTTGTCGGCGACGAAGGTGAAGTCGCTGAGCGCTCCCGAGTAACCCAGCAGGGCTTCCACGTCAGCCTTGACGTCGAAGAAGTCGATGCTGTCGCGACCGTTGGCCCAGCCTTCCGGCAGGCGGCTGCCGGTGACGACGCCGGCGATCATCGGTTGCTGCTTGAGGTCGCCGAGCTGGCCGACGAAGCGCAGGCCGCTTTCGAACAGGCGCACGCGGTCTTGCTGGCGGTTGAGGTTGTGCTGCAGCGCCTTGACCAGGCCTGGCCACAGGGACGCACGCATGGCGGCCATGTCGCTGGAGATCGGGTTGGCCAGCAGCAGCGGCTCGACGCCTGGGGTGAACAGCTCGAACAGTTTCGGGTCGATGAAGCTGTAGGTGATGGCTTCCTGGTAACCACGGGCCACCAGCAGGCGGCGCAGGTTCGGCAGCTCGCCGCGGGTTTCCGGGCGGGTTTGCGGGGCCAGGCGGGCTTGCGGGTAGCGAACCGGCAGGTTGTTGTAGCCGTACAGGCGGGCCAGCTCTTCGATCAGGTCGACTTCCAGGCTGATGTCGAAGCGGTGGCTCGGGACGTTGACGGTCCACTGCCCTGCCCCGTTGGCCGTGGTGGTCAGCTCCAGGGCGTTGAGCATCTGCTCGACCTGGGCGGCGTCCAGCTCCATGCCGAGCATCTGGGTGATGCGTTCGGCGCGCAGGGTCACCGGGGCGACTTGCGGCAGGTGCTGCTCGCTGACGGCTTCGACGATCGGGCCGGCTTCGCCGCCGACGATCTCGAGGACCAGCGCGGTGGCGCGCTCCATGGCTTCGCGGGCCAGCTGCGAATCGACGCCGCGCTCGTAGCGGTGCGAGGCGTCGGTGTGCAGGCCGTAGGAACGGGCCTTGCCAGCGACGGAGATTGGCTCGAAGAAGGCGCTTTCGAGGAACAGGTCGCGGGTCTTCTCGGTGTTGACGCCGCTGTGCTCGCCACCCATCACGCCGGCAATGGCCAGGGCGCGGGTGTGGTCGGCGATGACCAGGGTGTCGGCGCGCAGGGCAACTTCCTGGCCGTCGAGCAGGACGAGCTTCTCGCCCTCTTCGGCCATGCGCACGCGGATGCCGCCGTTGATTTCGGCGAGGTCGAAGGCGTGCATCGGTTGGCCGAGTTCGAGCATCACGTAGTTGGTGATGTCGACGGCGGCGTCGATGCTGCGCACGTCGCTGCGACGCAGGCGCTCGACCATCCACAGCGGGCTCGGCTTGCTCAGGTCGACGTTGCGGATGACGCGGCCCAGGTAGCGCGGGCACGCGGCAGGCGCGGTGACTTCGACCGGGCGCACTTCGTCGTGGGCGGCCGCGACGGCCGGCACGACCGGGCGGGTGACCGGGACGTTGTACAGGGCGCTGACGTCGCGGGCCAGGCCCGCCAGGGACAGGCAGTCACCGCGGTTCGGGGTGAGGCCGATCTCGATGCTGGCGTCGTCAAGGTTCAGGTACTGACGGATGTCCTGGCCAACCGGGGCGTCGGCTGCCAGTTCCAGCAGGCCGTCGTTCTCTTCGCTGATCTGCAGCTCGGCCGCCGAGCACAGCATGCCGAAGGACTCGACGCCGCGCAGCTTGGCCTTCTTGATCTTGAAGTCGCCTGGCAGTTCGGCGCCGATCATGGCGAACGGGATCTTGATGCCTGGGCGGGCGTTAGGGGCGCCGCACACGACCTGGAAGGTTTCCTGGCCGCTGCTGACCTGGCACACGCGCAGCTTGTCGGCGTCCGGGTGTTGTTCGGTGGCGAGGATCTCGCCCACGACGATGCCGCTGAACTGGCCGGCAGCGGGGGTCACGCTGTCGACTTCGAGGCCGGCCATGGACAGGCGGGCGACCAGTTCGTCACGGGAGACTTGCGGGTTTACCCAACCGCGCAGCCACTGTTCACTGAATTTCATGCTGTTCTCCTGAAAGTTGCGTCGATTGGGCCTAGCGGAATTGGGCTAAGAACCGCAGGTCGTTGTCGAAGAACAGACGCAAATCGTTGACGCCATAGCGCAGCATGGCCAGGCGCTCGGCGCCCATGCCGAAGGCGAAGCCCTGGAACTCTTCAGGGTCGATGCCGGACATGCGCAGCACGTTCGGGTGGACCATGCCGCAGCCCATCACTTCCAGCCAGCCGGTCTGCTTGCACACGCGGCAGCCTTTGCCGGAACACATCACGCACTGGATGTCGACTTCGGCGGACGGCTCGGTGAACGGGAAGAACGACGGGCGGAAGCGCACGGCCAGTTCTTTCTCGAAGAACACCCGCAGGAACTCTTCGATGGTGCCCTTGAGGTCGGCGAAGTTGATGTCGCGATCGATCAGCAGGCCTTCGACCTGGTGGAACATCGGCGAGTGGGTGATATCCGAGTCGCAGCGGTACACGCGGCCCGGGCAGACAATGCGGATCGGCGGCTGGGTGGACTCCATGGTCCGCACCTGCACCGGCGAGGTGTGGGTACGCAGCAGCATGTTGGCATTGAAGTAGAAGGTGTCGTGCATCGCCCGGGCCGGGTGGTGGCCTGGGATGTTGAGCGCTTCGAAGTTGTGGTAGTCGTCTTCGACCTCAGGGCCTTCGGCGATGCCGTAGCCGATGTGGGTGAAGAACTGCTCGATGCGCTCGAGTGTACGGGTGATCGGGTGCAGGCCACCGGTGGCCTGGCCGCGACCTGGCAGGGTCACATCAATGCATTCGGCGGCCAGGCGAGCGCTGAGCTCGGCCTCTTCGAAGGCTGCCTTGCGTGCGTTGAGCACCTCGGTGACGCGCTCTTTGGCGTCGTTGATCAGCGCGCCGACTTTCGGCCGCTCTTCGGCTGGCAGGTTGCCCAGGGTCTTCATCACCTGGGTCAGTTCGCCCTTCTTGCCGAGATACTGAACCCGGATCTGTTCCAGGGCATTGATGTCTTCAGCGCGCTCCACAGCTTCAAGGGCTTGGGAGACCAGCGCATCCAGGTTTTCCATGTACAGACTCCAGATACGAAAATAGGGGAAGAGCTTTGAAGGCTCTTCCCCTATCGATGACGTTTTACACCCGCCAGCGCAGCGCGCTGACGGATGATTGTCGTGGGTACTTAAGCCAGAACGGCTTTAGCTTTCTCGACAATTGCAGCAAACGCCGCTTTTTCGTTCACTGCCAGGTCAGCCAGAACCTTACGGTCGATTTCGATCGACGCCTTTTTCAGGCCAGCAATCAGACGGCTGTACGACAGACCGTTGGTGCGGGCACCGGCGTTGATACGAGCGATCCACAGTGCGCGGAACTGACGCTTCTTCTGGCGACGGTCGCGGTAGGCGTATTGGCCTGCCTTGATGACTGCCTGCTTGGCTACGCGGAATACGCGCGAGCGTGCACCGTAGTAACCTTTAGCCAGTTTCAGAATTTTTTTGTGACGCTTACGAGCGATAACGCCGCGCTTTACACGAGCCATGAGTAACTTCCTCTATCTTTGACCAGAATTAACGTACGCGCAGCATGCGCTCGACTTTTGCCACGTCAGACGGGTGCAGCAAGCTGGCACCGCGCAGTTGACGCTTACGCTTGGTCGACATTTTGGTCAGGATGTGGCTCTTGAAAGCGTGCTTGTGCTTGAAGCCGGAAGCGGTCTTCAGGAAGCGCTTCGCAGCACCGCTCTTGGTTTTCATTTTTGGCATGTTGGAACTCCGCATTCGATAAAATTACACATAATCATCAGGCCTGCCGTGCCCGGGAGATTACTTCTTTTTCTTGGGGGCGATGACCATCATAAGCTGGCGTCCTTCCATCTTCGGATGCTGCTCAACGGTGCCGTATTCGGCGAGGTCGGCTTCGACCCGCTTCAACAGCTCCATGCCCAGCTCCTGGTGGGCCATCTCACGACCACGGAATCTCAGAGAGATCTTGGCCTTGTCCCCATCGGTAAGGAAACGTACCAGGTTGCGTAGTTTTACCTGGTAATCCCCATCCTCCGTCCCTGGACGAAACTTGATTTCTTTGATCTGGATCTGCTTCTGGTTTTTCTTGGCTTCGTTAGCCTGCTTCTTCTTCTCGAAGAGGTGCTTGCCGTAGTCCATGACCTTGCAGACGGGCGGTACCGCGTCTGCAGAGATTTCTACCAGATCCAGCTTCGCTTCATCAGCGATACGCAGCGCTTCATCAATCGAGACGATGCCAACCTGCTCGCCGTCTGCGCCAATTAACCGAACCTCGCGGGCCGAGATATTCTCGTTGATCGGGGCCTTCGGTACAGCACGCTTATCGTTTCTCATTTCACGCTTAATAGTCATTACTCCGATTCTTGGCGACCACGCCGGGAAACCGCTTGTGTCAGCAACTCAGCGAATTGGGCGACGGGCATGGAGCCCAGGTCTGCGCCTTCGCGAGTACGCACAGCGACGGTTTGCGTTTCGACTTCGCGGTCCCCTATAACCAAAAGGTACGGGACCTTGAGCAAAGTATGCTCGCGGATTTTAAAGCCGATCTTCTCATTTCTCAAGTCCGACTTGGCACGGAAACCGCTACCGTTCAGGGTATTTTCTACCTCGAGGGCGAAATCGGCCTGTTTGTCGGTGATGTTCATGATCACCGCCTGGGTCGGTGCCAGCCAGGCCGGGAACACACCAGCGTAGTGTTCGATCAGCATGCCGATGAAGCGCTCGAACGATCCGAGGATCGCGCGGTGCAGCATGACTGGGCGAACACGGCTGTTATCTTCGGCGATATAGCTGGCATCCAGACGTTCTGGCAGGTTCGGGTCGTACTGCAGGGTACCGCACTGCCAGTTACGGCCGAGGCAGTCACGCAGGGTGAACTCGATCTTCGGACCGTAGAACGCGCCCTCGCCCGGCTGGTATTCCCACTCCAGGCCCGATTCGTTCAGGGCGTCGGCCAGTGCACCTTCGGCACGGTCCCACAGCTCTTCGGAACCCACGCGCTTGGCCGGACGAGTGGACAGTTTCATGGCCACGTCGGTGAAACCGAAGTCCTTGTACACGTCCAAGGTCAGCTTGATGAAGTCGGCGGCTTCCTTCTTCACCTGCTCTTCGGTGCAGAAGATGTGCGCGTCGTCCTGCACGAAGCCACGCACGCGCATGATGCCGTGCAGGGCGCCGGACGGCTCGTTGCGGTGGCAGGCACCGAACTCGGCCAGGCGCAGCGGCAGGTCGCGGTAGGACTTCAGGCCCTGGTTGAACACCTGCACGTGGCACGGGCAGTTCATCGGCTTGACCGCGAAGTCGCGGCTTTCCGACGAAGTGGTGAACATGTTCTCAGCGTAGTTCGACCAGTGGCCGGAACGCTCCCAGAGGATGCGGTCGACGACCTGTGGGGTCTTGATTTCCTGGTAGCCGTTGACGCGCTGAACCTGGCGCATGTACTGCTCGAGCACCTGATAGACGGTCCAGCCGTTGGCGTGCCAGAACACCATGCCCGGGGCTTCTTCCTGCAGGTGGAAGAGGTCGAGCTGCTTGCCGATCTTGCGGTGGTCGCGTTTCTCGGCTTCTTCGATGCGCTGGATGTAGGCGGCCAGCTGCTTCTTGTCAGCCCAGGCGGTGCCGTACACGCGCTGCAGCTGCTCGTTCTTGGCATCGCCACGCCAGTAGGCGCCGGACAGCTTGGTCAGCTTGAATGCCTTGAGGAAGCGGGTGTTCGGCACGTGCGGGCCACGGCACATGTCGACGTATTCTTCGTGGTAGTACAGGCCCATGGCCTGTTCGTCCGGCATGTCTTCGACCAGGCGCAGCTTGTAGTCTTCGCCACGGGTCTTGAACACGTCGATGACTTCGGCGCGCGGGGTCATCTTCTTGACCACGTCGTAGTCTTTCTCGATCAGCTCCATCATGCGCTTTTCGATGGCGGCCATGTCTTCAGGGGTGAAGGGGCGCTCGTAGGCGATGTCGTAATAGAAGCCTTCGTCGATGACCGGGCCGATGACCATCTTGGCGGTCGGATACAGCTGCTTCACCGCGTGGCCGATCAGGTGGGCGCACGAGTGACGGATGATCTCCAGTCCCTCTTCATCTTTAGGGGTGATGATCTGCAGGGTGGCGTCGTGGGTGATCAGGTCGCAGGCATCGACCAGCTTGCCATCGACCTTGCCGGCCAGGGTGGCCTTGGCCAGGCCTGCGCCGATCGACGCGGCAACGTCGGCCACGGATACGGCGTGATCGAACGCGCGTTGACTGCCATCGGGAAGAGTAATAACGGGCATGGCGCCTCCTCTCCTAGTGGTGACCCCTACCAAAGGTCACGTGGGTTGGGATGAGCCAGTACAAGATCCGACCTGCCTTCCGCGGACGGGAAGCCTGCCTCACAGTGGCAGAAGCCTTTCGGCTTGCCAGGGGGACCTGAGTGACTGGAAAGTAAAAAGATAGCTGCAACCTGCAAGTCTGCAGGTGCAAGCCGGGCATGCTAGCACGCGGGCTACATGGCCGGCAGAAATATTTGGGAATTGCGCCGCAGCGGTGAACTTACGCGGAAAATTCCCTATCAGACCTTGGGAAGCAACCTACTCTTGATGAGACCTTGACCCAAGGAGTAACCGGTTATGCGAGTTCCGTCTCTTCTGGCCCTGGCGGCCGCTGGCGCCCTGCTGCTGCCTGTGGCTGCGAACGCCGGCAACTTCCCTGCAGGGAAAGAAGCCAGCTATATGACCCAGTGCACACAAGTGGCCAGCGGCCAGGGCGTTGATGCCGCGACCGCGAAAAAGCACTGCGATTGCGGTGCCCAAGCGATCAAGAAGAATTTCACCGATGCCGAGATTGCCGACCTGGACAGCGCCGATGGTGTTGATGCCAAGCTGATGCAGAAGGCGCAAACCGTTGTGCAGCAGGCCTGCAAGCCGAAGAGCTGAACCGTTGAAGCCAGAGCAGGCCAGGCATTATTTGCCCTGGATCAGTATCCTGCGAAGGTAAAAGGCGCTAGATCCGCAGAATTAGACTATGATGTTCCCCGTGCTCCGTAGCCTCGGCCACATTGCACCACCGAAAAAATCAAAATGTACTGGAGATTCACCCCATGTCCAATCGCCAAAACGGCACCGTCAAATGGTTCAATGATGAGAAAGGCTACGGCTTCATCACCCCAGCAGGCGGCGGCGACGACCTGTTCGTACACTTCAAGGCCATCGAATCCGACGGCTTCAAGAGCCTGAAAGAAGGCCAGGCTGTTACCTTCGTCGCCGAGCGCGGCCAGAAGGGCATGCAGGCTGCACAGGTTCGTCCGGAGTAATTCGGAAGCTGTAAAAAAAACCCGCCCTTGTGGCGGGTTTTTTTATGACTTGAGGCCAGTGTGATCAACCGCAGTTGACCCGAGTCACCACACCCCGCTCGTCCACATTCAGGTTCAAGCGCTCTGAACGGTACTCCAGAGTCACCACATCATGCGGCTTGAGAATACGCGCCATCTGCGACCCACTGGCCTTGCGCGCCTGCTCGAGCAGATCGGCACTGCCTGGCTTGCCGATGGCGAAGTCGGCGCCGCTGGCCTCGCAACGGCCGTCGTTGCCAGCAGGCTCCTTGCCACCACCAGAGTTGCCGCCAGTGCTGCAACCGGCCAGTACGGCAGCGACCAGCAAGGTTGTCAGGGAAGCACGGGTTCGGAACATGAATCCTCCTAAATTCGATCTGGGAACTGCCTGATCGGACAGTTCCACCAAGCATTTGTTGCAAAACTGAAAAGTTTGCCTGAACAAGACAGTACAGGCGAAAGACAATCGTGACCGGATTTTGCCGCGTTTATCGCAAGCCGCTTGGTTTGCGCCGCGATGCTCCCTATGCTGGGAGGCGCAAGGGTATTGACGCAATGTCATGAATTACCTTAAGAAGTGAAGGCACAATGCCTTCTTCGAACACCAGGGTCAGGTGTTCGCCCCTTCGCGCCAGGCCCCCAGCGAGAGCCTTTCATGAGCAGCCATAGCATCGACGCCGATATCAAGGTCAAGTGGGCCGAGGGCCAGAGCGCCTACAGCCCCAGCACCCCCGAAGAACTGCTGTTGATCGCCATCGACCTGCTGGTGCGTGATCGCGGCGGCGAAGCGGCGCGCAGCTTCATCGACCAGGTGTTCGAGCGCTACGCGCCACACGCGGCTATGGCAATCGAGCCAGGCGCGCGCTGAGCAGGTCGAAGAAGCCCTGGGCGTCTCCCTCCGCCACCCACGTCACGTTGGCAGGCTTGCCGAGCACGCCGTACCAGTCGGCGACGGTTTGACCGAAAGTCGGCCCTTCGCGGCTGTCCACGCTCAGGTGGATGCGCCGGCCACTGAACAGCTCGGGCTTGAGCAGGTAGGCGATGACGCTGGCGTCATGCACGGGGCCGCCGGGCAGGCCGTAGAGGTCCATGTCGTGCTTGACGTAGGCCTCGAGGATATCCACCACCCGCTGGCTGGCGTGCTTGTTGACCGCGGCCAGCTGCTTGAGGCGGGCGTCGCTGGTGAGCAGCTTGTGGGTCACATCCAGTGGCAGGTACGTCAGCGGGACGTCACTGGCCAGCACCACCTCGGCGGCATGCGGGTCGGCGAACAGGTTGAATTCCGCCGCCGGGGTGATATTGCCGCCGTTGAAGTGCGCGCCACCCATCACCACGACTTCCTTGATGCCTTTGGCGATTTCCGGGCGCTGGACCAGTGCCAGGGCCAGGTTGGTCTGTGGGCCGAGCATGGCCAGGGTGATGCTTTGCGGCTCGGCGGCGGCCAAGGTGTCGACCAGGTACTGCACGGCGCTGCCCTGGGCCAGCGGTTGCTTGGGCTCATGCACCTTGACGCCGGTCAGGCCCCCTTCGCCGTGTAAGTCGGCGGCGTAGATGGGCGCGCGGACCAGCGGTCGCCCTGCCCCGGCGTAGACCGGGATGTCTTCGCGGCCCGCCCATTCCCGGGCCAGGCGGGCGTTGCGCGAGGTCTTGTCGAGGCGCACGTTGCCGGCCACGGTAGTGATGGCGCGGATGTCGAGTTCGTCGGGCGAGGCCATGGCGAGGAACAGGGCGACCACATCGTCGGCACCGGGGTCGGTGTCGATGATCAGCGCGCGCGGGGCGGCCTGGAGGGTGGTGGTTGCGGCTGCGGCCATGAGGGGGAGTCCTTGTAGCAGGGGTTTGAGCATCGGGCACTCCTGTTGCCTTGGGGGGATCGTTTGGGGCCGCTTTGCGGCCCATCGCCGGCAAGCCGGCTCCCACACAGGTTTCGCATTAATCCTCAGGGCCAGCATTGA
Organism: Pseudomonas plecoglossicida NBRC 103162 = DSM 15088; assembly: GCF_000730665.1. GTDB lineage: Bacteria > Pseudomonadota > Gammaproteobacteria > Pseudomonadales > Pseudomonadaceae > Aquipseudomonas > Aquipseudomonas plecoglossicida. The sequence continues at coordinate 19,335 of NZ_BBIV01000021.1, forward strand.
CAGCGAAGATCCCTGTAGGAGCGGGCTTGCCGGCGATCGAGGGCGCAGCCCTCGCCTCTAGAAGGTCACCCCGGAAATCAGGGCAATATTGCTGTAGGGCTGGCACTCCCCGGTGCGCACCACGGCTCGGGCACTGCGCGACAGCGCTTTGAGCTCTTCATGGCTCAACCATTCACGCTTGCCCAACTTGCCCTTGAGGCGCTCGATCTCGACCAACGCCGGCGGCACCACCTTCTGCATTTCCTCGGCCAGCACATGCCGCTCCACCTGCAGCTCGCTCAGCACCGCCCGCAGCACGCTGGCAAAGTCCGGAACCCCCGCCGTCAACGCCAGGTCGATCAGCTCGACGCCGGGCGGCACCGGCAGCCCGGCATCACCGATCACCAGGATGTCACCGTGACCCATGCCGGCAATGGTCCGCGACAGGGCGACATTGAGCAGCGTGGTCTTTTTCATGGAGTCAGCTCCGCCAGATAGGGAATCGAAGGCTGCGCGCCGGCGCGGGTGACGGACAATGCCGCAGCGCGCTGGCCGAATGCGATGGCCTCGCCCTCCTCCTTGCCCTGCACCAGCGCCGCAGCGAACCCGCCGACGAAGGTATCGCCCGCGGCCGTGGTGTCCAGCGGCTTGACCTGAGGCGCAGGAAAATGCCGACTGCCTTCCCGGCTGACGAACAGCGCGCCCTGTGCGCCCAGGGTGATGATCACCTTGCCAGCGCCCAGCTGCAGCAGACGCTCGGCGGCGCGGCGTGCGCTGTCCAGGTCAGTGACCGGCCCGCCCGTGAGTGCTTCGGCCTCGTGTTCATTGGGGATCAGGTAGTCGATGTTGGCGAACCATTCGGCCGGCAGCGGTCCGGTGACCGGCGCCGGGTTGAGAATCACCCGCTTGCCCAGTGCCCGCGCCCTGGCCAGGGTCCAGGCCACGGTGGCGGCAGGCACCTCCAGCTGGCAGACGACCACCTCGGCGGCCTGCAGCAAGCCATCGAAACGCTGCACGACCTCAGGCGTCAGCAGGCCATTGCCGCCAGGGATGATGACGATGCAGTTCTGGCTGCTGGCATCCACCGTGATCAGCGCCACGCCACTGGACACACCGGGGCACACGCCGACCGCCTGGCAATCGATGCCCTCCTGCTCCAGAGCCTCGCGCAGCTGCTGGCCATAGGCATCATCGCCGACGTTGCCGACCATCGCCACGCTGCCGCCCAGGCGCGCCACGGCGACCGCCTGGTTGGCGCCCTTGCCGCCCGGCACGGTGAAGAAGCTTTCGCCCGCCAATGTCTCGCCTGCGCGTGGCAAGCGCTCGGCGCGTGCCACCAGGTCCATGTTGAGGCTACCGACCACCAGCACCTTGGCACTCATGACGATTCCTTAGCGGTAATCATTGAACAGGTCCGGGCGCGGCCCGGTGGATTCGCGCAGCACGATGCGCGGGGCGACGATGCGCTGCTCAGCCGTCGCCTCCCGGGTCGGCATGGCGATGCGCGACAGCAGCAGCGCCGCAGCACTTTCGCCCAGCTCGCGGATCGATTGGCCGACCGTGGTCAGCGGCGGGTAGACGTAACGGCTCAGTTCGATATCGTCGAAACCGATCACCGACAGCTCGCCCGGTACGCTGATGTTGCGCTCGGCCGCCGCACGCAGCACACCGAAGCCGATCATGTCGTTGCCGGCGAAGATCGCCGTGGGCCGCTTGCCGTCCAGCAGCTGCACGGCCGCCGCATGACCCCCGGGGCTGGTGAAGTCGCAATGCAGCACATGGGCGCTGCCCACGGCGACGCCCGCCTCGGCCATTGCACGCTGGAAACCGGCCAGGCGCAACTGGCTGACGCCGGTCTCGGCAGGGCCGCCAATATAGGCGATGTCGCGATGGCCCAGCTCCAGCAAATGGCAGGTCGCGAGGTAAGCGCCGTGTTCATGGTCGATACGCACAAGGTCCGCGTCCACACCTTCCAGTTCGCGGTCGACGATGACCATTGGCGTGCGCACGTTGGCCAGGCTCTGCAACAGGTCGCTGTCTTCGCCCACCGACGCCACCACCAGGCCATCGATGCGCTTTTCCAGCAGCACGCGCAAATAGCTGCGCTGCTTCTGCGGGTTGTCGTCGGAGTTGCACAGGATCACGCAATAGCCATTGCGCTCGCAGGCGTCCTCGATACCCCGCGCCAGCTCGGCGAAATAAGGGTTGACGCTGTTGGGCACCAGCAAACCGATGGTGGCCGTGCTGCGCGCCTTGAGCGAGCGCGCCACGGCACTGGGCACGTAATCGAGCTCGACGATGGCCGCCTCGACCTTGAGCCGCACCTGCTCGCTGACCGGCCGGGTCTTGTTCAGCACATGGGAAACGGTGGTGTAGGAAATACCCGCTAGTGCGGCGACGTCTTTGATGGTTGCCATGTTTTTTCAGTTCCGCCGGTTCGCACGCCGGCTGCGATAAGTGTCGAGCACCACGGCGATGACGATGACCGCCCCGGTGATGATGCGTTTGGTCGGTTCCGATGCGCCGATCTGGGCCAGGCCTGCGGCCAGTACCGAGATGATCAGCACACCGAAGAAGGTGCTGATGACCGAGCCGCGCCCGCCCATCAGGCTGGTGCCACCGATGACCACGGCGGCGATCACCTGCAGCTCGAGGCCGGAGCCGGCATTCGGGTCGGCCGCCTCCAGCCGGGAAATCTGGAACAGTGCCGCCAGGCCTGCGAGCAGCCCCATCAGCGCGAACACCAGTACCTTGTAGGGACGCGGGTCGATGCCGGCCAGGCGCACGGCCTCTTCGTTGGTGCCGATGCCGATCAGGTAGCGGCCGAACACCGTGCGGGTCAGCACCAGTTGGGCAACGATGATCACCAGCAGGGCAATGATGAAGGCCGGCGAGATGCCGAAGGCGATCGGGTTGGAGAACCAGGCATAGGCATCGCCGATGTAGGCGGTGCGCGAGTCGGTGAACTGGTAGGCCAGGCCTCGGGCCATTTCCAGCACACCCAGGGAAACGATGAACGACGGAATACGCCAGGCCACGGTCACCGCCCCGGTGACACTCCCCGCCAGGGCCGCGACGGCCATGCCGAGCAGGGCCGACGGCAGCACGCCCCAGCCCCAGCCGAGGATCGCCACGCTGACCGTGGACGCCGCCAGGGCCAGCACCGAGCCGACCGACAGGTCGATGCCGCCGATGATCAGCACGAAGGTCATGCCCACGGCCAGCACCATCAGGTCGGGAATCTGGTTGGCCAGGGTGCTGAAGGTGGCGTAGGACCAAAAGTGGCTGCTGAGCAGCGAGAACAGCACGATCATCGCCAGCAAGGCGCCGGCCAGGCCCAGGTACGTGCCAAGGCCGAAGTAGCTGGCGCTGCGGCGGGTGGTCGAGCCGTCGGTGGTTTCGAGCGGTGTGGTCTTCATGCATCCATCCTGGGGGCTGCGTCGTGCAGCAAAGCATCACGTTTCTGGTAGCCGGCGAACGCGGCAGCGAGCAGCTGGTCCTGGCTCCAATGATCACGGTCGAAGGTGTCGATCAGGCGACCGGCGCTGAGCACGGCGATGCGGTCGCAGATCAGCATCAGCTCGCGCAGGTCGCTGGATACCACCACCAGCGCCTTGCCCTGGCGGGCCAGTTCGGCGAGCAGACCGTAGATGTCGAACTTGGCGCCAACGTCGATGCCGCGAGTCGGCTCGTCGAACAGCAGCACCTGGCAGTCGCGCTCCAGCCAGCGGCCGATCACCACCTTCTGCTGGTTGCCGCCCGACAGCTCGCCGACGACCTGGGCAGCACCGGCACTGCGGATGCGCATGGCGGCGATCTGCCGCTCGGCCAGCGCCCGCTCGGCGTCGCCGTCGAGCACGCCAGCGCGGGACACGGCGCCCAGGTTGCCCAAGGCGATGTTTGCGCTGATCGACTGCGACAACAGCAGGCCTTCGCCCTTGCGGTCCTCGGTGATCAAGGCGATGCCGGCCTTGACCGCCGCCTTGGGCGAGTCGATGGTCACCGGCCGAGGCGGCTGGCCGAGGGCGATGCTGCCGCTGTCGGCCCGGTCTGCACCGAAGATCAGCCGCAGCAGTTCGGTGCGCCCGGCGCCGATCAGGCCGGAGATGCCGAAGATCTCCCCTGCCCTGACCTCCAGCGATACGTCGCGCACCTTGTCGCCGCGGCACAGGTGCTCGACCTTGAGCAGCGGCGCGCCGATCGTGCGGCGGCCCAGGTCGATGTGTTCGCCCAGCTCGCGGCCGACCATCAGGTTGACCAGCTGGTTGCTGCTGTAGCGCTGGATCGGCTCGTCGCACACCCGCTTGCCGTCGCGCAGCACGACGATGCGCTGGGCAACGCGCTGCAGCTCTTCAAGCCGATGGGAGATGTAGACGATGGCCACGCCACGCTGGCGCAGGCGTTCGATCTGCACGAACAGCAGCTCCACCTCGCGGGCGGTGAGCATGGCCGTGGGTTCGTCGAAGATCAGCACATGGCAGTCGCCGATCAGGTTGCGGGCGATCTCGACCATCTGCTGGTGGCCGATGCCCAACTCGCCGACCGGGGTGTCCGGGTCGATGGCATCGAGGCCGACCTGGGCCATGGCGGCGGTGGCCAGTTGGCGCAGGCGCTTGTGGTTGATCCAGCCGAAACGGCTGGGCAGGTTGTCGAGGAACAGGTTCTCGGCCACGGTCAGGGTCGGCAGCAGGTTGAGTTCTTGCATCACCATGCGCACGCCCAGGCGCTCGGCATCGCTGCGGCTGGCGGGGGCATAGGCCTGGCCACGGTAGCGCATATGCCCGGTGGTGGGCGTTTCCAGGCCACTGATGAGCTTGGACAGGGTGCTCTTGCCCGCGCCGTTCTCACCGGTCAGGGCCAGCACCTCGCCGGCGCGCAGGGTCAGGCTGATGTCGCCGAGCACAGGCTGGGCATAGCTTTTGCCCAACCCGGTGGCAATCAGCACCCCCTCCTCAGCCGCTGCGGACATGGCCATCTCTCCCGGGCGTCAGGGTTGGGTGATCAAGGTGACCGGGGTCTGGATGACGTTGTCGGCATCCACGTCCGGCTTCTCGCCATTGATCATCTTCAGCGCCGCCTGGATACCGAACACCGCCTGCTGGCTGGCAGCCTGGTCGAGGGTGGCGAGCACGCGGCCGTCCTTGAGCATCGGCTTGATGGCGTTGATGTTGTCGTAGCCGACCACTTGCACCTGGCCGGTCTTGCCGGCGGCGCGCACCGCCGAGACGGCGCCCAGGGCCATACTGTCGTTGCCCGCCAGCAGGGCCTTGAGGTCGGGGTATTCGTTGAGCATCGAAGCGGCGACGCTGTTGCCCTTGTCTATTTCCCAGTTGCCGGACTGCGTCGAGACGATCTTCATCCCAGCAGCGTCCATGGCGTCCTTGAAGCCCGCTGTGCGCTGCTGGGCATTGGTGGTGGTCGACACGCCTTCGATGATGCCGACCTGGTCACCGGCCTTGAGCTTTTCCTTGGCCAGGTAGTCGCCGACCAGGCGCGCACCCTTGCGGTTGTCGGGGCCGACGAAGGGCACGCTGATGCCTTTGCTCTTGAGCAGTTCGGGGTCCAGGCGGTTGTCGATGTTGATGACAATGACGCCCTGGTCCATGGCTTTCTTCACAGCGGATACCAGCGCCTTGGAATCGGCCGGGGCAATCACCAGCGCCTTGGCGCCCGAATTGACCATCTGCTCGACGATGCGTATCTGCTCGCCGGTGTCCGTCTCGTTCTTGATGCCGTTGGCCACCAGTTCGAAGTCATCGGCATGGTCTTTCTGATAGTCCTTGGCGCCGTCCTCCATGGTGCGGAAGAACTCGTTGGCCAGGGACTTCATCACCAGCGCAACCTTCGGCTTGTCTTCTGCGTGGGCAGAAAACGGCAGGGCGAGGGACAAGGAGGAAATGATGGCGAGCGCCAGCAGACGACCGGGGAACGGCAGCTTCATGGACGATGACTCCGAATCTTGTGATTTTTATCGGATCGCAAACGTTTGCGGTAGGTAACTATGGAAACAGGATCCGCTTTTGTCAAATCCGTTTCGCATTCTGATCCAAGACGCCCATGGCGCAGATTATCGTGGATTTTTCCGAAAAACCGAACAGCTTTTCCTGGTCTCGTTCGATGTTCCGAATGGTCGAAGGGCCGAGCCGCCCAGGGGAGCAACGGCCAACCCCCCGAATGATCTGACCCTGCCAGCAATTTCGGCCCGTTGCGCCGCAGTGGTACGAAAACTGCCTTGGCTGCCGAGCGACACAAAAAAGTTCATTAGGAAGAGAAGAACAACCATGAATGTTGCTTTGAAGACCTTCGCCCCCTGCGCCCTGGCGCTGATGCTGCTCCTGCCGGCCAGCGCTTCGGCCAAGGAAGTCGAAAACCAGCAGAAACTGGCCAACGTGGTGATCCTCGCCACCGGCGGCACCATTGCCGGCGCCGGCGCCAGCGCCGCCAACAGCGCCACCTACCAGGCTGCCAAGCTGGGCGTCGACAAACTGATCGCCGGGGTACCGGAGCTGGCCGACCTGGCCAATGTCCGTGGCGAGCAGGTGATGCAGATCGCCTCCGAAAGCATCAGCAACGACGACCTGCTCAAGCTGGGCAAGCGTGTCGCGGAGCTGGCCGACAGCAAGGACGTCGATGGCATCGTCATCACCCACGGCACCGACACCCTCGAAGAAACCGCCTACTTCCTCAACCTGGTGGAAAAGACCGACAAGCCGATCGTCGTGGTCGGTTCCATGCGCCCCGGCACCGCGATGTCCGCCGACGGCATGCTCAACCTGTACAACGCTGTGGCCGTGGCCAGCAACAAGGACTCGCGCGGCAAGGGTGTACTGGTGACCATGAATGACGAGATCCAGTCCGGCCGCGATGTGAGCAAGTCGGTCAACATCAAGACCGAAGCCTTCAAGAGTGCGTGGGGGCCGCTGGGCATGGTGGTGGAAGGCAAGTCCTACTGGTTCCGCCTGCCCGCCAAGCGCCACACGCTCGACTCCGAGTTCGACATCAAGCAGATCAGCAGCCTGCCCCAGGTGGACATCGCCTATGGCTACGGCAACGTGACCGACACCGCCTACAAGGCACTGGCACAGAACGGCGCCAAGGCGCTGATCCACGCCGGTACTGGCAATGGCTCGGTGTCGTCGCGGGTGGTGCCGGCCCTGCAGGAGCTGCGCAAGAACGGCGTGCAGATCATTCGCTCGTCCCACGTCAACCAGGGTGGCTTCGTGCTGCGCAATGCCGAACAGCCGGATGACAAGAACGACTGGGTCGTGGCCCATGACCTGAACCCGCAGAAAGCACGCATCCTGGCAATGGTAGCGATGACCAAGACCCAGGACAGCAAAGAGCTGCAGCGGATCTTCTGGGAGTACTGATCGCCCCGGCGAGACCTGGGTCACGGGGCTTTCACCTGACAGGCTGTTGCGAAAACCATCACAGTGAAATACTGTACGCACATACAGCAACAACAAGGAAAAGCCCCGTGGCCAGTACCGCCCCTGAAACACCAAGCAGCTATGAACGACTGGGTCTGCGCATCCAGAAGATCATCAACAGCCCCACCGCCCAGCGCAGTCGCGCCGCGCTGATCTTCCGCCTGACGGACGAGTCGCCGGACGACTGGGAGACGCTGCTGGAGGAAATCGCCGAGAACGACAACGTCACCCTCGCCCATCGCGACGATGGTGGCGTGCAGATTTTCTGGACAGTGCCCAAGGAAGACTGAACGCCCAGGGCGCGGCAAACGGGCCGCGCCACTTCAGGGCCTGTGGCTCAGCTCAGGGTCTGCAGGTAGGCGCTGGCTTCCTGGTAACGGGCCAGCCGCGCCAGGTCGGCGGGGCCGGGACACGGGATGCGGGTAAGGTCGCTGTTGTCCGCAAGGTCCGCCAGTTTCACGGTGCGGGCCAACGGGTCGACGCCCAGGCGCACCACGAAATCCTCGTAGCGTTCACCCTCGCGCCGGCTCAGGGCCAGCAAGGCGGCGAGTATCTTGAGTGCGAAGCCTTCTCGCGCAAGGTCGGACAGCGTAAGCGAAGTGTCTTCGATGACATCGTGCAGCACAGCGACGATCCGCTGTTCAGGGGTGGAAACCCGCATCATCACCCGCAAGGGGTGAAGGATATAGGCTGCACCACCCTTGTCGTATTGCCCTTCATGCGCTCTGGCGGCCACGACGATGGCCCGTTCCAGTGTAGACATGAGGTCCTCCCCGTTTGGCCATCTCCCACGGCAAGCATAGCCCGCTCGGCAGGGAGATGACAGGGCGCCTTTCCCGGCTACTCGGGGTCAGCGTTGGGCGCCGTGCTGGATGACCACCGAATCGGTCCCCAGCTTGGCCATGACCTCGGCCTTGCGCGCCTCGGCCTCTTCCCGGGTCGGGAACGGGCCCATCAGCACCACCGGTTTGCCCTCACGGTATTCGACCGAGGACGGGATGCCTTTCTCGATCAGCCGCGCGGTCATGTCGCTCAGTGCGCCCATGTTCGCGCCCTGGATCACCTCGACATCCCAGCCTTCTGGCGCCGGCTGACCGGCCAGTGCATCGGCACGGCGCTGCAAGTCGGCGCCTCCGCACAGTTCACGGATGCGCAGGTTGTTGCCGCTGTCGTCGACGATGATCTGGTACTGGCCGTCGTCACCCTTGATGGCCACATAGCTGCGGTAGGCTTCGTACTGCCCGGCCTCGTCCTTGCCACGCACCTGGCCGCAGATGGTGCCCTTGGTGTCGATCCGCACGTTGCCGAACTTGGCGGTCTTGGGGTTGTGCAAGTGCTCGGCCACCTGCTTGTGCACGCCTTCGACCTCGTTCTCACAGCCCGCCAGGGCCAGCACTGCCATTACCACTGCCAGTTTGCGCACGCGTGTACCTCCAGATTCGAAGGCGCGGATTCTAACATGCTGGCCCACGGCCCGGACCGCGACCATACGTTACATCCTGCAACAGCCGCTCGTCCGGTGACGCCGGGTAAAAACCATTGCCCGCGACAGAATCTGTCGCCAGTTGACGGTAACGTCGCCACCCACGGCACTGCCCAACTCGACTTCGACATGGCAATATGCCACCGAACAGCAGTAGATTTGCCTCTGCACTACACGCTCACTTCGATAGCACAAGGAAGTCATGATGTCCGAAGCCAAGGACACCGTCCTCAGGCAGCTGACGCTTTTGCGCCAGATCCCCGAGTACCCGCGCTACATCAGCGCCCAGACGCTGCTCGAAAAGCTGCTCGAACGTGGCTATCGGGTGGATCTTCGCACTGTACAGCGAGACCTCAACCGTCTTTCATCGCCCTTCTCGTTGACCAACACCAAGAAGGGTGGCCGCAATGAATGGAGCTACATCAAAGGCAGTCCCCTGGACCTCAGGGACATGGAGCCTTCCACCGCCCTGGCCCTCTATCTGGCGGAAAGCCACCTGCGCCCCCTGCTGCCGCAAAGCGTTGTCGACCTGCTGGGGCCTCAATTCAACAAGGCTCGCAACTACCTCGACAACCTTGGCCAGAACGATCTGGCGCACTGGGCCAAGCGCGTGCGCACCCACCCCAACGGCAAGGCCCTGCTGCCCGCCCAGGTCGACACCCAGGTCTGGCGGACAGTCTCCAGTGCCTTGTTGGCCAGCCGTCAGCTGCAGGTCGATTACCTGAGCCGCAGCAAGGCCGATACCAAGTCGCTGATCATCCACCCTGCCGGCCTCGTCTCTCGCCAGTCCATCAGCTACCTGATCGGCACCGTCGACGGCTACAGCGACCTGCGCCAGTTCGCCCTGCACCGCATCCGCAAGGCCGAGTGCCTCGACAGCGCAGCCAACGAACGCCCGGACTTCGAGATCGACCACTACATCCGCCAACACCTCAACAGTGCCACCGCCATCGAGCCGGTAGAACTGATCGCCGATATCTCTCCACACATCGCCTGGTTGCTTGGCGAGACCCCGCTGAGTGCGCAACAGACACTCGAGCCGCTGCCAGGCAGCGACTGGAAACGCCTGCGCGCCACGGTACCGGACGACCAGGAGACGCTCTGGTGGATCTTCGGGCTGGGCGAAAACGTGCGCGTGCACCAGCCCGCAAGCTGGGTTCAGGCCATCAGGCGGCGGTCCATGAGCGTCGTCGCGATGTACCAGCCACCCAGCGAACCGACACCGGACCCACAGCCAACCCCTTGCTTGACCGCATAGCCTCCGGGCTCCATGCCTTCGACAACCACGAACAACAGGTAGACACCATGGAAACAGCAGCACCCGCCATTCAAGATCAAATCGACGACGCCATCAAAAATGCCGTGAGGGGAGTAGGCAAAGTGAACATCATCATCGCCGGGAAAACGGGCGTCGGAAAAAGCACCCTGATCAATACCGTGTTCCGTGGGGAGCTGGCCAAGACCGGTTCCGGTCACCCTGTGACCCAACGCGCCGAGGAAATCTCCAAGCCCGGCCATCCCATCACGATCATCGACACCAAGGGTCTTGAACTTCACGACTACGAGGAAATCATCGGGGATCTCAGGAATGAGATCAACGAGCGCTCTGCCGAACACGATGAAAACAAGCACATTCATGCCGCGTGGCTGTGCATTCACGAAGATGGACGACGAATCGAAGACGCCGAGAAGCAACTCTGCGAAATGCTGGCGCAGAAGAACATTCCGGTCGTCGTGGCGATCACCAAGTCGCGCTCCGACAACGGTTTTCGCGATCAGGTCAAGGCAGCACTGCCTGGCGCCGCCGCCGTGGTGTCGGTCAGGGCACTGGCAGAGCAGTTCGAGGATGACGGCGAAACGTTCGAGCTGAAGGTAAAAGGTATAAACGAGCTCATTACAGAAACATCGAAGCTTCTGCCCGAAGCCAAACAGCGCGCCTATGCCAATGCGCTGAACTCGCGCCATGCAGCGTCAACGAAGCTGAAGATCGCACAAGCCGAGAAAGAAGTGAACATTGCCGCGGCGGCGGCCATGGCAGCCGGCGCGACACCGATCCCGTTCTCGGATTCCATCCTGCTGGTACCCATCCAGGCTGGCATGCTCGCCAAGGTCGGTGTCACCTTCGGCATGGAAACCAGTGCTGCCGCATTGACCACACTGGTGACCTCGTCCCTGGGCGCCAGCGCGGCCACCCTGGCCGGGCGTGCGCTGGTCACGGGGCTGCTGAAGATGATCCCCGGGGTCGGCACGGTGGCGGGCGGGGCCATTGCCGGCACCGCCGCCGCCGCCCTGACCAAGACCCTGGGCAATACCTACATCTCGATCCTGACCGCGTTCATCGAGAACAACCCTGGCAAGGAACTGGACATCGACCTGATCGCCATGGAGCTGAAGAAAAAGCTCTCGTTCTGACCCGTCGAGCGACAGGGCGACAGGGCGACAGGGCGACAGGGCGACAGGGCGACAGGGTTTGTCGCCCTGTCGCGGCACAGTCTCCAGGTAAATCCTGGAGACCTTGAATGCCAATAGCCCCCCTGCCCCGCACCTTCTTCTGCCCGCACTGTGGCTGGCAGCGCACCACCATTCCGGCCAGCGACGCCCTGCGGGTGGACATCGACTGGTTCTTCCGCTGCCCGACCTGCCAAAGCGAGCTGCAGATCCGGCCGGCCACCCGCGCGGAAATCATGAAGGTCCGACTGGCCCAGTTCTTTCGCCACCCAGGCCTCTAGATAAGCGGTTTGCGCCCCCCGCCCATGCTATCGAGCAATTGCAAAACGGCTCGCACGAAGTCAGCATAGGGGCCGCCGAGGGCAGAATGCCACCATCGACATCGCTTTCAGGGAGTAAAGCATGAATTTCAGGAAACTCGGGCTGACGCTGTCAGGCGGCGGCGGCAAGGGCGCTTATCAGATCGGCGTCTGGCAGGCCCTGCGCGACCTGGGCCTGGACAGCCAGTTGAGCGCCATCTCCGGCAGCTCGGTCGGCGGCCTCAATGGCGCCATGTTCGCCCAAGGCAAGCTCGACCAGGCCAAGGCCATGTGGCTGAACATCGAAAGCCGCAACATGCTGTCCTTGCAGGACGTGCCGGGGTTGACGTCGCGCCTGGCGCTGCTGACCGCCAGCGGCATCATCTCGCCGGTGCTCAGCCACTTCCTCAGCACCAAGGGCTTCTTCAAGCAGGATGGCCTGAGCAGCATGATCGCCGAAGGCCTGGACGCTGGCCGGCTGGCGAGCTCGGCGCTGCCGTTGACCGTGGCGCTGCACAATTGCGCCGCCAACCGCGTCGACTACCTCTCGGTACGCGATACCCACACCGCCGCGCACATGCTGCTGGGCACTGCTGCACTGCCGCTGATCTTCGACGAGGTCACGATCGGCGACAGTACCTATACCGATGGTGGCTTCTACTGGGGGCTGCCGCACAAGCAGGTCGACAACACGCCGATCCGCCCGCTGATCGAGGCCGGCTGCGACACGATCCTGGTGGTGTACCTGTCGCCCGACGACTTGAGTATCGACCCGCGGCATTACCCTGGCGTGCGCATCGTGCCGATCGTGCCGGCCAATAGCCTGGGTGGGGTCAGCGCGACGCTCGACTTCTCCAACGAAGGTGCCGCAAGACGCATGGAACAGGGCTATGCCGACGCCCTGCAGGTCCTGCGCCACCTGCAACTGTTCCTCGACAACGAGGCCCAGTACCAGGCCCTCTGGGAACGCGCCCGGCTGGCCGCCGAACACGAGCGCACGCTCAACGACAGGCTCGGTGACATGGACCGCGCGCACAGCCAGGTCATTGCCGATGTCCAGCACTTCGACCGGCAAATTCGCCAGGACGCTTTCAACCAGACACTCGACCTGGCGGACGACGATGCCCCGTGCGCCCTCGAACACCTGGCGCTGGACAACGCTGCGCTGCTGGCGGACATCGAGCGGGAGCAACTGATCACTGCCGTCGACGGTTTCCTGGCGCAGAACAGCAACAACCGCCGGGCGGTCGAAACCTCGGTACTGGATGCCCTCGCCACCTTGTCCCCGGTCAGCGGACGCGCCACTCACCTGCGCGAGCAGGGGCTGCTTTCCCGGTTCATGGGCGCCATCACCGGCGGCAACCAGCGACTGGCCGCCGAGAACGACCGCGACCTGGCGCAGGCCCAATTCGCCGCCTTGCGCCTGATCGCAGCCGTTCAGGAAAAAGGCGCGATCACCCTGGAGTTCGCCTGTACCTTGCACAACCGCCTCAATGGCGCGTATGTCGAACTCGAGCGCCTCGGCGCGCGTCACAACGATGACCTGCGTCGCGTCTACCGCTCCCTGGCAGGTGTCTACTGCAAGCTGCGCGAGCGCCTGAACGCACACGAAAGTCGCCTCGACGCGCTGGAACGCACCAGCCGCCTGCACGATTGGATGTTGCACCCGAACAGGCCTCATCTAGGCGGCAAAGCGCTCAGCGAATTGCCTCCTGCCGTACGCCTGAGCTGCCTGGCCAACGATTTCTTCCGCCTTACCGACGGCCAGTGGACAGTCCGCGAGCTCTGCAGCCTCAAGGAAATGTGCCTGCGTGTCGGGCTGGACCAGGCCCACCCTGTCCAGCTCGAAGGGTTCTGCACCCAATTGAGCCAGCATTCGACCTGCCTGCAGGCGCTTACTCAAGGCCTGGCCGCGCCGCCCCAAGCGACCCCGCTCAACCCGACGGCACGCTGGTTGCTCGACCTGCGCGCAGGTACCGCACCGACGGAACCGGAAAATGCACTGGCCAGCTGGGGTTACCACGCGGCAACCACGCTACCGGCCTGGGACTTCCTCGCCGAGCTGCTCTATCACCTCCAATCCGCAGGATTCACGGTGGTGCGCAGCAGCGACCTGACGCGCTACAAAACACGCTGGCTGGAGCACCTGCAGGTCCTCGACGACCTGCTGGGCGAGAACATCCTGCCCCGGCATTTTGCCGCAGAGGTCAATGCACTGCGCCAGCAGATCACCGGCTTCCACCTCAAGGTTCCCTTGATCGGCAAGTTCAGCGTGGGCAAGTCGACCCTGCTCAACTGCTGGCTGGGCGAGGAAATCCAGAAGCACGACCTGGGCGCCTGCACCAGCCTGGCCACCGAGTTCCACTACGCCGACGCGGGCGCGGAAAAACTGGTGATCCACTGGCTGGAGGACGTCCACACCGGGCAGGTGCGCCGCGAGGAAAAACCGCTCTCGGCCTACGCCGCGTTGCTGGCCGATCCCCGCACGAACGCCCGGCCGCCGTTGTTCATCGAACTGCACCTGTGCCGCAGCGCACTCGCCCGCCACCCTGACCTGGTGCTGGTGGACACGCCCGGCCTGGGCTCCAATGACGGTCAGCACGAACGCGCGCTGCAGCAGTACATTGGCGAGGCCGTCTCGTGCATTCTTTGCGTCACTCGCCTCAGTCAGGTCGGTGTCGACGAACGTGCCTTCGTCGCTCGCCAGCGATCCCTGGGCCAGGAATTTTCCCTGCTGGTCTGCCAGGAGGCGCTGAACAGCCGACAAGGGCGTGAAAGCCTGCGCCGCTCCCTGGCCGAGCAGGCCGGCCTGGACCCCAGCCAGCCGACTCGTGGCTGCTCGGCGCGCGAGGGTGACCTGAGTGGTTTCGAGGACCTGCTCGCCGGCCTCGAGACCCACAAGGCAGCCTTGTTCCATCAGCGTTTCGCCAACCAGGTCAAGGCGCTGCTGAGCCAGGCCGAACACCTGATCCGCCAGCAGCTGGCAACCGATACGGGTGCCCAGCAGCTGCTCGAACAGAAGAAAGCCATCGACAAGCGCATGGCCAGGCTGGAAGAAGACCACCTGGACGAACAGGATCATCTCCTGCGCGACTGCCGAGGTGCCGTCAGCCAACAGGTGCTGGCCACCGTCAACAGCTACCTGCGCAGCCGTCGTCCGGCCTACAAGCAGATGCTGCTGGCAGGCCAAGGCATTGGCCCGCTGCTCACCGCCGATGCCCGCAACGCTTGCCAACTGGCCATCGAGCAGACCCTGACGCCGCGCCTGAAGGAGGCCTGCCAGCGGTTGGGCAGTCATGTCGAATTCGGTGCTTTCGAAGGGCCGCAGCTGACCGGCGACGGTCCGGACGGGATGGAGCCCGAGTCTGGTTTCAGCGCATCCGGTGCTGGAGCCGGGGCAGCGGCCGGGGCTGCCATCGGTACCATGGTCCCGGTGATCGGCACCCTGGTCGGCGGCCTGGTCGGCGGCGCCCTCGGCGCGATCGCCTCACGCGCCAGCAAGGACAGCGAAGCCGAAGGCAAAGCCAATGAAGCGATCGAGTCGGTCATCCGCCAGTTGCAAGGCGTGATCCCCGAGACGCTCGACACGCATGCTCGCCAGTTCCTCGACGCGATGCACGAGCGATTGACCGCGCAATTGGCGGCGCAACGGGAAAACCTCGAGCGCATCGAACAGCAACTGACTGCAGACGCCGAGCACAGGCAGCAGGTTCGGCAAAAGGCCGAGCAGGCACTGGACAGCGTCGCATCGCTGCTCGCCCCCGACAGCCAGCAGCAACCCCTGCCTGCGGAGGCTTGCGCCGATGTCGCTTGATTTCAGCTTCTCCCTCGAAGAGCTGGAGGCCGCGCAAGCGGCCACCGGCAACCCTTACCTGAATGACCCTGGCAAAGGCTTGCAACTGATTGCCAGCCTGGTCGGAAAGCCAAAGCGGGCGTTGCAACAGCACCTGCCCGCTGCCCTGCATCAACTGATCCACGAACGCTTCATCGCGCTCGCCTCCAAGGGTAGCTATCCCGGTGAAGCCCAAGCCTTGCGCGAGCTGCAGGCGCTTGAAGCGTCACTGGAAAACCTTGCCCTGTTTCCCGACCTGGCCAACAAGACCGTGGTCGGCGTCGGTGGTGGTTTCAGTGCCGGCAAGTCTCGCCTGCTCAACACCTTGCTCGGCGTCGACCTGCTGCCGGAGTCGCTCGAGCCGACCACGGCGATTCCCAGCTTCATCTGCCAGGGCGAAGACGGCATCGTTGCGCTCAATACCTTCAACCAGAAGATCGGCCTGAACCGCGATGGCCTGCAGGCCATCACCCATGCGTTCACCAGCCAGTACCGGGACAGCCTCGACGAAGCGTTCGGCTTTGCCCATGTACTCAAGCTGTTGATGCTGCACTGCGCTCGCTTCGCCTGGCGCAACCTGGCGTTCCTCGACACGCCGGGCTACAGCAAGGCTGATGCCCAGGATAGCGAGCAGGCCGATGAAACCGTCGCCCTCAGGCAACTGACCGAAGCCGACCATGTGATGTGGCTGATCAGCGCCAAGAACGGCTCGATTCGCCAGGACGACCTGGCATTCCTGCGCAGCCTCGACCATCCCAGGCCGATCTTCTTCGTCGTCACCCAGGCAGACCTGGTTTGCAGCACCGCGATCGACACCATTCTCGAACGTACCGCGCAAGCGATCGAGGCTTCCGGCATTGCCTGCGCCGGGCTGATGGCCTGGGCGGCGCCACTGGGGGACGAACAGGGTGCGCAGGTTGCCGGCGATGACATTCGCGCCTGGCTCGACAAGCTCGACGCTGCGCCCAAGTACACCCACCACCGGCGCACGTGCGAACGTGTGCTGGACGGCTACATCCGTCACAACCAGGAAAACCTTGCCGCCAACCGCAAGCACCTGACGCTGTTCAATACCTTGCTGCCCTTGCAGGGCTCGCTGCCGCCAGGCGAACAGGCAACCCTCAAGGCGCTGCTGCAGGAACAACGTAGCCAGCAGAAAGTGTTTGCCGAGCTTGTCGACAGCTTCACCGCGCTGAAGGCCGAAATGCAGGACGTGATCGCGCAGGTCATCGGTGATCTGGCCGTCGATGCGCCTTCGATCGAAGCGCTCTACGACCAAGCCCTGGCATTCCATGAAGAGGGCGATTACGCGTCAGCGGCGACTTGCTTCGAACAGGCGGCAGAATTGGGATATGCCGATGCGCAGTTCCAGCTTGGCGTCTGTCACGAGCTGGGCCAAGGCGTTGCCGCCGACGAACGCCTCGCCGCCGAGTGGTACCGCAAGGCCAAGAACCAAGGTCATGTCGAGGCCCAGTTCTACCTGGGCGTCTGCTACGAGAACGGTGTGGGCGTGCCGGAAGACATGGCAAAGGCTGTCGCCTGTTACTTGCTGGCCGCCGAGCAAGGGCACGTCGAGGCCCAGTACAACCTGGCCGTGTGCCTTTCACGTGGCACAGGAATCGCCAAGGACGACCCGCAGTCTCTGCACTGGTTTGAAACGGCTGCCAGACAAGATCATCCACAAGCCCGCTTCGTCGTCATCGACCGGGCCGCGCAACAGGGCAGGCCCGACGCACAATACGCGTTAGGGGTGCTCTACGAAAAAGGCCTGGGGGTTGCACAGGACCTGGAAAGCGCTATCGCGGCCTATCGCAAGGCGGCCGAGGGCGGGCATGCCGATGCCCAGTTCGAACTGGCTCGTCGCTACCAAGCCGGCGCGGGCGTGAGAAAAAACGCCGCACACGCCGACAGTTGGCTGAACAAGGCGGCTGCACAAAAACATGAAGGCGCGACTTCAATGCTGGCACAGCAACGCACCCGCGTGTCGCTGTGGGGCGGCCTCGGCTCATTTTCCTGGAACAAGACATGACATCTCGAATGCTTTCTCTGACCTCCCTTGCCCCCCATGCCGCGGTCATCGACGCCGAACAACTCAGTGGCCTGCAGGCCCTGCTCGACGGCCTCGAGGCCAACCTCGCCGCTGCCCGCGAGCAAGACCGCAACCTGCGTATCGCCGTCGTTGGCCAGATGAAGGCCGGCAAGTCCTCGTTCCTCAATGCGGCCTTCTTCGGCCGCGACTTGCTGCCCAAGGCGGACACCCCCATGACCGCCGCGCTGACCAAGATCGTCTACGCCCCCAGGGCCAAGGCCGAGGTGGTGTTCTACAGCACCCACGACTGGGCCGACATCGAGCAGCGCGCCAATCAGTACCCCGCAGCCTATGCCGAAGCAGAACGCATGCTCCAGGAGTCGCAGAAGACCGACGGCAGCCCGTTCGCCAAGCGGCAGCCGGCGCGCGTATATACCGCGCAGGAAATCGACAGCCACGTGCCGGAGGCCATCCGCTCCTCGCTGGAACTGGTGGAAATGGCCCGCCGGCAGGGGCTCGATGTACACGCCTACCTGGGCAAGCGCGAGGAGCTGGATGTCCCCGGCGGCGCGCAGGGCCTGGCCCATGCGCTGCAGGACTATGTCGGCAGCGGCGGACGCTTCACCGCCATCACCAAGATGTCCGTGCTGCACGTCGACGACCCGCGCCTGCAAGGGCTGGAAATCATCGATACCCCGGGCTTCAACGACCCGGTGGTTTCCCGTGGCCAGACCACCCGCAACTTCCTGGGCCAGTGCGATGTGATCTTCCTGCTCTCGGCGGTCAGCCAGTTCCTCACCTCCTCCGACATGGCCGTGCTGCGCGAGCAGCTGCCCGAAGCCGGTATCGACGACAAGGCGGTGTTCCTGGTCGGTTCGCAGCGTGACCTGGCCCTGCGCCAGGATCGCGGCATCGCCGCCACGGCCAGCAAGCTCGCCGAACGGGCACCGCTGGACAAACAGGCTGCGCTGCGAACCGGTGCGATGCTGCAGTTGCTGGACAAGAAGATGACCGAGCAGGCCAGCCTGACGCTGGGCGCGCAAATCGCCCAACCGGGCCTGGACAACAAGACCCGGCACATCCTCCGCGCCGTGCAGAAATCCGCACCTCGCTTCATCTCCAGCTGGGCCTGGCTGGTCGCCGAACACTTTGATGATCTATGCGAAGACGACCTGGAACAGCTCGACAAGCTCTGCACCGCCACCGGTTTTGCCTTTGAGCCGGCCAGCCTGCGCCAGCTCTCCAACATTCCGGCGTTGCTTGACGAGATCCTAGCCCAACGCGAACGCAAGGCGGTCCTGATCGCCAGCAAGGAGCGAGAGCTGATCGAAGGCGTACAGACAGGCTCGCGCGAACGTCTGAAACAGATCGACCAGAATCTGCAGGTGCGCGAGGAGCAGATAAGCAAAGGCGACATCGGCGCGTTGCAGCGAACCGAGCAGGACATGCTCAAGCGCATGCAAGGCGGCAGAGCGCGCCTGGAAGGCGTGTTCGACGAGCAGGCGGTCAAGGCCAGCCAGCAGTTCGCCCTGCTCAAGACCGATATTCGCGATCTGGCACGCAAATACTCGAGGGTGGAGGTGATCAAGGAAACACGAACCGAGACCTACACCGTCTCGACGTCCAAATGGTACAACCCCTTCTCCTGGGGGAATGAAGAAACCCGCTACCGCGATGTGGTAACCGCCTACGCCAGCGCCCAGGACGCCATCGAACAGGTGCAGGATTTCGCCGTGCAGACCACCCGGTCCCTGCAGAAGGCCATCATCGACTGCGTCAATCTCGATCGGCTGCGTAGTGATGTCGGCGTCGCTGCGATGTCGCTGTTCGACACCAGCAACGCCGACTTCGATGCCGAGTTGATGCTGGCAGAAGTGAACAAGAGCCTGCGCCGCATCACCATCCCGGATGGCAGCTTCGGCAACAAGGACTACAGCCAGAGGATCGTCAGTTCGTTCGGCAGCAATCGCGTCTCGGAAAGCCAGATCGACGGCCTCAAGGGAGCCCAGCGCGAGGCCGTGGCGGCGATCATTGACGACCTCGAAAGCGAAGTGAATGCCAAGGTCGAAGCCATCGAGGACAAGCTCGACACCACCGGCCGGACCTTCGTCGAAAATATGAGCCGGGACATCCAGGAGAGCTTGACCCGCCTGCGCGAAGATATCGCCAACAAGGCGCAGCGCAGCACGCAGATCGCTGCCGCCCGGGAGGCGGTAGCCAAGGCACTCGCCGCGCTGTAATGGCGGCGAGTCACGTACATTCCATTCGAGCCCGTTGCCAACACAACAGAAGACCCGTAAATGTCCCTTGATTTCAGCTCTTCCCTGGAAGAACTGGAGGCCGCCGAAGCCGAGACTGCCAACCCCTACCTGGCAGATCCGGCACGGGGACTGGAGCTGATCACCCGTCTGATCGCCCAGCCCCAGGGCACCGCCCCCAGCGAGCAGCGCCAGCACTTGCACCGTTTGCACCAGTTGATCCACCAGAGCTTCGTCAACCTCGCGGCGCGTGACGACTACCCGGCCGAAGCACAAGCGTACCGCGCGCTGCTGGCGCTGGAGCAGTCGCTGGAGGACCTGGTCGCGTTTCCCACGCTGGCCAACAAGACGGTCATCGGCGTGGGCGGCGGCTTCAGTGCGGGCAAGTCGCGCTTTCTCAACAGCCTGCTGTGCGTCAATGTGCTGCCCGAGTCGCTCGAACCCACCACTGCGATTCCCAGCTACATCGTGCAGGGCCAGCATGAGCGCATCATCGCGTTGAACAGCTTCACCCGGGAGATCCCCCTCGATCGCAGCGCGCTGCAGGCAATCACCCATGCCTTCCAGAAGCATTACCAGCAGACCGCCAACGTCGAGGTCGGTTTCGCCCATGTCCTGCGCCTGCTGATGATCCACTTGCCCGGCCTCTGGCAGCGCCTGGCCTTTCTCGACACGCCCGGCTACAGCAAGGCCGACCGCCTTGACGCCGCGCACAGCGATGCGCAGATCGCCCAGCGCCAGCTCGCCGAAGCCGACCATGTCATCTGGCTGCTCAGCGCCAAGAATGGCTCGATCCGCCGCGACGACCTGGAGTTCCTGCGCACGCTCAAGCATCCCAAGCCGATCTTCTTCGTCGTTACCCAGGCCGACCTTGTCAGTCGCTCGCAACTTCCGATGATTCTCGACAGTACAGCGCGCAAACTCGACGAAGCCGGCATCGTCCGCGCCGGGCTGATGGCCTGGGCCGCGCCGCCGGGCACGCTCAATGGCCAGCACATTGCCGGCGATGACGCCCGTGCCTGGCTGGACATGCTCAACAGCCAACCCAAGCGCACCCAGAAGCGCCTGGCTTGCGCACGGGTGCTGGATGCGATCATCGCCCACAACAGCACCGCGGCTACCAGCAACCGTGAGCAGCTGGCGGCCATGAACGAACTGATGATCATCGCCGACGATTTGCCCCAGGCACGACGTGAGACCCTCAGGCTGCAAATCGAACGCTTGCGCCATGACCAGCGTCGCCTGCTGGAAATGGTCGGGGCTTTCGGCGACCTCAAGCAGCAGATGCTCGAGACGATCACCCGTATCGTTGGCGGTGTCGCGGAAGACGAAGAGGTGCAGCGTCAGCACGTATTGATGTACAGGCTTCGGCGTGACTGGCTGAGTCGCCCGCTGGTCATCGGCGAACACTTCGAGGTCCGGGTGCTGGCAAGCAAATCGCAGAGCAAGAAAGTCATCGTCGAATTCGGTGACGGGATAGCCTCCACCGGCTTGAGTTTCAGCATGATCCGCGGCGGCTTGCGCATCGACCCCGAGATACTGGTCAAGGGCAGTCTGCTGCACGGTGAGGTACGCTTCATGGACCACGAGCATGTGACCTTGGCGATCAGCGATCCGCTCGCCGCGGATTGAGCGTTGTGGCCGGGCTTTTTCACCTCTGGATTGAGTGATAGCCTATTGCCACAAACCGCCCTGTAGACACGCGCTTCAACGCTCGAGGAATTCTTTGGAAATGGACTATCAGTCGCTCAAGACTCGCCACCGCAACGAACGCGACGCCCATCACCCGAACCTGGCGCTGCGCATTCACCGAGCCTTGAGCTGGCTGCACCGCGCCGAGCAGGCCGAGGATGTGGACGGCCGCTTCATTTTCCTCTGGATTGCCTTCAACGCCGCCTACGCCACCGATATCGACGAGCAGCATCGGCTGTCCGAGCAGGAGGCCTTCAAGGCCTTCCTGCAAAAGCTCTGCCTGCTCGACAGCGACCACCTCATCGAGAAACTGGTGTGGTCCGAGTTCCCCGGCAGCATTCGCGCCCTGCTCGACAACCCCTATGTGTTCCAGAGCTTCTGGGATTTCCAGAACGGCAAGATCAGCGAAATCGAGTGGGAAGAACGCTTGCGTGCCGGCAAGCGCGCCGCCCACCACGCGCTGGCGGAGCGCGACACGGCCAAGGTGCTGGGGGTGATGTTCAACCGCATCTATACCCTGCGCAACCAGATGGTGCATGGTGGTGCAACCTGGGATGGCAGCGTCAATCGCTCGCAGCTGCGCGACTGCACCAAGCTGCTGGGCAAGCTGGTGCCGTTGATCATCCTGCTCATGCTCGACAACCCCAGGACGCTCTGGGGCGATGCCTGCTACCCGGTGGTCGGCGCATAGCGCTTGCTCGGGTAACGCGCCAGCAGGAGCTTGATGCCCACCAGCAGTGGCGCCGCCACGGCAAACAGCAGCACTACCGCGAAGAACGCCACATCGAAGGCGATGACTGCCGATTGCCCCGATACAGCCCTCCCCAGCAAGGCGACGGATGCCCGGCCAGCGACCAGCGTATCCATGCCTCGCGCCCCGAGCATGGCAGTCGTGCCCCCGAGCCGTTCGATCACGGCCGTCGTCCCGCCCGTCACATGGGCCCCCAGCACGGCAGCATTGGCGACCAGTTGGTGATCGATGAGCGTCTGCAACCCTGCGACGCCCATCAATCCACCCAGCTGGCGCCCGACATTGAACAGGCCGATTCCGCTGGCCAAGTTCCCCGGTTGCAAGTTGCCGAACGCAATCAAGGTAATGGACAGAAACAACAAGCCCAGCCCCAACCCGCGCAGCAGCACCCCGCCCATCATGTCGTGCATGCCGCTTTCACTGGTCGAACCCGACAACATCCACATCGCGATCATGATCAGCACGATGCCAAGCGGCACCGTGGCGAACGGCGCGACCCCGCGGTACTGCATGAGACAGGCCGCCAGCAGCAACGCCGCGATGAACAGTGCCCCGCTGGGCAGCAGCAGCAAACCGGCATCGGTCGGCGTGAAGGCCAGCACCGACAACGCGAACGCCGGGATCAGATAGGCACTCCCGAACAACGCCGCTCCGGCGACGAAACTGACGATGAAGGCAAAGGTGAAATCACGGGACCCGAACAAGGTGAAGTCGAGTACCGCCTGGCGGCTCGTCAATAACTGATGGCCAACGAAGCACAACACTGCAGCGATGCCGAGCGCTGTGCCGGCGACGATGTGCGGCGCCTCGAACCAGTCCCACCGGTTGCCCTGACCGAGGACATAAGCAAGACAGCACAGGCTGGTGAACGCCAGCACCATCCCGACCACGTCGGACGGGCGCGTGGCCGGCATCGCGAGGTCTGGCACAGCAGCCATCAGCAGGCAGCCAATCGCCGCCAGCGCCAGTGGCACGACGCCGAAGAAGATCCAGGTCCACGACTGGCTGTCGATCAGCCACCCTTGCAGCGCTGGCGCCAGGGCAGCCGGGGCAACCACTGCGCCCATGGCGAACACCGCTTGAAGCATGGGCTGCTGATTTCGCGGATACACCAGGAAGATCAGCATCTGCCCACCGACCAGCAGCGTACCGCCCGCAAGCCCCTGAAGCACCCTGAGCACGATCAACAGTTCGAGGTTGGCCGTGAAGGTGGTGATGCCACATGCCAGGCCCATCACCAGGGTCGCCGCAACGATCACCTGGCGAGGCTGGAAGCGGGTCAGCCACCACGACGCCGCCATGAAGCCGATGAGCTTGCAACTGGTGTAGCCCACATCCAGCCAGGCAAATTCGTCTGGCGTGGCATAGATATCGCCCAGTATGTCATTGCGACCGAGTGCCAGAACGCTGCTGGCGATGGCCTCGGTCAGGGCAGCCAGGAGGATGCCTGCGATCAGCAACAGGCCTTGAGCGCAGCGGCCATCGACGGGCACCACAGCCTGGGGGCTGGGCGCCAAGCGGTTCACGAGCCACTCCCGACATCGACGTCGACCCGCGCCGAAAGCCCCGGCACGATTCGCCCTGGCAGCGGGTTATGCGCCAGGCGGATCTTCACCGGTACCCGTTGCACCACGCGGACGAAGTTGCCCGTCGCATTGTCCGGCGGCAACAGGCTGAACGCCGCCCCGCTCCCCGGCGCGAAACTGTCGACCACCCCTTCGAGCACAGTGTCCGGGTAGCCGTCGATCACCACCTTGGCCCGCTGCCCCGGTTGAATGTGTTCGACCTGGGTTTCCTTGAAGTTCGCCACGATCCACACGTTGTCGACCGGGACGATATCCAGCAATGCGCCACCCGGCGTCACGAAACGGCCGACCCGCACTTGCCGGTTGCCGACGACACCGGCTACCGGGGCACGTACCACCGTGTGCTCAAGTCCCAACCGGGCGAAGTCCCGTGCGGCCTGTGCCTGGGCGATCGCTGCCACGGCCGACTCACGCTGGGCCATCAGCACGGCGATGCGCTGTTGCTGGGCATCGAGCGTGGCCGAGGCCGCCGATACCGTCGCCTGGGCGCTGGTCCTGGCGGCATCGGTCTGATCGACGACCGACTGGCTGATGGCGCTGAACACGATCAACTTGCGACTGCGCTCATGGGTCTTGTTGGCAAGTCCGCGCTGCGCAACCGCCGACGCCACACTCGCGGTTGCCTCGCGGATCTGCGCGCGTTGCAACTGCGTCTGGGCGTCGACGTTGGCAAGGCTCGCCTCGGCTGACTTGACGTTGGCTTCGGCTTGCGCCAACTGTGAGCGGTAGTCCCGGTCATCGATGCGAAACAGCACATCGCCCCTGGCTACGCGCTGATTGTCCTCGACCTCGACGGCCACCACATAACCCGCCACCTTGGCCGCAAGCGACGTGACATCCCCTCGCACATAGGCGTTATCGGTACCGGTGGCGGCGCTCGAACGGCCGATGACCCAGGCCGCGACCAGGACCGCCAGCGCGACGACGCAGAGCAGGATGCCAACCTGTTTCTTTCTGTCGGGCCGGGTCGCCACAGCCTCGGGGGTGCTGTGCGTGACTGGCGTATCCGCATGCGTGTTCATCTGCTGGAGTCCTGTGCCGAGCATCTACCGACCGTCAGCCGCCAGACGCCATGGGTTACGACGTCGCTCACTTCGCGCTGGGGGTGACCAGCACGGTTTCCGAGCTGTCGAGCACGAACACGGCCATCAACCGTGCAGGCTTGGTATCGCTGGCATTGGCGCTCACGGCGTGGAACGCGCCGGGTGCCTCGTACCAGTTCTCCCCGACCTTGTAGGTTCTCTCCGGCTCGCCATTGACGCTGCTGCGCACTTCGCCCTCCAGGACGGTGGCGTAGATGAACGCTGACTTCGGATGCCGATGGGACGGTGATGCTGCACCCGGTGCGTAGTCGACGATCACCCCTCTCATGCTCTTGCCAGGTACGTTCGGCAATGGCTGGTCGAACACCACCGACACCTTGCTGGCCGGGCGCTCGTCGGCCGCGGCCGAGGTAATGGACAGCGCCGCGATCGCGGCGGCGCAGAGGATTCGACTGAACATGGCAGTACTCCTTGGAAATGACTGTGGCCAATGGGATAACCGGCACGGCTCAGGACTGTGCGAGCCAATCCTCGAAACGCGTGGGACCGAGGCGCGCCTGCCCCGCGGGCGTCAACGACCGGTCATCGAGTTCGGCGCCAAAATAGCGGGCATGCACATCAGGGATGACCTGGCGTGCATCACCGGTCAGCCGCAAGAAGCGGCGCACCAGTTCATCCAACGGCATGGCCTCAGGGCCAGCCACTTCGAGCGTGCCGTTGGCGGGAGCTGCGAGTACCACGTCGACCAAGGCTGCCGCCACGTCGACCGAGGCCAGCGGCTGGATCAACGCG
This sequence comes from Pseudomonas plecoglossicida NBRC 103162 = DSM 15088, assembly GCF_000730665.1. Taxonomy (GTDB): domain Bacteria; phylum Pseudomonadota; class Gammaproteobacteria; order Pseudomonadales; family Pseudomonadaceae; genus Aquipseudomonas; species Aquipseudomonas plecoglossicida. Next base: position 44,957 of record NZ_BBIV01000021.1, read on the forward strand.
GGCGAAAGCCGCACCTCGTCACCCACGGTGGCCGCCTGGGCAATGCCGCCGACGAATTCGAAGAACTGCGTGGCCCGCAGCAGCGTGTAAGGGATGGCAGACGCCTTGATCAGCGCCTCCTGTGCGACCTTGGCACGGAAGTAGCCATTTTCCTGCAGACGCTCGCAGCCGACGATCGACAACGCGACGTGGTGGCGCACGCCTGCGGCGGCCTCGGCAGCCAACAGATTACGGGTGGACGTCTGGAAGAACTCGAGTACGGCCTGATCCTCCCAGCTTGGCGCGTTGGCGACATCGACCACCACGTCGGCGCCGTCCATCGCTGCGGCGAGGCCTTCGCGGGTGATGCTGTTGACGCCCGTGCTGGGCGCTGCGGCGACGGCTTCATGACCACGCTCGCCCAGGTCCTTGACGAGTTTCGAGCCAATGAGGCCTGTGCCTCCGATGACGACGATCTTCATGGGGTCTCTCCTCTTCTCGACGGCAGCCATTGCTGTCGACATGGATCAACGATGCGCCCATGCGCCCGGCAAGTCCTTGCAGGGCGATTGGATTTACCTTCAGAAAATCTTGATTTGCAGTCCAACCTGCTCAGCAGCCCCCGAGCAGGCTGTGCAGCGCGTTTCGCACTGCCGTATCATCGACGACGGACACTTGTGAGCAATCGCCTCGGACACGAAGCCTAGGGCGCTCGGCCAGGGGACAAGACGTTGCAATTCGTGTTTGAAGACTACGTGCTCGATCAACAGCGCCGGGAGTTGACCCTGCGTGGCGAGGTCGTGACCATCGGCCCGCAGGTCTTCGACCTGTTGTTGCTGCTGATCAGCAATCGCGACCGGGTCATCAGCAAGGACGAGTTGCTGCAAACGGTCTGGAGCGGGCGGGTCGTCTCCGAATCGACCGTCGCCAGCCATATCAATGCGGTGCGCAAGGCCATCGGCGACTCGGGCGAACAGCAGCGCCTGCTGCGCACCGTGGCCCGCAAAGGGTATCGCTTCGTCGGAGAAGCCCGGCAAGCGCCTGATTCCGAAGCGCCTGCCGCGCTGCTTGCCGAGCAGACGCCGGCCCCCGTCCTGCCCCTGCCTGGCACCCCCTCCATCACCGTCCTACCCTTCCAGAACCTGAGCGGCGACCCAGGCCAGGACTATTTTGCCGACGGCATCGTCGAAGACATCATCGTTGCCCTGTCGCGCATCCGCTGGCTGTTCGTCATCGCGCGCAATTCCAGCTTCACCTTCAAGGGCCGGGACGTCGACATCATGGACGTGGGGCGCAAGCTGGGTGTGCGCTATGTACTGGAGGGCAGCGTGCGCAGGGTCGCGAACCGGGTACGCATCACCGGCCAGCTGATCGATGCCAGCAGCGGTACCCACATCTGGGCGGAACGCTACGAGGGCCGGCTCGACGATATTTTCGAACTGCAGGACCAGCTCGCCGCCAGCGTGGTGGGCGCCATCGCACCGCAGCTCGAGCGGGCAGAGATCGAACGCGCCAAGCGCAAGCCCACAGACAGCCTCTGCGCCTATGACTACTACTTGCGTGGCACCGCGAAACTGCACAACGGCACCCGCGAGGCCGTGGAGCAGGCCCTGTCGCTGTTCTACACCGCCATCGAGCTGGATCCGGAGTACGCCTCGGCCTACGGCATGGCCGCCTGGTGCCATTTCTGGCGCAAGCTCAATGGCTGGATGGCCGATCGTCCTCGGGAAATCGCCGAGGGTGCGCAGTTGGCCAGATTGGCCGTGGAGCTCGGTCGCGACGATGCCGTCGCCCTGACCCGAGGCGGACACGCACTTGCCCACCTGACCGGCGACCTGGATGGCGGCATCGCACTGCTCGACCGGGCTCGCCTGCTCAACCCCAACCTGGCGCCTGCCTGGTTCCTTGGCGGCATCTTGCGCGCGCTGCGCGGTGAAACCGACGCCGCCATCGACAACCTTGGCCATGCGGCGCGCCTGAGCCCCCTGGACCCGGAAATGTTCAGGATGTACGTGGGAATGGCCCTGGCGCACTTCTTTGCAGGGCGCTTCGATGATGCCCTGGGCTGGGCAGAAAAGTCGCTGAACAACCTGTCCAGCCTGCTGGCCGCCACCGTGCTGATCACCGCCAGCCATGCGCTTTGTGGTCGCGAACACGAGGCCAATGATGCGCTGGCGCGGCTGCGGGCACTGGACCCGAAGCTGCGGATATCCGGGCTGCGGGACTGGATACCGATCTACCGTGACGAGGACCTTGCCTTGCTTGCCGAAGGACTGCGCCGGGCCGGGTTGCCGGAATGACCCATGCCCTGCCACGTCGCTCGCGCACTGGAATAAGCCTGGATACACCGCGATACTGTCCATGGCTCAAGGTCGTTGCCAATGTGGTAACCAGATGTCCGAAAATGGCCAGCCCGGAGCGCTGACGAGGTATACGATGCCTCTCATGCCAAACCTCACCGATAACCCCGAAAGCGACGCCTGCTACCTGGCCCTCAAGGCGCATGATGCGCGCTTCGATGGCTCGTTCTTCGCGGCCGTCACCAGTACCGGCATCTATTGCCGGCCCGTGTGCCGCGTGAAGACGCCCCGACGCGAGAACATCCGCTTCTTCCGCCACGCCGCCCAGGCCGAGGCGGCAGGTTTCAGGCCTTGCCTGCGCTGCCGGCCGGAGCTGGCACCGCGCGCCGTCTCGTGGAGCACCGAGGATGCCTCACGCATCCTTGCCCTGCAGGCAGCGCGCTTGATGGATGAGCCCGAGGCCTGGGCTCAAGCCTCTGCTTCGCAGGGCACCAGTGGGGGCGCGATGACACGGATCGCGCAGCAGCTGGGGGTCAGCGACCGGCACTTGCGGCGGATCTTCGAGACGCACTTCGGGGTCTCGCCGCTTCAGTACCTGCAAACCCGCCGCCTGCTCACGGCCAAGCAGTTGATTGCCGATACCCAGCTGCCGATGACGCAGGTCGCCCTGTCCAGCGGTTTTGCCAGTGTGCGCCGTTTCAATGACGCCTTCTCCCGCCACTATGGCTTGAGCCCTGGTGCCCTGCGCCGCGCCAGATCACTGCCCGAGGGCCAGGGCACGAGCGTGCGCCTGGGGTGGCGCCCGCCCTACGACGTCGAGGCGATGCTCGACTTCCTGCGGCTACGCGCCTTGCCCGGCGTGGAGCGGGTGGAGGGGTTGGAGTACACGCGGACACTCCGCCTGCTGCAGGACGGCCAGGTCCACTGCGGCTGGTTGCGGGTGCGTTTCGACATGGCGCGTACCCTGGTCGTGGTGACGGTCGACGATGCGTTGGCGGCAGCCCTGCCCGTCCTGATCAATCGCGTGCGCGCTGCTTTCGACCTGGATGCCGATCCGATCGCCATCAACGCCACGCTCAATGCCACCTTTGCCTCAAGCGAAGGCTTGCGCGTTCCCGGCACGCTGGACGGTTTCGAGCTGGCAGTACGTGCAGTGCTCGGGCAACAAGTCACCGTCGCGGCTGCGCGCACGCTCGGTGGGCGTCTGGTGACGGCCTTCGGAGCACCCATCGAGACGCCGATGCCTGGCGTGGAGCGGCTTTTTCCGACGCCGGCTGCCCTGCTCGCGGCCAGCGGGGATGCGCTCGGCAGCCTGGGCATCACCCGGCAACGCCAGGCCGCGCTGCACGCGCTGGCCGACGCGGTGCTCAATGGCCGCCTGCGGCTAAACCCTGGCGTCGATGTTGGCGCAACCTGCGATGAGTTGAAAAAACTGCCAGGCATTGGCGACTGGACGGCGCAGTACATCGCCATGCGCGCGCTGCGCTGGCCCGATGCATTTCCAGCTGGCGATGTCGCGCTGCAAAAGGCGCTGGGGGTGAGCAGCGCAAAGGCTGCCGAACAGGCCTCGATCAGCTGGCGGCCCTGGCGCAGCTATGCGGTGCTGCGGGCGTGGCACGGTCTTGGGCGCAAGCCGCAAACCTGATGAGCACAGGGGAGCAAAAGCAAAAAGGGCGACCCTTTCGGATCGCCCTTTTCGTGCCCGGTGAACCGGGACTTTCGTTTGGTAGGCACAATTGGACTCGAACCAACGACCCCCACCATGTCAAGGTGGTGCTCTAACCAACTGAGCTATGTGCCTGTCGTGTGGGGCGCATATTAGACATCGGGTTTCTTTCTGTAAAGCGTTTTTTTCAAAAAAATCAAAAACTTTCAGAACCCTGTGACCTGCCTAGAAACTGCTCTGCAACTTCACGCCGAACACCCAGGCATCTTTCACCTGCTCCACCCCTCCCGGGTCACGCACGTACTGCACGTTCGGCCGAATCACCAGCCAACGGGTGGCATGTATGCCGTAATACAGCTCCGCATCCTATTCGTTGCCCTGCAGTGGCTGATAGGCCGGATTGTCGTAGTCGGTCTGCTGATTGGCGGCGTTGATCGCTCGCTGGTTGTCACGGAACCTGGAGTTGGTGTGGATCCGGGCAACGCCGAAACCGATATCGTCCTGCGGCCATGCATCGAACAGGCCCTTGTAGGTAAGCCCGACCTGAAGGAAGTGCCCTACCTGGCTGGTTTCCCGATCCTGCACGGTAACGTTGGCGAACAGCGACAGCCCGCGGCTGCGATCGCCGTCATGGGCGGTGACCTGCTGCTGCGCCACCAGCCAGTAACCGTTGTGAACTTTTTCTCAGGGAAAACGAAAAGAGGAACCCTCTCGGATTCCCCTCTAAGCCCCGTATCTTCTACGGGCGATTTGGTAGGCACAATTGGACTCGAACCAACGACCCCCACCATGTCAAGGTGGTGCTCTAACCAACTGAGCTATGTGCCTGTCGTGTGGTGCGCATTCTACGCATTCCTAAACCGCTGTCAACACTTTTTTTCGCCCTAACTTACTGAATCTTAAACTCTTTATAGCGAAACCACGGCGACGAGCAGTCAATGATTTTTAACGGGACGACTAGCGGGTGTTTATTATTATTGATAGCATCGGTACATTCGTTAAAAATATAAAACACGAGGTTTCTCGAGCATGGCCAATACCCCCTACCCCCAGTCCTACTACGCCGCCTCGGCCAACCCGGTGCCGCCACGTCCGGCGCTGCAGGGTGAGGTGGAAACCGATGTGTGCATCATCGGTGCCGGCTACACCGGCCTGTCCAGCGCGCTGTTCCTGCTGGAGAACGGCTTCAAGGTGAGCATCGTCGAAGCCGCCAAGGTCGGTTTCGGCGCGTCGGGCCGCAACGGCGGCCAGATCGTCAACAGCTACAGCCGTGACATCGACGTCATCGAACGCACCGTCGGACCCAAGCAGGCACAACTGCTGGGCCACATGGCCTTCGAAGGCGGCCGCATCATCCGTGAGCGCGTAGCCAAGTACAACATCCAGTGCGACCTGAAGGACGGCGGCGTGTTCGCCGCGCTGACCAGCAAGCAGATGGGCCACCTGGAATCGCAGAAACGCCTGTGGGAACGCTTTGGCCACACCCAGCTGGAGCTGATGGACCAGAAGCGCATCCGCGAAGTCGTCGCCTGCGACAGCTACATCGGCGGCATGCTGGACATGAGCGGTGGCCACATCCACCCACTGAACCTGGCCCTGGGCGAAGCCGCCGCGGTCGAGTCGCTGGGCGGCATCATCTATGAGCAGACCCCGGCCGTGCGCATCGAACGCGGCGCCAACCCGGTCGTGCACACCCCGCAGGGCAAGGTACGCGCCAAGTTCATCATCGTCGCCGGCAACGCCTACCTGGGCAACCTGGTACCGGAACTGGCTGCCAAGTCGATGCCATGCGGTACTCAGGTGATCACCACCGAGCCGCTGGGTGAAGAACTGGCCCGCACCCTGCTGCCACAGGATTACTGCGTCGAAGACTGCAACTACCTGCTCGACTACTACCGCCTGACCAGCGACAAGCGCCTGATCTTCGGCGGCGGCGTGGTCTACGGTGCGCGCGACCCGGCCAACATCGAGGCGATCATTCGTCCGAAGATGCTCAAGGCCTTCCCGCAACTGAAGAACGTCAAGATCGACTACGCCTGGACCGGCAACTTCCTGCTGACCCTGTCGCGCCTGCCGCAAGTAGGCCGTATCGGCGACAACATCTACTACTCCCAGGGTTGCTCGGGCCACGGCGTGACCTACACCCACCTGGCGGGCAAGGTGCTGGCCGAGGCCCTGCGTGGCCAGGCCGAGCGTTTCGACGCCTTCGCCGGCCTGCCGCACTACCCGTTCCCGGGTGGTCAGATGCTGCGCGTACCGTTCAGCGCCATCGGTGCCTGGTACTACAGCCTGCGCGATCGTCTGGGCTTCTGATTCAGGCCATTGGCCTCATCGCCGGCAAGCCGGCTCCTACAGCGACCCCGCCGCTCAAGGGCAGCGGGGTACCTTGTGGGAGCCGGCTTGCCGGCGATGAGCCCAGCAGCACCTTGCTACTTGCCCAGGCTGCTCACAGCCTGCTTCGCCGCCACTTCCTGACCCGCACGGGCCAATTCGTCGGCAGCCTGCAGCCAGCGCTGGCGGTCCACCTCGGCGGGCAATTGCCGCGGCGGCTGCACCAGTACGGCCCAACTCCCCTCTTTCGCCCAGGCCGAAGCAAAGTCGTCGAAGGCCATCAACTGCCGCCGATTCATGCCTGAGCGCAGCAGTACCCGCTGCTTGTAGCGGTCATAGCCGATCAGCACCGCATAGCGCGGCTCACCCCACAACGCACCTTCCTGATAACGCAGCAGCACCGGATTGCCCGCGGCCACCTGGGTCAGCAAGGCGTCGAACCGTGGGTCGAGCGGATAGACCACCATGCCGTACTCCCGCGCCACACGGGGAATGCCGGTTGCCAGCGAATCGGCGCCCTGGGGCAGGTTCAAGGGTTTGTCCAGCAGGCCCGGGGTGATCGGCGCGCCCTGTTGCGAGAGCATCGCCGCCAGCGCCATGGCACCGCTGTGGTTGGCGTTGCCGCGGTAGAACGGCACGCTGCTGATCTCGACCCGTTGCGCCAAGCCCTTGAGCCCGGCCGGCGGAGCACTGGCACAACCGGCCAGGCTCGCGGCCACCAGGCAAGCCAGCAATAACCGACGCGGGCCGTTGGCCCACGGTTTGAAGGAAGGGTGCTCCATGAACGCTCGCTTGTTCCGGTGCCAGGCAGGCAGCGCCCGGCTCTGACCACCGATCATAGGGCGCCGCGCGGCGCGGGTATAGCCCGGCACCCGCTGGAAAGCGATCGGACCCACGACCAGACGTTCGGTCAATGGAACGTCCCGGCCGGCGAGCTAGACTAATGCTGTGTCTGGAGGGCCAACCCTTGCGGCGGCCCGAGAGAAGGAGGCACAGATGAGCCTGACCATGGCAATCCTCATGCTGGTGGGTATGTGGCTGAGCGTCGCTGCTGCCATGCTATGGGGTGTAATGCGTATCGTGCGGCGTCATTCGCATCATCACCACCTGCCACCGCAGGCCCCGGCCAAGTCTCGGCAAGAGCGCCGAGGGCATGCCGGGGTGCACTGAAAAGAGACTTGGCTGCAAGCCCTTCGCCGGCAAGCCGGCGAAAAAGGGGCGCAACGCGCCCCCAAAGTCCATCACCCTTCAGCCGCCTCACGCTTGAGCCGTGCCCGGCGCGCCAGGATGTTGAGGATTTCGATCACTGTCGAGAAGGCCATCGCCGCATACACATAGCCTTTCGGCACATGGGCACCGAAACCTTCGGCGATCAGGGTCATGCCGATCATGATCAGGAAGCCCAGCGCCAGCATGACCACGGTCGGGTTGTCATTGATGAAGTTGGCCAGCGGGTCGGCGGCCACCATCATCACGATCACGGCGGTGATCACGGCGATGATCATGATCGGCAGGTGCTCGGTCATGCCCACGGCAGTGATGATGCTGTCGACCGAGAAGACGATGTCCAGCAGCAGGATCTGGAAGATCGCCGCGGCGAAGCCCAGGGTAACCGTGGACGACACCTTGGCCTCTTCCTTGGCACCGTGCGGGTCGACGTTCTCGTGAATCTCCTTGGTCGCCTTCCACAGCAGGAACAGGCCACCGGCGATCAGGATCACGTCCTTCCAGGAGAAGGCGTTGCCGAACACCTCGAACACCGGGTCGGTCAACTGCACGATCCAGGCTACCGTGCTGAGCAGCGCCAGGCGCATCACCAAAGCCATGCTGATGCCGATGCGACGGGCCTTGGAGCGGTATTCCACCGGCAGTTTGTTGGTCAGGATCGAAATGAAGATCAGGTTATCGATACCCAGTACGACTTCCATGGCCACCAGCGTGGCCAGGGCAACCCAGGCAGTTGGGCTTGCGGCGAGTTCCAGCAAATATTCCATGTTTCAATCCTGCAGCGGTTCTGGGTCAGATGTCCTGGGTCTTGTCTTGCGAATCGGCGTCCTTGGGCTTGTGCCCTTCGCTGCCGAGCGTCTCGCTCAGTGCCTGCTGGGCCGCCTTGTTGGTGTCATCGATGGCCTGCTTGGCCGACTCGGCGGCCTGGTCGAGCATCTGCTGGGCGGATTTCTCGGCCTGGTCGCAGCCGGCCAGGCTCAACAGTGCCAAGGCTAGCACCAGCGGTGTACCAATGGATTTGAGTTGCAACATGAGGTCCTCGCTTGTCGATATCCCTGGGGCGCGCGTTGCGCCTGATGGGGTCGCATTCTAGAGGTCTCGATAGTTCAGGAAAATTCGTTTTTTCAGCGTGTATACTTCGGTTTTTTCGAATCGGCAATGACATGCTCAATTACCGTCAGCTCCACTATTTCTGGGCCGTGGCCAAAACCGGGAGCATCACCCGTGCCAGCGAGCAACTGAACCTGACCCCGCAGACCATCAGCGGCCAGATCAGCCTGTTCGAGCAGACCTATGGGCTGGAGCTGTTCCAGCGCGTGGGCCGGCAGCTGGAGCTGACCGAAACCGGTCGCCAGGCGCTGGCCTACGCCGAACAGATGTTCCAGATCGGCGGTGAACTGGAGGCCATGCTGCGGGCCGGCCCCCAGGAGCAGATCCTGTTTCGCGTCGGCGTGGCCGATGTGGTGCCCAAGTCCATCGTCTATCGCCTGCTGGCGCCGACCATGGAGCTGGACGATGTGCTGCGCATCAACTGCCGCGAGGACAAGCTCGAACGCTTGCTGGCGGACCTTGCAATCCAGCGCCTGGACCTGGTGATTTCCGACAGCCCCATGCCTAGCCACCTGGATATCAAGGGCTACAGCCAGAAGCTCGGCGAATGTGGCCTGAGCTTTTTCGCCACCCCGGCATTGGCACGGCGCCATGCCGGCAGCTTCCCCGCCTGCCTGCAGGATGCCCCGTTGCTGATTCCCGGCCAGGAAACCGTGGTCCGCAGCCGCCTGCTGCGCTGGCTGGGCGAGCAGCAGGTACATCCCCGGATCATCGGCGAGTTCGACGACAGCGCACTGATGCAGGCCTTTGGCCAGTCCGGCAGCGGCATCTTCGTGGCGCCGAGCGTGATCGCCGAGGAAGTGTGCCGGCAATACGGGGTCGAGCTGGTCGGGCAGACCGATGCGGTGCTGGAGTCGTTCTATGCTATTTCGGTGGAGCGCAAGGTGAAGCATCCCGGGATCGTGGCGATTACCGAAGGGGCCCGGCGGGAACTGTTTCATTGGTGATCTGGGGGCCCTATCGCCGGCTTGCCGGCGATGGGGCCGGAACTGACTGTGGTAAAGTCGCCCCTTTCAAGATACCGAGACAGCGCTGCACATGACCCCGGTTTTCCACCTCCTCAACCGCACCAGCCTGGTGACCCAGATCGTCATCGGCCTGGTTGCCGGTATCGCCCTGGCGTTGCTGGCCCCGGCCATCGCCCTCGACCTGGGCTTCCTCGGCAAGGTGTTCGTCAGCGCACTCAAGGCGGTCGCGCCGGTGCTGGTGTTCATCCTGGTCATGGCGTCGATCGCCAACCACCGCCACGGCCAGGAAACCCACATTCGCCCGATCCTCTGGCTGTACCTGCTGGGTACCTTCGCCGCCGCGGTGGTGGCCGTGGTCGCCAGCATGCTGTTCCCCTCGCAATTGGCCCTGAGCACCAGCGAGGCCACGCTCAGTGCGCCGGGCGGCATCAGCGAAGTGATGCAGAACCTGCTGCTGAGCGCCGTGGACAACCCGATCAATGCCCTGCTCAACGCCAATTTCATCGGTGTCCTGACCTGGGCCATCGGCCTGGGCGTTGCCCTGCGCCACGCCAGCGACACCACCCGTAGCGTGGTCGAGGACCTGTCCAACGGCGTGACCCTGATCGTGCGCGTGGTGATCCGCTTCGCGCCGCTGGGCATTTTCGGCCTGGTCAGCTCCACCCTCGCCCAGTCGGGCCTGAGCGCCCTGCTCGGCTACCTGCACCTGCTGGCCGTACTGATCGGTTGCATGCTGTTCGTGGCGCTGGTGATGAACCCGCTGATCGTGTTCTGGAAGATTCGTCGCAACCCGTATCCGCTGACCTTGCTGTGCCTGCGTGAGAGCGGCATCACGGCATTCTTCACCCGCAGCTCGGCTGCAAACATCCCGGTCAACCTGGCGCTGTCGGAGCGCCTGGGCCTGCATGAAGACACCTACTCGGTGTCGATTCCTCTGGGTGCGACCATCAACATGGCGGGTGCGGCGATCACCATCACCGTGCTGACGCTGGCGGCCGTGCATACCCTGGGTATCGCAGTAGATCTGCCGACTGCGGTGCTGCTCAGTGTGGTCGCGGCGGTCTGCGCCTGCGGCGCCTCGGGTGTGGCCGGTGGTTCGCTGCTGCTGATTCCGCTGGCGTGCAGCCTGTTCGGCATTCCCAGCGAGATCGCCATGCAGGTGGTGGCGGTGGGCTTCATCATCGGCGTGTTGCAGGACTCGGCGGAGACGGCGCTAAATTCCTCGACCGATGTGCTGTTCACGGCAGCGGCGTGCCAGGCCGAGGAACGGCGCAGGGCTTGAGGTTGCAGGGGCCGCTTTGCGGCCCTGTCGCCGGCAAGCCGGCTCCCACACGTACACCGCTGACCTCAGCCGGCAATTGCTTAAGCCAGGCGCTTTACCTACGCTAGTGGCCTTTCCCCAGCAATGAGACAGGGCCATGTCAGAACACGAAACCGCAGGCGAAGGCCGTTTCAGCAGTATCGAGATCCGCATTCTCGGCGCGCTGATCGAGAAGCAGGCCACCAGCCCGGAAAGCTACCCGCTGACCCTCAATGCCCTGGTCCTGGCCTGCAACCAGAAAACCAGCCGCGAGCCGGTCATGAACCTCAGCCAAGGCCAGGTAGGCCAGGCCCTGCGCACCCTCGAAGGCCAGCAGATGACCCGCCTGCAGATGGGCAGCCGTGCCGACCGCTGGGAGCAGCGGGTGGACAAGGCGCTGGAACTGGTACCCGCGCAGCTTGTACTCATGGGCCTGATGTTCCTGCGCGGCCCACAAACCCTCAGCGAGCTGCTGACCCGCAGCAACCGCCTGCATGACTTCGACGACACCGAGCAGATCCAGCACCAGCTGGAGCGTTTGATTTCGCGAGGCCTGGCCCTGCACTTGCCGCGCCAGACCGGGCAACGCGAAGACCGCTATACCCACGCGCTGGGCGACCCGGCGGAAATCGAGGCGATCCTTGCCGCACGGCAACAGGAAGGCGGCGCCCGCAGCAGCGCCGGCAGCGTTTCGGAGGAGCGGATCGAGGCGTTGGAAGCACGCATCGCGGCACTGGAAGCGCGCCTGGCCGACCTGGAGGGCTGAGCCGGTCAGTGTTCCGGCTCGGGGAAGTTGCGACAGCTCTTGCGCTCGGCCAGCTCGCGGTCACTGGGGCGCTGATCGACGAACACGGTACGGCCGCCTTCGTAGATCTCCAGATAGCCCCAGTGCAGGTCCTGCTCCTTTTGCCCGGGCTTGGGTGGCACTAGCCACCAGGGTTCGCGGCTGATCAGGGTCATTTGGGGGATTCCTGAGGGGGTCTGCTGTAATCATAGACACCCTCAGCCTGTAATGGCCCCCTTGCTGGCAAGCCGGCTCCCACAGGTATGCCTCTGATTTACCTGTAGGAGCCGGCTTACCGGCGATGGAGCCAGTGCAGGCTTACGCCGGAGCAGAGGTCCGAATCAGGTGGTCGAAGGCAGCCAGCGATGCCTTGGCCCCCTCACCCACGGCGATGACGATCTGCTTGTACGGCACCGTGGTCACGTCACCCGCGGCAAACACACCCGGGATGTTGGTCGCGCCCTTGGCATCGACGATGATCTCGCCACGCGGCGACAGCTCGACCGTGCCCTTGAGCCAGTCGGTGTTCGGCAGCAGGCCGATCTGCACGAAGATGCCTTCCAGCGCCAGGTCATGCACTTCATCCGTGGTGCGGTCCTTAAAGCGCAGCCCGGTCACTTTCTCGCCATTGCCGACCACTTCGGTGGTCAGCGCGCGGGTAATCACCTTGACGTTGGGCAAGCTGTGCAGCTTGCGCTGCAACACCGCATCGGCACGCAGCTGGCTGTCGAACTCGATCAGCGTCACCTGGGCGACGATGCCGGCCAGGTCGATGGCCGCTTCCACGCCGGAGTTGCCGCCGCCGATCACCGCCACGCGCTTGCCCTTGAACAGCGGGCCATCGCAGTGTGGGCAGTAGGCCACGCCACGGGCACGGTATTCCTGCTCGCCCGGCACGTTCATTTCTCGCCAGCGGGCACCGGTGGCCAGGATCACGGTCTTGGCCTTGAGCGATGCGCCGCCGGCCAGGCGTACTTCGTGCAGGCCACCGTCGGTGGCCGGAATCAGGGCTTCGCCGCGCTGCAGGTTCATGATGTCGACGTCGTATTGCTTGACGTGCTCTTCCAGCGCCATGGCCAGCTTCGGCCCTTCGGTTTCCTGCACCGAGATGAAGTTCTCGATGGCCAGGGTGTCGAGCACCTGGCCACCGAAACGCTCGGCGGCGACACCCGTACGGATGCCCTTGCGCGCGGCGTAGATGGCTGCCGCGGCACCCGCGGGACCACCGCCGACCACCAGCACGTCGAAGGCGTCCTTGGCGTTGATCTTCTCGGCCTGGCGACTGCCGGCGCTGGTGTCGATCTTGCCGAGGATCTCTTCCAGGCCCATGCGGCCCTGGCCGAACACTTCGCCGTTCAGGTAGATGCTGGGCACCGCCATGACCTTGCGGGCCTCGACTTCGTCCTGGAACAGCGCACCGTCGATGGCCACATGGCGCACGTTGGGGTTGAGCACCGCCATCAGGTTCAGCGCCTGGACCACGTCCGGGCAGTTCTGGCAGGACAGCGAGAAGTAGGTTTCGAAGGTGAATTCGCCTTTCAGGGCCTGGATCTGCTCGATCACTTCGGCGCTGGCCTTGGAGGGGTGGCCGCCGACTTGCAGCAGCGCCAGCACCAGGGAGGTGAACTCGTGACCCATGGGGATACCGGCAAAGCGCAGGCTAATGTCCGCCCCTGGGCGATTGAGCGAGAACGATGGACGACGGGCGTCATCACCGTCCGCGCGCAGGGTAATGAGGTTCGACAGGCCGGCGATTTCCACCAGCAGGTCGTGCAATTCGCGGGATTTCGCGCCGTCGTCGAGGGAAGCAACGATCTCGATCGGCTGGGTGACCCGCTCCAGGTAGGTTTTCAGTTGCGATTTAAGCGTGGCGTCCAACATACGGGCGATTCCTTTTTCAAACTTCGGATACAAAAACGCCCAGGCGATGGCGCCCGGGCGTTTGACGGGGCGGTAAGTGCTTCAGCTTTGGCGGCTGCTCACCGCCCACGACTGGCTCACGGTCTTAGATCTTGCCGACCAGGTCCAGCGACGGCGCCAGGGTGGCTTCGCCTTCTTTCCACTTGGCCGGGCAGACTTCGCCTGGGTGGGCAGCGACGTACTGGGCAGCCTTGACCTTGCGCAGCAGCTCGCTGGCATCACGGCCTACACCGCCGTCGTTGATTTCGACGATCTTGATCTGGCCTTCCGGGTTGATCACGAAAGTACCGCGATCGGCCAGGCCGGCTTCTTCGATCAGCACGTCGAAGTTGCGCGAGATGACGTGGGTCGGGTCACCGATCAGCGGGTACTTGATCTTGCCGATGGTGTCCGAAGTGTCGTGCCAGGCTTTGTGGGTGAAGTGGGTGTCGGTGGACACACCGTAGATCTCCACGCCCAGCTTCTGGAACTCGGCGTAGTTGTCAGCAAGGTCACCCAGCTCGGTCGGGCAGACGAAGGTGAAGTCGGCCGGGTAGAAGAACACGACAGACCACTTGCCTTTCAGGTCGGCTTCGCTTACCTGAACGAATTCGCCGTTGTGAAAGGCGGTGGCGTTGAACGGTTTGACCTGGCTGTTGATGATAGGCATGAGAGACGCTCCTTCATGGGGTTGAAATCAGTTGACGGAGAGAATCCTAACCGCTGGTCGCCATCAAGGCTCATTGGTAAACCTCATGCTCATGATTGGTTTTGGCTATAAGCCCTCCTCTCCGATAGATTGTTTGATTCCTATGACCTTTGCCGTGTGCACACGTGACTAGCCTGCTCCGCGGAAAGCTGATAGACGATCGAGCAGCGCTCATCGTCCGCATCACCCCACTTCACCTCGAGCGTGCCCGCATCGGCATCCGAGCGCACATGCAGCCGGCTGCCCTGCCCGACCATGCCCAGCTCATTGTCCTGCGCATCGAGGACCTGCGCACCGAACGGCAAGGCACTGCCATCATCGAAACGGCCTTGCAAGGTGAACTGACGACCACTGCGTGTCGGGTAATGCAGCAGCGACACCGCGCCGGCATGCGGCACCACCGACTGTGCGGCCAGCAGCAGTTCGGTATCGCGCGACATGCCTTTGGGGTCGAGCTCGACCGTATTGACGCTGTAAGGCGACAGCGAGGGAACCACCGCATAGCCGCGACGATCGAGCTTCACATGAGGGTGCTGGCGTATGTGCGCAGCATCGGCGCCTGGGGCATGGACGATGGCAAAACTCTCGCCCAAGGGCGGGGCCGCGACAACCCCACCCTGGTGGGCGACCAAAGCTCCTTGCGCCCCCAGCGTGGCCTGGCGATAACCACGGCGGCTCGACAATGAACCACTGAACTCACCTTTCGCCCCCCGGTGGAGCAGGTTGGCATCGAAGCCACTGCTGGCCCGCTCACCTTCCTGGTGCACCAGCGCCAAGCCATGCCCCCACTGTCGATGCTCGCCCGCCGTACCACTCCAGCGAACACTAGAGCTGCCCTGTCCGTGTGAATCCCTGTTGAACGCGGTAGCAAGCGAAGACCGGCGCCGCTCGCCAAAGGGCATGCTGGCATTGACCGTCAGGGTATTGATGGGCGCCCTTGCGGCGCGCAGTTCGCGGTTCAGGTTGATGCCATAGCTGAGCGAACCGAGGTAGTTGTTGTATCCGACCGAGTAACTGTCACTGCTCCGGCCAGCCCGACTCTGACGCAGACTGGCCCTGAGGTTGAAACGCCCGCCTCGCTCACCCAGCTGCTGATCGAGCCCCAGGCCCGCCTGCCAAGCGAGCGAGTCGATGCGGGCACCGCCGCGTACACGCGCATAATCGTTGAAGCTGTAATACCCGGGCCCCTCACTACGCGTCAGTGACGCGCTCAGGTCGGTTGCGCTCGTGCTCAAACGCTGACGCCAGCTCAGCCGCCAGGCCTGGCCTCGTACCTGCTGATTTCGAGCCAGCGTGGCGTGGGCGTGATAGCCGGTCAGTCCCAACGCACCAAACCCGGTATTGATGGCCACGCCCATGGCACTGCCCAGGTAATCCTCGGCGATCCAGGTGCCACCGTGCACGCTGAAGCGGTTGTCCAGTCCTTGCTGCCAACTACCCTGCACGAAACCTGGGCCCGATCGCCCTTGCGCCTCGCGCCACACGCCGCTGCCCAGTTCGAAACGCCTGGCGCCCGGTCGCAGTGCCAGCGGTGCTGTCTGATAAGGCAGGAAGAAGGTTCTGACGCTGCCATCCGACTCGCGCAGCGTCACCTCCAGGTCATCATTCAGACCACTGGCGTACAAGTCATCGATTTCAAACGGCCCCGGTGCCACCGTCGACTCATGCAACAGCATGCCGCGCTGGCGAATACTCAACAGCGCGGTGCTGTTGTCAACGCCCCTGACCACAGGTGCATAACCGCGCTGCTCCTGCGCGAGCATGCGCTGGTCGCTGCCCAACAGCACGCCACGCATGGCGCTGCCTTCAAACACCTCCGAGCTGCTGTAACCGTCACCCAGCGTCAATTGAGCGGACCAGGCGGGAATATCCCGACGCACCGAAGTCGCTACCGGCTGGTAACGCGAAGGCAAACCTGTGGACGCCTGCCAGCTCCCCTCATGTCGCCAGTACCATTGGCCGCTGTTGAACCCTGCGCGCACGCCCAGGTAGGTCTGACGGGTGGCCTGGTCTTGTTCAAGGTCATGCTGCTCATAGAGATTGAGGCGATAGTCGAAGAAGGCAGCCGTTACACCACTGTCCCAGTTTTCTGCTGGCAAGTATCCGCTGGGCAGACGCAACAGCGCCTGCTGCGGGATCTGCAGGTCCAGCTGCAGATTGCCCAAATCCAGCGCCTCGCTGGCAGCCGAAACACTTGCAACCAGGGCGATACAGGCCTCCTCCTGCTGCAGCCGCTCGCGCACCTCGCGGCTCAGACGTTGCGTGTCCACGCCCAACTGCCGCAGCAGCGGCTCGCTGTAACAGGGCGTCGGCACCTGGTGCTGCTCCTGCACGCGCAGGGGCATTCGGTGGCGCCCCATCCATTGCTGATTCAATGTCACATCGAGGGTGTAGATACCCTCGGGCACTGTCGCGCCCTGCTCGAAGCGACGCAGGTCGACCGATGTGCCTTCTCGCAGCAGCCCGGGATCGAACTCGATCGCGGCGGCAGGGCCTGCGAGGTATCCGCTCAACACGCCTGCGGCCATATGGCGGCTGCGCACAATCATCGTGAAACACATGATGCACCGCGCCTCAGTCTGCCAAGCGCACGTTCACCACCTCCGGCGCCTCGCGCACGGCGCCGTAATCATCGATGAAGGCAAAACGCAGCCGAGCGGTTGCCTGGCTGGGGCTGCCCTCGACCTTGAAGCGCGTGCTGGCGAATGGCAGCACGTGATCAGGCGCCAGGGCCACCGCAGCCCGCCCATCCTGGAGCAGCGTCAAACTGGCCAGGTTGACCACGAAGGGGCTGGCATTGTTGGCCTGCAACGCCCATTGCCCGTCTTCCTGCAGCCACTGCCAGGAGACCCGATGGTGGGCATTCACCGACTTGCCCTGCAATCCATCTGGCCGGTACAGCAACTTGATGCGCGAGCGCAACGCCACCTGCAGGGTGTTCCCCGCTCCCTTGGGGGGCACTTCAAGCACGTTGAGCCAATACAGGCTTTCGCGGTCGGCTGGCAGTCCACCCTCTTCCTGGAACAGTCTCAGGCTCTGCCCCTTTCCGCCATCCAGGCGGAACATGGCCGGCATTACACTGAAAGGAACCTGCAGATCCCGCACCTGGGCCTGCGGACTACCATCGTCGACCCAGGCTTGAACCAATGAGGGTGTGGCTCCTTGATGGCTGAGTTTGACAGTCACTTCGGACTGGGCGGCTGGAAAGACTACGCGGGTGCTGGCGATAACCACATTGGCGGCGAGGTGAGGCGATGCCATGCAGGCAGCCAGCAGCACTCCCCGCCGCAAGGCGTTGAAGAACGGACGCATGATATTCGGGCTCAGGAACAGGAAGGAAAGGCAGCCCTTGCCGGGCTGCCTTCGAAAAGGGGTTACAGATAGTCCAGCGAGTACTGCACGCGGGATGTCACCAGGCCAGGCGTGGTCCCGCCTGTGGAATAGTAGCGGGCGGTGTAACGCAATGTTGCGCTGCCACCGACGATGGCAACCTGCTGAGAATTCTGATTGCCCTTGGCTGCCGCCAGGTCCATCGGCGCCTGCGACTCGTTGAGCAATTCCAGCTGGACATTCTGGCTACCACCAGCATCCACGATCAGGCGGCCCTCCGGACTGATCGTCGCGCCCGGTTCGAAATAGGTCGATACCCGGGTGACGCCAGGCGAGCAGCTGGAAAGGTTCAGTTGGAAAGGCGTCTGGCCAGCGGTTTGACCGGGGCGCGCCAGCAGCGAAGCGTTCACCTCCGGCAGAGAAACCGGCAGGTCGCCACTGCCCCCGTTGACCACACAGGTGGGTGCCGATACACGGCCATCGAAACTGATCTGACCAAAATCGGCCTGTGCTGCCTGAGCCCAGAACAGCAGGGTGCAACTGCTTGCAAGCAAGGATTTCGAGAAAGTGTTCATAGTCACCTTTTCATACTGATGGATTAGGCCCGGCAATGGCTGCCGAGCTGCTACCGCTTTTCGCGGCGCGGTGAAGTATCAGTAAGGTGACCAAGCAAAAATGTAGGATGACTCAACAGTCAGCCAAACGAAATAGACAGCGCCAGTGTAGGAAATAAGACCCCGTTTACCCGAGGTCATATTCCCTGCCCACAGTGGCTAGCGGGTAGCCATACGCATGGTGACGAACTCTTCGGCTGCGGTCGGATGCACGCCGATCGTCTCGTCGAACTGTTGCTTGGTAGCACCCGCCTTCAGCGCGACACCCAGGCCCTGGATGATCTCGCCGGCATCGGGGCCAACCATGTGGCAGCCCAGCACCTTGTCGGTCTCGGCATCCACCACCAGCTTCATCAGGGTCTTTTCCTGGATGTCGGTGAGGGTCAGCTTCATGGCGCGGAAGCGGCTTTCGAAGATCTGCACCTTGTGCCCGGCCTGCAAGGCCTGCTCCTCAGTCAAGCCCACGGTACCGATCGGCGGCTGGCTGAACACCGCAGTGGGGATGTTCTGGTAGTCCACCGGGCGGTATTGCTCGGGCTTGAACAGCCGCCGCGCCACGGCCATGCCTTCGGCCAGGGCTACCGGGGTGAGCTGCACACGGCCGATCACGTCGCCGATGGCGAGGATCGACGGCGCGGTGGTCTGGTACTGATCGTCGACACGGACGAAACCGCGCTCGTCCAGCTCTACGCCAGTGCTTTCCAGGCCCAGGTCGTCGAGCATCGGCCGCCGGCCAGTGGCATAGAACACGCAATCGGCCAGCAGCTCGCGACCATCCTTGAGGGTGGCCTTGAGGCTACCATCCTCGAGCTTGTCGATACGCTGGATGTCGGCATTGAACTGCAGGTCCATGCCGCGTTTTTCCAGCTCTTCCTTCAGGTGGCTGCGGACCGAGCCATCAAAGCCGCGCAGGAACAGGTCACCGCGGTACAACAAGGTGGTCGCAGCGCCCAGCCCCTGGAAGATGCCGGCGAACTCCACCGCGATGTAACCGCCGCCCACCACCAGTACCCGACGCGGCAAATCCTTGAGGTAGAAAGCCTCGTTGGAGGTGATGGCCAGCTCCTTGCCTGGAATGTCCGGCACTTGTGGCCAGCCGCCGGTGGCGATGAGGATGTGCCCGGCGCTGTAGCGCTGGCCTTCCACCTCCACTTCGTTGGCCCCGGTGATACGCGCATGGCCTTGCAGCAGCGTCACGCCACTGTTGACCAGCAGGTTGCGATAGATGCCATTGAGGCGCTCGATCTCGCGGTTCTTGTTGGCGATCAGCGTGCCCCAGTCGAAATGCCCTTCCTCGAGGGTCCAGCCGAAGCCGGCAGCCTGCTCCAGCTCATCGGCGACATGCGCGCCATAGACCAGCAGCTTCTTCGGCACGCAGCCGACGTTGACGCAGGTGCCACCCAGGTAACGGCTTTCGGCCACCGCCACCTTCGCGCCGAAGCCCGCGGCGAAACGCGCCGCACGCACACCGCCGGAACCGGCGCCAATCACGAACAGATCAAAATCGTAGGCCATGTATTCAGTCTCCTAGGCTGGCGCCCAGCATACCGCCGTTGCCGGCTGCAAACAAAAAAGCCACCCCGAAGGGTGGCTTTTGCGACCTGCCGTGGCGAATCAGTACGCCTTGCCGGTCTTGTAGTAGTTCTCGAAGCAGAAGTTGGTGGCGTCGATGTAGCCTTCTGCACCACCACAGTCGAAACGCTTGCCCTTGAACTTGTAGGCAATCACGCAGCCGTTCTGGGCCTGCTGCATCAGCGCGTCGGTGATCTGGATCTCGCCACCCTTGCCCGGTGGGGTGTTCTTGATGATGTCGAAGATATCCGGGGTGAGGATGTAGCGACCGATGATCGCCAGGTTCGACGGTGCATCTTCCGGGGCCGGCTTCTCGACCATGTTGGTCACACGGAAGATGTCGTCGCGGATCATGTCGCCGGCGATGACGCCGTACTTGTTGGTTTCCTGCGGGTCGACTTCCTGGATGGCGATGATCGAGCAGCGGAACTGATTGTACAGCTTGACCATCTGGGTCAGTACGCCGTCACCTTCCGGGTTGACGCACAGGTCGTCCGCCAGGACCACGGCGAACGGCTCGTCGCCGATCAGCGGCTGCCCCGTCAGAATGGCGTGGCCCAGGCCTTTCATCTCGGTCTGGCGGGTGTAGGAGAACGAGCACTCGTCCAGCAGGCGACGGATACCGACCAGGTATTTTTCCTTGTCGGTGCCCTTGATCTGGTTTTCCAGCTCGTAGCTGATGTCGAAGTGGTCTTCCAGGGCGCGCTTGCCGCGACCGGTGACGATCGAGATCTCGTTCAGGCCAGCGTCCAGCGCCTCTTCAACGCCATACTGGATCAGTGGCTTGTTGACCACCGGCAGCATTTCCTTGGGCATGGCTTTGGTAGCAGGCAGGAAGCGGGTGCCGTAACCGGCTGCCGGGAACAAGCATTTCTTGATCATATACGTCCTTAAACAAAGGCAGGGCCTGTGGAATTCGGCGCAGTCTAATCAGGCGGCAGTCACCTTACAATGCCCCGCCTGCGGTCGACCGATGCCAGTCATAGAGATAACCCAGTGTAGATAGTTCCGGCGGATCACAATTTTTACGCCCAGCGGATGCTGGCGGCAAGCGCAACCCCTGCCCTGGCAAAAGGCTGCGCTGCCCAAGGGATCACCGTGGAGCCCGTCAACTACCGGTTCCACGCCCGATCAGTACCCCTTCGACTTGCTGGCCGTAGAGATTCACGCCGTCGTTGGCGTGGAACTTGAGCCGGGTCTTCTCGACCGAGCCTTCGACCAGGCGAGGGTCCTGGGGCCGCTCATGGCGGTTGATCCAGGCGGCCACGTCCCAGGCCTGCTGGTCGCTCAAGCTGCCCGGCTTGCCCAGTGGCATGTTGTACTTGACGAACGATGCCGCCGTGTTGATCCGGTGCATGCCAGCGCCCCAGTTGTAGGAATCCTTGCCCCACAACGGTGGCATCACATAGTCACCAGCCACTTTCTGCCCCTCCCCGTTGTCGCCATGGCAGATTGCGCATTGCTCGCCGTATACCTGCTGGCCGCGCTTGAAGTCGTAGCCGCCCTTGGGTCGAGGCACTTCGGGGTATCCGCGGCCGGCGATTTCCACGCCCGTGGGCGCCTTGCTCGACAGCCAGTAGGCATACACCGACAACGCCGTCATCTGCGGGCTGTCAGCCGTCGGCGGCTTGCCGTTCATGCTGAACTGGAAGCAGCCCTGGATGCGCTCGGCAAAGGTGTTGACCTTGTCATTCTTCTTGCGATACGCCGGATACATCGGGTACGCACCCCACATCGGCGCGGCATGGGCCAGGCGTCCCTGGTCGAGGTGGCAGTTGCTGCAATTGAGACCATTGCCAACGGCCTCGGGCATCAATCGACGGGTATCGACGAACAGTGCATGGCCTTCGCGCACCATCCTGCCGAAGGCGTTGTCCGGCAGCTCGCTTTCGGCAGGCGGGACAAATTGCGGGGCCGCCTGGGCGCCTGGGACCTGCAGCTGGGACTGATCTTCCATGGCGATGGGCGCGGCGACGGCATTGCCGATGGCCGCAAGCAACAGGGCTGGCAGCAGTGTTCTCATGGCTTCACCTGCGCATGGCTGGACGTGGCGAAGTACTCGGCGATCGCCTTGACCTCGTCATCGGTCATGGCCTTGGCCACGCCGACCATCAGCTGATTGGGGTCGTTGCTGCGGCTGCCATCGCGCCAGCCATTGAGCTGCGCGATCAGATACGAGGCAGGCTGCCCGGCCAACGGCGGAAAGTGTTCACCGACACCGACGCCACCGGGCCCATGACATTGCACGCACCCGGGTATCTGTCGATTCCAGTCGCCATAGAGGGCCAGGCGTGCGGTGGGGTCGTCGGCAATCTGCTGCCGGCGATGGTCCGGTGCGGGGTCGCTCGGCAGGCTGGCGAGATAACCACTGACCGCCTGGATTTCATCGTCGGTCAATGCCTTGGCCAGTGGCTCCATCACCGGCTGCTTGCGGGTACCGGCCCGCCAGTCATGCAATTGCTTGCTCAAGTAGCCGGCCGGCAAGCCCGCCAGTCGCGGGAAACCGGCAGCGGCGATACCCTTGCCGTCCGCGCCATGACAGCCCAGGCAGGCCATGGCGGCAGGGTTGGCCCCACCTTGGGTGAAGATCTTCTGGCCATCGGCGGCGTACGCCAGCGGCCAGGCCAGGACCAGCATGCTGCCGATCACGACTCGACTCATCAGGGTCATCACGAATCTCCATTTCTTTTGTTATAAGCTTAAGCTTAAAAAACATAAGCAAATGGATACTAGCCGTGTCAGGCAATTCGCAACAACGCCGGGCCCGCCCAGGGACCAGCTAAGCGCGCTTTACTTGCGCCAGGTCAACTGCCCGAAATGCACACCGTCGCCGCCGTGCGCACATCGCCCAGGCGCAGCGGGAAGTTGTTCAGGCGCTCGTGCAGCTTGATGCTGCTGCCGCTCCCGCGTTTGTGGATATCCACCAGCGCCGCGGGCCCGGCACCGGCCGACAGCTTCTGCGGCACGATCAGGCGCACGCCTTCGTCGCGCTTTTCTTCCACCAGGGGGTCACGGCTGTCGGCCAGCTGCTGCTTGACGCAGTCGGCATATTCACGCGGCGTCTTGCCAGAAATCACGTCCAGCGTTTCGTGGGACTGCTCCAGTTCCGAAACACTGACGCACCCCCCCAGCGCCAGAAACAACGCCACTGCCATCCACTTCATTTGCCGCACCTCTGCTGTCAAGAACCCGCTCAGACAACGGCCAGGCGTTTTTGCTCCCCGCTTTGGCAGATTTATCTTCGCCCAGGCATAGCGCTCCGCCAGCCGGTCACCACATCGTGGTATCGTTTGCGTTTGCAGAACCAGACTTTGCGGAGCACCCCATGAAATTCGTACACCAGCGCGAGCACCTGAACGAGGACGACATCGTCGTTGTCGAGTGCTCCCAGCGCTGCAATATCCGCCTGATGAACGACGCCAATTTCCGCAGCTTCAAGAACGGCGGCCGGCACACCTACCACGGCGGCCACTTCGAGCGTTTCCCGGCCAGGATCACCGTGCCCAGCACCGGTTTCTGGAACATCACCCTCGACACCGTGACCACGCGCCCGATCTCGGTCACGCGCAAGCCGACCCTCACCCACAAGATCAAGATCATTCGCCGCTCGTCGTCGAAACTCGGATAACGCCTGCCATGACCCAGACCAAGTATGTGATCAAGTACAAGCTCGACGGCCAGCGCCGCTGGGACTTCGCCACGATGCCCGACGCTTCGCACGAGCAGGCGCTCGATGCGCTGCGCAAGATCCACGGCGAGGACGCCGACAAGATCAGCGACATCCAGGTCAGCAAGGCCCTGTAGAACCGCACACAAGGAGCAGCGCATGAGCAACTGGCCCGACCATCGTATCCTCGATCTGCTGGGCATCGAGTTGCCCATCCTCCAGGCGCCGATGGCCGGCGCCAGCGGTTCGGCCATGGCCATCGCCGTGGCCGGCGCCGGCGGCCTGGGTGCCCTGCCCTGCGCGATGCTCGGCGGCGAGCAGGTACGGGACGAGATCGCCGCCTTTCGCGCCGCCTGCCCGGGTCGGCCGCTGAACCTGAATTTCTTCTGCCACCAGCCGCCAGCCCCTGATGCCAAGCGCGCCGAGCGCTGGAAACAGGCGCTCGAGCCCTACTACCTGGAAGTCGGTGCCGACTTCCAGGCGCCCACCCCGGTCTCCAATCGTGCGCCGTTCGACGAGCAGAGCTGCCAGCTGGTCGAACAGCTTCGCCCGGAAGTGGTGAGCTTTCATTTCGGCTTGCCTGAACCGGCCTTGCTGCAGCGGGTCCGGGCGACGGGCGCCAAGCTGCTGTCCAGTGCCACCACGGTCGAGGAAGCACTCTGGCTCCAGGCCCGCGGTTGCGATGCGATCATCGCCATGGGCTATGAAGCCGGGGGCCATCGCGGCATGTTCCTCAGCGACGACATCACCAGCCAGATCGGCACCTTCGCCCTGGTGCCGCAAATCGCCGATGCCGTGCACCTGCCCGTGATTGCCGCAGGCGGCATCGGCGACCACCGTGGCCTGGTCGCAGCCCTGGCCCTTGGCGCGAGCGCCGTGCAAATGGGCACGGCCTACCTGTTCTGCCCCGAGGCCAAGGTATCGGCAGCCCATCGCCGCGCACTGGAC
Source organism: Pseudomonas plecoglossicida NBRC 103162 = DSM 15088 (assembly GCF_000730665.1). Lineage (GTDB taxonomy): Bacteria > Pseudomonadota > Gammaproteobacteria > Pseudomonadales > Pseudomonadaceae > Aquipseudomonas > Aquipseudomonas plecoglossicida. The sequence continues at coordinate 69,361 of NZ_BBIV01000021.1, forward strand.
AGCGCGCCAGCCAGCGACACGGCGCTGACCAACCTGTTCACCGGTCGCCCTGCACGGGGCATCAACAACCGCATCATGCGTGAGCTGGGCCCGATGAGCGAGCTGGCGCCGGCGTTCCCGCTGGCGGGGGGGGCGCTGATGCCGCTGCGGGCGATCAGCGACCCGCAGGGCAACAGCGATTTCACCAATTTGTGGTCGGGGCAGGCATTGCGCCTGGGCAAACCCCTGCCCGCCGGGCAGCTGACCCTGGAGATTGCCGAGAAAGCGCTGGCGCAGCTCGGGCGATAAAACCGCCGCCAGCGACACGACCTCACGCCAACAGCCCCTTCCCGACAAATGGCCTATCGCTATATAGTTCACACCATAACGATAACCACCCAAGGAGTTGTTGATGCGCATCCGCCTGCCCCACCTGGCCGCCACCGCCCTCGCCAGCCTTATCTCCCTCAACAGCGCCTGGGCCAACGAGGTTCAGGTCGCGGTCGCCGCGAACTTCACCGCGCCGATCCAGGCCATTGCCAAGGACTTCGAGAAAGACACCGGGCACAAGCTGGTCGCCGCCTATGGCGCCACCGGGCAGTTCTACGCACAGATCAAGAACGGCGCACCGTTCGAAGTGTTCCTGGCCGCCGACGACACCACCCCGAAAAAGCTGGAAGATGAAAAAGCGACCGTCCCTGGCTCGCGCTTCACCTACGCCATCGGTACGCTGGCGCTGTGGTCGCCCAAGCCGGGCTATGTCGACAGCAAAGGCGAAGTCTTGAAGAAGAACCAGTTCCAGCACCTGTCCATCGCCAACCCCAAAGCCGCACCCTATGGCCTGGCCGCCACGCAGGTACTGAAGAAGCTGGAACTGACCGAGGCCACCAAGGGCAAGATCGTCGAAGGCCAGAACATCACCCAAGCCTTCCAGTTCGTCTCCACCGGCAACGCCGAACTGGGCTTCGTCGCCCTGTCGCAGATCTACAAGGACGGCAAGGTCGAGAGCGGTTCGGCGTGGATCGTGCCGGCCGACATGCATGAGCCGATCCGCCAGGACGCGGTCATTCTCGAGAAGGGCAAGGACAACCCGGCAGCCAAGGCGCTGGTGGAATACCTCAAAGGCCCGAAAGCCGCCAAAGTGATCAAGTCCTACGGCTATGAGCTCTGATGCCACTCGATGCCAGTGACCTGGGTGCTGTCTGGCTGACCCTCAAGCTGGCCAGCCTGACCACCCTGATCCTGCTGCTGCTGGGCACACCCATCGCCTGGTGGCTGGCGCGCACGCGCTCCTGGCTGCGCGGGCCGGTGGGTGCGGTAGTGGCCCTGCCACTGGTGCTGCCGCCGACGGTGATCGGTTTCTACCTGCTGATCGCCCTCGGCCCGCATGGCTGGATTGGCCAGGCTACCCAGGCACTGGGCCTGGGTACCGTGGTGTTCAGCTTCAGCGGCCTGGTGATCGGTTCGACGGTGTATTCCATGCCGTTCGTGGTGCAGCCGCTGCAAAATGCCTTTGCCGCCATCGGCCAGCGCCCGCTGGAAGTGGCGGCGACACTGCGCGCCAGCCCCTGGGACACCTTCATCCATGTAGTGCTGCCACTGGCCCGCCCCGGTTTCGTCACCGCCAGCATCCTCGGCTTTGCCCACACCGTGGGCGAATTCGGCGTGGTGCTGATGATCGGTGGCAATATCCCCGACAAGACCCGCGTGGTTTCGGTGCAGATCTTCGATCACGTCGAGGCCATGGACTATTCGCAAGCCCACTGGCTGGCCGGTGCCATGCTGGTGTTCTCGTTCCTGGTGCTGCTCCTGCTGTATGCCGGGCGCCGCGGCAAGGTTGGCTGGAGCTGAAATGAGCAGATCGATTGTGGCGCGCCTGCAACTGGCGCGTGACGACTTCACCCTGGACGTCGACCTGCGCCTGCCCGGTCGCGGCATCAGCGCGCTGTTCGGCCATTCCGGCTCGGGCAAGACCTCGTGCCTGCGCTGTCTGGCCGGGCTGGAGCGAGCCGCCAGTGCCTATATCGAAGTCAACGGCGAGGTCTGGGAAGACACTGCCCGCGGCTACTTCCAGGCGCCGCACCTGCGCCCGGTGGGCTATGTGTTCCAGGAGGCCAGCCTGTTCCCGCACCTGTCGGTGCGCGGCAACCTGGAGTTCGGCTGGCGCCGGATCGCCGCCAGCCAGCGCAAGGTCGGCCTCGACCAGGCTTGCGAACTGCTGGGCATCGAACATCTGCTCGAACGCCGGCCGGCGACCTTGTCCGGCGGCGAGGCGCAGCGCGTCGGTATCGCGCGCGCACTGCTCAGCAGCCCGCGCCTGCTGCTGATGGACGAGCCCCTGGCCGCGCTCGATGCCCCCCGCAAGCGCGAGATCCTGCCGTACCTGGAACGCCTGCACGACGAACTGGACATCCCGCTGGTCTACGTCAGCCATGCCCAGGACGAAGTGGCGCGGCTGGCGGACCATCTGGTGTTGCTGGAACAAGGACGGGCGATGGCCAGCGGGCCGATCGGCGAAACCCTGGCCCGGCTCGACCTGTCGCTGGCCCAGGGAGAGGATGCAGGCGTGGTGTTCGAGGGCCTGGTGGTCGGCCACGACCCGCAGTACGACCTGCTCGACCTGCGCCTGCCCGGCAGCGCCGCCCCCGTGCTGCGCATCGCCCATCCGGCGCGCAGCATGGGCAGTACCTTGCGTATCAAGGTGCAGGCCCGGGACGTCAGCCTGGCCCTGGCGGCGGACAGCACCTCGAGCATCCTCAACCGGCTGCCGGTGCGCGTGCGCGAAGCCCACCCGGCAGACAACCCGGCCCATGTCCTGGTCAGCCTCGACGCCGGCGGCACGGCCTTGCTGGCGCGCATCACGCGCTTCTCCGCAGACCAGCTCGGCCTGCACACAGGCCAGGCCCTGTATGCGCAGATCAAGTCGGTGGCACTGCTGGGCTGAGCATCGGGCGCACGGTTGTTGTCCATTGCTCAGTGACCTTGATGAGGCCAGCCGCCGATGCTCGACTGCACCTTGCCACCCAGCCTGCACTACGTGGACGACAGCCAGCCCGGCCTCAGTCGCCGCCGCTGGCGCGGGCGCTTCATCTACCTCGACGCCCAGGGCGAGCGGGTACGCGACAGCGAGACGCTGGCGCGCATCGCCGCCCTGGTGATCCCGCCCGCCTATACCGACGTGTGGATCTGCGCCGACCCGCAGGGCCATCTGCAAGCCACCGGCCGCGATGCCCGGGGGCGCAAGCAGTATCGCTATCACGCCGATTGGCGTGAACTGCGCGACGAGCACAAGTACGGGCGCATGCTGGCCTTCGCCCAGGCCTTGCCCAGGCTGCGTGCGCAGCTGGAACAGCACCTGGCCCGACCGGGGCATGACCGGGAAAAAGTCATGGCGCTGGTGGTCAGCCTGCTGGATCACACCTTGATCCGCATCGGCAACCAGCGCTACCTGCGCGATAACAAGTCCTATGGACTGACCACCCTGCGCAATCGCCACGTCAAGGTGCAGGGCAGTACCATCCGATTCCAGTTCCGCGGCAAGCGCGGCGTGGAGCACAATGTCACCCTGCGCGACCGGCGCCTGGCGAGCCTGCTCAAGCGCTGCATGGAGCTGCCCGGGCAGGCGCTTTTCCAGTACCTGGACGACGACGGCCAGCGCCACAGCATCGGCTCCAGCGAGATCAACCAGTTCCTGCAGCAACTGACCGGCGCCGACTTCACCGCCAAGGACTACCGCACCTGGGCCGGCAGCAGCCTGGCGTTGAGCCTGCTCAAGCCGCTGGCCTGGGAGCCGGAAAGCGAGGCCAAGCGCCAGGTCAGCAGCATCGTCAAGCAAGTCGCCGAGCGCTTGGGTAACACGCCGGCCGTTTGCAGGCGCTGTTACATCCATCCCGCGGTGCTGGAACATTACGCCCTGGGGCGCCTGGCCGACCTGCCAAGCCGGCGTGTGCGCAAGGGCCTGGACCCTGAAGAGGTGGCGCTGCTACTGTTTCTTCAGGCACTGGAGGAGGCAGGCGCCGATTGACCGCGCCTATTCCGGCCATGATGCAGAGAAATTTCCCATACGCGTCGAACCCCCCTATCCTTGCCGTCGAGCACCTTCGTCGACGCGCCAGTGGCGCGCTGAATCGGCACCTGCAACTAAAGACACACAACAGATTTTCTATTTCGGGGAATTACTATCCGCCGAAAGCGTCTTTAATGAGAAGGAAGAGGGACAGGCTCCCACCGCTGCGGCAATGGCCAGGCGGATTTCTACATCACCAAGGAGAACTACATGCTGATACTCACCCGTAAGGTTGGCGAAAGCATCGTCATAAACGACGACATCAAAGTCACCATTCTGGGCGTCAAAGGGATGCAGGTGAGGATTGGCATCGATGCACCGAAGGATGTCCAGGTGCACCGTGAGGAAATCTTCAAGCGTATCCAGGCTGGCAACCCGGCCCCCGAGAAGCACGACGACCAGCACTGACCGGCCAGCTACAAGTCGCACGGATGCGCTTGAGCGCCCGTAGGGCCTATTCCCGCTGCCACCTGAAAGTCAGGTGTCCAGCAGTTCGCGCACCTTGGCAATCATCTTGTCCATGTCGAAGGGTTTGTCGAACACCGCGGCGAACAGCTCCGGACGTCCTTGGCTGGCCTGGGCGCCGCTCATGAGGATCACCGGCAGGTCGAGCAGTTTCAGCTCCTCCCGAATCTCCCTCACCAGTTCCTCGCCGTTGAGCAGGGGCATCATGTAGTCGGTGATGACCAGCTCCACGCGTTTTTCCGTGAGCGCTTCCAGGGCCTTGCGCCCGTTGCTCGCCTTCTCCACCAGAAAACCTGCGTCCTCCAGGGCAAAACCGAGGATATCGGCGATCAGGTACTCGTCATCGACGATCAGGATGGTATTCATCAATCGACCCCGTCACCCACTTCCCTGGGGTACCGCCGTACCCGAGAGTACACCGCAGGCGCCCTCGAAAACATTGCGCAGGCTGATGCCTTGCGAACCGAAATGGAGTGCGTGCAACGCTGGGTCATGATGGCTGTCACGCACCTTGAGCATCGACAACATGCGCTGCAGTTGCAAGTCCAGCTCGACGAAGCGCATGAGCATGAGGTTGTCGACGATGCTCGACAGGTCCGGCGCTGGCGCGGTGATCTCCGAGCCGAAGATGTCGCGCATCTCCCAGGTAAGCATGACAGTGATGTCGCGCGCCCGCAGTTCCCCGGTCAGTGCCGTGAAAAAGGCATTGAGCCGTGACGGGTCAGCTGCCAGGCGACTGAACGCGCCGAGGCTGTCGATCACCACGCGCTTGCTGCCACAGCGATCGACCTGCTCCAGCAGGCGCGCCCCGACCTGGTCGAGCAAGCCTTCGGTGGTCGGCTGCCAACACAGCTGCAAGGCGCCTTGACGCTCCAGCGCAGCGAAATCGTAGCCCAACGAGGTCGCCTTCAGGCGCAGCCTGTCAGGCGTTTCGTAGAAGCCGAAATGCAGGCCAGGCGCCTCGACGCTGGAAGCGCCGAGAAAGGCCAGGCCCAAGGATGTCTTGCCAATCCCCGAAGGCCCCATCAACAGGCTGGTCGAGCCGGCGGCCAACCCGCCACCGAGCATTTCATCGAGCGTGATGATACCCGTGGTAACCCGCGTGAAGGTGGTGCTGCCCGGCTGGCTGGGGTGGCCATACAGCGCCTCCAGGCGCGGAAAGACATGCATCCCCGCCTCGTCGATCAGGCATTCGTGACGCCCCGACAAGGCCCCGCTGCCACGCGTCTTGCGTAGCTGGATATGGCGCACGGCGCGGCTGCCGATCAATTGTTCGCTTAGTTCGATCACCCCGTCGACCATGGTGTGCTCGGGGCTGCCTTCATCCAGCCGCCCGCTGGTCAGCAGCAACAGGGTGCAGCCGGCAAACGCCGCATGGCCTTGCAGCTCCGAGACGAACTTCTTGGTGTCCAGGGCGGTTTCTGCGCGCACGCGGGCGTTGAGTACCCCATCGACGATCAGCAAGCTGGCCTGCTGCCGGCCGATTTCCTGGCGCAGCAACCTGACCACCGCATCGAGCCCCTCCTGTTCGAGGGTGTCGAAGGCGCTGACGAACTGGATCTGGTCGCCGACCAGCGCCGGGTCGAAGAACTCCAGGGTCGCCAGGTACTGGAACAGCCGCTCATGGGATTCGCTGAGCAGGGTCGCTACCAGCACCCGGCCGCCCTGGTGCACGTGGCCGCACGCCAGCTGGTTGGCAAGAATGGTCTTGCCGGCGCCGGGCGGCCCTTGAATGATGTAGGAAGCCCCCACGACCAGACCGCCCTTGAGCAGCGCATCGAGCCCCGCTATTCCAGTCACCAGTCGCGTGAGTGCTTGTGCCATGATGGCTACCTTTGGAGTTGGCCGTCCGAACCGGGTCGATTGGCCGGCAGGTACAGGCGCATGCGCGTCCCCTTGCCGATTTCGCTCTGCACATCGATTGCGCCACCGCTTTGCTTGGCAAAGCCATAGGCTTGGCTCAGCCCCAGCCCGGTCCCCTTGCCGAAGGGCTTGGTGGTGAAGAATGGCTCGAAGATCCGCGGCAACACCTTCGGATCGATGCCAGGGCCACTGTCGCTCACCTCGAAGCATATGAAGGCACCGCACAAGCCTTCTACCTCACCCGCGAGCTCGACGGCGCTGACCGTCATGCGGATCGTGCCCCGGCCTTCGATGGCATCCCGGGCATTGAACATCAGGTTGAGCAGCACCATCTGCAATTGCCCGACATCCACCTCGAGCAGTGGCAAGTCCGGTTGCAGGTGCTCCTCCAGCGAGATTTCACGAGGTAACGCATGCTCCAGCAAGCCACGGGTCGACGCGAGCAACTGGCTAGGTGCAATCAGGGTGACTTCGAGCTGCCGATGCCGGGCGAACGTCAGCAACTGCTTGGTCAGCTCGGTACCCCGCTGGCCTGCATCGAGGATATGGTCCATCAGGCGCTGCACGCGCACCGGATCCTGGCTCTCGCGCGCCATCCGGGCCGAATTGATGATGATGGTCAGCAGATTGTTGAAGTCATGCGCCAACCCACCGGTCAGTTGGCCCAATGCCTCGAGCTTCTGGGCCTGAAACAGTTGGGCGCGAACGGCATCGAGCTGCAGGGCGGATTCGCGCCGGTCTGTGATGTCACGGGTGACCTTGGCCAGGCCGATGACCTGCCCTTGCTCGTCGTGGATGACATCCAGGGCAGCCAACGCCCAGAATCGTGTGCCGTCCTTGCGTACCCGCCAGCCCTCATCCTGCGCCACTCCCTGCTCCAGAGCTTGCTTGAGCAGGCGCTCGGGGCGACCGTCCAGGCAATCCTCAGGGGTAAAGAACAACGAGAAATGCTGACCGATCACTTCCGCGGCACGGTAGCCCTTGATGCGCTCGGCACCGGCATTCCAGGAGACCACGCGACCGGTGGTGTCGAGCATGTAGATGGCGTAATCCACCACCGATTGCACCAACCGCTCATAGCTGTTGGCGTGCATGACGGGGTGAACAGGGCAGTCGGCTGAAACCATGCAAACTCCACTGGCACAGCAGGAGGGGAAATAGTGAGCTTAGCCGAGGATACACCCGAGGTCGGGCGAGCGCGCAGGCTTATCCAGGCTCACGTTCGACCAGCACCGGGCTGACTCGCCGGGGCATCGCCACTTTTAGCAGCCACAGGCACACCAGCATGATCACCCCGCCACCGCCCAAGGCCATCAGCCGCTGGGATTGCGAGTGCTCGTCGGCGAACCCGAGCATGAACAGGTAACCCCCCAGCGAAGCCAGGCTGATGTACAGAAACACCCCGAGCAGCAAGACGTGGGCGAACAGCACACGCCAGTACCAGCGGGGACGAACGAGACGTCCGTCAGGAGTGGGACGGGAAGCCGAGGACATGGCCAACACTCATTGGATCCAATGAAAGGCGCAACAGTGGCGTAATGACACCTGCGATGTCAATGACCCGCTAAACCGCGCCTTCCTTCCTTTGATCATAGGTGCTGTGGTTGACTCAAATATAACAATGGGTTATAAAGCGCGCTTGATTGTCAGGCCCTTCTGCCTAGAAGCGCGCCGGTCGTCACGACCCTTTCAAGCGTGCGAGTGTGGTGGAATTGGTATACACAGCAGACTTAAAATCTGTCGGCGTGAGCCTTGCGGGTTCGAGTCCCGCCACTCGCACCATTTTCCGAAGAAGGCGCCCAGGTGGCGCCTTTTTGCTGTCTGCCGGAAATTCACCGCACGCCTGCTAGAGTGGAACGTGACTACGTCCACTGGAACGCCACCATGCGCTACTCCCTGTTCGATGGCCAACGCGACATCATCATCCTCATCGCCCGTGTGCTGTTGATGATCCTGTTCATCTTGTCCGGCTGGGCGAAGCTGACCGGTTTCGACGGCACGGTCGGCTACATGACCTCACTGGGCGCCCCTGCCCCCATGTTGGCTGCAGCGGTCGCGGTGATCATGGAATTCTTCGTCGGCATCATCCTGATCCTTGGCTTCTATACGCGTCCCCTGGCCTTCCTGTTCGCCTTGTTCGTGCTGGGCACGGCACTGCTTGGCCATCCCTTCTGGAACATGGTCGACCCGGAACGCGCCGCCAACATGACCCAGTTCCTGAAAAACCTGAGCATCGTCGGCGGCCTGTTGCTGCTGGCCGTGAGCGGCCCTGGGCGGTTCTCGCTGGACGGACGCTGACTCAGTCGTCCGGGTCGTCATGCCAGGCTGGATGATCGTCCTCGTCATCGAAGTCATCCAGCAGCCCTTCGTCTTCCTCGACCTCATCCTCGGCGCCCTGGGCATCGGCCTCGAGCTCCAGGTCGTCGTAGAGGAATTCGTGATCGAGCAGGTGATCGTGCTCGGGCTCGTGCAGGTCGTCTTCGTCGTGCATGGCAGCTCCAGGGAATGTGGCACGCCTGTATAGGCGCATCGTCGGCCAGGGTCAATGCCTTGCGGTTAATGTCGAGTTAACCGATAGCACCTACGCTTGAGTCTCTCCCCTTCAAACGTCGCTTGCCCGCCTTCCTGGCGGGCTTTTTTTCGCCGCCACTGAGTCCGGATGCAGGCATCTTGCTGAACCACACTTGATCAGCGCCTGGGGGCTTTGTCACGGGCTGATACAACTGTTTCAAGCTAGCAATATGCCTTTCACGAACTGATGACAAGCGCTTGGGCACACTGGCCTTGCTCTGACGTTCTTTGAAACCGCCTACTTTTTTGGCGGTTTTTTTTTGCCCTGACGCTGATGGATCAGCAGTTACAGCTTCAGTTGGTTACCGCTGCGAGCGAAATCGGCGCCTTCAGTCGACTCGGCCGCCTGCGAATCCGCGAAATATCCCTTGCGTACCAACTGGCTCGTCTCGTAGGCGCAGTATCCGCCGAGGGTAGATGCCATGGTGATGGCCAAACCGAAAGCCACTACCAATGCCCTGTTGCTCATCATGCTCTCCTGGCAATCGAAAAAAAGTGCCGACCTTACCTAACCAACGCCCTCTTTGCCACCCCTGTTGACGGGTGGTAGGTAAACGCCAACGTGTAATCCAGCTCCACCGCCCTGGACCTTGCGGCAAAAATGAAAAGCCCCGCGCAATGGCAGGGCTTGTTATCAGTTTCGCCGAAAATAGTGTTGTCGATCAGTGAGATGAACCAAGACGGCTGTTGCTGCGAGGGCCAGCCAAAGCCCAGATGATCAGGCCGAGCACCGGAAGAAATGCAACCAGCGCTACCCACAATACTTTCTTCAGGGTTTCGCTATTGCTCCTCACCACATTGATGATCGCCCAGATATCCAGGACAAAAATGATGAAGGCAATGAAGTTGTACAAGATAGAGCCCATCGACACACTCCAGCTGTAATTAAACTACCGGTGAGAATAGCAAAAACCCTGACTCGCATTGCGCTCGCCCGGGGACCGCTCCGGCCAGAGGGAATTGCGTGGGAGCCGGCTTGCCGGCGATCACCGGCGAAGCCGGTGCCATCCTAAGAGGCGCTTGCATCGCCGGCTTGCCGGCTCCCACAACGGCGGCGGCGCATGTACGCCCTTTGTTTTCTATGCGAAAGCGCAGCTTACTTCGCTTGGCCGCGGTCCAACGCCTCGGCCACGGCATTCACGAACACCGCCTGTACATTCAACGGCATGGTGCGCTGGCTACTCGCGCGCAAGCCGCTTGAGCAGTGCCTGGGCCACACCCTCCGACGAGGCAGGGTTCTGCCCGGTGATCAGATGGCCGTCCTCGACCACATGACTCGCCCAGTCCGCAGCCTTGGAATACTCGCCACCTTGGCTTTTGAGCATGTCCTCGACCAGAAACGGCACCACCTGGGTCAGCCCGACGGCGTCTTCCTCGCTGTTGGCGAAACCGGTCACTTGCTTGCCCTTGACCACCGGATGGCCATCCGGTGCATTGACATGCTTGAACACGCCCGGTGCATGGCAGACTGCGGCAATCGGCTTGTTGGATGCGTAAAAAGCTTCCAGCAGCGTCTTCGAATCGTTGTCCTCGGCCAAGTCCCACAGCGGCCCATGGCCACCGGGATAGAACACGGTATCGAAGTCGTACGGGTCGATTTCGCTCAGCGGTACCGTGTCGGCCAGCGCCATCTGCCCTTCGGTGTCAGCGCGAAAACGCCGGGTGGCATCGGTCTGCGCATCGTCCTCGTCGCTCTTCGGGTCCAGAGGTGGCTGGCCGCCCTTGGGCGAGGCCAGGGTGACGTCGGCGTTGGCATCGATGAACACGTAGTAAGGGGCGGCGAACTCTTCCAGCCAAAAGCCGGTCTTCTTGCCGGTATTACCCAACTGATCGTGGGATGTCAGCACCATCAGGATCTTTTTCATCAGAGCCAGTCCTCCAAGTGTGAATGGCAGCGCGCCGTTCGCCCTGCATTACTGTGGGAGGTCGCCGCAGGGCAGACGTTCCCTGTGCCGGCGTGTTTTTAGCCCGTTGCAGACTGGCATTCGGGCGTCGAGGCCATTGCCAAACCTTCCAAATGAGGAAGTCTTGGACTGGTTGTAATTTGTGTTGGGACTTCAGTGTTTTCTGACGCACAAAGAAAAACCCCGCAGACGTTAATCTGCGGGGCTTTCGAATGTGGAGGCCGAGGTCGGAATCGAACCGGCGTAGACGGATTTGCAATCCGGAGCATAACCACTTTGCTACTCGGCCTCAAAGTTCGGATCAAGCGGCTTGCGCTGCTATCTCCTTGAAACACTGAACCTTTTTCAAAGTTCGCTGCGTTTCGATGGGCGCATTATGTCTGCATTCCGCACACCTTGCAACCCCCTGATCAAAAAAAATATTCAAGGGGTTCAAGGGTTTAGCGCAAGCGGCCGAGTTTACTCCACAAACCGACCACGGTGTTCTCTACCGTACCACTGGCCGCCATGCCGATGCGCTCTTGCAAGCTCTTGCGTTCGGCGTAGTGCAGGTGGAACAGGTTGGCATTGCGTGCGCGCTCGCTGAGGTACTCGTCACTGGTCTGCAACTGGTCCACCAGCTTGCGGTTCAGCGCGGCAACGCCCAACCAGACCTCACCGGTGGCCACCTCGTCGATATGCAACTGCGGGCGGTAGCGGGCGACGAAGTCCTTGAACAGCTGGTGGGTGATGTCCAGGTCTTCCTGGAACTTCTCCCGGCCCTTCTCGGTGTTCTCGCCGAACACGGTCAGGGTGCGCTTGTATTCACCGGCAGTCAGCACTTCGAAGTCGATGTCGTGCTTCTTCAGCAGGCGATTGACGTTGGGCAACTGCGCCACCACACCGATCGACCCCAGCACGGCAAACGGCGCACTGACGATCTTCTCGCCGATGCAGGCCATCATGTAGCCGCCACTGGCGGCCACCTTGTCGATGCACACGGTCAGCGGGATGCCAGCCTGGCGGATACGCGCCAGCTGCGAGGCAGCCAGGCCGTAGCTGTGCACCAGGCCGCCGCCGCTTTCCAGGCGCAGCACCACTTCGTCACGGGAGGTGGCGAGGGTCAGCAGCGCGGTGATCTCGTTGCGCAGGCTTTCGGTGGCCGAGGCCTTGATGTCGCCATCGAAGTCGAGCACGAAGACCCGGCCCTTTTCCTCGGCCTTGCCCTTCTTCTGCTGTTTCTCAGCCTTCGCCTGCTGCTTGCGCAAGGCCTTCAGCTGGGCCTTGTCGAGCAAGCCGGACTCCAGCCGCTCGCGCAGCTCCTTGTAGAACTCGTTGAGACGGGTGACCTGCAATTGACCACCGGCCTTGCGCCGCCCTTTGCCGCGCAAACCGGCAATGGCAGACAGCACCACCAGAATGGCGATCACCAGGGTAGCGGTTTTAGCGAGAAAGCTTGCGTATTCGGCAAGAAACTCCACGTTGACTCCTTATGAACCTGCGCCTGTACGACGCGAAACTGTAGCAAGCATACCGATGCTCCGATGACGCTGCCAGCCGGGGCAAAGGCTGGCAACACAGTTCAAACAACCTTTTCAAACGCTTGTATGCTTTTTCGTTGACAGCCCGTCTGGCGCAACCTAACCTCGCAGCAACCTTCAACGGGCCGGACACCTCCGTGGGCAATCTCTACCTTATCCGACATGGCCAAGCTTCCTTCGGTGCCGACGACTATGACGTCCTCTCGCCCGTGGGCATTCGCCAGAGCCAGGCGCTGGGCGAGCACCTGGCACAACTGGGCCTGGGTCTGGACCGTTGCCTGGCGGGCAGCTTGCGACGTCAACAGGATACCGCCCGACTTGCACTTGAAGCGATGCACGTCAGCGGCTGCGCAATACCGCCGATCGAGACCGACCCGGCGTTCAACGAGTTCGATGCCGATGGGGTCATTCGTGCCCTGCTGCCTGGCCTTCTGACCGATGAACCCCAGGCCCGGCACATCCTGCGCAATGGTGCGCAGAACCGCAGCGAGTTCCAGCGCCTGTTCGCCCTGATGGTACAGCGCTGGCACGCAGGCGAGCATGCCGACGACGGCCTTGAGACCTGGCAGGCATTCACTGCAAGGGTCGACGCAGGGTTGCGGCAGTTGCTGGACAGCGCGGGCGGCAGCGACAACATTGCCGTGTTCACCTCTGGCGGTACCATAGCCGCCCTGCTCCACCTGATTACCGGTATCACCCCCAGCCAGGCGTTCACGCTGAACTGGCAGATCATCAACACGTCGCTCAGCCAGCTGAAGTTTCGCGGCCGCGACGTGGCACTGGCTTCCTTCAACAGCCAAGCGCATGTGCAGCTGTTGAAGGTGCCGGAGCTCATCACCTATAGATGAGCCCGGCCTGTTGTGTCCCTGCGGACGCTGATAATTACTTAACAAGGAATACACCATGAGCGATGTAGCTAACGCCGTCGAAGCGATGAAAGCAAAGTTCAATCCCGCCGCCGCTGCCGGCCTGGACCTAGTGTTCGGCTTCGACATCACAGACGAAGGCAAGAAGTACGCGCTGATCGTCAAGGACGGCACCTGCGACCTGCAGGAAGGTGAAAACCCGGATGCCAACTGCACCCTGGTCATGGACAGCGAAACCCTGAAAGGCATCGTCAGCGGCGACACCGACGGCATGCAGGCCTTCATGGGCGGCAAGCTGCGCGTCGAAGGCGACATGATGCTGTCGATGAAGCTCAGCGAGCTGTTCCCTTCCTGAGTGACGGGCAGCGAACGAGATGAAAACCGAAGCCTGACCGGCTTCGGTTTTTTTTTGGCCGTCATTCGATGCGCTGATCGAGCAGCAACACCCACACCTATATGGCCCTTGGCACGCTTGTTCCAATGTGCGCAGACCATTAGATTAGCCAATAGTCCTTGCGCTACAAAATAAGGAAAACGCATGACGCTCACCGACCAGTCCACCCAGGTACGCCCCGGCGAAGAACTCGACGCGGCCGTCATCGATCCTTACCTGAAGGCCCACATTCCAGGCCTGCTCGGCACGCCGAACATCAGCCAGTTCCCCGGCGGCGCGTCGAACCTGACGTATCTCGTGGCCTACCCGGACCGCGAATTTGTCCTGCGCCGCCCGCCCTTCGGGCAGAAAGCCAAGTCTGCCCACGACATGGGCCGCGAGTTTCGCATCCTCAACCAGCTCAACAGCGGTTTCCCCTACTGCCCCAAGGCGTATGTGCATTGCACCGACGAAGCCTTGATCGGCGGCGAGTTCTACGTGATGGAACGGGTCAACGGCATCATCCTGCGCTCGGACATCCCTGCCGAGCTAGGCCTGGATGCCACGCGCACCGAAGCCCTGTGCAAAAGCTTCATCGACCGCCTGGTGGAACTGCACCAGGTCGACTACGACGCCTGTGGCCTGGCCGACCTGGGCAAGCCCGAAGGCTATGTACAGCGCCAGATAGAAGGCTGGACCAGCCGCTACGAGAAGGCCCTGACAGCCGATGCGCCACGCTGGGAAACCGTCATCGCCTGGCTGCGCGAGAAGATGCCCGCCGACCATCCGCGCCCGGGCATCGTGCACAACGACTATCGCTTCGACAACGTCATCCTCGATGCCGACAACCCGATGCGCATCATTGGCGTGCTCGACTGGGAAATGACCACCATCGGTGATCCGCTGATGGACCTGGGCAACAGCCTGGCCTACTGGATCGAGGCGAGCGACCCGGCACCGATGCAACTGATGCGCCGTCAACCCAGCAATGCCCCCGGCATGCTCACCCGCCGCCAGTTCGTCGACTACTACGCCGAGCGCGCCGGCATCCGCCTGGACAATTTCGATTACTACTATTGCTATGGCCTGTTTCGCCTGGCCGGCATCGTCCAGCAGATCTACTACCGCTTCTACCACGGCCAGACCCAGGACAAACGCTTCGCCCAGTTCATCCACATGAACCGGCTGCTGGAGCAGATGAGCCAGCAGGTCATCGCCAGGTCCGCCCTCTGACGACTCACAACAAGGAAAACAGCATGTCCAAGACCCACCTGTTCGACCTCGACGGCAAGATCGCTTTCGTCTCCGGTGCCAGCCGCGGCATCGGCGAGGCCATCGCCCACCTGCTGGCCCAGCAGGGTGCCCATGTGATCGTCTCCAGCCGCAAGCTCGAAGGTTGCCAGCAGGTAGCCGACGCGATCGTCGCCGCCGGCGGCAAGGCCACTGCAGTCGCCTGCCACATTGGTGAAATGGAACAGATCCAGCAGGTGTTCGCGGGCATTCGCGAACAGTTCGGGCGCCTTGACGTGCTGGTCAACAACGCTGCCACCAACCCGCAGTTCTGCAATGTGCTGGACACCGACCTCGGGGCCTTCCAGAAGACTGTCGATGTCAATATCCGCGGCTACTTCTTCATGTCGGTGGAAGCCGGCAAGCTGATGCGCGAGAACGGCGGCGGCAGCATCATCAACGTGGCCTCGATCAACGGTGTCTCGCCTGGCCACTTCCAGGGCATCTACTCGGTGACCAAGGCTGCGGTGATCAACATGACCAAGGTCTTCGCCAAGGAATGCGCGCCGTTCGGCATCCGCTGCAACGCCCTGCTGCCAGGCCTGACCGACACCAGGTTCGCCTCGGCGCTGGTGAAGAACGACGCCATCCTCAACGTCGCCCTGCAGCAGATTCCGCTCAAGCGCGTGGCCGACCCGAAGGAAATGGCCGGCGCCGTGCTGTACCTGGCCAGCGATGCGTCCAGCTACACCACTGGCACCGCGCTCAATGTCGACGGTGGCTATCTGTCCTGACCGAGCCTGCTACCTGCTTCGCGGGGTTAACCCGCGAAGTGGCCCTTACAGACAGGTGGCCGCCGCCGCCCGCCGCTGCAGGGCCACGCCATCGTTTTTCTGCGCATAGTAGTCCACCCGGGTACCACCGCCCTGCGGGTACACATCGACGAACGACTCGGCTTCGCGGGTGTAGACCGTCAGCCCGCCCTGCTTGCGCGGCTCCAGGTAGCCGCCGGCATCGTCCCCGAACACCTCTTCCTTCTGCCAGCTGAACTGGATGCACTGGGCCACCAGCTCCGGCGTCTTTTGCGAATCGAGCTGCACGGTGGGTTTGCCCGCGCGTGCCGCATCCATGGTCGCAGAAGCGCAACCGACCAACACCAGTGCAGCGGCCATCGGCAAAATCGCTCGCATGTTCCATCCTCGGGGCAAAAAAGAAAGCGACTCTAGCACTTCGACGGGCGACGACCAACGCCACCTTGCCGTTCATCGCTGGCGCGTGAAAGTACGGCGCGGCAAGGAAACCAAATGGAGCGATTCCAGTGATAGTGCGCTCAGGGCCGCCCTGCGGCCCTGATGTTCATCAATACCACCTTCACCACGGCCTGCCACACTGACTGCTACTGTCTACTGTGCCCTCGTGTGAAGGAACATCCCCGCCCCATGAACCAGGAACTGCTCTGGGTCCTCGGCCTGCTGGCCGTCGTCGTCGTCCTCTTCGTCATCAACCGTCCGCGCATGGACGTGGTCGCCCTGCTGGTGATCCTCGCCCTGCCCTTGTCGGGCATCCTCACCGTCGAACAGGCCCTGGCCGGTTTCAGCGACCCCAACGTGGTGCTGATCGCCGCCCTGTTCGTGATCGGCGAAGGGCTGGTGCGCACCGGCATCGCCTACCGCATCGGCGAATGGATGAGTGAACGCGCCGGCAACAGCGAAGCACGCTTGCTGGTGTTGCTGATGGTGTCGGTGGCCGGCCTGGGTTCGGTCATGAGTTCGACCGGGGTGGTGGCCATTTTCATTCCGGTGGTCCTGAGCATTGCCGCGCGCCTGAATATTTCCCCCAGTCGGCTGATGATGCCGCTCAGCTTCGCCGGCCTGATCAGCGGCATGCTCAGCCTGGTCGCCACCCCGCCCAACGTCGTGGTGCACAGCGAACTGGTGCGCCACGGCGAGCCAGGCTTCAGCTTCTTCAGTTTCACCCCGTTCGGCCTGGTGGTACTGGCGCTGGGCGTCGGCTACATGCTGCTGACCCGCCACTGGCTCAACGGTGAAGTGCGCAAGGACGGCCGCGCCGAAACCCGTCGCACCCTGCTCGACCTGGTGCTCGACTACAAGCTCAATGGTCGCGAGCGGCGCCTGCGCATCCGCCCGCACTCGCCGCTGATCGGCCATACCCTGGCCGACCTGGAGCTGCGCACCCGGCATGGCGCCAACGTGATCGGCATCGAGCGTCAACACAAGTTCACCACACGGGTGATCGCTGCCGATTCGAGCACCGTGCTGCACCAGAACGACGTGCTGCTGCTCGACCTGTTCGGCAACCGCGACGACTTGCGCACCCTGTGCCAGACCATGCAGCTGGAGCCGCTGCACTTCAAGGCCGCCTACTTCATCGACCAGTCCCAGGAGCTGGGCATGGCCGAGGTTTCCTTGCCACCGGGCTCGCAGCTCAACGGCAAGAGCATCCTTGAGCTTGCGTTTCGTACCCGCTACGACCTCAACGTGGTCGGCCTGCGCCGTGACCAGGCGGCCATCGAGGAACAACTGGTGGAGGAAAAACTGCGCCTGGGAGACACGCTGCTGGTGGTCGGACCCTGGAAGGCGATACGCCAGTTGCAAAGCCAGCCAAAGGACTTCCTGGTCCTGAGCCTGCCTGCCGAGATCGACCAGGTGGCCCCGGCCCGCACCCGCGCGCCCTTCGCACTGATCAGCCTGGCGGTGATGGTCGGCCTGATGGTCAGCGGCGCGGTGCCCAACGTCATCGCCGCGCTGATCGGCTGCCTGCTGATGGGGGCCGGGCGCTGCATCGACATGAACAGCGCCTACCGCGCGATTCATTGGCAAAGCCTGGTGCTGATCGTCGGCATGCTGCCATTCGCCCAGGCCCTGCAGAAGACCGGGGGCATCGACCTGGCGGTCGGCGGCCTGGTCAGCCTGCTGGGTGGCGCCGGGCCGCTGGCCATGCTGGCCTGCCTGTTCATGGTGACCGCGGTGATCGGCCTGTTCATCTCCAACACGGCCACCGCCGTGCTGATGGCCCCGGTGGCGATCAGCACCGCGACACAGCTGGGGTTGTCGCCCTACCCGTTTGCCATGACCGTGGCCCTGGCGGCATCGGCGGCGTTCATGACACCAGTGTCATCACCGGTGAACACCCTGGTACTGGGCCCCGGGCAGTACCGTTTCGCCGACTTCGTCAAGGTGGGTGTGCCGTTCACGTTGCTGGTGATGGTGGTGACCGTGCTGATGGTGCCCTGGTTCTATGGTTTGTAGAGAGACCACCACGGATGATGTCAATGCGCCGCAATCTCGCCAGATCGCGGCAGATTGACATCAAATAGCCTGTGCCAACACACTGGCGTGTCATCGCCCCAGGTGCCTACAGCCGTTGTCCTGGATTCCCTCTCCGCTTGTCGGTCGAGCCTATGGTTTTTCCAGTCCAGTCACGCCTGTTGCCCTGTCTCGTTCTGTTCGGCCTTACCTTCGCCCTGACCCTGGGCGGCATCCTGGCTCGGCCCATCGAATCCCTGTCACTGTTCTGGCCCGTCAATGCGGTGCTGGCCGGCGTGTTGTTGCGCTATCCGCGCCAGGCCGGGGTGGTCGGTTTCAGCCTGGTCTGGTTGGCCATGGTCGCGGCCGACCTTGCCAGCGGCAGCGCCTGGGCGCCGGCCCTGTGGTTCAACCTGTGCAACCTGGGCGTCGTGGTCACGGTGTGGCTGCTGCTGACGCGCTTGCCGCGCCTGCATCGGCACATGCGCAGCCCCCAGGGCGTACTCGGCGTGTTCGGCGCCTGCGCGGCAGGCGCCACGGTGGCGGCCAGCCTGGCGTGCGTGATGGCCACGCCGTGGTTCGAGCAATCGCTGCGGGCGACCTGGCTGGCCTGGTTCAGTGAACAGTTCTCGACCAGCGTGCTGGTGCTGCCGGTCCTGCTCACCGCCCCTTCGGCCCGTGCGCTGGTACGCAGCACCCAGGCAATCCGCCTGGCACCCCTGCTGGTGTTGCTCGGCTCACTGGCATTGAGCATCGGTTTTGGCGGGCCTGGGGCCATCGCCTTTCCGATCGCAGCGCTGCTCTGGTGCGCCTGGACCTACTCGCCGTTCCTGGTATCGCTGCTGACGCTCACTGCCGGCAGCACGCTGATCATCGCCGTGGCGCAGAACCTGATGCACTTCAGCCTTCCGCAAAGCGAGCCTGGGGTCACGACATTGATGTCGGCCCGCCTGGGCATCGCCATGCTGGTGCTCGGCCCGCTGGTGGTCGCTTGCGTCAGCCAGGCCAACCGCAGCCTGCTGGCGCGCCTGGCGCACCAGGCCAGCGTCGACCACCTGACCGGCGTACTCACCCGTAGCGCTTTCACTCGCCGTGCCAATGCCCTGCTCGACAGCCGTCAGCAGCATGCGCAGGCCGTGCCGCTGACCGTGATGATGCTCGACATCGACCATTTCAAGTCGATCAACGACCGCCATGGCCATGCCGTGGGCGACCAGGTGCTGCGCCAGTTCGCCCGCACCCTGCAAGACCAGTTGCACGACGGCGCACTGCTGGGGCGCATGGGGGGCGAGGAATTCGTGCTGATCCTGCCGGGCCTGGCTCCGGAACGGGCCATGTTCACTGCCGAACGCCTGCGCCGCGCGGTGCAGGACTTGCATGTGGCACAGGGCGACCCACGCCTGCAGATGACCGTGAGCATCGGCCTGGACGGCTGCGCCGCCAACACCCAGGCGCCGAGCCTCGACGCCTTGATGGCGCGCGCCGATGAAGCCCTGTACCGGGCCAAGGCCTGTGGGCGCAATCGGGTCGAGCAGGCCCAGGCGCAGTGCCAGGTGAGCTGACTCAGCCAGCCAGAAGATCCCAGGACAACTTGGCGATCAGCACGCACAGCAGCAGCAGGAACAAGCCGCGGACAAAACCGGCGCCCTTGCGTACCGCAAGCCAGGTGCCGGTCAGGGCACCGAGGATATTGCAGGCGGCCATCGGCAAGGCGATGGCGTACAGCACGTTGCCTGACGGCACGAAGAACACCAGCGCCGCCAGGTTGGTGGCGATGTTGACGACTTTGGCCGACGCCGAGGCATGCAGGAAGTCCAGGGCGAAGAAGCGGATGAACAGGAAGATCAGGAAACTGCCGGTGCCTGGCCCGAACAGGCCGTCGTAGAAGCCGATCGCCCCGCCGATCAACACCGCCAGACACTGCTCCTTGCGGCCGATTCTGGTCGGCTTGTGCAAGGTGCCGAAATCCTTCTTGCAGAAGGTGTAGATGGCCATCAGCACGATCAGCACCAGCACCGCCGGGCGCATCACGCTGGGCGGTACCAGCGATACCGTCGCCGCACCGGCGAAGGACATGACGAAGGCCGCGAGCGCCGCTGGCACGATCAGCCCCCAGTCCAGCGTCACCCTGCGGATGAACGAGCGCGCGGCAAATGCCGTACCGCACACCGACGCCAACTTGTTGCTGCCCAGCAATGCTGCCGGCTGCGCCGTGGGCAGCACGTTGAACAGCGCCGGAATCTGAATCAGCCCGCCACCGCCGACGGCAGCATCGATCAGGCCAGCGGCGAAAGCGAACAGGGAAAGTACGGCGATATCCATCATGACGCGGTTCCAGACTGTGAAGGCCAAGCTGCAAGGCTAATCAAAGCGGCGCGCTTGTGGTGAAATGCCATATTGCAATAACTGCAACGAGGAACTTCACATGGCATTGGACATGCTGCGGGACATCCAGGCGTTCGTCAGCGTCGCGCACAAGCGCAGCTTCGTCGCCGCGGCCCGTGCCCTGGGCCGCTCACCCAGCGCAATAACACGGGCGGTTCAGGCGCTCGAGGACAACACCGGCTGCAAGCTGCTCAACCGCAACGCCAACTCGGTCACCCTCAGCGAAGCCGGCGAGCGCTTGCTGCCCCATGCCGAACGCTTGCTGGATGTGCAACGCGATGCCACGGATGAACTGGCAGCACTCAGCGGCAGCGCCCAGGGCTGGATTCGTTTCGCCGTGCCGCAGCTGCTCGGTGAACACGTGCTGCCCGGCATGCTCGCGGCCTTTTCCCGGCGTCACCCGCAAGTAACCCTGGACGTCCAGTACAGTGACCAGGCCATCGACCCGTTGCAGGGCAAGCTCGACTTCGTGGTACGCGGTGCGTTTCCACAATCCAGCGAGCTGATCGGCTACCCTTTGTGGCGCTATCGGCGGCACTTGTACGCCAGCCCCGATTACCTGGCCCGCGCCGGCATGCCACAAGGGCCGGAGGACTTGGCCGAGCATGCGCTGATCCTGCATACCGCGCCGCGCATCCTCAAGGCCTGGCACTTCTGCCGCGACGGCAGGATCACCAGTTTGCGCGCGCATCCGCGCTTGCGCCTGAGTTCGGGCGATGCTGTCTACCACAGCACCTTGGCCGGCGCAGGCATTGCCCGCCTGGCGGACTGGGTCGGCGAAGCGCAGGTTCGGGCCGGGCGCCTGGTACGGGTATGCGGCGATTACCGGCTGACCTCCAGTACCGGCCAGGATCCGCAGATGCATGCCGTGTACCCTGCAGGTGACCTGCCGGCACGTTTACGCGAACTGCTGCTGGCCTTGCGCCAAGCCGGCGAGGTGGCCAGCCAGCAGGCCTGAAAAGGCTGCTCAAATTCTGTTCAATTTAACAGAGCCCGCCACCAGCCTGGCCTGCAGCGTTTTATCCACAGACCTACCCACGTTTTTTGTGGACAGATTTCCTCATGTAAAGAAGGACTTATCGCACACGCAGCAGCGCCGCATTGGCAGCCTTCACCAGCTCGACCCATTGCGTCGAGCTGGTCAGGCCGGACGGCTCCAATGCCTCGGCACTGCTCAGTGCCTGGTCGTATTGGTCTTCTTCGAGGCTGCCGGTGGTCAGAAACCGGCTGCGCCACTCCAGCATGGCTGAAGTGCCTTTCTTGCATTCCATCTGTGTATTGGCTCCCAGGCAAATGACTGGCCCGCTGTCGCGACCCATTGTGACGCGAAGGGAGACTACACGAGCCAATTGCACTTGAGAACGACTTGCAGCTACCTCCGGTCCAGCGGTGCAACCGGGTAGCACTTGCACAACGGGGTCAACCGGGAGGAATGGTGCCCAGCAGACCAATCAGAACGGTCAGCAGCAGAAAACCACCCAGAAACAGTGCGAGCTTGCCCATTGGAACCTCTTCAATGTGATATCGGGACACGCACATTGTCGACTTCAGACTGATACGGTTACAGATTCAGGTTCGTCGAAAAAAAGCGGATCAGATGCCGCTGTGCGAGCGTTGTTTGTTCACGAAACGTGAACCAGGATTGTTCGGATTGGCGGCGCCGCAACGGTGATCGGCGCCACGCTGCTGCTGGGGATCGTCAGCTGAGCACGCGGCAATTGATACATGGATTGTCAGTGAGGACTGAAACGCCTGGGCAAACCGGGCGCTCGCCCTGCTTGCGAGAGGCTGGGGAGCAAGCCAAGCCAGCCCTGGCCTGGCCCTGGCTGCCACGTTAAAAATCAGAAACAACTGCTCCGTCGTTTTGTAGGACTTTTTTCTCGCGAGAGTAGGAAAAACCTTGCGAGCTGGGATTTCCTGTATGGAATCCCAGTTTGATCAGGAATATCGAACTGCTACGGTCCGTTTTTCCTACAACGGCATGGAAGCCACCTGCATTTGAGAAACATATGGACACGTTCAAAACCGCTGCCCTGAAACTGCAAAAAACCCTGCTCACCCTGCGTCAGACGCGAGATCGCTTGCGGGCCGCAGGTAACGTCGAAGAAGCCGATGAACTGGCGCTGAGAATTGCCCACGTCGAGGAAACCCTTGCGGCCATGCCGCCAGCACTGACGTCACCAACCCTGCAGTGACAACCTGCAGGGGCTGAGCCAAAACCAGCCCCTGCACTCATGCCTGCCACTCAGGCCAATGCCTCGGCCTGCTGTTGGTTGACGCGACGTTTCACCATCCGCTGCAACAAGCCCGATACCCCGAAGCCCACCACCGCCAGCACGCACATCAGGCTGAACACGTAGGTGTAGCCCAGCTCTCCCGGGTAGCGGTCGAGCAGCGAGCCGTAGATCACGTAGGCGAACATCCCCGGCGCATAGCCGATCAGGCAGCCGATGCCGAAGGCGGAGCCGGTGATACGCGAAGGAATGCCCACCTCGCTCATCGGTGCCCAGAACACACCGCGCATGGTGAACACCACCAGGGCAAACGTCAGCGTGGCGGCCATGCCGGCATAGATGAAGCTCTCCTGGCGCGGAATGTTGAGGATGATCAGCATCAGCGGCAGCAACGCCAGGAACGCCCACTTCAGGTAGCGACTCGAACTCTTCAGTACCTTGTCGGCGATGTAGCCACCGGCCGGCCCGCCGAGCACCTTGAGGAAGTACTGGTTGATGATGCCGTAGGCACCGACCAGCGCCACCGGCAGGTGGTACATGTCCTTGAGGTAGGGAATGAAGTAGGTCAGGCCGCAGTACACGATGTAGACCATGAACACGTTCAGGCTCACCAGCCAGATACCTGGCGAGCGCACCGCTTCGAGCAGGCCTTTGCTGCCGATCGGCTCTCGACCGCCTGCCGCCTGCGGGTCGCCCTTGAGCAGGAACAGGGTGAGCACGCCCACGCCGATGTCGATCGCCGAATAGAACAGGATCGCCGCTTTCAGGCCGGCAGCGCCGGAGCCCAGGGCAACGAAAACACCCAGCGCGCAGAACGCCACCAGGGTATCGACCACTCCGCGCCCGCCTTCGAGGAAGCCGAACATGCGGCTTTGCTCGTTATCGTTGCCCAGGTTGCGGATGGCCTTGAGCAGCGACGGCCAGAACAGGCAGTCGGCGCACACCGCCAGCAGGCTGAACACGATCAGCTGCTGATCGAAGCCGGGGAAGCTGGCCAGGTACACGCCCAGCCCACCCGCCCCGATCAGCCCGAGCGGGATCAGCCGGCGCGTCTCGAAACGGTCGGCGAGAAAGCCGCCCAGCACGAACAGCGCGGTGGCAACGATGGCGTTGGCACTGAGCAACGTGCCGATCTGGGTATGGCTCAGGCCCATGTGCTCTTGCATGGGGATGTAGAAGGCATCCTTGAGACTGGCCAGCTTGTAGATGGTGCCACCGCCAAGGACGAGGACCAGGAAGCGCAGCCACTTGGCTTTAGCCTGTGCTGTCATTGTTGTTCTCCACAGTTTCCGGGGTATGGGCGCCGTCGCCGACGGCGGGTCGGGGGTGCTCAGTGGTCGGCCAGGGCCAGTTCGGCCAGCAGGCGCAACTCGCCCAGCAGGCCACGCAGGTAGCGCACCTGGTTGTTGGCCCAGCGGTGTTCGTCGGTGAGCATTCGCTCCAGGCTGTAACCCGGCGGCAGCGGGGTTTCGCTCATCTCGCGATAAGGGATGAAGGGGTCGCTGGCTTCGCCTGTCTGGCGGAAGGCAGGTGCGATGTAGTGGTTTTCCTGCTCGAGGATGAAGGCCACCACTTGCGGACGTTGCTCGCCGAGCAACAGCAGCTCCAGCAACATGCGGGCGCTGGGCAGTTGGTCTTCGGCACTGCCCTGCAGCACGCCGTAATGGCCAAAGCCGTTGGCCTCGGGGACCACACGCACGCCCTTGAGGTGCACCTGGCGAATGAACGGTGCAAGGTTGGCCAAGGCTGGCAATGGCTGTTCGCAGGCGTTGATCATGTTGCCGAAGTCGAACAGCGCGTTCAGCCGCGGGTGCCCTACCCGGCGCAGCAAACTGGCGATCTCGTCGCTCTTGAGTTCTTCGTGCTGCTCGAAGTCGAAGTGCAGGTCGTGCTCATCGGCCAGCTGCGCCAGGCGCCGCAGGTCGTCCTCGATGATGCCCATGACCCGCGACAGATGGCCTTCGTAGCGCGAGTAGACGCGGATGTTGCGGCTGCCGATGGCACGGGCCACGGCCACGGCCTGGTCGACGTCCTCGGGCAGGGTGCTGCTGATTTCCAGGTGCACGTCCAGGCCGTAGGCACGGGCCTTGGCGGCGAAGGCGGCCAAGCGCTCGGCGGGCATCTGCGAAAGGCTGTTGTGCTCGCCGTCGAGCAGGTGCAGCGAGAGGCCATCGAGCTCGTGGCGGTAGGCGAAGTCGAGCATGTCCTCGGGGCTGACACGGCCATGGGTCAGGTTGGTCAGCAGTGGGTAGCCATGGGCGAACAGGCGCAGGCTGTCGAGGCGTTCGAGCAAACGGCGGGCGAGCTCGGGGGTGAGCAGCAGGGGCGTGGCGGCCCCGGCATTGTGGCCCGTGAGGGCGGCGAAGCGGGCTTGGATAGCTGTCATTATTATCATTCCTGAGCGATGCCGGGGTGGCCGGCCCTGCTTTTATCGCTCTGGAATGGTGCTATCCCTATATCCATTTACGTTTTGTTCATATGACCACTTTGCCGCCCCGTAGCGCCGCTGCGTCACACTTTCAGGCCCAGTCGGCGCATCCCTTCGGCAAGCCCCTGCACGCGTTGCCGGGCCTGTGCCTGCGGGGTCGCGCCAAAGCCCAGCAACAGCCCGGGCGGCAGGTAACGCTGTAGGCAGTAATCGCGCAACGCATAGGTGTAGACCTGGTGCTCCACCAAGCCGCGTGCAAGCGCATCGTCGTCGACCTCTGGCGGCAGCCAGCCGATCAGGTGTAGCCCCGCCTCCACGGGAGCCACAGCAAGAAAACCAGCCAACTCGCTGTGCAAGGCTTCCAGCAGGCAGGCCTGGCGCTCCTGGTAGAGCGCACGCATGCGCCGGATGTGGCCGAGGAAATGGCCGTCGAGCATGAAATCGGCGGTAGTGGCCTGATGCAACGTCGAAGGGCTGCGGTCCATCACCGCGCGAATGGCGCAGAATGGCTCCACCAGAGCTTCGGGCAGAATCACGTAACCCAGCCGCAGCGACGGGTACAGCACCTTGCTGAAGGTGCCGACGTAGATCACCCGCTGCGACGGGTCCATCGCATACAACGCCGGCAACGAACGGCCCACGTAACGAAACTCGCTGTCGCAGTCATCCTCGACGATCCACCCCTGGCTACGGGCAGCCCAGTCGATCAACTCGAGCCGGCGTGCATGGCTCATGGTGGTGCCCAGCGGGTGCTGGCGCGAAGGCGTGGTGAACGCCAGGCGCGCCTGCGGGCCTTCGCGCAGCCCTTGCTGCACGTCCAGACCCTGCTCGTCGATGCGCAGCGGCACCAGTTGGCAGCCCAACGCCTGGAAGGCAATGCGCGCGGCAATGTGCCCCGGGTCTTCCATCCACACACTGTCGCCCGGGTTGAGCAGCAGCATGCCCAGCAGGTTGAACGCCTGCTGGGCGCCGGAGGTGATGACCACCTGATCGACGCTGCAGGCGATGCCGCGTGCATCGAACACGTACTCGACGATCGCTTCGCGCAGGCGCTGCAGGCCCTTGACTTCGCCATAGCCCAGTTGCGCCTTGTCCGGCTTGCGCAGGTGGCGGTTGACCAGGCGCTTCCACACCGGCATCGGGAAAGCATCGTAGGCAGGGTGGCTGGGCAGCAAGGATACCGGGCATTCAGGCGCCCAGGCGTTGTAGGAGACGCCGCTGAAATGGCTGCTGCGCAGCGAATGCACCGCTTGGCTCAGGCTCGACAGACGGGGTGGTCTGGCGGCGAGTTCTGCGTCAGCGCCGCGCCCTTCCCACTCATCGCCGACATAGGTGCCAGCGCCGGTGCGCGAGGCCAGGAAGCCTTCGGCCGTGAGCAGGTCGAAGGCGTTGAGCAAGGTGATTCGCGACAGCCCCAGCTCCTTGCACAGCGTGCGGGTCGACGGCAGGCGCGTACCGCCGGTGAGCCGACCGCAGAGGATCTGCTTGCGCACCTGCAAGTACAGCTGCCGGTACAGCGGTACTTGGCTGGTGCGATCCAGTTCGACGCCGCTGAGCAGCGCGCCGCCGGGTGTTTTCATGTCTGCCTGGTCCTGTGAGGAGCGTCGGCGGCTATTGTACGCCGCGCCCTCGCAGGTTGCGCCTCAGACTACCTGGCGCGCAGGCGCATGGCTGCGCTGTTGCTCCTCCCAGTCCGCGACCAGCCCGACCGGCACCTCGGCCGAGGCCAGCGGCTTGCGCCCGCGCACCAGGTCGGACGCGCGCTCGGCCAGCATGATGGTCGGCGCATTGAGGTTGCCGTTCGGCTCGCTGGGGAACACCGACGAGTCGATCACCCGCAGCCCTTGCAGGCCGTGGACACGCAGCTCGGAATCGACCACCGCCATGTCGTCCTCGCCCATGCGGCAAGAGCCGCAAGGGTGCATGGTGCTCTCCATGTTGGCGCGCACGAAGGCGTCGATCTGCTCGTCGGTCTGCACATGCGCCCCCGGCGCCAGCTCCTCGCCCCGGTAGCGGTCCATGGCCGGCTGGCCGATGATTTCCCGGGTCAGGCGCACGCAGCGGCGGAAACCTTCGCGGTCCTCCTCGCGCTCCAGGTAGTTGAAGCGGATTTCCGGGTGCTGGTACGGGTCGGCCGACAGGGCCCTGACGTGGCCACGGCTCTTGGGTTTGTTCGGCCCGGTGAGCACCATGAAGCCATGCCCCTTGAACGGTTTGTTGCCGTCGTAACGCATCGCTGCCGGCAGGAAGTGGAACTGGATATCGGGCCAGCGCAGGCCCTTGGCCGAGCGGATGAAGCCACCCGCCTCGAAATGGTTGCTGGCGCCCAGGCCATCCTTGAACAACAGCCAGCGCAGGCCGATCAGCGCCTTGCCCAGCAGGCTCATCTTGCCATTGAGGGTGACCGGCTCCTTGCAGGCGTACTGGATGTAGATTTCCGAGTGGTCCTGCAGGTTCTCGCCGACTCCCGGCAGGTCGTGGCGCACCTCGATGCCGGCCTTGCGCAGCACCGCTGCAGGGCCTATGCCTGAACGCTGCAACAGGTGCGGTGAGCCGATCGGCCCCGACGACACCAGCACTTCGCGCTTGCAGTACACCTTGTGGGTCTGGCCGCCCTGATCGTATTCCACGCCGACCGCGCGCTTGCCTTCGAGCAGGATGCGCCGGGTCATGGCGTGGGTGACCACGGTCAGGTTGGGCCGGCTCATGGCCGGGCGCAGGTAGGCATTGGCCGTCGACCAGCGCACGCCATCCTTGACCGTCATGTGCATGGCGCCGAAGCCTTCCTGCATGTAGCCGTTGCAATCGTCGGTCTTGATGTAGCCCGCCTCGGCACCGGCCTCCACCCAGGCGCCATACAATGGGTTCTGCATGTTGTTGCCGTTGTTGGTGGCCAGCGGGCCAGTGCCCCCGCGGTAGTCGTCGCCGCCGAACTTGTAGTGCTCGGCACGCTTGAAGTACGGCAGGCAGTTGCGATAGCCCCAGCCCTTGGCGCCCAGGCTTTCCCACTCGTCGAAGTCATGGGCGTGACCACGGATGTAGACCAGGCCATTGATCGACGAAGAGCCGCCCAGCACCTTGCCACGCGGGCAATGCAGGCGTCGGCCGTCCAGGTGCGGCTCGGAGGCGGTCTCGTAGTGCCAGTTGTATTTCTTGGTGTTCATCGGCAGCGAGAACGCGCTGGGCATCTGGATCAGCACGCTGCGGTCGCTGCCGCCATACTCCAGGACCAGCACCGAAGTGCCGGCATCCTCCGTCAGCCGACTGGCCAGGACACAGCCGGCAGACCCGGCACCGATGATGATGTAGTCGTAGTGTTTGTCATTCATTGCTGTAGCCCTTGGTACGCAGGCCCGCTGCCTGGAGTGTGCATTCATTGCCTTGTGGATAGCTGCCCCAGCCCAGGCGGGCGGCCAACGCACGGGTCAACCCGTAGTGGACCAGCCCGGCCAGCAGGCAGGACGGCAGCGAAGCGGTGACGAAACGGAAGAAGTGGGTGTTGGCCAGCGTCTGCGGGTTGAACACCACCACGTAGATCGCGAAACCCGCCACCAGCGCGACCAGCGCGATGGGGTTGAAGCCTTTGCAGAAGCGCAGCGGCGAGTCGCCTTGCGCGGCGTACAGCTGGCGCAGGTTCAGGCGCTGGCGGCGCAGGAAGAAGTAATCGGCGATGCCGATGCCGGCCAGGGCGCTGTTGAGTGCGGAGGTCCACACCAGGAAGATGAAGAAGCCGTCGTAGATCCCCGGCAGCAACAGCACGATGGCCACCGGGATCACGCAGAACAGCCCGATCAGCAGGCCCCAGCGCATGGCCCGCAAGCGCTCCCCGGCCAGCTGGCGCAAGCCGATCACCGCGGTGTAGAGGATGTTGACCATGCCCGTGAGGTTGGCCAGCGCCAGGAAACTCAGCGCCACCACGCCAAAGCCCAGGCCACCGGCCAGGCGCATCCAGGTGGTCGGGTCGCTGCTGCCCAGGGTCGAGGCGGCGAACAGGCTGACCGTTTCACCCAGCGAAGCGGCGCCGAAGATGCCCACCAGGTTCGGCCAGAACGCCGTGCGCTGGTTCTTGCACAGGCGCGACAGGTTGCCCAGGTAGGGCCACCAGGAGAACCCTGCGGCAATGTTGATTTCCACCGCGATCATGAAGTTGACGTGCGGGTCCTCGGACGGCGGCTGCAACGCCGGCATCGCCAGCAGTTCGGCGAAACTGAAGCGCTGGGCGATCAGGTACATCAGCGCCAGCATGATCAGGATCAGGCTGGGTGCAATCACCGCGCTCAAGCGCCGGATCATGTCCGGCCCGCGCATGGCCACCGCCGCCGCCAGGACAATGGCCAGCAAGCCACCTGCGGTGACTATCCAGCTGTCGCCGCCAGCCGGGCGCTGCTGGACCAGGGTGTCGAGGTTGTCCAGGGCGCGCCCGCACATCAACCCCAGTACCGCCAGCCAGCCCATGGTCAGCACCACCACCGACAACACGTAGACCAGCCGGCTGCCATTGATGCCGAACATGCTGCGCAGGAAGGTGAACTGCTCGAGCCCGTACTTGCCGCACGGCAAACTGGTTGAGCAGGCAGCGAGGATGACCCCGATGATGTTGCCGATCACCACGGCGCAGATGCCTTGGCGGGGGCCGACGAACAACGCAGTGGCGCCACCGATCAGGAACACCCAGGTGGCCACCGCCAACGCCGAGTTGGCATAGGCGAAGCCCCAGAAGCCCCAGACCCGCTCGCTGGGCAGCAAGGGGGTATCGCCGCGCTCGGCGCCCAGGCGGAATTCCTCTTCGCGGGAAGCGCTCATGGCTGGCCCCCCCACAGGTAGAAACCAATGACCACGGCCAGCGCAAAAAAGGCCAGCGCGAGGCAATCGGTCACGGTCAACGCACCCGGCCAGCGCTGGCCGGCTTGCAGTTCTTCATAGGCGCGCAGGCGCCTGTCCAGGTCTTGCGCACGCTCCACATCGACTTCGCTGTTCATGGGCATCACCTCGGTGGGTTCTTGTTCTTGGAATACGATGCATGCCGATTGGCCAGCGCCGCGGCCCGCAGGCAACGGCGCTGGCGGCCCTGTCACTCAGGGCAGGGTGATCCACACGGCTTTGGTTTCCAGCAGAAATTCCAGCTGCTCTGCCCCCATGTCCTTGCCATAGCCCGATTGCTTGTAGCCACCGAACGGCATGGACGGGTCCAGGGTGCTGTGGGCATTGACGTACACGGTGCCCGCGCGCAGCCGCGGGATCAGGCCGTGCACGCGGCCCAGGTCATTGGAGTAGATCGCCGCCGCCAGGCCGAACGCCGAATCGTTGGCCAGGGCGAGTGCCTCCTCCTGGCTGTCGAAGGGCTGGGTCACCAGCACCGGGCCGAAGATCTCTTCCTGGACCACGCGCATGTCGTTGCGGCAGTTGGCGAAGATGGTCGGCTGCACGTAGTAGCCCGGGCCCTCGACGGGATTGCCGCCGTAGTACAGCTGCGCCCCTTCGGCCTTGCCCAGGGCGATGTAGTCGAGCACGCTCTGCTGTTGCTTGCGCGACACCATCGGGCTGATGAAGCAGTCCGGGTCGAGGCCGGGCGCGATCTTCAGCGTTGCGGTGTATTCGGCCAGGGCCTTGAGGAACTGCGGGTAGATGCTGCGTTCGACGTAAGCCCGCGTGCCGGCATCGCAGACTTGCCCGGAGTTGAAGAACACGCCGTTGGCCACCGCCTGCGCCGCCGCCTGGATATCGGCATCGGCGAACACGATCACCGGCGACTTGCCGCCCAGCTCCAGGGTCAGGCGCTTCATCTGGTCCATCGCCGTCTTGCCCACCGAGCAACCGACCGGGGTGGAGCCGGTGAAGCTCAGCTTGTCGATGCCCGGGTGGCTGGACATCGCCGTGCCGACCACGCTGCCGCGCCCGGTGACGATGTTGATCACGCCGCCCGGAATGCCGGCTTCCTCGACCAGCTCGGCAAAGCGCAGGGCTGACAGCGAAGTCAGCTCGGCCGGCTTGACCACCACGGTGCAGCCGGTCGCCAGCGCAGCGCCAAGCTTCCAGGCCATGGTCTGCAACGGAAAGTTCCAGGGCACGATCACCCCCACTACCCCCACCGGCTCCTTGCGGGTGTAGGCCAGGTAGTTGCCCGGCAGCGAGGGCTCGACGGTGCGCCCGTGGATCTTGCTGGCCCAGCCGGCGAAGTAGCGGAAGGTATCGACGGTGCCCTGGATGTCCACGGCGCGCGCCTGCTCCACCGACTTGCCCATGTCGATCGATTCGATCTGCGCCAGCTCGTCGGCGTTGCGCTCGATCAGGTCCGCCAGGCGATGCAGCAGGCGCTCGCGTTCCAGGGGCTTGAGCTGGCTCCAGGGGCCGCCGTCGAACTGCGCCCGGGCCGCCTGCACGGCGCGGTCGAGGTCGTCGGCGGTGCCCATGGGAATGTGCGTCAGCACAGCCTCGGTGGAGGGTTCGATCACTTCGCTGGTGGCGCCGTCGCTGGCCTCGGCCCAGGCGCCGCCGATGAACTGGCGCTGGGGCTTGGACAGGAAGCGCTGGGTAGCTTCCAGCACACCGAATGCCTGCAGATAGTCTTTAACCTTGTTGTCCACGGTGTATCCCCGGTCAGCGAGCGCGGGCGCGCTCATGGAAGATGAAGCCGATGCTGTTCATCAGCAGTTGTGCGGCGAGGATCGAGGTGACACCGGCCGGGTCGTAGGCCGGGGCCACTTCCACCAGGTCCATGCCCACTACCCTGCCCTGGCTGCGACGCGCCAGGGCCTGGATGATCTCCAGCACTTCGTAGTACTGGAAACCGCCATGGCTCGGCGTGCCGGTGCCGGGTGCGATGGACGGATCGAAGCCGTCGATGTCGATGGTGATGTAGTAGTCGAGGCCTTCCGGGATCTTCGCCAGCACACCTTCGCTGCCCAGGCGGCGCACATCGCGCACGGAAAGAATCTGCGAGCCGGCGTCGCGCGCTGCGTCATAGTCGTCGCGGTTGGAGGAGGACACGTTGCGGATGCCCATCTGGGTCATGCCGACGATATGGTCCAGCTCCGAGGCGCGGCGCAGCGGGTTGCCGTGGCCGTAGCGCACGCCATGGCGCTCGTCGACGAAGTCCAGGTGGGCATCGAAGTGAATGATGTGGATCGGCCCGCGCCCTTCATAGGCCTTGATCACTGGGGCATGGATCGAGTGGTCGCCGCCCAGCACCACGGGCATGGCACCCGAGGCGAGGATCTGCCGTACCGCCGATTCGATGTTGGCGTTGCTGCTGGCCATGTCGGTGTGGACGATGTCGGCATCGCCTACATCGACCATGCGCACCTGGTCCTGGGTCAGGTAGGTGGCGTCATCCTCGTGGTCGTACGCACCGCTGTGGCCGAACGAGAACAGCGTGGATGCCTCGCGGATGCCACGCGGTCCGAAGCGTGCGCCGGACCGCCACTGGGTACCCATGTCGTTGGGCGCGCCGAGGATCGCCACGTCGGCGTCGATGGCGTTCCAGTCGGTGCAGATGGGGGACTTGGCGAAAGTGCAATGCCCCACGAAGGGCAAATTCAGGCGGCCGGATTCATAACCGTGCTTTGACATGTTCGGGCTTCTCCAATTCTTGTTCTGGTCAGGAGACGGGGGCCAGTGCCGGGCCACCGTTGCAGCCACTATGGCCGCAGTGCGGCGGCGAAAAAATGCGCAACTGCAGATGCATACATCGGCGAATCCGAAGTACCAGCGCCCCCTGGAACTTCAGGAAATTCACAAATGCCCGGCATTGCGGGAGAGCGCCCAGGCATGCTTACCTTGGCAAAAAACAATCGATCGGATGCTCATATCAGCTTCACCGATGTGACGCACCGACAGGAGGCCAGGCGTGATCCAGCTCCACGATGTCGATCTCAAGCTCCTCAGGGTATTTGTCACCATCGTCCGCTGCGGCGGCTTTTCCGCGGCACAGGCGGCGCTGAACGCCGGCCAGTCGACCATCAGCGAACAGATGACGCACCTGGAAACGCGGCTGGGGGTCAAGCTCTGCCAGCGCGGGCGCAGCGGCTTTCGTCTGACCGAACAGGGGGTGGCGATCCATGAAGCGGCATTGCGCCTGCTGGGCGCGGTGGAGAGCTTCTGCCTGGACGCCGACGTGCTCAAGCAGCACATCAGCGGCAAGCTCAACCTCGGCATCATCGACTCGACCCTGACCGACCCCGACTCGCCGGTGCCGCGCACCACCCAACGCTTCGTCTCGCGCGGCCACGATGCTCACCTGAACGTCTACATCGGCACCCCCGCCGAGCTCGAAGAGCGCGTGCTCGACGGCCGCCTGCACCTGGCCATCGGGCACTTTCACATGCGCGTGCCGGGGCTGTCCTACCTGCCCCTGTACGACGAGGCACTGGGTCTGTACTGCGGCCGCCGCCATCCCCTGTTCGGCAGCAAGGCCAGCAATGGCCGCCTGCTCGAAGAAGTGCGCGCCAGCCGCCTGGTCGCGCGCGGGTACATGCAGCAATACGACCTCGAGCAATTGGGCATGAGCAAGGCCGCAGCCACCGTGGAGAACATCGAGGCTGCAGCGATCCTGATCATTTCCGGGGCTTACGTCGGGTTCCTGCCGGTGCATTTCACCGAGCAGTGGGTCAAGAGCGGCGAGATGTGCCGGCTGGGCGCCAACACCCTGGACCTGAGCTCGCCTTTCGATGTGATCACGCGCCGCGGAGTGGCCGCGCCGCCGATCCTGCAGGCGTTTCTGGAGGACTTGGGCGCTTGCATGCAGCCGGTGGTTTGACCGACGTTTGTATCATTTTGTGTTCAAAGTGCGAGCTGACACACAAGTACGCGTGCTGCCCAGCGGCCCGACACAACCCCGATACACACTTCTTCTTTACTGGCATGCATCCCTCAACGCCAAGGTTCACGCCCCAGGAGATGCCCATGCTCGCCCACCCCGCTTCCCGACGCTTCACGCGTTGCGCCCTGCTCGCCTTCGCCCTGTTGCCGATGGGCCTGATGAGCGCTGCGCAGGCTTACGCCACGCAAGACACGCAGCCTGTGAAGGGGGTGGCGGTGGCAGATGACTTCGGCCCCCTGAAGCACGTCAAGGCCGGCGTGCTGGATGTGGCCTACGTCGAACAGGGCCCTGCCGACGGCCCGGTGGTGATCCTCCTGCACGGCTGGCCCTACGACATCCACAGTTTCCAGGAAGTCGCCCCGGCCCTGGCCGCCAAGGGCTACCGGGTGTTGGTGCCGTATGTACGCGGTTATGGCGAGACCCGCTTCCTCTCCTCCGACACGCCCCGCAACGCCCAGCCCGCGGCGCTGGCCAGCGATGTGATTGCCTTCATGGACGCACTGCAGGTCAAGCACGCGGTGCTGGCCGGCTTCGACTGGGGCGCGCGCACGGCCGATATCGTCTCGGCCCTGTGGCCGGAACGGGTGAAGGCGCTGGTCTCGGTCAGCGGCTATCTGATCAGCAGCCAGCAGGCCGCCAAGGCGCCGCTGCCGCCGAGCGCGGAACTGCAATGGTGGTATCAGTACTACTTCGCCACCGAGCGCGGCCAGCTTGGCTATGAGAGCAACCGCCACGCCTTCGCCAGACTGATCTGGCAAACCGCATCGCCGAAGTGGACGTTCGACGATGCCACTTTCGAACGCAGCGCCAAGGCCCTGGACAACCCCGACCAGGTCGCCATCACGGTGCACAACTACCGCTGGCGGCTGGGACTGGCCCAGGGCGAGACGCGTTATGAACCGCTGGAAGCCAGACTGGCCAAGTTCCCCAGCATCGGCGTGCCGACCATCACCCTGGAGGGCGATGCCAACGGCGCGCCGCACCCACCCGCCGAGGCCTATGCCCAGCGCTTTACCGGCAAGTACGAGTATCGGCTGATCCAGGGTGGCATCGGCCACAACCTGCCGCAGGAAGCGCCCCAGGCCTTCGCCCAGGCGGTGGTCGATGCCGACCACCTGTGAGCGCACTCAATTGGCGGCGGGCAACACGCCCAACGGATCGACCGGCTTGCCGTTCTGGCGAATCTCGAAGTACAGCTGCGTGCGGTCGGTATCCAGGTCACCGGCCTCGGCAATCAGCTCTCCCTTGCTGACCGTTTGCCCTTCCTTGACCAGCAACCTGCGGTTGTGGCCATAGACGCTGGCGTGGGAGGTGCCGTGCTGGAGGATGATCAGGTTGCCGTAGCCGCGAATGTTGGTGGCGAACGCCACCTTGCCGCCGAGGCTGGCGTACACCGGCTGGCCAGGGTTGGCCGCGATACGGATGCCCTTGCTGAGCTTGTCGGCCGGGGCATAGCGGCCGATGACCACGGGGTTCTTGATCGGCCAGCCCCAACCGCGCAAGGTCACCTTGGTGGCCGGAACGGTCGCGGTTCTGGATGCGCTCGATGCGCTTCTGGAGGCGGTCTTGGCCGTGCTGGTGCCTGGGCCGAAGCGAATGCTCTGACCCACGTTCACCGCATAGGGCGGGCTGATGTTGTTATAGCGCGCCAGGACCTTGAAATCCCAGCCGTGCCGGGTAGCGATCGAGTAGAGGGTGTCGCCGCGCTTGACCTTGTAGACGCCGCTGACGACCTTGTTGACAGACACGCCGGTGCTGGGTGGTTGAGAACTGCACGCGGAAATCGACAGCAGGACAGCGATCACAATGAGCCTGAAAAACACACCACACCCTTTGAACAGAGACGCGATTGACGAAGGTGCTCACTATAAAGCACTGCGCGGCGTGTGCATGCCAGGTGATATCAAGAAAAGCGGGGCTTTGTGCTAATCCTTCACCTGGCAGACCCCATTGGCCCGGTTCTTACCGGTGTACGAAACGTCCGGCGAGCCATCCGGGTTGATCGACAGCGAGATTGTCACACCGCTGCCCTTGGCTTCGAAGTAGTTGTCGTTGAACTTCTTCAAGGGTGCTTCCTTGCCATTGATATAGATCGGGCCGCCCTTGTCGGCGTGGACCTCAATGTTTCCCGGGCAGGTGGCGTTCAGGAGGGGGATCTGCGCCTGGGCGATGGCGGGGGTGGCCAGCAGGAGGGCGAGTAGTAATGGCTTCATGTGATGCTCCTTGGTCGACGTGCACAAGAAGGAAGTTATAGCTCATGAATGCCCTGCCCTGTGCAGCAATGGGCCGCTGCACGGCCAATCGCGGCACAGGATCGCGCCTGCCGCACGCAGGCGGCGGCAACGGCTTTACCAGTTGTAGGTCACTGTCCCGTACACGGTGCGCTGCTGCCCATACTGGCAACCCATGTTGCTGAAGCATCCGGCCACGTACTTCTCGTCGAACAGGTTGGTGGCGTTCAGCGAGACCTCCATCCCGTCCAGCGACTTGTCTACCTTGCCCAGACTGTAGGCAACCAGCGCGTCGACCACGCTGTAGCTGTCGACCTTGAAGCTGTTGGCCGTGTCGCCGTAGGTGCTGCCCACGTAGCGGGCACCAGCGCCCAGGCGCAAGCCCTCCATCAAGCCGCCCTGGAAGGTGTAGTCACCCCAGAGCGAGGCCATGTGCTCGGGGATGCGGAACGGCGTGTTGCCCTTGTTGCCAGCCTCCGACTTGGTCACCTCGACATCGTTCCAGGTGTAGCTACCGATCACATTGAAGCCCTTGGCAATCTCGGTCTTGCCCTCCAGCTCCACGCCCTGGGAGCGCACCTCGCCTTCCTGGCGCGAGAAACCGTTGATGTTCTCGGTGGCGTTCTGCTTGGTCAGGTCGAACACCGCCACGGTGTAGAGGCTGTTGGAGCCTGGGGGTTCGTACTTCACGCCCACTTCGTACTGCTTGCCGATCTCGGGGTCGAGCTGCGAATTGTTGGCCGTGACACCCATGACCGGCAGGAACGACTCGCTGTAGCTGGCATACGGGGCGATGCCGTTGTCGAACAGATAGACGATACCGGCGCGGCCGCTGAACTTCTCGTCCTTCTGGGTCTGCGGGTCGCGGTCGTCCTTCTGGTTGCTGGCCCAGTCGTAGCGGCCACCCAGCAGGAACACCCACTTGTCCACCTTCAGCTGGTCCTGCAGGTACACGCCGGTCTGCGAGAGCTTCTGCTCGTAGCTGGCCTGGCTGAACGGGGTGAAGCTCAGCGGCTGGCTGTTGTCGGGGTTGAACACATCGAAGGTGCCATTGATCAGGCTCAGCGCCTGGTCCTGGTCGAACTTGCCGTTGTTGTAGTCCACGCCGGTCAGCAAGGTGTGCTCCACCGCGCCGGTGGCGAAGTTTGCCTGCACCTGGTTGTCCATCGTGAACAGGCGCCCGTCGCCCTTGCGCTCGTCTGCGTAGCGCATGTATTGGTCGCCCACCGGCATGAGCAGGGCGATTTCTGCGCTGGACTGGCGGTAGTCGCTGTAGCGCACGTTCTGGCGAAGGGTCCACACCTCGTCCAGGTGGTGCTCGAATACATAACCCAGCGAGGTCTTCTCGTTGGTCATGTAGTCGAAGCCGGTGTCGCCGACGTAGGTGTCACGGTCGAGCCGGCCGCGCGGGTCATGGAACACGGTGCCTTGGGCCGGCAGCGGGTTGGCGAAGTTGCCGGTCTGCTTCTGGTACTCGGCCAGCACGGTCAGCTCGGTGTCGGCGTTGGG
This sequence comes from Pseudomonas plecoglossicida NBRC 103162 = DSM 15088, assembly GCF_000730665.1. Classification (GTDB taxonomy): domain Bacteria; phylum Pseudomonadota; class Gammaproteobacteria; order Pseudomonadales; family Pseudomonadaceae; genus Aquipseudomonas; species Aquipseudomonas plecoglossicida. The sequence goes on from NZ_BBIV01000021.1 coordinate 107,069, forward strand.
CCGGAAGCTGATGGCCGGGGCCACGTACTCGCGGCGGTTGGTGATGTGGTCGGCCTGCGCATCGGCCTCACGGAACAGGCCGGTCAGCCGGTAGCTCCACACCCCCTCCTCGTCCAGCGCGTCGCCCAGGTCGAAGGCTGCCTGGTTATAGTCGTGGTTGCCCGCCTGCAGTTGCACCTGGCGCAGTGGCTCGGTGGTCGGGCGCTTGCTCACCAGGTTGATCTGGCCACCCGGATCGGAGGCGCCATAGAGTACCGAGCTGGCCCCACGCAGCACTTCGATGCGCTCCAGACCATAAGGCTCGGGGGCGTCCCAACCGAGGAAGTCCGGCAGAAAGGTACGCGTGCCGTCGCGCAGCATGCGTCCGGTGCCCTGCTGGAAGCCGCGGATGGTCAGCTGGTCGGTCACGAATTGCGGGCCGGCCAGCTCGGCGTTGATGCCTGGGCTGTAGCGCAGGGCCTGGGCCACGGTCTTGGGCTGCTGGGCCTGGATCTGTTCACGGGTGACTACCGACACCGAATAGGGCGTCTCGAGTATCGGCGTGTCGGTCTTGGTGCCGGCCGAGGCGCGCTTGGCCACGTAGCCGTCATCCGGCGTCACCGAACTGTAGGCCTGGCCAGAGATGCTGGTGCTGGGCAGCATCATCGCCGAATCGCCGCTGCTGCCCTGCAAGGTCACGTGGTTGCCTTCGATGCTGTAGGCGATCGAAGTGCCCTGCAGCAGTTGGCGCAGGGCCTCCGCCGGCTCCATCTGCCCCGACACGCCGCGGCTGCGCAGGCCCGACACGGTGTCCTGGCTGTAGATGATCTGCAGGTTGGCCTGGTTGCCAAGATCGTTCAGCGCCGAGGCCAGCGGTTTGGCCGGGATGTCGATGCGCACGGGCTCGGCCTGGACCGGCAGCGCGGCGACGATGGCCAGGCCCAAGGTGGCGGCGGCGATGCACCGGCGCAGCCGGTGTGCCGGTAGATTCAACGAGAAGGCGCTCATGATACTCCTGATGATTATGGTTATGTTGGCATGTTGATTCGGTTCTGGCGCCTGGCCAGCGGGCAGACCCCGCAGCGCTGCAACGGTAGGCGCTCACGCAGGCAACAGACGCGCCGCATGACCCCGCCAGCATCGCGCCGCAGGGCTGCACGCATGGCTGAGCACGCATCCTGCCGACGGCTGTCGCGAACATGCTCGCGTGCTTCCCCAAGCGCGCGGTCGGGCAGGTTGGCCTGGGCCATCTCCAGCCCCCAGTCGATGCATAGCGCCACGTTGCCCCACAGCAGCCGCGGGGCCAGCCCGGTGTAGGCGGCGAAGCGGCTGACCTGCGGATGCAGCAGCTGTTCGTGCAGCCGTTCCAGCAGGCGCGCGCCACTTCGTTCGGCGGGCGCTTCTCCCGTGAGCAGTGGCAGGTGCAGCTCGGTCGGTGCACCCTGGGGGTCGATTGTCATGCGCAACCGGGCTGGGTCCAGGGTCGGTGGTTCGACATCGAAAAGGCCGCCCAGCAGCAACGCCGGCAGCACCAGCGCACAGCCCTCCTGGTGCCATTGCGAGGCGACCGCGCGTGGATCAGCCTGTGGCCAGTTGCGGGCATAGCGCGCCAAGGCGCCGCGCAGCAACTCAGGTTCCAGCCAGCCGCTCAGCGACGGTGCGTCGCTGTGTGGCAGCCTGCGCCAGCGAGCCGCCAGCGGCTGCATCTGGGCAGGCAGGCGCGCGAACAGCGCCGGGCTCACGTCAGCTCGGACTCGGCAGCGCCGACCGGCTGGCGCACGAGCCTGCCCTGCTCGATGCGCAGCAGCGTGTCGGCGGCATCGAAGTAGCGGTCGTCGTGGGAGATCACCACGATGGTCTTGCCCAAGCGCTGCAGGTCAGGCAGCAGCTCGGTGTAGAAGATGCGGCGGAAGGTGGGGTCCTGGTCAGCGGCCCACTCGTCGAACACCAGCACAGGGCGCCCCTCGGTCCAGGCCTGCAGCAGCGCCAGGCGCTTGCGCTGGCCGGTCGACAGGTCGAGGGTGGAGAAACGCCCATCCTCGATGCTCACCTTGTGCGCGATCTCCAGGCGTTCCAGGTAGCCCATGGCATCGGCCGGCACCTCGCCGCCGGCCTGCACAAGGTCTTCGAACAGGAAGAAGTCCGACAGCACGGTGGTGAACAGCTGGCGGTAATCGTCGCGTTGCTGCTCGCCGACCGGGGCGCCATCCAGCAGCACGCTGCCGCGCTGCGGCACGTACAGGCCCAACAGCAGCTTGATCAGGGTGGTCTTGCCACCGCCGTTCTCGCCGACGATGAACACGATCTCGCCCTTGCGCAGCGACAGGTTCACAGGGCCGATGGCAAATCCTTGGCTGCCGTCGTCGGTGGCGTACTGGTAATGCACGTCGCGCAGTTCAATGCTGTCGATGGCGGTCGGTGCAGGTGTGTCCTTGGCCTCGCGCAGGCAGGGTTCGGGTGAGGTGAACTGCTCGGAAAGCTCGGCCACCCGGCGAAACGCCACTTGTGCCCGACCGATGTTCGGCAGCGTGCCCAGCAGGTGTTCCAGCGGGCCTTTCATGTACAGCAGCACCAGAATGAAACCACTGAGCGTGGCGGTGCTGGTGCTCGGCCAGAAAGCCTGGAAGGCCAGTGCCACACCAATGACGATGAAGAACAGGGTCGAGCCGACCCCCTTGGCCACGACGAACTGGTTGATCGAGTTGACCTGCTTCTTGCAGATGGCATCGGCAGTGCCCTCGATGCTCTCGCCCAGCAGGCGCAGACGGCGCGGGCGGTTGATGCGCAGCTCCTTGGCACCTTCGGCGATGGAGCGGTAGTGCTTCTGCAAGTCGTCTTCCAGGTCGCGGGCTTCGAAGAAGCCCTTGATACCCCGGGACCGGGCATAGTACTGCGCCACCGAGCCCAACAGGATGGCCAGGGTGGTGGTCAGGAACATCGCCGGAGACAGTTGCACCAGGTACACCAGGCAACCGAGGGTCACGCTGGCAGATACCGCCAGCGGCGCGAAGGCGAAGGCGAAATCGCTGATGGTGTCGACGTCGTGGGTCAGTACCGGAATCAGCCGGTGGCTACGGTAGCGCTCCAACTGGTCGATCGGTGCGCTGAGAATCTTCAGGCCCAGCGACTTGCGCAGACGCGCGATCACATGTTGGCCGACGTAGTTGGTGCCGATGTCCGAGATCACCGACCCCAGTAGCGCCAGCAGGCACAACCCGGCAAAGCCCAGCAGCACGCCACGGCTGGCACCGCCTTCGGCGTGCAGGGCGTGGTTGATGGTAGCCAGCAGCCCGGTGATGCTCAGGCCGCCGAGGATGCCCAGCACGGTGGAGACCAGCAGCAGCGGCCAGAACGGGCGCAGCACCTGGGTCAGTTCATGCAGGTTGGACTTTCGGGGAGTGCTCATCGTCGCGGGTTCCAGACAGGTCTTGCCCGAATGACGAATGAGGCTTTTGTTTGTTCAGCACATTTTCAGATTTTGCGGTCAACGCGAGGAAATCATGATCACGCCATCACCCCGGCGCAGCTTGACCGGCAGCACCCGTGGCAGGGCATTGACCAGCTGGCTCAGGTCGCGGGTATCGTAGATGCCGCCAAAACGCAGTTCGCCGGCCACGCTGCTGGCGTCCAGTTGCAGTGGCACATCGAGGTAGCGGTTGATCTGCGGTAGGGCGTCGCGCAAGTTGATGTCATTGAGCATCAGCTTGCCATTGCGCCAGGCCTGGGCCCAGGCCGGGTCGGTGCGGCCCAGTTGCAGCATGCGCCCATGGCGCACCACTGCCTGCATGCCGGCGGTCAGCTCGGCCCCCTGGTTGCGCCCCTCGCCGCCGTCGTTGCGGGTCACCAGCACAGTGCCCTCGGAGACGGTGACGGTGGTCTGCATCGGGGCGGTCCAAACGTTGAAATGCGTGCCCGTGACCCGCACGCGGGCATTGTCGGTGCTGATCACGAAGGGCTTGTCGAGGTCGCGGTGCACGGCAAAGTAGGCCTCGCCATCCTGCAGCAGCACCTGGCGCTGGTCGCGATAACCCAGGTACAGCAGGCCGGTGCGACGGTTGAGTTCCACCTCGCTGTGGTCCGGCAACTGGACCTGGCGCTGGCTTTGCTCGGCCATGTAGTAACGCACGCTGCCCGGCAACACGCCCAGCGACCAGCCTGCGGCCCAGGTGCCTCCCGCGGCCAGCAGCAACACTGCGGCGCGTGCCAGCCAGGCAGTCGGCCGGCGTTTGCGAGCAGGCAACGCCACCGGCGTGACGGCACGCGCTGGCAACTGCTCGCTGACCTGCCACACCCGGCACATCTTCAGGTATTCCTCGGCGTGCAGCGGATCGGCGTCGTACCAGCGCAGGAACTCGCTGCGGTCGGCATCGGTGCACTCATCGAAATGCAGGCGCACACACCAGTCGGCAGCCATCTCGACGGGTGTCTTCGGGGCTTTCTTCGGAGCTTTCTTCGGAGCTTGGGGAGGGGTTGGCATGTGCGGTTGGCGGTGAAGAAATTTGCCTTAGCTTACTCCATGTCAATGCCCGGTGGTGGCCCGATGCCCCAATTTCGCGTTTTTGAGAATCAGCCCTGCATCCATTGCTGAACATACCGCCGGCTCATTCGTCAACCCAGATGAACGCTCCTGCATCGCCTCCACCGGCGGCCCAGGGCAACCCATCAAAGGAGGATTCGCGCATGCCCAGCACCAAGCCCTTCGACGTCATCGGCGTCGGCTTCGGCCCATCCAACCTGGCCCTGGCCATCGCCCTCGAGGAGCAGGCCGAGAACGGCGCACGCCGGGCCAGCAGCCTGTTCCTCGACCGTCAGACCGACTACCACTGGCACGGCGACACCCTGGTCAGCCAGAGCGAACTGCAGATTTCCTTCCTCAAGGACCTGGTGACCCTGCGCAACGCCACCAGCCGCTACAGCTTCGTCAACTACCTGCAGCAGCATGGTCGCCTGATCGACTTCATCAACCTTGGGACCTTCTACCCCTGCCGCATGGAATACAGCGACTACCTGCGCTGGGTAGCCACGCACTTCAGCGACCAGTGCCAGTATGGCGAACGCGTCGAGCGTATCGAGCCGGTCAACACCGGTGGCGGCGACATCGAGCTGCTGGACGTGATCTCGGTCGACAGCCACGGCCGCGAGCATCGCCGGCGCACGCGCTCGGTGGTGGTCGGCACCGGTGGTACGCCGCGCATCCCCACGGTGTTCAAGGGCCTGCGCGACGACACCCGCGTGTTTCACCACTCCCAGTACTTGAGCCGCATCAACCAGCAGCGCTGCGCACGCGGGGAGCCGATGCGCATCGCCGTGGTCGGGGGTGGACAAAGCGCCGCCGAGGCCTTCATCGACCTCAACGACAGCTTCCCGAACGTACGCGTCGACCTGGTGCTGCGCAGCGAGGTCCTCAAGCCAGCGGACGACAGCCCGTTCGTCAACCAGATCTTCGCCCCGGAAAACACCCACCTGTTCTTCGACCAGCCCGAAACCGAGCGCGAACGGCTGATCAACGAGTTCCACAACACCAACTACTCGGTGGTGGACCTCAACCTGATCGAGCAGATCTACGGCATCTTCTACCGCCAGAAAGTCTCCGGCAAACAGCGCCATGCCTTCCGGTGTCGCACCCAGGTGCTCAATGCCAGCAGCCAGGAACACGGGGTGCGCCTGCATCTGCGCGATATCGCCACCGGCCAGGAAGAGGCGCACCACTACGACGCGGTGATCCTCGCCACCGGCTACGAGCGCAAGTCGCACAAAGCACTGCTGGCCCCTCTGGCCGACTACCTGGGCGACTTCGATGTCGAGCGCAGCTACCGCGTGCGCGCCACCCCGGCACTCAAGGCCGGCGTGTTCGTGCAAGGCTTCTCGGAGGCCAATCACGGCTTGAGCGACACCCTGCTGTCGGTGTTGCCAGCACGTGCCTGGGAAATCTCCGAAGCCCTGCTGGCGCACGCCGAAACCGCCGAACAGCGCGCCGAGCACCAAGGCCTGAAGGAGACCGCTGCATGAACCTGAGCACCGGCCAGCTTCACCCGGCGCAACCCCGGAGCAAGCCCAAAGGCGAGTTGTATCGGCGCTTCGACGAGCAGGTGGGCGCGTGGTTCTCGCTGCGCACCCTCGACATCGAAGCGGACCTGCAGCGCTTCAACCGCTGGCAGAACAGCCCCCGGGTGGCTCACTTCTGGGAGGAAACAGGCAGCCTCGAGAAACATCGCGAGTACCTGCAGAAAGTCGCCGACACACCGCACATCTTCAGTGTGATCGGTTGCTTCGACGACGAGCCGTTCGCCTACTACGAGGTGTACTGGGCCCAGGACGACCGCATCGCGCCGTTCTACCCGGCAGGCGAATTCGACCGCGGCATCCACATGCTGGTGGGCGAGGAGCATCATCGCGGGCCTGCCAAGGTCGATTGCTGGCTGCGCTCGCTGGTCAGTTGGCTGCTGCTGGACGAGCCGCGCACCACCCGGGTGGTGGCCGAACCCCGCGCGGACAACGCGAAGATGATCGGTTACATGGAGTCGGTGGGGTTCTCCAAGCAGAAAGAGTTCGACTTCCCCCACAAGCGCGCCGCGCTGATGCTGCTCGAGCGCAGTGATTTCGGGCCGTTGCTGGCGGGCTGAAGCACAGGCGCGAGGGCTGCTTGCCAGCCCTCGCCCAGCGACCCCGCCATTACCTGCCCAGGCTCAATCGCGCAACGCCTCTCCCAGGCTCTGCGCCAACTGCGCATACACCTGATCAATCCCCGGCATCACTGCCCCCATGCGCAACAGGTCGTGGGTCGCCGCATAACGCCGGCAGGTCACCGCTACCCCCGCCTGATCCAGACGTTCGGCATAGGCCTGGCCCTCATCCAGCAGCGGGTCGTACTGGGCCAACGCCACGAACGCCGGCGCCACGCCTTGCAGGTCGTCGCACAGCAACGGCGAGAAACGCCAGTCCAGGCGGTCATCCGGGGTGCGTTGGTACTGGCTGTAGAACCACTCCAGCGTCGCACTCTCCAGCAGGTAGCCCTCGTCGAACAGCGCGTTGGACACCGTGGTGCGCGAAGCATCGGTGCTGGGGTAGCACAACAGCTGCAGTCGAATCTGCGGCGCCCCCGCCCTCGCCGCCTGGATCGCCAGCACCGTGGCCAAGGTGGCGCCGGCGCTGTCGCCGCCCACCGCCAGCCGCCCCACATCCAACCCTTGGGCCGGGCCTTCGGCCAGCAGCCAGGCCAGGGCATCCTCGGCATCGTGCACGGCGGTCGGGAAGCGGTGCTCCGGCGCCCGCCGGTAGTCCACCGCCACTACCGCGCAGGGCGTGCGCCAGGCCAGCTCGGCGCAGATACCGTCGTGGGAATCCAGGCTGCCGACCACGTAGCCGCCACCGTGGAAATACAACAGCACCGGCCACGGCCCATCATTGACCTGTTGCGGCAGGTACAGGCGCATACCCAACGCCGCACCGTCGCGGCTGCGGGCGCTCAGTTCGCGGCGCTCCACCTGCTGCGGCCAGGCCCACACCAGGCCACTGGAGGCCTGCTCGAATTCCACGCGGGCCGCCTCGGGCGTCAGCGCATGCAGCGGCGGGCGGCCGGCAAGCCGGCCCTCCTCCACCAGGTCCAGGAACGCGCTCAACTCAGGGTGCAGTGACATGCTTGTAAGTCCTTGAAGGGTGAGCGAGCGGCTCATGCCGGCCGCTCGCACAGGTTGATCAGTTCGTGCAACTGGGCCTGGAAGGCATCCATCAGGCCTTGCACGGTTTCCGCACGGTAGCGCTTGCGGCTGTAGATGCAGCGCATGCGCAACTGGCTGTCCTCGACCTGGCCGATGATTTCCAGCCAGTTGGCCAGCGGTGCCGATGGGCTGTGGAAGTCGCCCAGGCTTTCGGGGGCGGCAGCAAACAACGCCTGGCCGTCGGCCCTCTGGTCCAGTTGCCCCAGGTAGTTGAAGGTAATACGCGGCTGGGCAAGGCCTGCCAGGGCTTCGCGCACCTCGCTGCGGCCCAGGTAGCGCAGCACGCCATAGCCCAGGCCGCGCCCTGGCACCCGCGCCAGTTGCTCGCGCACTGCCCGCAACGACTCGCCCGGCGTACCGCTGCCCGGCTGCAGGTGCAACGGGAACAGGCTGGTGAACCAGCCCACGGTGCGGCTCAAGTCCAGCGCGTCGTACAGGTCTTCGCGGCCGTGACCCTCAAGCTGCACCAGCATGGAACCGGCCTGGCTCCAGCGGCACACGGCCCGCGACAGCGCCGTCAGCAGCAAGTCGTTGATCTGCACCTGCAGGGCCGCTGGCGCGGCCTTGAGCAAGCGCTGGGTCGCCTCGGCGTCCAGCTGCATGTGCGCCTCGGCCCGAGTGCCCACCAGGTTGCGCCCGCGCGGGTTGTCCACGGGCAGCTCGGCCGGCACATCGCCGCCCAGTTGCTGCTGCCAATAGCCCAGCTCGGCTTCGCCCTCTGGGCTGCGCGCCAGCTGTTGCAGGCGTTGGGCCCAATCGCGGTAGCGACTGGACGCTATCGGCAACTGGGCCGATTGGCCGCTGCTTGCGGCCTGGTAGGCCGCCAGCAGGTCCTCGAGCAGTACCTGCCACGACACCCCGTCCACTGCGAGGTGGTGTACCACCAGCAGCAGCCGCTCACCGCCCTGGGCCAGGCGTGCATGCAGCACCCGCAACAGCGGCCCCCGGGTCAGCTCGAGGCTGCGCTGGGCGCGTTGGATCGCAGCCTCCATCGCGGCGCTGTCGGCCAATTGCTCCTGCCACAACACCGGTACCTGGGCGGCCTCCTCGAGGCTGGCGTAGCGCTGCGCCCAGCCGCTCGCGCCTTCGACGAAGCGCAGGCGCAGTGCCTCGTGGCGCACCAGCAGTTGCTGCACGGCCTGTTGCAGCGCGTCGTGCTGTAGCGGTTGCAGCACATCCAGCAACAGCGCCTGGTTGAAGTGTCCGCGCTCCGGCATCGGCACCTCGAACAGCCATTGCTGGATCGGCAGCAGGTTGAACAGCTCACCCTCGGGCAGTACCACCTCGGCCACCGGCGCGACCGCAACCTGCTCGGCCTCGAGCAACTGCGCGATCGTCGGCCGGCGCATCAGGTCGCGCAAGCGGATTTCCCGCTGCAACCCTGGGTGGTTGCGCACCCTCGACACCACTTGCAGGCTGAGGATCGAGTCGCCGCCCAGCTCGAAGAAGTTATCCTCGACCCCGACCCGCTCGACACCCAGCACCGCTTGCCAGATACCAGCCAGTACCTGCTCCTCTTCGGTTCGCGGGGCGACGAAGGTGCTTTCCTGGCCGATCACCGGTGCCGGCAGGGCCAGCCGGTCGACCTTGCCGTTGGCGTTCAGCGGCAGTGCCTCCAGGACCACCACGTGGGCCGGCACCATGTAGTCGGGCAAGCACGCACGCAGGCGCTGGCGCAACGACTCGGCCAGCGTGTCGCTGGCCACGGCAGCCACATAGGCCACCAGTTGCTTGCCACCCTGGCTGTCGCGGGCCACCACCACCGCGCTGTGTACGTCCGGTTGCTCGCGCAGGCGTGCTTCGATCTCACCCAGCTCGATCCGGAAGCCGCGTACCTTGACCTGGTGGTCGAGGCGGCCGAGGTAGTCGAACGTGCCATCGGCGCGGCGACGTACCAGGTCGCCGGTGCGATACAGCCGCCCACCCGTGCTGAACGGGTCGGCGACGAAGCGCTCGGCCGTCAGGCCCGGGCGGCCATGGTAACCGCGGGCCAGGCCTTCACCGCCGATGTAGAGCTCGCCCGCCACCCCTTCGGGCACCGGGTTGAGCTCGACATCCAGCACGTGCAAGGTGCGCGCACCGACGCGCTCGCCGATGGGAGCGTAGGCGGCGCCGCAGACGGTATCGCCCTCGGCCTTCCACAGCAGCGGCGTGATCACTGTTTCGGTCGGCCCATAGCCATTGATGATCGCCCGCGGGCGCAAGGCTGCGCGGGCACGCTCGAAGGCTGCATCCGGCACCGCGTCGCCACCGAAGCAGTAGACCCGCACCGGTGGCGCCGTGCCGTCGGCCTCGGCCTGGCTGGCCAGGGCTTGCAAGTAGGCCGGTGGGAACGCCGCCACGGTGACGCCGTGGCGGGCCATGGCGGCCAGGGTCTGTTCCGGGGTCCACAGTTCGTCGTCGCGCACCAGCACGCTGCCGCCGAACAGCAGCGGCACCAGCCAGCGCTCATGGGCGCCGTCGAAGGCAAACGACATGAAGTGCAGCTCGCGGTCCGACGGGCTCATGCCGTAGCGCTCGCCGATCGCCTCGCAGTGCATGGCCAGCGGGCCGTGGGCCACGGCCACGGCTTTGGGCTGGCCGGTGGAGCCGGAGGTGTAGATCAGGTAGGCCAGGCTGTCGGCATGCAGCGCTACGGCAGGGGCCGTGGCCGGCAGGTCATCCAGCAGCAGGCTGTCGAGGTCGGCGCGGGCCACGTCGGCCAGTGCCGGCAACTGCTCCTTCAGGCTGGAATGGGCCAGCAGCAGGTGCATGCCCGAATCGCGCATGATGAACGCAAGGCGCTCCACCGGGTGGCGGGTGTCCAGCGGCAGATAGGCGGCGCCGCACTTGAGCACCGCCAGCAGCGCAACCGGCCAGTCGGTAGAGCGCGGCAGCGCCACGCCCACCACCGTTTCCGGCCCCGCCCCTTGTGCGCGCAGCCAGTGCGCCAGGCGGTTGGCCCTGGCCTCCAGCGCGGCGAAGCTCAGCCGCTGCTCGCCGCACAGCACGGCGTCCCAGTCAGGGCTGCGGCGTGCCCATTCGGCGATGCCCTGGGTCACCATTGGCAGGTTGCGTCGGGCCGGCAGGCGATTGGCTTCGGCCCGCGCCTGCAGTTCGTCCTCACCGAGCATGGCCAGCGCACCCAACGGGCGGTCGGCGCCATCGCAGAAGCCTTCGAGCAATTGTTCGAGATGGCCGCGTATACCCTCTACCTCGGCCAGGTTGAAGTGCTGGCGCAGGAACATGTACTCGATTTCCAAGGTGTCACCGAGGGTGACCATGAGGTCCATGGCGTAGTTGGTCACGCCATGGCCACGCACGGTTTCGAACTGCAGCTCACCGTCGTCCCACTCGCTGAGCAGGCTGTCCACCGGCTGGTTCTCGAACACCACGATGCTGTCGAACAGCGCCTGTCCGCCGCGGCCGGCCCAGCGCTGCACCTGGCTCAGTGGCGTGTGCTCGTGCTCCCGGGCTGTCAGGTTGTAGGCCTGCAGTTCCTGCAGCCACTCGCCCAGCTGCTGCTCGGGGCGTGGCGCCTGGACGATCGGCAAGGTGTTGATGAACAGGCCCAGGGTGTCCTGCGCCCCCGGCAGCTCTGCCGGGCGGCCCGACACGGTGGCACCGAAGGCCACGCAGCGCTGGCCGGTGTAGCGTTGCAGCAACAGCAACCAGGCCGCCTGCACCAAGGTGTTGAGGGTGACACGCTGGCTGCGGGCGAACTGTTTCAGGCGCTCGCTGCGCACCGCGTCCAGGTGGCTGTAGATCGCCTGGTGGCCTGACTCGCCACGCTCGCCGGTCAGTGCCTGGGCGAGGAAGGTGGGCTCTTCCAGCGCTTGCAGGCGCTCACGCCAGAATCGCTCGCTGACCAGCGGGTCGCGGGTCTGCAGCCAGTCAAGGTAGTCGCGGTAGCGGCCCGGGGCCGGCAGTGGCTGGCCCAGGTAGCGACGCAGCACCTGCCCGATCAGCAGCGACAAGCTCCAGCCGTCCAGCAGCAAGTGGTGGTAGGTCCACACCAGCCGGTAGCGACGCGGGCCCAGTTGCACGAACAGCAACCGCTGCAATGGCGCCTGGGCCAGGTCGAAGCCACGCTCGCGCTGCTCGCGAGCGACCGCCTCGGCCTGTTCGGGGGTGGGCGTGCGGCCTTGCCAGTCAAGCTGTTCCACCGGCAGGCTGACGCTGCGCTGGATCACCTGCATGGCATCGGCAAAGCCTTGCCAGACGAAGCTGGCGCGCAGGCTGTCGTGGCACCCGCTGACTTCGTTCCAGGCGGCGATGAAGCGCGGTGCGTCCAGGCCGTCGATCACTACATCCAACTGGTTGACGTACAGGTCGGTGCCACTGTCCAGCGCGTGGAACAGCATGCCTTGTTGCATCGGTGACAACGGCATGATGTCTTCCACCGCGTCCAGCGCGGCCGGCAGTGCAGCGCGTTCGGTTTCGCTCAGGGTGGTGAGGTCCAGACGGGTCACGGACAACGCGGTGTCTTGCTCCAGCGGCTGCGCCTGGGCAGCCAGGGCGCGCACGCTCTGATGCATGAACAGGTCACGCGGGGTCAGTGCCAGGCCCGCTTCACGGGCGCGGGCAACCACTTGCACCGAGACGATGGAGTCACCGCCCAGCTCGAAGAAGTTGTCCTCGGCACCTACCTGCGGCAGGTTCAGCACCTGTTGCCAGATCGCGGCCAGGGTGCATTCCACATCGCCCTGCGGCGCCACGTGCTCGCGTACGCGTACTTGCAGCTGCGGCTCAGGCAGTGCCTTGCGGTCGAGCTTGCGGTTCGGCGTCAGCGGCATGCGCTCCAGGCGCATCAGCCGCGCCGGCACCATGTAGTCCGGCAGCTGCGCCTGCAGGCGCTCGCGCAGGGGCGCCAGCAGCGCCTCGTCGTCGGCCACCACATAGCCCACCAGCTGCCCGTGGCGCGCCACCACGGCGGCTTCGCGCACACCCGGCGCGGCCAGCAGGCAGGCTTCGATTTCCCCCAGTTCGATACGGAAACCGCGGATCTTCACCTGCTGGTCGATGCGACCCAGGTATTCCAGTGCACCATCGGCGCGGCGGCGCACCAGGTCGCCGGTACGGTACAGGCGCTGACCGCTGCCGAACGGGTCGGCCACGAATCGCTCGGCGGTCAGGCCTGGGCGCTCGTGGTAACCACGGGCCAGGCCTTCACCGCCGATGTACAGCTCGCCCGCCACACCCAGCGGCAGCGGCTCGAGGTCGTCGTCCAGCACATGCAATGCCGTGTGGGCCAGGGCTTCGCCCAGCATCACCGGCTGCTGGCCTTGCAGGTGGCAGCGGGCCGACCACACCGAGGTTTCGGTCGGGCCATAGAGGTTCCACAGGCCACCGGCCACGGCGATCAGGCGCTCGGCGAGGTCCGTCGGCAGCGCTTCACCGCCACACAGCACCTGGCGCCCGGCCAGCGCCGGCAGGCGTGGATGGTCGGCCAGCATGCGCCAGGTCGACGGAGTGGCCTGGATCGCGGTGACCTGCTGCTGCTCGATCTGCGCCCACAGGCGCTCCGGATCGCGCGCCGTATCACGGTCCACCAGCACCACGCTGGCGCCGCAGGTCAGGGGCAGGTAA
>NZ_BBIV01000020.1 GCF_000730665.1 Pseudomonas plecoglossicida NBRC 103162 = DSM 15088
CGGGCGAGTAACGCCTATGACAGGCGCGCGCGACCGCCTTGTTTGCACGACGCGATATCGAGGTGAGCACTAAGGCGTTCGCGCGCGAATCCCCAGGCATGATTGGCCAAAAACAACGTAGGAGCGAGCGCAGCTCGCGATGCGCCGCGCGGGCGGCGCTCGATTTACGCACCACCCTAAATTTCAATCGCTGACCCAGCGCACCACTACAAACCTCAAGCCCATGACCCATGTCATCGCACCTTCTCGATTCTTGACTAGTCTTACCTATTGGCGGCCATCAAAAAACCGCCCCCGTGACTACGCAATAGGCGCCGGCCATGTTCCGTGCGTCCACCACCTGATCAGGAGTGCACGATGGACCTCAACCGTCGGCAGTTCTTCAAGGTCGCCGCCGTTGGCCTTGGAGGCTCGAGCCTGGCAGCGTTGGGCATGTCCCCAACGCCCGCGTTCGCCGAGCAGGTGCGTCACTTCAAGCTGGCGCACACCAAAGAAACCCGCAACACCTGCCCCTACTGCTCGGTCGGCTGCGGCCTGATCATGTACAGCCAGGGCGATGCGGGCAAGAACGTCAAACAGAACATCATCCATATCGAAGGCGACGCCGACCATCCGGTCAACCGCGGCACCCTCTGCCCGAAAGGCGCCGGCCTGCTCGACTTTATCCACAGCCCAAGCCGCCTGCAGTACCCCGAGATGCGCAAGCCGGGCAGCAAGGAGTGGGTGCGGGTCGAATGGGGCGAGGCGCTCGACCGCATCGCCGACCTGATGAAGCAGGACCGCGACGCCAACTTCATCGAGAAGAACGCCCAGGGGCAGACCGTCAACCGCTGGCTCACCACCGGTTTCCTCGCTGCTTCCGCCGCCTCCAGCGAGGCGGGCTACCTGACCCACAAGGTCATTCGCGCAACCGGCATGCTGGGGTTCGATAACCAGGCACGTGTCTGACATGGCCCGACGGTGGCAAGTCTTGCCCCGACGTATGGCCGTGGCGCCATGACCAATCACTGGTCCGATATCGCCAACGCGAACCTCGTCCTGGTGATGGGCGGCAACGCAGCAGAAGCGCACCCGTGCGGCTTCAAGTGGGTGACCGAGGCCAAGGCGCACAACAAGGCGCGGCTGATCGTGGTCGACCCGCGGTTCACCCGTACCGCTTCGGTGGCGGACTACTACGCGCCGATCCGTACCGGTACCGACATCGCCTTCATGGGCGGGCTGATCAACTACCTGCTGAGCAACGACAAGATCCAGCACGACTACGTGCGCAACTACACCGACGTGTCGTTCATCGTCAAAGAGAACTATGGCTTCGAGGACGGGCTGTTCAGCGGCTACGACGAGGCCAAGCGCGTGTATGCCGACAAGTCCGGCTGGGGCTACGAGCTGGGCGAGGACGGTTTCGCCAAGGTCGACCCGAGCCTGCAGCACCCACGCTGCGTGTTCCAGCTGATGAAACAGCATTACAGCCGCTACACCCCGGAAATCGCCAGCATGACCTGCGGCATGCCGCAGGACGCCATGCTCAAGATCTGGGAAGAGATCGCCACCTGCTCGGCACCGGGCAAGACCATGACGATCCTCTATGCGCTGGGCTGGACGCAGCACTCGATCGGCGCGCAGATCATCCGCAGCGCGGCGATGGTGCAGTTGCTGCTGGGCAACGTCGGCATGCCAGGTGGTGGCGTCAACGCCCTGCGCGGGCACTCCAACATCCAGGGCCTGACCGACCTGGGCCTGCTGTCGAACTCGCTGCCGGGTTACCTGACCCTGGCCGGCGATGCCGAGCAGGACTACGCCACCTACATCGACAAGCGCGCCTCCAAGCCGCTACGCCCGGGGCAACTGTCCTACTGGCAGAACTACGGCAAGTTCCACGTCAGCCTGATGAAGGCCTGGTATGGCGCCAATGCCACGGCGGAAAACAACTGGGGCTACGACTGGCTGCCCAAGCTCGACGTGCCGGCCTACGATGTGCTGCGCATGTTCGAGATGATGAGCCAGGGCAAGGTCAACGGCTACATGTGCCAAGGCTTCAACCCGATCGCCGCGCTACCGGACAAGAACCGCGTCACTGCGGCGCTGGGCAAGCTCAAGTGGCTGGTGATCATGGACCCGCTGGCCACCGAGACCTCGGAGTTCTGGCGCAATGCCGGGAAGTTCAACGATGTCGACACGGCCAACATCCAGACCGAGGTGATCCGCCTGCCCACCACCTGTTTTGCCGAGGAGGATGGCTCGCTGGTCAACAGCAGCCGCTGGCTGCAGTGGCACTGGAAGGGCGCCGACGGCCCGGGTGAAACCCGCACCGACGTGCAGATCATGAGCGAGCTGTTCCTGCGCCTGCGTCACCGTTACCAGGCCGAAGGTGGGGCATATCCGGATGCCATCATGAACATCCACTGGCCGTACAAGATCGCGGATGAGCCTTCCCCGGAAGAGCTGGCCAAGGAGATGAACGGCTGGGCGGTAGCTGACGTCACCGACCCGACTGGCGCTGTCATCAAGGCAGGGCAGCAACTGGCAGGCTTCGGCCAACTCAAGGACGACGGCAGCACCGCGTCGGGCTGCTGGATCTTCGCCGGCAGCTGGACCGAGCAGGGCAACCAGATGGCCCGCCGCGACAACAGCGACCCGTTCGGCATGCATCAAGTGCAGAACTGGGCCTGGGCCTGGCCGGCCAACCGGCGCATCCTCTATAACCGTGCCTCCAGCGATCCGCAAGGCAAGCCATGGGACCCGGAGAAGAAGCGCCTGGTGTGGTGGAACGGCAAGGCCTGGACCGGCACCGACGTGCCCGACTTCAAGGTCGACTCGCCGCCCGAGGCCGGGATGAACCCGTTCATCATGAACCCCGAGGGCGTGGCGCGCTTCTTTGCCATCGACAAAATGGCCGAAGGCCCGTTCCCCGAGCACTACGAGCCGTTCGAGACGCCCATCGGCATCAACCCGTTGCATCCGCAGAACAAGAAGGCCACCAGCAACCCGGCCGGGCGGATCTTCGATTCGGTGTGGGACACCCTCGGCACCCACGACGAGTTCCCCTATGCTGCGACCACGTACCGGCTGACCGAACACTTCCACTTCTGGAGCAAGCACTGCCCCCTCAACGCAATCATTCAGCCCGAGCAGTTCGTCGAGATCGGCGAGGTGCTGGCCAACGAGAAGGGCATCAAGGCCGGCGACCGGGTGCGGGTGTCGAGCAAGCGCGGGCATATCGAGGCGGTGGCGGTGGTGACCAAGCGGATTCGGCCGCTACAGGTCAACAACCAGACCGTGCACCAGATCGGCATTCCCCTGCACTGGGGCTTCACCGGCGCGACGCGGCACGGCTACCTGACCAACACCCTGGTGCCGTTCCTGGGTGATGGCAACACGCAGACGCCGGAGTCCAAGTCGTTCCTCGTCAAAGTGGAGAAAATCTGATGGCCAGCCAAGACATCATCGCCCGCTCGGCCACCACCACCGTACCGCCTTCGGTACGCCAGCAGCAGGAAGTCGCCAAGCTGATCGACACCACCAAGTGCATCGGCTGCAAGGCCTGCCAGGTGGCGTGTTCGGAGTGGAACGAACTGCGTGACGAGGTTGGCCACAACCACGGCACCTACGACAACCCCCAGGACCTCACCGCCGAGACCTGGACCTTGATGCGTTTCACCGAGCACGAGCGTGACGACGGCAACCTGGAGTGGCTGATCCGCAAGGATGGCTGCATGCACTGCGCCGACCCGGGTTGCCTGAAGGCCTGCCCGAGCCCGGGGGCGATCATCAAGCACGCCAACGGCATCGTCGACTTCAACCAGGACCACTGCATCGGCTGCGGCTACTGCATCACCGGCTGCCCGTTCAACATCCCGCGCATCTCGCAGAAGGACCACAAGGCGTACAAGTGCACCCTGTGTTCCGACCGCGTGAGCGTGGGCCTGGAGCCGGCCTGCGTGAAGACCTGCCCGACCGGGGCGATCGTCTTCGGCAGCAAGGACGAGATGAAGGTGCACGCCGCCGAGCGCATCGTCGACCTCAAGTCGCGCGGTTTCGACAACGCCGGGCTGTACGATCCCGATGGGGTCGGTGGCACCCACGTGATGTACGTGCTGCACCATGCCGATACGCCCAGGCTGTACGCCGGCCTGCCGGACCAGCCAGTGATCAGCCCGCTGGTGGGCCTGTGGAAAGGCTTCACCAAGCCGCTGGCGCTGCTGGCGATGGGCGCGGCGGTGCTGGCCGGGTTCTTCCACTACGTGCGGGTCGGCCCGCAGCGGGTCGAGGAGGACGAGCACCCCACGCCGCCGGACGACAGCGTGCATCAGGTGGACCCGGCGGTCCATGTCTATGATCCCAACCGCCCCGGTGGGCAAGGGGAGCAGCGGCCATGAACGACAAGAAGCCAATCCTGCGCTACACCGCCAACGAGCGGAGCAACCACTGGATCGTCGCCATCCTGTTCATCCTCGCCGGGCTGTCGGGGCTGGCGCTGTTCCACCCCGCGTTGTTCTGGCTCAGCCATCTGTTCGGGGGCGGTCCCTGGACGCGCATCCTGCACCCGTTCCTGGGCGTGGCGATGTTCGTGTTCTTCCTTGGCCTGGTGCTGCGCTTCTGGCGCGCCAACTTCATCACCGCCAATGACCGCTTGTGGTTGCGCCGCATCGACCGGGTGATGGTGAATCGCGAAGACGGCGTACCCCCGATCGGCAAGTACAACGCCGGCCAGAAGCTGCTGTTCTGGACCCTGCTGCTGTGCATGCTGGTACTGCTGATCAGCGGCGTGGTGATCTGGCGTGCATATTTCAGCCTCTACTTCGAAATCGGGGTGATTCGCCTGGCCACCTTGCTCCACGCCCTGGCGGCGTTCGTGCTGATCCTCAGCATCATCGTGCACATCTACGCCGGCATCTGGATCAAGGGCTCGATCGGCGCCATGCTGCACGGCTGGGTCAGCCGGCCCTGGGCGCGCAAGCACCATGAGCTGTGGTACCGCGAAGTGACGGGCGACAAGCCGCCACGCTCCGAAGGACGCAAAGAAGGATGAACGCTTGAGCACGATACTCGAACCCGGGCAGATCGAAGCGTCGGCGGTAATGCCGCCGTTCCTGCACCTGCCGCCCGCCAACCTGTTCGAGCTGCGCGCCGCGCGCCTCGAGCATCTGGCCGAGGGCAATGCCCTGGGCCAGTACCTGAAGCTGGTCGCACGACTGTGCCGGGTGCAGCAGCGGCTTGTGGATAACCCTCCTGGTGGGTTGCCTGTGGCCGAGGAACGTCAGCGCCTGTGCATAAGTCATGGGCTGCCGCCGCTTGCCGCTGACAGCCTGGTGCGTGAAGGGTCATGGCTGGTCTGGTTGCAGGCCTTGCTCGGTCACTTCAGCGAGGAAACCACAGGCCCGCTGGGCGAGGCGTTGCACGTGCTGCGAAACAGCGGCGACAACCAACGCAAGGGCTGGGGTATCGCCTTGCTCGCCGGGCAATACGATGCGGTGCCGGCAGCGTTGGTGCCGTTCATCGGTGCTGCCCTGCAGGCGGCGTGGTCGAGTTGGCTGCTGGCGCTGCCGGCCCCTGAGCTCAAGCCAGGCGACAGCCTGGCGCAGTGCCCCGCCTGTGGCTCGCCGGCCATGGCCGGGGTGGTGCGCAACCGCGGCAAGCACAACGGCCTGCGTTACCTGGCCTGCTCTCTGTGCGCCTGTGAGTGGCACGTGGTGCGGGTCAAGTGCGTATATTGCGAGTCGAGCAAGGATTTGCGCTACACCAGCCTCGACGATGATCGCCATGCGCCGGGCAAGGCACCCCTGCGGGCCGAATGCTGTCCGGGGTGCAACACTTACCTCAAGCAGAGTTACCTGGAGAACGATGCGGCGGCAGAGGCGCTGGCCGACGATCTGGCCAGCCTGGCGCTGGATATCCGCCTGGACGAGGAGGGGTACCATCGCCTGGCGCCGAACCTCATGCTGGCGCCAGGGTGAGTGTCTACACTCAAGATCGAGTCGCCCCTATCGCTGGCAAGCCAGCTCCCACAGGTATCTCACAGGTTTCGAGCCTTGTACTGCACCTGTGGGAGCTGGCTTGCCAGCGATAGGGCCAGAACAGACAACGGACCCGTCCAAGGTAGTACTGCATGTCTTCGAGCCCCGCCAGCGACACCCCACGCCTGCCTTCCATCGACACCCTCCTGCGTCACCCGGCCTGCCAGCCGCTGATCGACCGCCACGGCCGCGATGCCGTGCTGGCCGCCATGCGGCAACTGCTCGATGACCTGCGCGAGCCGGCCCACCTTGGCCAACTCAGCGCCGCCGAGCTGGCCGCCGAGGTCCTTCTGGGCCGTGCCGGCGAGCGCCTGGCCCAGCAGCAACGCAGCCAGGTCCGCCGGGTGTTCAACCTCACTGGCACCGTGCTGCACACCAACCTCGGTCGCGCCTTGCTGCCCGAGGAGGCCGTCGAAGCCATGCAGACCGCCGCCCGCTATCCGCTCAACCTGGAGTTCGACCTGGCCACCGGCAAGCGCGGCGACCGTGACGACCTGATCGAAGGCCTGATCCGCGAGCTGACCGGCGCCGAGGCCGTCACTGTGGTCAACAACAACGCCGCGGCCGTGCTGCTGGCGCTCAACAGCCTCGGCGCGCGCAAGGAGGGCGTCATCTCCCGTGGCGAACTGATCGAGATCGGCGGCGCCTTCCGCATTCCCGACATCATGGCCCGCGCCGGCGTGAAGCTGCACGAGATCGGCACCACCAACCGCACCCATGCCCGCGATTACGAAGCGGCCATCGGCCCGCGCACGGGCTTGCTGATGCGCGTTCACTGCAG
Organism: Pseudomonas plecoglossicida NBRC 103162 = DSM 15088; assembly: GCF_000730665.1. Lineage (GTDB taxonomy): Bacteria > Pseudomonadota > Gammaproteobacteria > Pseudomonadales > Pseudomonadaceae > Aquipseudomonas > Aquipseudomonas plecoglossicida. The sequence goes on from NZ_BBIV01000020.1 coordinate 6,796, forward strand.
CAACTACAGCATCCAGGGGTTCACTACCCAAGTGCCTACCGCCGAGCTGGCACGCATCGCTCACCAGCACCACCTGCCGCTGCTCGAAGACCTGGGCAGCGGCAGCCTGCTCGACCTTACGCGCTGGGGCCTGCCCGCCGAGCCGACGGTGCGCCAGGCCCTGGCCGATGGCGCAGATATCGTCACCTTCAGCGGCGACAAACTGCTGGGTGGGCCGCAAGCCGGGATCATCGTCGGGCGCAAGGAGCTGATTGCCAGAATCAAGAAGAATCCGCTCAAGCGTGCCCTGCGCGTCGACAAGATCACCCTCGCCGCACTCGAGGCGGTACTGGCGCTCTACCGCAACCCCGATCGCCTGGCCGAGCGCTTGCCCAGCTTGCGTCTGCTGACGCGCAGCCAGGCCGAGATCCAGGCCCAGGCCGAACGCCTGGCGCCCGAACTGAAAGCCCATCTGGGCGAGCAATGGGCGGTCAGCGTCGAGGCCTCGCTCGGCATGATCGGCAGCGGCAGTCAGCCGGTGGCGCGCTTGCCGAGCGCAGCCCTGTGCCTGCGTCCGCAGGTGTCGAAGAAACTGCGCGGGCGCAGCCTGCATGTGCTGGAGCGTGCCTTGCGCGACCTGCCGGTACCGGTGCTGGGGCGCATCGACGACGATGCCTTGTGGCTCGACCTGCGCCAGCTCGACGACGAAGCCCAATGGCTGGCGCAACTGCCCGCCCTGCGGTTGGGGCCTGTGCAGTGATCGTTGGCACGGCCGGGCACATCGACCACGGCAAGACCGCGCTGCTGCAGGCCCTTACCGGCCAGGCCGGCGACCAGCGTCGGGAGGAACGCGATCGCGGCATGACCATCGACCTGGGCTACCGTTATGCGTCCCTGGCCGAGGGCGCGGCGTTGACCGGTTTCATCGATGTGCCAGGCCACGAGCGATTTATCCACAACATGCTCGCGGGCGCGCACGGCATCGACCTGGTCTTGCTGGTGGTGGCCGCGGATGACGGCGTGATGCCGCAGACCCGCGAGCACCTGGCGATCATCGAGCTGCTGGGCATTCCCCAGGCGCTGGTGGCCATCAGCAAATGCGACCGGGTCGAGCCGGCGCGCCTGGCCCAGGTGCACAGGCAAGTCAGCGAACTGCTGGCGCCGGGGCCGTATGCCGGGTCGCGGCAGTTCCCGTTGTCGAGCATTACCGGCGAGGGCATCGAGGCGCTGCGCCGGGCCTTGCTGGAGGCCGAGGTGCGCGTGCGCCAGCGCAGCGTGCGCGGCGGTTTTCGCCTGGCCGTCGACCGTGCCTTCGCCGTGACGGGTGCCGGGCTGGTGGTGACCGGTACGGCGCTGGCCGGGCGCGTCAGTAGCGGCGATACCCTGTTGCTGGGCAAGGCCGGCAAGGCCGTGCGGGTGCGTGGCCTGCACGCGCAGAACCAGGCCGCGTTGGTGGCCGAGGCGGGCCAGCGGGTGGCGCTGAACATCGTCGCCGAGCGCCTGAGCGCGGAGCAGGTGCACCGTGGCGACTGGCTGGTCCCCGACTGGCTGCATGCGCCGAGCACCCGAGTGGATATCGAATTTACCCTGCTGCCGGGCGAGACCCGCACCTTTGAACATTTCAGCGCCGTGCACGTGCATCTCGGCACCCAGGACGTGACGGCCCGGGTGGCCCTGCTCGAGGGTGAATCGCTGGCGGCGGGCCAGCGCATGTTTGCCCAGTTGCTGCTCAACGCGCCGCTGCAAGCAGTACATGGCGACCGCCTGGTGCTGCGCGATCAGCGTGCGCAGCGAACGCTGGGTGGCGGCAAGGTACTCGACCCGTTTGCGCCAAGCCGGCAGCGTCGCAGTGACGAACGCTTGCAGCAATTGCAGGTACTGCGCGATGCCGTCGATCTGGAGCAGGCATTGCCGGCATTGCTTGGCAGAGCACCAGGCGGCCTCGACCCGCAGCGCCTGGAGCGCCAGTTCAATCGCCGGCGAGAGACCTGGCATTTGCCGGACGACGTGTTGGTGGTGGCCACACGGCAGGGCCAGGTCTTGTTCGCCAACAGCCAATGGCAGGCGCTCAAGCGTCAGGTCCTGGAGCAATTGGCGCGTTTCCACGAGCAGGAGCCGGACCAGCTCGGCCCGGACCGTGACCGGTTGCGGCGCTTTGCTGCCTTACCGCTGGAGCGCCCAGCGTTCGTCAGTCTGCTGGAAGAGCTGCTCAACGAGGGTGCGGTCGCCAGTAGTGGGCCGTGGCTCCACTTGCCCGATCACAAGGTTCAGTTGAGCGAGGCCGACAGCGCGTTGTGGGCGCGTTTGCAGCCGAAATTGCTGGAGGGGCGTTACGATCCGCCCTGGGTCAGGACGTTGGCCAACGAAGAAAAGTGTGCGGAGGCCGATGTGCGTCTCTTGCTGCGCAAGCTGGCCCGCCTGGGCCTGGTGCACCAGGTGGTGCGTGACCTGTTCTACCCCGAAGTGACGCTACAGTGCATGGCAGAGCTGCTGCTTGGGCAAGCCCGCGAGACGCCGGTAGTGCAGGTTGCCGCGTTTCGCGATATGTTGGGCATCGGTCGCAAGCGCAGTGTGCAGATTCTCGAATACTTCGACCGCATCGGCCTGACCCGGAGGGTGGCCGATCAGCGTTACATCCGCGCCGACAGCGCCCTGGCCCAGCAGCAGGCCAGGCACTGAGTTCAAGGAAGGCAATCGCGCCCGGTGGCGCGGCCGGGCTTCAAACCCGGTTGGGGACGGCAGCCGTTCCCGGGCAGGTTCGACTCCCGCTGCCTTCCGCCATCTTTCGTGCGGGCCTCATCGCCGGCTTGCCGGCGATGAGGCCCGAGCCGTCACCCGTCAGGCCCGCTCTCCACACAGATCCAGCGCAAACCACCGCTCTGCCGCCTCGACATCCAACCCGGCCCCGAGCAGCGCGAACAACTTGCCCAGCGCCGCCTCACGGGTCATCCCGCCGCCACTGACCAAACCCGCAGCGCGAAGGCGATTGCCCGCCGCATAGGTATCGAACGCCACCGCCCCCTCCGGGCACTGGCTGATGGCAACCAGCATCACCCCGCGCTGGCGCGCGACGCGCAGCACATCGAGCAGCGCCTGGTCGTCCGACGGCCCGGTGCCGCTGCCATAGCACTCCAGCACCAAGCCTTGCACGCCGGTGTCGAGCACCCCACGCAGGTGCTCGGCCTGCAGGCCCGGAAACACCGGCATCACGGCAAGATTGACCGGCTGGCGCGGCTGGCGATAACCCAAGGCCTCAGGCACTTCGCTGGCCCGCTCGCCTTCCCGATGGCGCGCGAGCGCGGCAAAGGCGTCGAACGCTTCGCTACGCAACTTCGACGCACGGCAGCCATGCAGCAACTGGCCGTGGAAGTACAACTGCACGCCATCTTCCAGGCCGCTTTCGAACTGTCGCAATGCCCCGCACAAGTTGTCCCAGGCATCGCTGCCCGGCGCCCCGGCCGGCAACATCGAGCCGGTCAGCAGCACCGGTACCGGCAGGCCCAGCAGCAGGAACGACAGCGCCGCGGCACTGTAGGCCAGGCTGTCGGTGCCATGTAGCACCAGCACGCCATCATGGCCCGCATCCACCGCTGCGACGATGGCATCGCGCATGGCCAGCCAGTTGTGCTGTTGCATGTTGGCGCTGTCCAGCAGCGGGTTCAGCTCCTGCAGCGTCCACTGCACGTGCGGTGCAGCGGCCATCCGAGCAAAGTGTTCGCGCATGCGCGCATCGAAGCCACCGGCCGGCGCCAGGCCTTCGGCGGTTTCGAGCATGCCGATGGTGCCTCCGGTATAGAGGACGAGAAGATTCTTGACTGCACGCATGGAGAGCATCCGTAGCGGTGAACGGAGGGGAATCAGCCGCCCGCGGACGGGGCGGCTGGGAAGGGCAGGGTATCAGCGTTGTGGCTGGGGTTGGCCGGCGGCGTTGGCAACGGCGGCTTCGACCTGCGGATTGGCAGGCCAGGCATTGCGGTCCAGGTCCAGGTCGGCGAACTTGGCCGAGTCGAACACGGGCTGGGCGACGCCTGCCTTGCGTTGGTCATCGTAGTCGCGCATCACGCGCAGGCCGACCTTGAACAGCATGGCCAGGGCAATCAGGTTGACGAAGGCCAGGCAGGTCATGGTGATGTCGGCAAAGGCGAATACGGTCGTCAGGTCCTGCATCGAACCCCACACCACCAGCGCCAGCACCAGGGCACGGAACACCATCAGCACCACGCGGTTGCGGCTGAGGAACTGCAGGCTGTTCTCGCCCAGGTAGTAGTTGTAGAGGATGCAGGTAAAGACGAACAGCGACAGCGCCACGCTGACGAACAGGCGGCCCCAGTCACCGACCACGGCGGCCAGCGAGTTCTGGGTCAGGACGATGCCATCCCCTTCGAAGCCTGGGGTGTAGAAGCCCGACAGCAGGATCAGCAACGCGGTGCAGGTGCAGATCACGAAGGTGTCGAGGAACACGCTGAAAGCCTGGACCACGCCCTGGGCACCCGGGTGCTTCACGGCCGCCACGGCGGCGACGTTGGGCGCACTGCCAAGGCCGGCTTCGTTGGCGAACACGCCACGCTTCACGCCCATGGCGATGGCGCTGCCGAGCAGGCCGCCGAATGCCGGGTCGAGGCCGAAGGCGCTCTTGAAGATGGTTTCCAGCATGGCCGGCACGTGCTCGATCTGGGTGCCGATCACATACAGGGTCACGCCGATGTACGCCAGGGTCTTGACCGGTACCAGCAGGTCCGACACCGCGGCGATACGCTTGATGCCGCCGAGGAAGGTGATGGCCAGCAGCACGGCCAGGACGATGCCGGAGTGACGTGGGTCGAAGGCAAAGGCGTTCTGCAGCGAGTGGGTCACGGTGTACGACTGCAGGCCGATGAAGGCGAAGCCGTAGGTGACCAGCAGCAGGATCGAGAACACCACAGCCATGCCTTTGAACTTCAGGCCATGCTGGATGTAGTACGCCGGGCCGCCACGGTACAGGCCATCGCCGTCGGCGCGCTTGTAGACCTGGGCCAGGGTGCATTCGAAGAAGCTGCTGGCCATGCCGACCAGGGCTGTGACCCACATCCAGAATACGGCGCCCGGGCCACCCAGGGTCACGGCGATGCCGACACCTGCGATGTTACCGGCGCCTACCCGGCCGGCAAGGCTCAGCATCAGGGCCTGGAAGGAGCTCAGCTGGCCTGCCTGGCCACGCAGCGATTCCTTGAACACGGTGAACATGTGGCCGAAGTGGCGGAACTGGACGAACCGCGAGCGGATGGTGAAGTAACCGCCGAGACCGACGATCAGCACGATGAGGAGTTTCCCCGAGAGGAAATCGTTGAGTGCTTCGAGCATTGGAAAATGACCTCGATTCTTATTCTTCGCATGGAAAGACCAGCGGACGGCAGGCGCACCGCTATTCGTTGGGGCGCATGGTTGGCCATGACAAGAGTGGTTACAATTTCGCGGGTTGCTCTGACTTGATGCGACTTGATGCTAGAATGGCGCCATTCGCGTCACCTGGATCCCGCCTCATGAGCGATCATTTCGCTACCAACCTCAAACTGGCGTGTAGTCACTACCGGTCTATCTCGGAAGTTTGCCGCCAGCTGTCGATCAACCGCGCGCAGTTCAACAAGTACCTGAGCGGGCAAAGCCGCCCGACGGCGTTCAACCTCAAGCGCATCGGCGATTTCTTTGGTGTCGAGGATTACGAGCTGAATTTGCCGGCCGATCAGTTCGCCCGGCTGATCGGCGCCAGGGTGTCGGCGCTGGCGGACCAGCCGAGTGACCCGATCAGCGAGCTGTTCCGGCCTTTGCATGAACACGCCGGCAATCTGTCGCGCTATTGCGGTTACTACTTCGAGTATTCCAACTGCATGTCGGTACCCGGCACGATCCTGGTGTCGCTGGTGCACCTGTGGGAAGAGCGCGGCCGCTTCCTGTTCGAGCGCCAGGAACGCCAGGAGCGCTCCAGCGCCAACGACCAGCACGCCGAAGTGCGTTGCCGCTACCTGGGGGCGGCTTTCCAGCTGCAGGACCGGGTATTTCTCATCGACTACGAGTCGCTGACCTTGAACGAGATGAGCCAGACCATCCTCATTCCCAGCTTCAAGAGCCGCATCACCCGCTTGAATGGCCTCAAGACCGGCGTCTCCAGTGGTGACCGGCGCAACCCGGCCTGTACCCGCGTGGTGTGGGAGTACCTGGGTGAAGAGATCAACCGCATCAATGCCTACCGGCAGGTCAGGCTGTACCGGCCGGATGATCCACGTATCGATGATGATGTGCGTGAGCGCTTGAGCGTGGGGCCGTTGCGTAACAGCTTGTTCGAGATCGAGTGACTTTCAAGAGGCTAGGGCAAGGCGTCCAGACAACCACTGCCCCAAGGGATTGCCGGGGTCGAGCAGCAACTTGATGGCCATGATGCAGCAGACGCAGACCAGCAGTGGCTTGATGAGCCTTGGACCGAAGTGAACAGCGCAACGGGCTCCCAGCTGAGCGCCGGTGAAGGCCGCAAGTGCCATGGCCAGTGCTAGCGGCCAGATGATTGCACCGCTCAAGGAAAAGACCGAAAGCGCGCCCAGGTTGCAGGCGGCATTCAACAGCTTGCTGCTGGACACCGCCTGGAGCAGGTGTTGGCCCAGCAGAAACATGCAGGCGATCATGAAGAACGAGCCCACACCGGGCCCGAAAATCCCGTCGTAGAAACCGATGATCGGCGCCACGGCGATGCAGAAGAGGGCGAAGGAAATTCTGGCTTCGCGCACTCGCTCGTTCGGCTTCGGGCTGAAGGCAAAATAAAGCGCTACCAGTATCAGCAGTACCGGTATGCACGCCTGGAGCACAGTCCGGGGCACGAAGCTGACCGACAAGGCGCCGGCTGCCCCGCCGAGGAAAGACATGGCAGCCATGGGAATGCCCCGCCTCCAGTCGATCATGCCTTTGCGGGCAAAGGCGGCAGTGGCGGATACCGTGGCCGAGGCGGCCTGGAACTTGTTGGTGGCGATGGCGGCCAAGGGCTCGATACCTGCCAGGAACAGTACCGGTAGGGTAATCAGCCCACCGCCGCCGGCAATGGCATCGAAAAAGCCCGCTGCCAGGGCAACCAGGGCGAGGGTGAGGATCAACATCCAGTCGAGTTCGATCATTGTGCGTTTTCCTTCTCAGCCACGGACCAGCAAAGGGTCTTCGGCAAGCACCAGAGGGGCTGCGAAGGGGGAATAGGCGAACTGGCGGATCAGTAGGCGCCGGTTGTCCCGAACGGTGTCGCGACCATGCATGGCGCGGCTGTTGTTGATCAGCAGTGCACAGTCCGGTTGCAGGACGAACATGAGTGGCGGCGTATCGTTGACGGCGCGTTGAAAGTTGTCGAAGGCCCGGGCAGCGGCGCTGCTCGCCTGGTCGTTGATCGCGAAGCGGTAGCTGTTGTAGCGCAGCGAGAAGCCGCCGTTGGCTTCGAATTGAAGCATCGAGACCGCTTGGCCGGCTGACCCCAGCCCTTCGGCGAAGCAGTCACTGCGCGTGAAATCGAATGATGCCGAAGTAAGCGCCAGTACATCGAGGTTGCTCAAGCGTTCGAGGATGTCCCGTACTGGAAACACACAGGTGTGTTCTGCTGCCGGGTTCCACCGCGCTGTGAGGATCAATGCGGAGGGCGCAGGAGAGTGATCGGTACTGGCGGTGGTCGAGCAGTTGTAGGGCGCTTCGGTGTGCGGTCCCAGGCGCAAGCCGGCATGGGAGCTCGTCTCGACGTCAGCGCCGGCGATTTCATCAGGCCGCGGAACGCTGCCACCTCCTTTGAAGTTGCCGACCAGGCGGATCTGTCTGCCCTCGTTGTCGATGTCGAAGGCGAAGGCGCGATGTTGCACCAACTCGAGCAGCAATTGGTTGCGCGATGCCAGGTACAGGCAGCGGGCACTATGCGCCAGGGTGGGAAGTTCGGGTAACTGCTCAGGTATCGGGTCATCATCAAGGCAATGCATCTGCTTGAACATGACTGCGCTGAGTTGGCCGTCGGCAAATTTCTGCAGAATGGTTTGCTGTTCCACGCTCAGGGTGCATTTGAGGCGTTCGGCTGATGTTCTGGCCAGAAGCGTTGCCCCCTTTGCTTCGGGGCCACCCGATTCAGCAATGGTCCGGCTGGTGATGGCCACGGCTTGACTCTGTGCCTGCGTGAAGTTCAGGTAGGCGACTTCTGGATGAACCATGCAACATTCCTTGTATCTGACGTTATCCCGTACAGGCGGAAAAGGGAGACCTTTTTGACCGGCTAGAGGGTGAGTCAGCTATTCAATGTGGTTGCCTGAGGTCATGAAAGCCAGCCCCTTCCTTGATCGTTGTAGGAACTATCCACTTGATAGCTCTGCAGAGATCTCTCTGACCGTGGCTTGATCGTCCTCAGGTTGGACTTCCCCGCCCGGAAACCGCAAAATGACCCCTTTCCCTCATCAACCTGTTCGGATCTGCTGACTCTATGCGTATGCGCCTGATGCTGTTGGGTGGTGGCAATGCCCTCGGGCAAGCGCTGATTCGTCTCGGGGCCGAGGAGGGCATCGCATTCCTGGCACCGCGCCCGCCGGAAGGCGGCTGGGGGCCGGCCAGCCTGACGCAGCTGCTGGACGACAATCGCCCCAATGCCCTGGTCAACCTGGCCTACTATTTCGACTGGTTCCAGGCCGAGTCGGTCAGCGAGCAGCGCCTGGCCCAACAGGAACGAGCGGTGGAGCGGCTGGCGGAGTTGTGCCAGCACCACCAGATCACCCTGGTGCAGCCCTCCAGCTACCGCGTGTTCGACGGCTCGCGGGCGACCGCCTACAGCGAGAAGGACGAACCGGTACCCTTGGGCCTGCGCGGCCAGGCGCTGTGGCGCATCGAGCAGAGTGTCCGGGCGGCCTGCCCGCAGCATGTGCTGTTGCGCTTCGGCTGGTTGCTGGACGAGAGCGTCGATGGCGCCCTGGGCCGCTTCCTGACCCGTGCCGAGCAGCCCCAGGAGCTGTTGCTGGCCGACGACCGGCGTGGCAATCCGACGCCGGTCGACGATGCCGCGCGGGTGATCCTGTCGGTGCTCAAGCAGCTCGACTGCAGCGCGCCGCTGTGGGGCACCTACCATTACGCGGGCAACGAGGCGACCACGCCGCTGGCACTGGGCCAAGCGATCCTTGCAGAGGCCGGGCAGTTCCGCCAGCTGGCCGTTCAGGCGCCGAACGCCCAGGCCCATGCCGCCCGGCCCGATGCCAGCGAAGAACCGCAGAACGCGGTGCTGGCCTGCAAGAAGATTCTTCACACCTTCGGCATCAAGCCGCGTGCCTGGCGCGCCGGTTTGCCGCCCCTACTGGACCGTTTCTACCGCCATGGCTGACGCCCCCATCCTGATCACCGGCGGCGCCGGCTTCATTGGCTCCCACCTGTGCGATGCGTTGCTGGACAAAGGCTACGCCGTGCGCGTCCTCGACGACCTCTCCACCGGCAAGCGCGACAACCTGCAGCTGGGCAACCCGCGGCTGGAACTGATCGAAGGGGATGTCGCCGACGCCAAGCTGGTCGAGCGCGTCGCGGCAGGCTGCAAGGCGGTCGTTCATCTGGCGGCGGTGGCTTCGGTGCAGGCGTCGGTCGATGACCCGGTCAAGACTCACCAGAGCAACTTCATCGGCACCCTGAACGTATGCGAAGCCATGCGTGTGCACGGCGTGCGCCGCGTGCTGTTCGCTTCCAGCGCTGCCGTGTATGGCAACAATGGCGAAGGCCAGTCGATTGCCGAAGACACGCCCAAGGCCCCCTTGACCCCGTATGCCGTGGACAAGCTGGCCAGCGAGCAGTACCTGGACTTCTACCGCCGCCAGCATGGCCTGGAGCCCGTGGTGTTCCGCTTCTTCAACATCTTCGGGCCGCGCCAGGACCCTTCTTCGCCCTATTCCGGGGTCATCAGCATCTTCAGCGAGCGGGCTACCAAGGGCTTGCCGATCAGGGTGTTCGGAGATGGCGAACAGACCCGCGATTTCCTCTACGTGGGCGATCTGGTGCAGGTGATGGTGCAAGCGCTGGAGCAATCGCAGGTGGAGGAAGGTGCGGTGAACATCGGCCTGAACCAGGCGACTTCGCTGAACCAATTGCTCAAGGCGTTGGAGCAGGTAGTGGGCAGCTTGCCTGCGGTAAGCCATGGCCCGGCGCGCTCGGGTGACATCCGCCATTCGCGGGCGGATAACCAGCGCTTGCTGGCGCGCTTCGATTTCCCCGAGCCGACCTCGATGGTCGAGGGCTTGGCGCGGCTGCTCGGCAAGGGGTGATTCCCCAGGGGCAGCTTTACAGCCGGTAGCCAAAAACAGAAAGGGCGGCCGAAGCCGCCCTGCAGTGCTCAAGTCAGAACTTGTAGCCCAGACCCACCATGTAGACCCACGGGTCGACATCCACGTTGACCTTGGTCTTGCTGTAGCCCAGTGCAGTCGGGCCGTCGACGCTGGCCTTGGTGTCGATGTCGACGTACCAGACCGAGGCGTTGAACAGAATGTTGTCGGTAATCATGTAGTCCATGCCCAGCTGGCCGGAGATACCGACCGAGTCCTGCAGTTCGAGGTTGCTGAAGCCTTGCTGCTTGCGCTCGCTGGTCAGGTCTTCATCGAAGAACAGGGTGTAGTTGATACCGATACCGGCATACGGCTGGAAGCGCGAGTTCGGATCCATCGGGTAGTACTGCAGGGACAGGGTCGGAGGCAATTGCTTGACGTCCGCCAGCTTGCCATCCAGCCCGCCGCCCAGGCCCTTGACGCCTACTTCGTGCTGGAACGGCGTGGCCGCCAGCAGCTCGATGCCGACATGGTCGGTGAGCATGTAGGCGAAGGTCAGGCCCAGTTGGGTGTCGCTGTCCAGAGTAGCCTTGGTGCCCGACACCTTGTTGCCGTCGAACTTCAGATCGCCGCTGCTCTCGTTCGGGGCAGTGGTGATGGCACCCGCGCGCAGGATCATGTCACCCGCCTTGTGGGCGTGGGCGACAGGGGCGACGAGCGCAAGGGCCGCAAGCGAGGCGCCGAGCAAAGACTTGTTCATGGAAGCTCCGAAAGGACGTTATTAATTGAGTAGTCCAATGTTACGGAGCTGGATCAACATAAAGGTTGACCCAGCTCAAAGAAGCGCACTCACGAATTCGAAACAGTTCTCACTTCAGCGCATAAGCGTAGATCTTTTCCGCGTCCATCTGGTAACCGGCATCGGCCAACTCGCTGCGAGAGCCTCTAACGCGCAGCTTTCCTTCGATCCAGTAAGGCTGGTAGAGGTCTTCCACACGCACGCCCATTTCGCTGAATATGTGCACGATCTGGTTGGCGGGCGGTGGCGGCACATGGATGCACGCGCCGTAGTAGGGTACCAGCAGGAATTCGGTGGTACGGCCTTCCTCGCTGACTTCCAGCGGCACGATGTAGCCCGGTAGTTTGATTTGCTGGCCGTCCAGTGCCTGGACCACTGGCGCATCAGGCGCTTGCTGGTGCGCGGCAGGTGCCGACTCGGCGGAAAGGGCATCGCTCAACTGCGACATGTCATGCAGCGGGGTCAATTGTGGTGGGATGACGGGGGCGCCCTCGGGGATCAGCGCAGGCCAGTCCAGTTCGCGGGGTTCGGCTGCCCAGAGGGGCATTGCCAGCACCAGCAGCATCCATAGCACCGGCGCAACCCTTGTGGGAGCCGGCTTGCCGGCGATGAGGCCAGTTAGTCTGTCGATCATGGTCAGCCCTCAGAGGTGAATCGACAAGCCATCGGCCAGTGACTGCCGATAGGCCCGCCAGGCCGGCACGCTGCCCATCAGCAAGGCTGCGCCCAGGATGATCGCCAGCAAGGTCCATTCATGCGCACTTGGCCAGGCCAGAGGCAGGTACAAGCCATAGTTGGCCTGCACATAGCCTTGCGCCAGGGCGATCCCTGCATACAGCAGCCCAAGCCCCGCGGCGATGCCGGCAACCGCCAGTGCCAATGCTTCAAGCACCAGCAACCCGGCGATATGCCAAGGCCGAGCTCCAACCGAACGCAAGATCGCCATCTCCCGGCGCCGCTCGTTGAGGCTGGTGAGAATGGCCGTGAGCATGCCGATCAAGCCGGTCAGCACCACGAACAGCGACACCACGAACAGCGCCTGCTCGGCCGTGCCCATCAGGCTCCACAGCTCCTGCAGCGCCACCCCAGGCAGGATCGCCAGCAATGGCTCGTTGCGGTATTCGTTGATTTCGCGCTGCACGCTGAAGGTTGCGATCTTGCTGTTCAGTCCGAGCATGAACGCGGTGATGGCGGCCGGTTGCAGGTCCATGGTGCGGGCCTGTTCGGCGCTGATGCGCCCGGCGCCACGGGCCGGCACGCCGTTGTGCCAGTCGATGTGGATGGCTTCCATCCCCCCGAGGCTGATATGCAGGGTGCGGTCGACGGGCGTGCCGGTGCGCGCGAGTACACCGACCACGGTAAACGGCTTGTCGTCATGCTTGACCAGGCTGATCGCGGCCACGCCATGGGCCAGCACCAGCTTGTCGCCAAGCCTGTAGTGCAGCGCCTCGGCCACTTCGGCCCCGAGCACGACTTCGAACGGGTCATCGGCGAAGGCGCGGCCCTGGCTCAGCGCCAGGTGCTGACGGCGGCCGTACTGGTAATGGCTGAAGTAGTCGCCGGTGGTGCCCATCACCCGGTAGCCGCGGTGCGAATCGCCCAGCGAGATCGGGATCGCCCATTTCACCCGTGGGTCCTGGGCGTAGTGTTGATAGCTGTCCCAGCGGATGCTGTTGGTGGCATTGCCGATGCGGAACACCGAGTACAGCAGCAGGTTGACCGAGCCCGAGCGGGCGCCAACGATCAGGTCGGTGCCGCTGATGGTGCTGGCGAAACTGGCGCGGGCCTCGGTGCGCACGCGCTCGACGGCCAGCAGCAGGCACACCGACAGGGCGATGGCAAAGGCCGTGAGGAAGGCCGTGAAACGTCGGTTGGCCAGGCTGGCCAGGGCAAGGCGAAGCAGGTACATCAGGCCTCCCGGGGCTTGGCGGCGCGGTTGAGCTCGGCCAGCGACAGATGGCGGTCGAACAGTGGCGCGAGGCTCTGGTCATGGCTGACGAACAGCAGGCTGGAGCCAGCCGCCCGGCATTCGGCGAACAGCAGGCGGATGAAGGTTTCGCGGGTGTCGGCGTCCAGCGCCGAAGTCGGTTCGTCGGCGATGACCAGCTCGGGCTGGCCGATCAGGGCGCGGGCAGCGGCGACTCGCTGCTGTTGGCCGATCGACAGGCTGTCGGCGCGCCGTGCGAGCAGCAGCGGGTCGTCCAGGCCCAGGTGGGCAAGCAGCAACGTGGCGGCCTGGTGCACACTGCCATGCCGTTGCCGCGCACGCTCGGCGCGGCTGCGCGAAAAGCGGCAGGGCAGCTCGACGTTTTCACGCACCGACAGGAACGGCAGCAGGTTGAACTGCTGGAAGATGTAGCCGGTATGGTCGACCCGGAAGCGGTCACGCGCCCCTTGCCCCAGGTTGGCCAGGTCCTGCCCGAGCAAGCGGATGCGGCCCTGGCCCGGCAGGTTCACCCCGCCGAGCAGGCCCAGCAGCGTGGTCTTGCCGCTGCCACTGGGGCCCTTGAGGAACAAGGATTCGCCGGCCTCCAGGCGCAGCGCAGGGATGTCCAGCAGCGGGCTCTGGCCCGGCCAGGCGAACACCAGGTCATGCAGTTCGATCAACGGCTGGCGCATTCAGAAAGCGACCACGGCCTTGGCCGGCGAGGTTTCCAGGCCTTTCTGCCCGTTCGGGCCGATCAGTTGCACGTTGATCTTCTGCGTGGCGGGGAAGGCCTTGAACAATGGCGAGAGGTCGATCTGGGTGAGCTTCTCGGGCGTTGCGCAGTTCAGCTGGTAGTGAGCACCGATATCGCTGTGCTGATGGTCGTGTTCGTGTTCATCGTCGTCGTCATCGGCCTTTGCCGCGTCACCGAACAGTGGGCTTTGCAGCTCCTGGGCGTCTGGCGTGCAGCCTGCGGCAGCGGCCAGGCCGAACAGCTTCAGCGGCTGCTCGAGTTGCTGGCGCACGGCGGCCACCTTGGCCTTGTCGGCATCGCTGGTGGCGGCATGTTCGAAGCCGACCAGGTTCATCGCCGGGCTGTCCAGTTCCAGTTCCAGGGTGTTGCCGTCGAGCACGGCGTTGAGCTTGGCTACCCCGTGTTCGTGGGCGCCAAGGGTGCCATGGACGTGATCGTGGTCTTCGTGGGCATGGGCCGAGGCGAAAGGCAGCAGGGCGATGGGCAGGGCGAGCAGCAGGCGACGCATGAACGACTCCAGGGCGGGCTGGTAAGGATTTGGTAATGTTATAACAATTTTTCCTGGCCTTGCCAGCGCTGTGGTACAGGTTTCATGTTGCGGTAGCATGGGGGCATCGAACTGAGCTCAGGGAACCCATCGTGAGAATTCGTGGACAGATTGGTGACTGGCCGGTGGATCTGACCATCGAGCTGGAGCCGGCGGAGTGGGCGCAGCTGGGGCGGCAGATCGCAGCGCCGGTGACGGGTGACGCTGTGCCGACGGCTACGGCGCCGCCGCGTCAGGATGACGGGCAGTGGCTGGCGGCGCGCGACGTGTTGCGCCAGGCGGGGCGGATGGATGGCCCGCAGCTGCTCGACCGGCTCGAAGGGCTGACGGGGAGTACGGCGGCGGGCAAGCGGCTGCTGGTGCGGTTGCGGCACAGCAGTGACGTGAAGGTGGAAAGTGGCGCGGATGCGCCGGTGTATCAGTGGATCGGGTGAGGGTGCCTGGACCGGCCCTATCGCCGGCAAGCCGGCGATGAGGCCAGTACTGATCAGAACAGGGCGGCAGACAGCTTGCGACGGTACACACCCACCAACGGGTGATCGCCACCCAGCAACTCGAACACCTGCAGCATCGCCTTCTGCGGCAACCCGTTTTCATACCCGCGGTTACGCTGGAACAGCTTCAACAGCCCGTCCAGCGCCGCCTCATATTGCTGGCGTGCCAACTGCTGAATGCTCAACTGATAAGCCGCCTCGTCATCCTGCGGGTTCTGCGCCAGGCGGCTCTTGAGCTCGGCGACTTCCGGCAGGCTGTCGGCCTGGCGCAGGAAGGTCAGCTGTGCCTTGGCACCGGCCAGGGCGGCCTTGTGTTCGTCGGTCTTGACCGCGTCCAGCACCACCTGGGCCTCGCCCAGTTCACCACGCTCGGCGAGGCAGCGGGCATACAGGATCAACCCTTCGGCATTGCTGTTGTCTTCGCTCAACAGCTGCTGCAGCGTGGCTTCTGCCTCGGCGAAGCGGCTTTCGGCGAACAGCGCCTTGGCCTGCTCCAGGGGCGACGCGGCGGGGGCGGCGGGCATCTGCACATGCGGCTCGAGCATGGCACGGATCGCCGATTCAGGCTGGGCACCGGCAAAACCGTCGACTGGCTGGCCATCCTTGAACAGCACCACGGTCGGCAGGCTGCGAATGCCGAACTGGGCAACCACCTGCTGCTCGACGTCGCAGTTGATCTTGGCCAGCAGCAGTTCGCCCTGGTAGCCCTCGGTAATCTTCGCCAGCAGCGGCATCAGCGCCTTGCACGGCGCACACCATTCGGCCCAGAAGTCCACCAGGACCGGTTTGTGAAAGGAGTTCTCGATCACCAACTGCTGGAAGGTGGCATCGGTGGCATCGAAGATGTAAGGCGTATCTTGGGTCATCGCGACTCTCGCAAACTCGTGTATGGCACCACTATAAGGTCTCGCGACTGGCGTGGTACAGGCTGACCCGGCGGAATTCGTGCGGTTCGGCCAGGTCCGGCAAGGTCAGGGCCTCGAGCACGCCCAGTTGCCGGTACAGCGGGTGGCTGAAGTCGCGTACCCGCGAGTCGGCCACCAACGCCTGGCGGCCACGGCTGAGAAAGGCATCGAGCAACGGCAGGTTGGCGCGGTCGTAGAGCACATCGGCGACCAGGATCAAGTCGAAACGGTCCGCCTCGGCGAAGAAGTCGTCGCTGTAGCCAAGCGTCACGCCGTTGAGCTGGGCATTGGCGCGGCAGGCGTGCAGGGCCAGCGGGTCAAGGTCGCAGGCCACGACTTCCAGCGCGCCGGCACGGGCGGCAGCGATGCCGGCAATGCCCGAGCCGGCACCAAAGTCCAGCACGCGTTTGCCGGCGACCCATTCGGGGTGAGCAGCCAGGTAGCGGGCCATGGCCAGGCCGCTGGCCCAGCAGAAGCTCCAGTACGGCGGCTCTTCAAGAATGCGCCGGGTTTCTTCGCTGCTGAAGGCGCGGTCCATGTTCTGGTCGTCGACCAGCCACAGCTTGAGCTCGCACTCGGGCAGATCGCTGACCACCAGGCGCGCTTCGCCGATCAGGCCGCTCAGGGCCTGCTGCAGAGCCAGCGGCGCCACTTACGGTGCCTTCTCGAAACGCAGCGGGCCGGTGGCCTGGTTCTGCGCCTGGACGATGCGTACCGGCGGCAGGTGCATGATCAGCTGGCCCGAGCTGCTGGCGCGGCCACGTAGCTCGACCCGTGCCCCGGCAGGGAAGGCCTCGGGGTTGAAGCGCAATTGGTAGGGCAGGTCCTGGCCGGTGCCGGTCAGCGTGCTGCTGGCCAGCAACTGCTGCGGCCGGTCGCGCTCGTCGATGACCAGCAGCGCCAGCTCCACATCGGCACCGGCCGGAATGTTCAGCAAGGTGCCGCTCAGTTCACGCTGGTAGGCTGGCAACGGGCCCAGTGGCAGGGGCTTCTTCGCTACCTTGGCTGGTGCTGGCGCGGGTACTTGTTCGGTCTTGGGCTGGTCGCTGCCGCAGGCAGCGAGCAGGGCGGTGCAGCACAGCACGGCGAGCACGCGAAAATGCATTGGGAAGTCCTTGGCGGGCAGAATTGCATGGATGTTAACCCCTTTGGCTTGTCTTGCCAGTGCAATGCGCTACCATGGCCCTCCCTTTTTTTGTTGCCTGCCACCATGCACTGTCCCTTTTGCGGTGCCAACGACACCAAGGTCATCGACTCGCGCCTGGTCGCCGAGGGCGAGCAAGTGCGCCGCCGTCGCGAGTGCGTGGCGTGCGGCGAGCGTTTCACCACCTTCGAAACCGCCGAGCTGGTGCTGCCCCGGCTGATCAAGCAGGACGGCACGCGCCAGCCCTTCGATGAAGACAAGCTGCGAGCCGGCATGCAGCGCGCGCTGGAGAAACGCCCGGTCAGCGTCGAGCGCCTTGAAGCGGCGCTGGCGCACATCAAGAGCCGGCTGCGCGCGACAGGCGAGCGCGAGGTCAAGTCGCTGGTGGTCGGCGAGCTGGTGATGGCCGAGCTGCGCAAGCTCGATGAAGTGGCCTACATCCGCTTCGCTTCGGTTTACCGGCGCTTCCAGGACCTCGACGAATTCCGCGAAGAAATCGACCGCCTGGCCCGGGAGCCGGCTAAAGAGTGAACATGCCGAGCCAGACCGCGATCCTCGACGCCCACTACATGGCCCGTGCCCTCGAGCTGGCGCGCAAGGGTGTGTACACCACCCACCCCAACCCGCGCGTGGGTTGTGTGATCGTGCGCGATGGCGAGGTGGTCGGCGAGGGCTGGCATGAGCGCGCCGGCGAACCGCATGCCGAGGTGCATGCCTTGCGCCAGGCGGGTGAACGCGCCCGCGGTGCCTGTGCCTACGTGACCCTTGAACCGTGCAGCCACCATGGCCGCACGCCGCCGTGCGCCGAGGCGTTGGTCAAGGCGGGTGTGGCGCGAGTGGTCGCCGCCATGCAGGACCCCAATCCGCAAGTTGCCGGGCAAGGCCTGCGGCGCCTGGCCGAGGCCGGCATCGAGGTCGCCAGCGGCGTGCTCGAAGCCGAGGCCCGAGCCCTCAACCCTGGCTTTCTCAAACGCATGGAACACGGCGTGCCGTTCGTCCGCGCCAAGCTGGCGATGAGCCTGGATGGCCGCACAGCCATGGCCAGCGGCGAAAGCCAGTGGATCACCGGCCCTGCCGCCCGCTCTGCGGTGCAGCGCCTGCGCGCCCGTTCCAGCGTGGTGCTGACCAGCGCCGCCAGCGTACTGGCCGACAATGCGCGGATGACCGTGCGTGGCGCCGAACTGGGCCTGGATGCCGAGACTACCGCCCTGGCGCTGAGCCGCCCGCCATTGCGCGTACTGGTCGACGGCCGCCTGCGCCTGCCGCTGGACGCCCCGTTCTTCCAGGCCGGCTCGGCGCTGGTGGTGACCGCCTGCAACGATGACTCGCGTTACGCCGAAGCTGGCCACGAACTGCTGAGCCTGCCCGGCAGCGACGGGCAGGTCGACCTGCCTGCTCTGCTGCAGGCGCTGGCGGCCCGCGGCGTCAACGAAATCCTGCTGGAGGCTGGCGCCGGCCTGGTCGGCGCCTTCGCCTGCCAGGGCCTGATCGACGAATACCAGCTGTTCGTCGCCGGCACCTTCCTCGGCTCCCAGGCCCGCCCGCTGCTGGACTGGCCTCTGGCGAAAATGAGCGAAGCACCCCGGCTGAAAATTACCGAAATGCGCGCAGTGGGCGATGACTGGCGGGTCACGGCCATCCCTCTGCCGGCACCCGGCGTATAATGCCGGGCTTGCCCCGCGCAACCCGTTTCTGAGGAAGACTCCATGTTCACCGGCATCATCGAATCCATCGGCACCATCGGCAGCATGACCCCCAAGGGCGGCGACGTGCGCGTGTATGTCGAGACCGGCAAGCTCGACCTGGGTGACGTCAAGCTCGGCGACAGCATTGCCGTCAACGGCGTGTGCCTGACCGCGGTCGAACTGCCGGGCAATGGCTTCTGGGCCGACGTCAGCGTCGAGACCCTCAAACGCACTGCCTTCATCGACCTCAAGCGCGGCAGCAAGGTCAACCTGGAAAAGGCCCTGACCCCGACCACCCGCCTGGGCGGCCACCTGGTCAGCGGCCATGTCGACGGCGTCGGCGAAATCATCTCGCGCAGCGATAACGCCCGCGCCATCCAGTTCCGCGTGCGTGCGCCCAAGGAGCTGGCCAAGTACATCGCCCACAAGGGGTCGATCACCGTCGACGGCACCAGCCTGACGGTCAATGAGGTCAATGGCGCTGAGTTCGAGCTGACCATCGTCCCGCACACCCTGTCCGAAACCATCATGGCCGACTACCGCGCAGGGCGTCGGGTAAACCTTGAGGTCGACCTGCTGGCCCGTTACCTGGAGCGCTTGCTGCTGGGTGACAAGGCCGCCGAACCGAGCAAGGGCAGTGGCATCACCGAAAGCTTCCTGGCCGCCAACGGCTTCTTGAAATCCTGATTGAGAAGGGGGTGCCGCGTGGCGCTCAACAGCATCGAAGAACTGGTCGAAGACATCCGCCAGGGCAAAATGGTCATCCTCATGGACGACGAAGACCGTGAGAACGAAGGCGACATCATCATGGCAGCCGAGTGCTGCCTGCCTGAACACATCAACTTCATGGCCAAGCATGCCCGTGGCCTGATCTGCATGCCGATGACCCGCGAGCGCTGCGAAACGCTCAAGCTGCCGCTGATGGCGCCACGCAATGGCTCGGGCTTCGGCACCAAGTTCACCGTGTCGATCGAAGCCGCCGAAGGCGTCACCACCGGCATTTCCGCCGCTGACCGCGCACGCACCGTCCAGGCTGCCGCAGCCAAGGACGCCAAGGCCGACGACATCGTCAGCCCAGGCCATATCTTCCCGCTGATGGCCCAGCCCGGCGGTACCCTGGCCCGCGCCGGCCATACCGAGGCGGCTTGCGACCTGGCACGCATGGCCGGCTTCGAGCCGAGCGGGGTGATCTGCGAGGTGATGAACGACGATGGCACCATGTCGCGTCGCGCCGAGCTTGAAGTGTTCGCGGCTGAACACGGCCTGAAGATCGGCACCATCGCCGACCTGATCCACTACCGCATGATCCACGAGCGCACCGTGCAGCGCGTGTCCGAGCAGCCGATCGGGAGCGAACTGGGCCAGTTCAACCTGGTCACCTACCGCGATTCGGTGGAAGGCGACGTGCACATGGCCTTGACCCTGGGCAAGATCTGCGCCGAAGAGCCGACCCTGGTGCGCGTGCACAACATGGACCCGCTGCGCGACCTGCTGATGGTCAAGCAGCCTGGCCGCTGGAGCCTGCGCGCGGCAATGGCCGCCGTGGCCGAGGCCGGCAGCGGCGTGGTGCTGCTGCTCGGGCACCCGCTGGAAGGTGACGTGCTGCTGGCGCACATCCGTGAAAGCGCCGGCGACGCGCCGACCAAGGCACCGACCACCTACAGCACCGTCGGCGCCGGTTCGCAGATCCTGCGTGACCTCGGCGTGCGCAAGATGCGCCTGATGAGTTCGCCGATGAAGTTCAATGCGATATCCGGATTCGATCTGGAAGTTGTAGAATACGTGCCCTCCGAGTGACTTGAGGCGGCATTGACGCCCTGATACTCGAATCCAGCCCCCTGTCGAGCCCGCCAGCGCGCGGCCTCGCTCTTGAATATGAGAACATCAGAATGACCCTGAAGACCATCGAAGGTACCTTCATCGCCCCCAAAGGTCGCTATGCTTTGGTGGTTGGCCGCTTCAACAGCTTCGTCGTCGAAAGCCTGGTGAGCGGTGCCGTTGATACCCTGGTACGCCACGGTGTCAGCGAAAGCGACATCACCATCATCCGTGCCCCGGGCGCGTTCGAGCTCCCGCTGGTGGCACAGAAAGTCGCCCAGCAAGGCGAATACGACGCGATCATCGCCCTGGGCGCCGTGATCCGTGGCGGTACCCCGCACTTCGAATACGTGGCGGGCGAATGCACCAAGGGCCTGGCCCAGGTGTCCATGGAGTTCGGTGTGCCGGTGGCCTTCGGTGTCCTGACCGTCGACTCCATCGAGCAAGCCATCGAGCGTTCCGGCACCAAGGCTGGCAACAAAGGTTGTGAAGCTGCCCTGTGCGCTTTGGAAATGGTCAGCCTGCTGGCGCAGTTGGAGGCCAAGTGATTAGCGACGAAAGCGATCGTTTCAACCCGCGCGATCCAAAACCTGCGGATGCCGGCAAGCCATCGAAGAGCGCCAAGCGCCGCGAAGCCCGCAAGCTCGCGACCCAGGCGCTGTATCAGTGGCACATGGCGCAGCATTCGCTGAACGAGATCGAAGCGCAGTTCCGGGTCGATAACGATTTCACCGATGTCGACGGTGCCTATTTCCGCGAAATCCTGCACGGGGTTCCGGCAATCAAGGGCGAAATCGACAAGGCGCTGGTGCCTTGCATGACCATCGCACTGGAAGAGCTCGACCCGGTCGAGCTGGCCGTGCTGCGTCTGTCCACCTGGGAGTTCATCAAGCGCGTCGACGTACCGTACCGCGTGGTGATCAACGAAGGCGTGGAACTGGCCAAGGTCTTCGGTGCCACCGACGGCCACAAGTTCGTCAACGGCGTGCTGGACAAGCTGGCGCCCTCGCTGCGCGAAGCAGAAGTCAAGGCGAACAAGCGCTGATCCTGGCGCTGCCGAGCCATGGGTGAGTTCGAGCTGATCAACCATTACTTCGCCGCCGCGCCCTGTGCGCAGGGCGGCGAGGGCGTGGCGCTGGGGATCGGCGACGACTGCGCCCTGCTCGATCTTCCCCCCGGCGAGCAGTTGGCGGTGTCGACTGACACCCTGGTCGCTGGCGTGCATTTTCCTGCCGAGTGCGACCCGCGCCTGCTCGGCCAGCGCGCGTTGGCGGTGGCGGTCAGCGACCTGGCGGCGATGGGTGCCCATGCCCTTGGTTTCACCCTTGCCCTGACCTTGCCTGGCGTTGGCCCGGACTGGCTCGAAGCCTTTGCCGACGGCCTCGGCCGCATGGCCCAGCGTTGCCGTATCAGCCTCATTGGCGGCGACACCACGCGAGGTCCACTGAGCATCACCGTCACCGTGTTCGGCCGCGTGCCGGCTGGCCTGGCCTTGCGCCGCAGCGGTGCCCGACCGGGCGACCTGCTGTGCGTGGGCGGTACGCTGGGCAAGGCGGCGGGTGCGCTGCCACTGGTGCTCGGTGAACGCGACGCGCCTGCCGAGCAGGCCGAGCCGCTGCTGGCCCACTACTGGTCACCGTTGCCCCAGCTCGACCTCGGGCTGCGCTTGCGCGGCCTGGCCAGCGCAGCCCTGGACATCTCCGACGGCCTGCTCGCGGACTGCGGGCATATCGCCAAGGCGTCCGGGGTCGCGCTCGAGGTGAACCTGGCGCAGGTGCCAGTGTCTCCTGCTCTGGAAGCCTTTCTCGGCCGCGAAGCCGCCGTGCGGGCAGCGCTGACCGGCGGTGATGACTATGTGCTGGCGTTCACCTTGCCCGCCAACGCGCTGGCGGCGCTGGCCGACGTCGAGGTGCATGTCGTCGGCCGGGTGCTCGAAGGCCGTGGGGTGACCCTGCGTGACCCGCAGGGCCTGGATATCACGCCCGTACAACGGGGCTATCAACACTTTAGGGAGACACCGTGACCGACCACCCCAACCAGGTGCCTGCGGAGTTCGTTCCGCCATCGGTCTGGCGCAACCCGTGGCATTTCATTGCCTTCGGCTTCGGCTCTGGCACCCTCCCCAAGGCCCCCGGTACCTGGGGTTCGATGGTGGCCATCCCGTTCATCCCGTTGTGGCAGATGTTGCCGGACTGGGGCTACTGGCTGCTGCTGGGCATCACCATGCTGTTCGGCTTCTGGCTGTGCGGCAAGGTCGCCAACGACTTGCGCGTGCACGATCATGAAGGCATTGTCTGGGACGAGATGGTCGGCATGTGGATCACCCTCTGGCTGGTGCCGGAAGGGTGGCAGTGGATCCTGGCAGGGTTCCTGATGTTCCGTTTCTTCGACATACTCAAGCCATGGCCGATCCGCTGGATCGATCGTCATGTGCATGGAGGGGTCGGCATCATGCTCGATGACATCCTGGCAGGTGTGTTCGCCTGGGTGGGCATGCAGCTTCTGGTATGGGCGGTGGGCTGAGAACAGGGAGTGCTTCGATGGCCATAAGGGCTGTGCTACTGGCGATACTGTTAACGTTTGCGCCTTGGGTGGCGGCAGCCGATGAGGTGCCGAAGCAGATCCATCTGGTCAGCGAAGAATGGCTCGACTACACCAATGCCGATGGCACTGGGGTGGCCTGGGACGTCCTGCGCAAGGTCTTTGAGCCGGCCGGGGTCAAAGTGGTGGCCCAAAGTGCGCCGTACAGTCGCGCGATCGGTCTGGTGAAGCGTGGCGAAGCCGATGCCTGGGTTGGCTCCTACAAGGAAGAGAGCGACGACAACCTGTATCCGCGCTGGCACTTCGACATGGATCATATCTATGCGTTGGGGCTTGCCAGCAAGCCGGTGCCGAGCAACAACACCATCGGCAGCTATCGCCTGGCCTGGGTGCGCGGCTATGACTACGCCAGCTACTTGCCCAACGTGCATACGTTCCGTGAGATCCAGCGTCGTGAAGGCATCTTGCCGATGCTCGAACATGACCGTGTGGATTTCTACATCGATGCGCAGACCGAAGTGGACTATGTACTGGGGCAGAGCTCGCAGCCTGAGCGCTTCCGTCGTACCCACGTAGCCGAATTGCCGTTGTACCTGGCCTTTGCCCGCAACGACCAGGCCAAGGCGTTGCTTGAACTGTTCGACCGGCGCATGGACGAGCTGGTGCGCAGTGGCGAGCTGAAGGCGATCTACGAGCACTGGAAGCAGCCGTATCCGTTTACCCAGGACAGCAAGCCGCAGTAACCGGACTGCTGTGCGCCCCTATCGCCACCCGCTGTGGGAGCCGGCTTGCCGGCGATAGGGCCAGTCCGGTCAAGCTAAGCATCGAACTTTTCGATCTTATGCCACGGTATTCAACGAGCGCACTGGCGCCAACCTGCTGATACAATCGTTTCACGAGAAATTTCCTACTTATCCAGGAGCACAACGTGCCCGTCGTCTTCGTCGCCGCCTCCAAACTCCCGACCCCCTTTGCGATTTTCACCATGCATGGCTTCCTCGACGAAGCCACTGGCCGTGAGCATGTGGTGCTCAGCCTGGGTGACATCGCCGACGGCGAGCCGGTGCTGGGGCGTCTGCACTCCGAGTGCCTGACTGGCGATGCCCTGTTCAGCCAGCGGTGCGACTGTGGCTCGCAGCTGGAAGCCGCTCTGCAGGCCATCGCCCATGAAGGCCGAGGCGTGCTGCTGTACCTGCGCCAGGAAGGCCGTGGCATCGGCCTGTTGAACAAGATCCGCGCCTACGAACTGCAAGACGGCGGCGCCGACACCGTCGAAGCCAACGAACGCCTGGGCTTCGCCGCCGACCAGCGCGACTACGCCATGTGCCTGCCGATGCTCGAGCACCTGGGCGTGAAGTCGCTGCGCCTGATGACCAACAACCCGCGCAAGGTCAAGGCGCTCACCGACATGAACATCAAGGTCGCCGAGCGTGTGCCGCTGCACACCGGCCACAACCCGCACAACCGCTATTACCTGGCGACCAAGGCCGGCAAGCTCGGCCACATGCTGGGCAACGAACACCAGGGCGAGGCGCCCCAGGCGTGACCCGTGGCGAGGTGAAGCGGCGCCTGGCGCTGGCCTGGTGGCAGTACCTGGCGGTCGGGCTGGTGCCGCTGCCGGTGATGGCCTGGGCCTTCGGTGGCGGCGAGGCACTGATCCCGGTACTGGCCATGCCGCTGTTCATCGCCGGCGCGGCGAGCATGTTCCTCAGCCTGCCGCGTTTTGGCGCCTACAAGCGCGACTTGATCGCCACCTCCAAAGTGCTCGGCAGCGCCGATGAACCGGCTGCCTGGATCGAGCTGGCGCGTGTGCGGCGCATCGCCATGCTGTACGCCTGCTTCCCCGCCTGGGTCGCCGCGCTGTCGGTGCTGGTCGGCCTCGAAGCCGTGCCGCAGGTCTTGCTGGCGCTGTCCACTGTCGTGCTGTTCTATCTCTACCGCATCCCGCGTCAGCTGGGTTGATGCGCGTCCTGTTCTGGCTGCTGGCATGGCTGGCCTGCAGCGCCCAGGCGGATGAACCGCTGCGGGTCATCAGCCTTGCACCTTCCATGACCGAGATCATGCTCGAACTGCAGGCCGACGACCTGTTGGTGGGGGTGCTGGACGGTGGCGAGCGACCGGCCGCATTGGCCGAGCTGCCCTCGGTGGGCCGCCAGGGGCAACTGAACATGGAGCGCCTGCTCAGTCTCAAGCCGGACTTGCTGCTGCTATGGCCCGACAGCGTGGCCCCGGCCCAGCGTGACCAGCTCACGCGGCTTGGCATCGCCACCTACAGCGCCGAACCCCATGACCTGGACCAGTTGCTCGCGCAGATCGAGGCAATCGCCGTCCGGGTCGGACGCGCCGAACAAGGTCGACGCCATGTAGCGGTGCTGGGCGAGCGCCTGCGGCAACTGCGCGAGCAGTACCGGCGGGCGGAGCCGCTGCGGGTGTTCTATCAGGTCTGGGACCGGCCGCTCTATACCTTGGGTGGCGGCCAGGTGGTCAGCGATGCCCTGGCGGTGTGCGGTGCGCGCAACATTTTTGCCGATCTCAGCCAGCCGGCGCCGCAGGTCAATGTCGAGACGGTGTTGTTGCGTGACCCGCAAGTGATCCTGGCGGGTGACCAGGCTCAGCTGGCCAGCTGGAAGGCCTGGCCGCGCTTGAGCGCCGTGGCGGGTGACCGCTTGCTGGTGGTGCCGGATAAAGGGCTGGAGCGTCCCAGCGGGCAGATGATCGAAGCCACCGCCCGGCTGTGCGCACTGCTGGCAGCTAGAGCGCCGGCATCCAGGTGACGCTCAGCAGCGCCGTGCGGCCTTCCTCGCGGTAATCGTAGTTGTTGCCGTTGTAGCTGTACTGGGCCCGGCTATAGTCTTTGTCCAGCAGGTTATCCAGCTTCAATTCCAGCTTCAGCTCATCGGTTGCCGCCCAGCTGCCGCGCAAGCCGAACAGGCCATAGCCGCCGATGCGGTTGCGATTGGCCTCGTCGTCGTAGCTGCCGCTGACTGCCTGCCAGCTGGCGCCGACAGCGAAACGCTCGAACTGACGGTCCAGGTCCAGGCTCAGGGTGCGACGGGTACGGCGGGCGAGGGTATGGCCGCTGTCGCGGTCGCGTGGGTCGATCAAGGCCAGGCCAAGCTGGCTGCGCCATTGGCCCCATTGCTGGTCCAGCGCCATCTCGAAGCCGTTGATGCGTGCCGAGGCGACGTTGCGGGGGATCGAACCCTCACCGAAGATGATCGCGTCACGCAGGTCGGTGCGGTACAGCGACGTCTCCAGGCGGCTGTCCGTCGTCAGCTGGCTGCGCCACTGCAGCTCATAGCTCTTCGACCGTTCCGGTTGCAGGTTGGGGTTGCTGTACTGCGGGTAGTAGAGGTCGTTGAAGGTGGGCGCGCGGAAGCCTTCGCTATAGGACAGCAGCACATCGTTATGTGGGTCGAGCGGCACGGTGAGGCTGCCGCTCCAGGTGGTCTGGCCGCCGAATTGCTGGTTCTGGTCGCGGCGCACACCGACCTCGGTGGAAAACTGCTCGCCGCTGAAGCGATGCTGGATGAATGCGGCGCGGTTCCAGCGGCTGTCCTCGGTAAAGTCGGTGCTGGCGTGTACGCGGTCCTGGTACCAGTCACCGCCAATCAGCAGGTTGTGTCGATCGGCCAGGGCGAGGTCGTTCTGCCAGGTGACCTGATCGCGGTAGGTGTTGAAGACGAAGCGCTCGTCGCTCAGCTTGTCGCGCTTGTCGTCGCGGTTTTCACTGTGGCCGAGCTCCAGACGCGAGTGCCAGAGGTCGTTGAGCTGGGCATCGAAGTAGGTACCCAGGCTGCTGACTTCGAAATCGGTGTAGGGCTTTTGCCCAAGGCTTTCGAAAGTGGCGGGGTCGAAGCGCCCGAAGGGGTTGTCGTATTCGCTGCGACCCTTGCTGTCGAGCAGGTTGAACCCTGCCTCGAAGCGTTCGTCGAAGGTGTGGCTCACGCTCAGGTTCAGCGACTTGTCGCGATAGGCGTCGTGGTCGCTGTCGCTGGCAAACGACGGGCCGGTCGAGTCGATGCCGGCGGTTTCATCGAGGCTTGCGCCCAGGTTGAAACGGGTCGAGTCGTCGCCGCCGGAAAGGCCCAGGCTGCGCTGGAGCGTCTGGTTGCTGCCGGCTGCCATGCGCAGGCGTGGCTGCAGGCCAGGGCCGCTGCTGCGGCGCGTGAAGATCTGGATGACCCCGCCGATGGCATCGCTGCCATAAACCGCCGAGCGCGAGCCCCGCAGCACTTCGACGCGCTCGATCTGGTCGACGTCGAGAAACTGCAGGCCGCTGTCGCCGGAGGTGGCATTGGCGATGCGCACGCCGTCGACCAGCACCAGGCTCTGGGCGGCCTTGGTGCCACGGATGAAGATACCTGGCAGGCTGCCGCGGCCACCGGTGGGTGCGACCTGTACGCCCGGCACGCGGGTCAGCAGGTCGGTGACGCTGCTGGGCTGCAGGCGGTCGATGTCGCTGCGGGTAAACACGGTGTTGGCGGCGCTGGTGGCGGTGCGCGACTCGACCTGACGGTTGGCGCTGATCAGGATGTCGGGGAGTTTCAGTGCGTCGTCGCGTTCAGCGGCCAGCAGCGGGATGGGCAGGCAGAGCAGGGTGGTAAAGGTCGAGATCTTCATCGAAGCTTCCAGAAGCAATCGCCGGCCAGCCGGCTCCCACAAGTTCCAAGGCTTGCCCTGTACCTGTGGGAGCCGGCTTGCCGGCGATAGGGCCCTACAGGCCCAGCTTGTCCAGCCGGGCTCTGACCGAAGCCTCGATCCCGGCAGCATCCAGCCCGCACTCGGCCAGCATCTGCGCAGGCTTTGCATGCTCGACATAGATGTCCGGCAGCCCCAGGTGCAGCAGCGGCTTGACCACTGCCTGGCTGGCCAGGAACTCGCTCACGGCGGCGCCAGCACCACCCATGATGGCGTTTTCTTCGATGGTCACCAGCAGCTCGTGGCTGCCTGCCAGCTCCAGCACCAGGGCCTCGTCCAGCGGTTTGACGAAGCGCATGTCGACCACGGTTGCGTTGATCTGCTCGGCCACTTGCAGCGCCTCGGCCAACTGCACGCCGAATACCAGCAGGGCGACTTTTTCGCCTTGGCGCCGGACCACGGCCTTGCCGATTTCCAGCGGCTCCAGGTCGCCGCTGATCGGCGCGTTCGGGCCGGTACCGCGCGGGTAGCGCACGGCCGCCGGGCCGTTGAACAGGTGGCCGGTGCTGAGCATCTTGCGCAGTTCGTTTTCGTCGCTCGGCGTCATCACCAGCATGCCGGGGATGCACCGCAGGTACGACAGGTCGTAGCTGCCGGCGTGGGTCGGGCCATCCTCGCCGACCAGGCCTGCACGGTCGATGGCGAACAGCACGTCGAGGTTCTGCACTGCCACGTCATGGATCAGCTGGTCATAGGCGCGCTGCAGGAAGGTCGAGTAGATCGCCACCACCGGCTTGCTGCCTTCGCAGGCCATGCCCGCGGCGAGGGTGACGGCGTGCTGCTCGGCGATCGCCACGTCGAAGTAGCGCTCGGGGTAGCGTTCGCTGAAGTCGACCAGGTCGGAGCCTTCCTTCATCGCCGGGGTGATGCCCACCAGGCGATTGTCGGCGGCGGCCATGTCGCACAGCCATTGGCCGAATACTGCGGAGTACTTCGGCCCGCTGGGCTTCTTCGGCGTGGCCGGCTTGTCGGCAGGTTCGAGCTTGGTGATGGCGTGGTAGCCGATCGGGTCGATCTCGGCCGGGGCGAAGCCCTTGCCCTTCTTGGTCACCACGTGCAGGAACTGCGGGCCCTTGAGGTCACGCATATTGCGCAGGGTGGCGATCATGGTCGGCAGGTCGTGACCATCGATCGGGCCGATGTAGTTCCAGCCCAGCTCTTCGAACAGGGTGCCGGGGGCCAGCATGCCCTTGGCGTATTCCTCGGTGCGGCGGGCGATTTCCCAGGCACCCGGCAGGCGCGACAGCACTTTCTTGCTGCCTTCGCGCATGCTCGAGTAGGTGCGGCTGGAGAGGATCTTGGCCAGGTAGTTGGACAAACCGCCGACGTTGCGCGAAATCGACATGTCGTTGTCGTTGAGGATCACCAGCATGTCGGCGTCGACTTCCTGGGCATGGTTCAACGCCTCGAAGGCCATGCCGGCAGTGAGCGCGCCGTCACCGATCACCGCGATCGACTTACGCGCGCTGTTCTGCAGGCGGGCCGCGATGGCCATGCCCAGGGCGGCGCTGATCGAGGTGCTGGAGTGGCCAACGCCAAAGGTGTCGTACTCGCTTTCGCTACGGCGCGGGAAGGCGGCGATGCCGTCCTTCTGGCGCAGGGTCAGCATGCGGTTGCGCCGGCCGGTAAGGATCTTGTGCGGGTAGGCCTGGTGGCCGACGTCCCACACCAGACGGTCGTCCGGGGTGTCGAACACGTAATGCAGGGCGATCGTCAGCTCGATGACGCCCAGGCCGGCGCCGAAATGCCCACCGGTCTGAGCAACGGTATAGAGCAACTCCTGGCGCAATTCGTCGGCCAGGGTCTCCAGGTCGGCTTCGGCCAGCCGGCGCAGGCCGGCGGGCGTGTCAGCGCGGTCGAGCAACGGCGTGACCGGGCGTTCGCGGGGGATCTCTTGAAACGTCGTGGGCATCAGGCGAGTCGTTATGGATGTTTAAGACGCGGCAGTTTACCCCATTGTGGGAAATACTGCCCATTCAGACAGGCGTGGAACGGGGCCGCAAAGCGGCCCCAATCAATGGCGCCGCTCGACGATATAGCGTGCCAACGCCCGCAGCGGCTCGGCGTTTTCGCCAAACCCTTCGAGTGCGACCAGCGCCTGGTCGCGCAGTTCGATGGCATAGCGCTTGGCCGCCTCCAGCCCGAGCAGCGCCGGGTAGGTCGGTTTGTCGCGGGCGACATCAGCGCCCTGGCGCTTGCCGAGGGTGGCGGTGTCGCTTTCCACGTCGAGGATATCGTCCTGCACCTGGAACGCCAGGCCGATGGCCTGGGCATAGGCCTGCAGGGCATCGAGCTGGGCCTGTTCGGCGCGGCCGCTGGCCAGGGCGCCCAGGCGCACACTGGCTTCGATCAGTGCGCCGGTCTTGTGCCGGTGCATGTATTCCAGCGCCTGCTGGTCCAGTTTCAGGCCCACCGAACCCAGGTCGATGGCCTGGCCACCGACCATGCCGGCGGGACCTGCGGCCTTGGCCAGGGCCTGGACCATGGCCAGGCGGATGGCGTCGGACTGCGGGCTCAGGCGCGGGTCGAGCAGGGCGCTGAAGGCCAGGCTCTGCAGGCCGTCACCGGCGAGGATCGCGCAGGCCTCGTCGAAGGCTTTGTGGGTGGTCGGCTGACCACGGCGCAGGTCATCGTCGTCCATTGCCGGCAGGTCGTCATGCACCAGTGAATAGGCATGGATCAGCTCCACCGCGCAGGCCGCGCCGTTGGCGTGTTCGGCCGGTGCGCCCAGGGCTTCGCAGGCCGCAAAGGCCAGCAGCGGGCGCACGCGTTTGCCGCCATTCATCACGCTGTAGCGCATGGCGGCGTACAACCGCTCCAGCTCTTTGGCGGGTGCGACGAACAGGGGTTCGAGCGCTGCATCGACACGCGCCTGACAGTTGGCCTGGTAAGCGCCGATCATGCTTCTGGCTCCGCATCGAAGGGCTGCGCGGCGAGCTCGCCGTCACGCTCCAGGAGGATCTGCACTTTCTGTTCGGCCTGGGCCAGCGCGCCTTGGCAATCGCGGGTCAGGGCAATGCCTTGCTCGAAGGCGGCCAGCGAGTCTTCCAGCGACAATTCACCGTTCTCCAGGCGCTCGACCAGGGCTTGCAGGTCGGCGAGGGATTGCTCGAAATCGATGGAGGCTTTTTTGCGGGCCATGGCGATGGGTCTCGGTGGCTGGTCAGAACGGCGCGACACTAGCAGAGCGGGGCGGGGGGAGCAAACTTGAGTGGTGAGGGGTGGGGCATCGCGTGAGTTTTATGGTGTCGTTGAAATCGAGCGCCGCCCGCGCGGCGCTCGATTTCCGCGGCGCCATCACTACCAAGCCAAGCGCCAGGCAGCCATCAGACCAAAGCTGCTTCCCGCGCCACCATCGCCTCACGATAGCGCGCCAGCTCTTCGATGGTCAGCACCGGCAGGTTGTACTGCCGCGCGTACACCGCCACCTGCTCGCCCCGGGCCATGCTGCCATCCGGGTTCATCAGTTCGCACAGCACCGCCGCCGGCCGCAGCCCGGCCAGGCGTGCCAGGTCCACCGAACCTTCGGTATGGCCGCGCCGGGTCAGTACCCCGCCATCGCGCGCGCGCAGCGGGAAGACATGACCCGGGCTGACGATCTGGCGGTGTTCGGCAGTCGAGCGCAGCGCTGCTTCGATGGTGGTGATGCGGTCCTGGGCCGATACGCCCGTGGTCACACCTTCGGCGGCTTCGATGCTGACCGTGAAGCCGGTGCCATGCCGGGCCTGGTTGTTCTGCACCATCGGCGCCAGCTGCAGGGCGTCGACGGTGGCTTCGTCCAGGCACAGGCAGACGATGCCGCTGCAGTCGCGGATCATCATCGCCATGCTCTGCAGCGAGAGGTTCTCGGCAGCGGCAACAATGTCCGCTTCGTCCTCGCGGTCGTCATCGTCGAGCAGCAGCACGGGGCGGCCGGCCTGGAAGGCGGTGATGGCGGCGGACACATTGGGGAATTGCGAGTGGTACTGGTGTGGTCCAGGCCCATCTCGACACCCTGGCCCAGGCCCTGGAGAACCTGCTGCGCAACGCCATCCGCCATTCACCCGAGGGTGGTCGGGTCTGCCTGGCAGCCGGCCGACATTGTTGCTGATGCGCGGGGGTGAGGAACCGTCGAATCCACGCGCACCGGTGAAAGGGGATGTGGAAAGGCCGGCGCGGGAGTTGGCGGCGGATCTGGCCAAGGTGCCGGGGTTGCAGGTGTGCTTCGAGCGGTTCGAGGGATTGGGACATGGGCCGATGTTGCCGGCTTCGTTGAAGAAGGTGGTTGAAGATTTGTCCCGGTAACGCTGCATCCATTGCATCACACTGAAGAGGCGAGAAGAGCATTGGCGATGCTGACTTCAAAAGCCACGCCCAGCTTACGTCCAAATTCCTATCCGACTTCGAACCTGATCCGCTCAAGGAAATTCTCGGAGAGTCGGAAAAAAGCACAGGACTGCTAAAAGCTGTCTCTCACCTGACGCGTTCAAAAACCAAAACCGATGCCTACGACCGCTTTGATTCTCTGTGGAAGTCTTTCAACGCCCTCTATCGAGTCATCTCCAAAAAAACCAGTGACCATGAGTGCCAACGGGAAACCCGAGCCTTCATCATTGGCCATACCAGCGCTTCGGAATCCTCTGTCAAACTCGTAAAAAGCCCGCTCATGGCGAACGACTTGACAGAATCATTGGCCTGAGCAACAAAGAGGTCGCTGAAGTCAAGTGGCTAAGCAACCTCCTGGAATCTCAGATCATTGACCTCGTGTTGCCAGCGGGGTGGCGCCGTGCTGTATGCTTGGCCGGTCTTCAGGGCGGGGTGAAAGTCCCCACCGGCGCACGCTCCCAGTCACTTTCGAAACAGCTGTCCTGGCACAGCGCTTCCCACACCGATAGCACCAGCACCGGTTCGGTCGGAAGCTGCGGTTGTTCGGTGTCCATCCAGGCCAGGTCGAGGGTGTCTTCCAGCAGCTTCTGCATGTCGTCCACTTCTCGGTCCAGACGCTCGCGCAGCTGCGCCGGGGGCAAGTCGCTGTCGTGGGCGATGCGCAGGCGTGCCAAGGGTGTGCGCAGTTCATGTGACAGCGTGCGCAGCAACAGGCGTTGCTGCTCCAGGCTCTGGCGCAGGCGGCTGGCCATGTGCTCGAAGGCCTGGGCCAGTTCGCCCAGTTCGTCGCGGCGCTTTTGCAGCGCCAGACCGGGGCTCTGCAGGTCGTCGGCGCGCAGCGCATCGGCACGGTCGCGCAGGCGGTTCAGCGGTGCCACCAGGTGGCGATAGAGGGCCAGCCCCATCAACAGGGCAAGCAGCGCGGGGGCGACGCCGTGGGTGATGACATGAGTCCATGGCGTGAGACCGGTGGGCAACAGGCGCTCGGGCAGTTGGATGACCAGACGACCGTCCTGCGGGTGTTCAGGGAAGGCGATGCTGACGTAGGGCAATTCGTCCTGCAGGCGCCGACTCATGGGCCAGTCAAGCTTGCGCATGAAGGTCAGGCGAGCGGATTCCTCGGCGCTCAGCGGTGTGCTGCCCAGGCTATCCAGGCGCGGGCCGACCAGCGCCACCCAGGTATCCTCGGCACGTTCGAGCTGACGACGATAGGCTTCGGCGCCTGTGGCGCCGCCGCTGCGCCAGGCCTCTTCGGCCTGTTGTGCGTAGCGGGCGAGATAGTCCTGGTCGTCGGGGGACAGGAAGTAGGTGCTGCGCTCCACTGACAGCCCCCAGGTCCAGATCAGCCAGGTGAGTAGCAGGCAGAAGCCTACCTGCAGCAGTGCCAGCTTCCACAGCAGTGGGTGACGACGCATCAGCTGTCTTCCGTGTTCACCAGGATGTAGCCCTGGCCGCGCACTGCCTGGATCTGCAGGTGCTGGGCGCCGATGTCGGCGAGCTTGCGGCGAAGGTTGCAGACATGCACATCGAGGCCGCGGTCCAGACGGGTGTAGGCCCGGTGCAGCACAGTCTGGTAGAGGAATGCCTTGCTCAATGCCTCGTGTGGATGCGCATGCAACGTGGC
Source organism: Pseudomonas plecoglossicida NBRC 103162 = DSM 15088 (assembly GCF_000730665.1). Lineage (GTDB taxonomy): Bacteria > Pseudomonadota > Gammaproteobacteria > Pseudomonadales > Pseudomonadaceae > Aquipseudomonas > Aquipseudomonas plecoglossicida. The sequence continues at coordinate 40,347 of NZ_BBIV01000020.1, forward strand.
CAACAAGCGGAATTCGGAGCCAGTGAGGCCGGCGCCCTGGCCTTGATAGTGGGCGTCCTGGCGGTCGTGATCGAGGGTCACCGAGCCTTGCTTGCCTGGCGTTGCGGGCAGACGATCCAGGGCAACCCGGCGTAGCAGCGCATCGACGCGGGCATTCAGTTCGGCCAGGCTGAAAGGCTTTGGCAGGTAATCATCGGCGCCCCGGGTAAAGCCACTGATGCGGTCCTGCTCGGCGCCCAGCGCCGACATCAGCATCACCGGCACCGCCTGTTGCCGGCGCAGCTCGTCGAGCAGGCTGAGGCCGTCGATGCCGGGCAGCATGATGTCCAGCAACACCAGGTCGAAGCGATCCTGCTGCAGGGCGCTCAGCGCCTGGGTGCCGGAGGCGCAGGCGTGGACGAGGAAACCGCGGTTGCTGAAGTGCCGTTGCAGGTCCTGGCGCAGGCGCTGGTCGTCTTCGGCGAGGAGAAGCGTGGTGGGCACGGCGGGAGCCTTGGATGAGAATTCGTATCAATTGCGAATCATCCCACTGGCGTCGCTTGTGGGCAAGCCCGCCCCGGCTGTGTTTCTTGCGGGCATTAAAAAGCCGGCTTGTGGCCGGCTTCTCGGGGACGGCTCCGGCTAATTTATGGTAAGCCGCAACCGCCTTAACTGTGTGGCCAACAAGGGCCTGAAAGAGATGGCGCGCGTTCGTATGGAACGTTGCCGAGCCCTCTGATCGCGGCTTGTGCCGGCAGGGGCTGAATGTGCGGCGTAGCATACAGAGGCTTGTGCAGGATGCCCAGCAAAAAATGGCACAGGGTGTTTCAACCGGGGCGTCGCTTGCGAAAATGCGACCAGTGGAACACCCAGCCGAGGATTTCCAGGTGTTGGTCTCGGCGCTGGGCGCGGGTGTAGCGCTCCACGGGGTGGTTGTGCCGGTCACTGCTGTGCAGGCACAAGGTGCCATTGTGGCCGTGGCTGAGGCTGTTCACCCTGAGCACACCGTTATGCAGCAGGGCGTAGGTTTCCCCGTCGACCACGTTGGTCTGGCTCAGGTCGATGGCGAGGATCGCGTCACGGGGGATCCAGGCCGTCATCCTGGTGGCTGGCATTGCCAGGCTGACGGCATTGCCGGGTGCGATGCCGAGCGCCTTGAGCGCTTGCGCGGGCAGGCGCAGGCAGTGTCCGTCAACGGCGACGAGACGGCCTTCGCGCACTTCGTGAAAGGGCACTTGCAGCATTCTGCCATCGTGTTTCGACAGCGACCGAGTCGGTACCGGCTCGACGCTGGAGGCATCGAGCCGCAGGATCGAGCTGGGATGCTTGGGGCCCTCGCCGCAGCGTAGCCAACGCCTGTGCACGCAGAACAGGTCGGCTATTTCATCGAGGCGAGCGAGTGGAATGCCGCGCCGGAACCAGTTGTTGACGTGCTGCGGCGTGACACGACGCTGCGCCGCGAAGTCGGAAGGGGTCAGGCCGCATTCATGGAGCAGGGCTTTGAGGCGTTCACCGGAAGTTTTCATGTAGCCGAGTCTAACGGCCATCTATCGGTAGGGAAATGAACCTGATGTTGACGGAAAATGTGCGAAAGCGGTGGTTTTGTAGGACGTTGGAGTAGGACGCTGTAAGACTTTTTACCGCTCGAATGGCGCCCACAAAAAACCCCGCCGAAGCGGGGCTTTTCATTGCGATCGCGATCAGCCTTTGTAGGCAGCGACCGACTTGGTGATCGCGGCGCGGGCGGCGTCGGCGCCTTCCCAGCCTTCGATCTTGACCCACTTGCCCTTTTCGAGATCCTTGTAGTTCGCGAAGAAGTGCTCGATCTGCTGGATCAGCAGGGCCGGCAGGTCGGTGTATTCCTTCACGTCGACGTACAGCTGCGACAGTTTGTCGTGCGGTACGGCGATGACCTTGGCGTCGCCGCCGCCGTCGTCGGTCATGTTCAGCACGCCAACCGGACGGGCGCGGATGACCGAACCAGGGGCGACTGGGTACGGGGTCACTACCAGCACGTCCAGCGGATCACCGTCGTCGGCCAGGGTGTTGGGGATGAAGCCGTAGTTGGCCGGGTAGAACATCGGGGTGGCCATGAAGCGGTCGACGAACAGGGTGTCGCTGTCCTTGTCGATTTCGTACTTGATCGGCGCATGATTGGCCGGGATCTCGATGGCGACGTAGATGTCGTTCGGCAGGTCTTTGCCAGCCGGAATCTTGCTGTAGCTCATTGGGCAGTGCCCCCGTGTTTGATCAAAAAAGTGGCGGCGATTATAGGCACATTCCGTCAGGCCATGCCACGCCCGACCAGATGCGCGGGCGCATCAGGCGTGGCTTTCGCGGTAGTCAGGGTGTTCGGCCTGCAACTGCGCGAGGCGCGCCAGCGGGTCCTGGCGATAGAACAGCGACAGCTGCTGGTACACCTGTGGATAAGCCTGCTGCAGCAGGTCGGGTGCAGTGAAGAAATACTCGCTGGCGACAGCGAAGAACTCTGCCGGGTTTTCCGCCGCGTAAGGGTCGATGGCGGTGTGCGCGTCGGGGTCGGCATCCAGCTGGCGGTTGAGGTCGTCATAGGCCTGCTGCATGGCGTTGGCCCAGTCCTCGACGTGCATGCCGTTGTGCAAGGGCGGCAGGCCGTTGGCATCGCCGTTGAGCATGTCGAGCTTGTGCGCCAGTTCGTGGATCACCAGGTTGTAGGCTTCCCAGCCGCCGCTGGCCAGTACTCCGGCCCAGGCCATGATCACCGGGCCCTGTTGCCAGGCTTCGCCACTGTGTTCGGCGTCCCAGGCATGCTCCACGCCGCTGGCATCGCGGTGGCGCTGGGGGCTCTTGAAGTCGTCGGGGTAAAGGATGATCTCGTGAAAGCCCTGGTACCAGTTCAGCTCGCCCAGATGCAGCAGTGGCAGCTGAGCCTGGGCGGCGAGGAACAGGCGCTGCTCGTCGTCCAGGTCGACGCCCGGCAGGGTCGTCAGGTGCTTGTCGAGCAGAAACAGGATGCACGCCTCACGCAGCCAACGGTCCTCGGCATCGCTGATGCCATCGAGCATGGGCAGGCGTTCGCGAACAGCCTGCCATTGCCGCGGTTCGATGGGGTAGCGCGCCAGGGTACGCTTGCGCCGCCAGGCGCTGAACGACCACATGCGTGCTGTCAGTGGGCCTTGGCCGCGCGGCTCAGGCGGCCACGCAGCAAGCCCAGGATCATCGGGAACAGCGACAGGAAGATGATGCCCACCACCATCAGCGACAGGTGCTGCTTGATGAACGGCACGTTGCCGAAGAAGTAACCCAGGGTCACCAGGCCTCCGACCCACAGTATGGAACCGGCGACGCTGAAGCCCAGGAACCGAGGGTAGTGCATGTGGGCAATGCCGGCGACGAACGGTGCGAAGGTGCGCAGGATTGGCAGGAAGCGCGCCAGGGTGACGGTCTTGCCGCCGTGACGGTCATAGAATTCGTGGGTGCGCTGCAAGTAGTCGCGGCGGAAGATCTTCGAGTTCGGATTGTTGAACAGCCGCTCCCCCGCCGTTCGCCCGATCACGTAGTTGGTGCTGTCGCCCATGATCGCCGCGGCCATCAGCAAACCTGCCAGCAACACCGGATCCATGCCGCCACCTGCAGCCACTGCACCGGCGATGAACAGCAGCGAATCGCCGGGCAGGAACGGCATCACCACCAGGCCGGTTTCGCAGAAGATGACGGTGAACAGAATGGCGTAGATCCAGGGGCCGTAATTGGTGACCAGCAGATCGAGATAGGCATCGAGATGCAGGATAAGGTCCAGCGGGTTGAAATCCATGTACAGCACCTGTGTTCTTGACCCGCAGCTACGGATGCGGACCTGCGGGAGGGTAATTTTTCACACGTCAGGAGGGGGCATTATACGGCGAAGTCGGAGTCGTGCCCGGGGAGTTTGTAGCGGGGGGTTACCGGCCCTATCGCCGGCAAGCCGGCTCCCACAGGTTTCTGTAGGAGCCGGCTTGTCGTGGCGACGAACCGCGGCGATAGGGCCAGTACAGGTCAATCCTTGGTGATCGGCAAGATGTAGTTCTCGAACTCGGTATCCTTGCGAAAACCCATGGATTCATAGGTCTTGCGCGCCACTTCGTTGTCGGCGCTGGTCGAAACCCGCATGCGCACCGATTGCGTGTCCTTGGCCATCTTCTTGGCCTCGCGCATCAGGTGGTCGGCGACCAGCATGCGCCGCGAGTCTTCGGCCACGTAGATGTCGTTGAGAATCCACACGCGCTTGAGCGAAAGCGACGAGAAGCTCGGGTACAGCTGGCAGAAGCCCAGCAACTTGCCGTCGTCATCATCCGGCAGGGCCAGGTAGATGACCGATTCGTCATGCTTCAGGCGCTTTTCCAGGAAGCTGCGCGAGCTGTCTGGATACGGTAGCTGCCCATAGAACTCGCGGTATCTGACGAACAGTGGCGTGAGCAGGTCGAGGTGTTCCAGCGTTGCCTTGATGATGCGCATGTGTGGCCCTCAGAGTCCATTTCGGGAAAATAGCGGAATGCCAGCAGTACTTGCACGCATGCTGCCCCAATCCCGGCTGGCAGCGCAATCCGCCATCCATTACATGTTTTTTACCCTTCGCCAAGTAGGAAATTGCCTTTTTGAGTGCGGGCGGTGTCATTTTCGATGGTATGAACCTCCGCTTCATCCTTCAGATTCACCCCGGACAGCTGCCGGCGGCAGGCCTCACGCATCAGGTACAGCAGGCGGTGGGCGGCCATGCCGTAGCTCAGGCCTTCCAGGCGCACGTTGGAAATGCAGTTGCGGTACGCGTCGGTCAGGCCGACCTTCGGCCCATAGGTGAAATACAGGCCCAGGCTGTCGGGGGAGCTCAAGCCGGGGCGTTCGCCGATCAGCATCACCGTCATGCGCGCGCCAAGCAGTTCGCCGACCTCATCGGCCACGGCCACACGGCCTTGCTCCACCAGCACGATCGGGGCGCTGGTCCAGCCGTCGGCGGCCGCCTGCTCCTCGAAACGGCTCAGCAACGGCAGGGCATGCCGATGCACGGCCAGGGCCGAAAGGCCATCGGCGACCACGATGGCCAGGTCGAAGCCACCTGGGTTGGCCTGGGCATGCTGGCGCAGGCGCTCGACCGACGCTTCGTTCAGCCGCCGGCCGAGGTCGGGGCGCTGCAGGTACTGGTCGCGGTCGCTGGCGGCGCTGTGCAGCAGCAGGCTGTCGCGGCCGCGGTCCTTCAATTGCTCGGTCAGCGCCGCGTGGTCGAACGGCAGGTGCACGGCATCACGGGCCTGGGCGTGGGCGAACTGGAAGTCCAGCTGGGCGCTGGTCGGCAGGCTGATGCCGCTACGGCCCAGGGCGATGCGGGCCGGCGTCAGGTTGCGCAAGGCCAGCCAAGGGGCTTCCGGTGTAGAGGGCGGGGTGGGGGTTCGGTCTGCCATGGTCACCTCCTATGCCAGCTGTGCCAAGGCCTGGCGGAATACCGGCGGCAAGTTGTCGCCGAAGCGTATCCGGCCATCGGCCTGGGTGAAGATGCCGGTGCGCTGCAACCAGGCCTCGAATTCCGGCCCGGGCTTCAGGCCCAGGGTCTGGCGCGCGTACAGGGCGTCATGGAACGAGGTGGTCTGGTAGTTGAGCATGATGTCGTCGGAACCGGGGATGCCCATGATGAAGTTGATCCCGGCTACCCCCAGCAGGGTCAGCAAGGTGTCCATGTCGTCCTGGTCGGCTTCGGCGTGGTTGGTGTAGCAGATGTCACAGCCCATCGGCACGCCAAGCAGCTTGCCGCAGAAATGGTCTTCCAGCCCGGCGCGGATGATCTGCTTGCCGTTGTACAGGTATTCCGGGCCGATGAAGCCGACCACGGTATTGACCAGGAACGGCTTGAAATGGCGGGCCACGGCATAGGCGCGGGTTTCGCAGGTCTGCTGGTCGACACCGTGGTGGGCATTGGCCGACAAGGCGCTGCCCTGGCCGGTTTCGAAATACATGAGGTTCTGCCCGAGGGTGCCACGATTGAGCGACAGGCCCGCTTCATGGCCTTCCTGCAGCACGTTCAGGTTGATGCCGAAGCCGGCGTTGGCCGCCTCGGTGCCGGCAATCGACTGGAACACCAGGTCCAGCGGCACGCCCCGGTTGATGGCTTCGATCGAGGTGGTGACGTGGGTGAGCACGCACGCCTGGGTGGGGATGTCGTAGCGCTGGATGATGGCGTCGAGCATTTCCAGCAGAGCGCAGATCGAGGCGATGCTGTCGGTGGCCGGGTTGATGCCGATCATGGCATCACCATTGCCGTAGAGCAGGCCGTCGAGAATGCTGGCGGCGATGCCGGCCGGTTCGTCGGTGGGGTGGTTGGGTTGCAGGCGGGTCGAGAGGCGACCGCGCAGGCCCATGGTGCCGCGAAAGCGGGTGACCACACGGATTTTCTGGGCCACCAGCACCAGGTCCTGTACCCGCATGATCTTCGACACGGCGGCGGCCATTTCCGGCGTCAGGCCCGGCGCCAGGGCGCGCAGGCTGTCTTCGTCGGCTTGCTCGCTGAGCAGCCAGTCGCGCAGGCCGCCGACGGTGAGGTGGCTGACCGGCGCAAAAGCCTGGGCGTCGTGGGTGTCGATGATCAGCCGCGTCACCTCATCCTGTTCGTAAGGGATCAGCGCTTCGCTGAGAAAGTGGCTGAGCGGGATGTTGGCCAGGGCCATCTGCGCGGCCACCCGTTCGCCATCGTTGGCGGCGGCGACGCCGGCCAGGTAGTCACCGGAACGTGCCGGGCTGGCCTTGGCCATTACGTCCTTGAGGCTGTCGAAGCGGTAGACCAGGTGGCCGACCGTGTGTACGAAACTTGCCATACAGAATCTCCAGAGCGCCGCGGGACGGGCCCGCGGCGGGTGTCGGCGATCAGTGCAGAGCCTCTTCGGCTTTCTGGATCGCGGCGAATTCCTCTTCCGGTGTGCCGGCGACCAGGTGGTGTCGGCTGTAGAACGCAAAGTAGGCAATCAGTACCGCATAGATCACTGCCGCGCCAATCACCACCCGTGGGTCGACCAGGAAGCCGGCGACCACCGCGATGCAGGCCAGCACCAGTGCCACGCCCGAGGTGAAGATGCCGCCAGGGGTGCGATATGGCCGCTCCATCTTCGGCCGGCGGATACGCAGGGTGATGTGCGCAGCCATCATCAGTACATAGGACAGCGTAGCGCCGAACACTGCGACCAGGATCAGCAGGTCGCCCTGGCCGGTCAGCGAGAGGGCAAAACCGATGATGCCGGGAATGACCAGCGCCAGTAGCGGGGCTTTGCTCTTGTTGGTCTCGGAGAGTTTGCGCGGCAGGTAGCCGGCGCGCGAAAGGGCGAAGATCTGCCGTGAATAGGCGTAGATGATCGAGAAGAAGCTGGCGATCAGGCCCGCCAGGCCGACCAGGTTGACGAAGCTGCCCATCCAGGTCGAGCCGCCATACGCCTTGGACAATGCTTCGACCAGCGGGTTGCCGGAGGCTTTCAGCGCTTCGGCGCCAGCGCCGCCGGGGCCGACCACCAGGATCAGCAAGGCGAAGGCCAGCAGCACCAGCATTGCGCCGATCAGCCCGCGTGGCAGGTCGCGTTTGGGGTTCTTGGTTTCCTCGGCCGCCAGTGGCACGCCTTCTACTGCCAGGAAGAACCAGATGGCGTAGGGGATGGCTGCCCACACGCCGACATAACCGAACGGCAGGAAACTGCTGGCGCCGACCGCGTCGGTCTGGGCGATGTCGAACAGGTTCGCTGCATCGAAATGGGGCAGCATGCCCACCAGGAACACCGCCAGGGCGATGGCGGCGATGGCGGTGATGATGAACATCAGCTTGAGCGCTTCACCGACGCCGAAGATGTGGATACCGATGAAGATGATGTAGAACGCCAGGTAGATCATCCAGCCGCCGATGCCGAACAGGGACTGGCAATAGGCGCCGATGAACACCGCGATGGCGGCCGGCGCGATGGCATACTCGATGAGGATCGCGGTGCCGGTGAGAAAGCCGCCCCACGGGCCGAAGGCGCTGCGGGCAAAGCCATAGCCACCGCCTGCGGTGGGGATCATCGACGACAGCTCGGCCAGCGAGAAGCACATGCACAGGTACATGGTGGCCATCAGCAAGGTGGCGAGGAACATGCCACCCCAACCCCCCTGGGCCAGGCCGAAGTTCCAGCCGGCATAGTCGCCGGAGATGACGTAGGCCACGCCCAGGCCCACCAGCAGGACCCAGCCGGCGGCGCCTTTTTTCAGTTCACGTTGCTGGAAATAGTCCGAGCCGACTTTTTCGAAGTCGACGGACGCACCGGCCGGCGTGCCGGCGGAATGATCGCTTGGCATGGATTCACCTTTTTCTTCTTGGTGGCCGGAGAGGTTCCGGCCCGTGGTGATGGGGACTGCAGGAAGCGAGCCAGAGGGGGGCTGGGTGGCCGTATTGGCCCTATCGCCGGCAAGCCGGCTCCCACAAGGAGTAGGAGCTGGCTTGCCGGCGATAGGGCTGCAAAGCAGCCCCCGAGGCCCTGGAGGGTTTAGAAGAAGCCCAACGGGTTGATGTCGTAGCTCACCAGCAGGTTCTTGGTCTGCTGGTAGTGGTCGAGCATCATCTTGTGGGTTTCACGGCCGACGCCGGACTTCTTGTAGCCACCGAACGCGGCATGCGCCGGGTACAGGTGGTAGCAGTTGGTCCACACGCGGCCAGCCTTGATGCCGCGGCCCATGCGGTAGGCGCGGTTGATGTCGCGGGTCCAGACACCAGCACCGAGGCCGAACTCGGTGTCGTTGGCGATCGCCAGGGCTTCGGTTTCGTCCTTGAAGGTGGTGACGCTGACTACCGGGCCGAAGATTTCTTCCTGGAACACGCGCATCCTGTTGTTGCCCTTGAGCAGGGTCGGCTGGATGTAATAGCCGGTGGCCAGCGAGCCTTCGAGTTTTTCCACCTTGCCGCCGGTCAGCAGCTCGGCGCCTTCATCCTGGGCGATCTGCAGGTAGGACAGGATCTTCTCGAACTGCTGCTGCGAGGCCTGGGCGCCGACCATGGTGTCGGTGTCCAGCGGGTCGCCGCGCTTGATCTGCAGCACCTTCTTCATCACCACTTCCATGAACTGCGGGTAGATCGACTCCTGTACCAGCGCCCGGGACGGGCAGGTGCAGACTTCCCCCTGGTTGAAGAACGCCAGCACCATGCCTTCGGCGGCCTTGTCGATGAAGCTCGGCTCGGCTTGCATGATGTCTTCGAAGTACACGTTCGGCGACTTGCCGCCCAGCTCGACGGTGGAGGGGATGATGTTCTCGGCGGCGCATTTCATGATGTGCGAGCCAACCGGGGTGGAGCCGGTGAAGGCGATCTTGGCGATGCGCTTGCTGGTGGCCAGCGCTTCCCCGGCTTCGCGGCCATAGCCCTGCACCACGTTGAGCACGCCAGGTGGCAGCAGGTCGCCGATCAGCTCGACCAGCACGGTGATGCCCAGTGGGGTCTGTTCGGCAGGCTTGAGCACCACGCAGTTGCCGGCTGCCAGGGCCGGGGCGAGTTTCCAGGCGGCCATGAGAATCGGGAAGTTCCACGGGATGATCTGCCCGACCACGCCCAGCGGCTCATGGATGTGGTAGGCCACGGTGTTTTCGTTGATTTCGGCGGCGCCGCCTTCCTGGGCGCGGATACAGCCTGCGAAGTAGCGGAAGTGGTCGACGGCCAGCGGAATGTCGGCGTTCAGGGTTTCGCGGACCGGCTTGCCGTTGTCCCAGGTTTCGGTGATGGCGAGGATTTCGAGGTTCTGCTCGATTCGGTCGGCGATCTTCAGCAGCACGTTGGAGCGGTCCTGCACTGAAGTGCGGCCCCAGGCGTCGGCGGCGGCGTGGGCGGCGTCGAGGGCCTTGTCGATGTCTTCGGCAGTGGAACGGGGGAATTCTGCGATCAGCTTGCCATTCACCGGGGAGGTGTTCTCGAAGTACTGCCCCTTGACCGGAGCTACGAACTCACCACCGATGTAGTTGCCGTAGCGGCTCTTGAAGGAAACCTTCGCGCCCTCGGTACCGGGATGTGCATAACGCATGGTGTCTCTCCTGGTTAATTGTGTTTGTTGAGGAGTTGAGAAGCGTAGAGCAAAGGTTGGGCCAGCGTGGCCAGCCCTAGATGGATCAATGACTTGGCTCATCTCTCAAGTCCCTGCTGCCAGTCTCTGTGCCAGGCCTGGCACGGCCTGGGTGACACTTTGTACCGTTTGCGACACGCTGGATGTCGGTGCATTGCAAAGCCTGGTGGGGTGGAGGATGCTGAGGCGAGTCTCTATCTGCGGAGAAAAACAACAAATGCAGAACAATCACTTCAGCCGCCATGCCCAGCAGGTCCATACCGTCGCCCGCGGCGAAGCTGGCAGCGATCCTTCGATTGCCCGCTCCTGGCTGCGCTGCCTGGAGGACTACCACCTCGACCCTTCGGTGATCGAGGCGCCGGTGGTGCTGGAGCACGGTCGCCTGCTGGAAAGCCGCGAGCGCCTGCACCAGGTGCTGGCAATCGCCAGCGGCGAAATGAACAGCCTGCACCAGCAGCTTTCCGGTAGCGGCCATGCAGTGCTGCTCACCGATGCCCGCGGGGTGATCCTCAACTGCGTCACCGCGCCCAGCGAGCGGCGCATCTTCGAGCGCGCCGGGTTGTGGCTGGGCGCGGACTGGAGCGAAGCCAGCGAGGGCACAAATGGCATCGGCACCTGCCTGGTCGAGCGCCAGGCCCTGACCATCCATCAAGACGAACATTTCCGTGGTCGCCATACCGGTTTGACCTGCTCGGCCAGCCCGGTGTTCGATCCGCATGGCGAACTTCTGGCCGTGCTCGATGTGTCATCGGCGCGGCCGGATGTCTCGCGGCAAAGCCAGTTCCACACCATGGCGCTGGTCAATCTCTCGGCGAAAATGATCGAGAGCTGTTATTTCCTGCGTCACTTCGAACAGCAGTGGCTGCTGCGTTTTCACCTGCAGGCCGAGTCTGTCGGCTTGTTCAGCGAAGGCCTGCTGGCCTTCGACGGCGATGGCCGCATCTGTGCCGCCAACCAGAGCGCCCTCAATCTGCTGGGCAGCATTCGTGGCGGCGTGCTGGGCAAGCCGCTGGAGCGGCTTTTTGCCTGTAGCCATGATGAGTTGTTCAACCGTGCGATGCCTGACGGCAGCACGGCCTGGCCGCTGCATACCCGCGACGGCCGCCAGGTGTTCGCCAGCGTGCGTGGCCAGCCGCGTACGCCGCTGTGGTCGGTGTCCGCCAGCCTGCCGCGGTTGCGCCCGCAAGCGGAGCCGGGCATCTGCCTGCTGGACCCGGCACTGCAGAACGACTTCCGCCGGGCCGTGCGGGTATTCGAGCGCGACGTGCCGCTGCTGTTGCGTGGCGAGACCGGTTGCGGCAAGGAGGCTTTCGCCCAGGCTGTGCATCAGGCCAGTCAGCGTCGCGGCAAGCCCTTCGTGGCGGTCAACTGCGCGTCGATCCCCGAAAGCCTGATCGAGAGCGAGCTGTTCGGCTATCGCGGCGGCAGCTTTACCGGCGCGCGCAAGGAAGGCATGCGCGGCAAGCTGTTGCAGGCCGATGGCGGCACGTTGTTGCTGGACGAGATCGGCGACATGCCGCTGGCCCTGCAGACCCGCCTGCTGCGCGTACTGGAAGAGCGCCAGGTGGTGCCGATCGGTGGCGAGGCGCAGGCAGTGGATGTGCGTATTGTCAGCGCGACCCACCGAGACCTGCTGGAGCGGGTGGAGCAGGGCAGTTTTCGCGAGGACCTGTACTACCGGCTCAATGGGCTGGAGGTCGCATTGCCGGCAGTGCGCGAGCGCAGCGACAAGGACCAGCTGCTGGATTTCCTGTTGCGTCAGGAGGCGCAGGGGCAAACCATCGAACTGCAGCCCAAGGCGCGGCAAGCGTTGCTGGACTTTGCCTGGCCAGGCAACGTGCGGCAGATGCGCAATGTGCTGCGGACCTTGGTGGCACTCTGTGAGCACAACTGCATCACTTTTGCCGATCTTCCCGCAGTCATCTTGAACCATGCTGGCGAGGGCTTTGCCCTCGATCGCCGGCAAGCCGGCTCCCACAGGCCGACCGGCGCTTTCCCTGTGGGAGTCGGCTTGCCGGCGACAGGGCCGGTGCTGCTTGAGGATGCCGAACGCCAGACACTGTTGTCGGTACTGGAGGCAAAACACTGGCACCTGACCCGCGTCGCCGAGCACCTGGGCATCAGCCGCAATACCTTGTATCGAAAACTGCGCAAACACGGCATCGCCAGGGGCGTCTGAGCGAAACAGCGGGTGCGATTTCCCTCGCCCTGGGCTACCCTGCCTCGAAGTTTTGCGAGGTCGACCATGCACATTCATATTCTCGGTATCTGCGGCACCTTCATGGGCTCGCTGGCGGTGCTGGCCAAAGAGCTCGGCCACCGCGTCACGGGCTCCGACGCCAACGTCTATCCCCCCATGAGCACCCAGCTCGAAGCCCAGGGCATCGAACTGACCCAAGGCTACGACCCGGCCCAGCTGGACCCGGCACCGGACCTGGTGGTGGTCGGCAACGCGATGTCGCGGGGCAACCCGGCGGTAGAGTACGTGCTCAACAAAGGCCTGCCCTACGTCTCCGGCCCGCAGTGGCTGGCCGATCACGTGCTGCAAGGCCGTTGGGTACTGGCGGTGGCCGGCACCCACGGCAAGACCACCACCAGCAGCATGCTGGCCTGGGTGCTGGAGCACGCCGGGATGAGCCCGGGCTTCCTGATCGGTGGCGTGCCGCAGAACTTCTCGGTGTCGGCGCGTCTGGGCGATACCCCGTTCTTCGTGGTCGAGGCCGACGAGTACGACAGCGCCTTCTTCGACAAGCGCTCGAAGTTCGTGCACTACCACCCGCGTACCGCGATTCTGAACAACCTCGAATTCGATCATGCGGATATCTTCCCTGATCTGGCGGCAATCGAGCGGCAGTTCCATCACCTTGTTCGGACCATCCCGAGCGAAGGCCTGGTCATCCACCCAACCACCGAACAGGCGTTGGAGCGGGTGATCGGCATGGGCTGCTGGACGCCGGTGCAAACCACTGGTGCGGGTGGTCAATGGCAAGCGCGCTTGCTGAGCCCCGACGGCTCGCGCTTCGAAGTGCTGTTCGAGGGTGAAGCGCAGGGCGTGGTCGACTGGGCCCTGACCGGCCAGCACAACGTCGCCAACGCCTTGGCCACCCTGGCGGCCGCTCGCCATGTCGGCGTGGTGCCGGCGATGGGCATCGAGGGCCTGAGCGCCTTCAAGAGCGTCAAGCGCCGCATGGAGAAGGTCGCCGAAGTGCAGGGTGTGACCATCTACGACGACTTCGCCCACCACCCGACTGCCATCGCCACCACCCTCGATGGCCTGCGCAAGCAGGTGGGCGAGGCGCCGGTGATCGCCATCATCGAGCCGCGCTCCAATTCGATGAAGCTCGGCGCCCACCGTGACGGCTTGCCAGAGAGCGTCAACGACGCCGACCAGGTGATCTGGTATGCGCCCGCCAACCTGGGCTGGGACCTGGCTGCCACTGCCGCCCAGTGCAAGGTGCCTAGCGTGGTGGCCGACAGCCTCGAGGCGATCATCGATCGGGTCAAAGGCCAGGCTCGGCCGGGTACCCATGTGGTGATCATGAGCAACGGCGGCTTCGGCGGCCTGCACGGCAAGCTGGCCGAGGCCCTCAAGTGAGCGGTCCGGAACGCATCACCCTGGCCATGACCGGCGCCTCCGGGGCGCAGTATGGCTTGCGTCTGCTCGACTGCCTGGTGCGCGAAGACCGCGAGGTGCATTTTCTGATCTCCAAGGCCGCACAGTTGGTGATGGCGACCGAGACCGACGTGGTGCTGCCGGCCAAGCCCCAGGCCATGCAGGCGTTCCTGACCGAGTACACCGGCGCTGCCGACGGGCAGATCCGCGTGTATGGCAAGGAAGACTGGATGTCGCCGGTGGCCTCGGGCTCCGGCGCGCCGGCAGCGATGGTGGTGGTGCCGTGTTCCACCGGCACCTTGTCGGCCATTGCCAGCGGTGCCTGCAACAACCTGATCGAGCGCGCGGCGGACGTCACCCTCAAGGAGCGTCGCCCGTTGATCCTGGTGCCGCGCGAGGCGCCGCTGTCGACCATTCACCTTGAGAACATGCTCAAGCTGTCGCAGATGGGCGCGGTGATATTGCCGGCCGCACCGGGCTTCTACCACCAGCCGCAGACCATCGATGACCTGGTCGATTTCGTGGTGGCGCGCATCCTCAATCTGCTGAACATCCCCCAGGACATGCTGCCGCGTTGGGGTGAGCACCATTTCGGAGTGGATGATTGAAGCGTTCGCTGGCCGGGTTGCTGGTCGCTTGCATGGTCAGTGGATGCGCCACGGTGCGCACGCTGGATGCCAACAAACCGGGGGCTCCGGTGGTGTATGCCGGTACCCGGCTGGACTTGTACGTGATGAACGGGGGCTGCTGCCCGAAGGATCATTTCGGTGCCGAGGCGCCGGGGTACCCGGGGTTGGACCTGCCTGGCAGTGCGTTGCTCGATACCCTGTTGCTGCCGTTGTCGCTGCTGACGGCGGCGGGGATTGGTTTCCAGGCCACCGGCGGTCTGTAAGGGCCCCATCGCCGGCAAGCCGGCTCCCACAAGGACGGTGTCGTACCTGTGGCAGCCGGCTTGCCGGTGAACTATTTCTTGCCCAGCCTGCGCAGTTCGTCGGACTCGATGACCCGGATCCCGTCTTCCTCTTCCAGCGCCAGACGCCAAAGCGCCCGCGCCAGGGTGCACGCCTCGATCCCCCGGTACTTGCCCGGCATCAACCGCGAAAACGGTGAGGCCAGGCGCTCGCCCAGGCGCGGCTGAATACGTTCGCCCAATAGCAGCGATGGCCTGACGATCGTCAACTGCGGCCAGTCCTGGCCCTTGAGCGCTTCTTCCATCTCGCCCTTGACCCGGTTGTAGAAAATCGGCGACTTCGGGTCGGCGCCTATGGCGCTGACCACCAGCAGGTGCCGCGCGCCCATTTCCCGCGCGCGTTTGCTGAAAGCCACCACCATGTCCAGGTCGACGGCGCGGAACGCCTCTTCCGAGCCGGCCTGCTTGAGGGTGGTGCCCAGGCAGCAGTAGGCGATATCGACGCGCCCGGCCAGCTGGGGAAGAAACACCGCCGGGTCGCCGACCGGGTTTTCCAGGTGCGGGTGCTCGGCCAGCGGCCGACGGGTCGGCGCCAGCACACGGCTGATGGTGGGTTCGTTGAGCAGGCGGTCTAGCAGATGTTCACCGGTAAGGCCTGTGGCTCCGGCAAGCAGGACATGCTGAGGCGTCAAGTACATGATGTCTCTCCTGTGTTACACACAAGCTTAGTGGGTGGCGGGCGTTTTTGCCTCTTCGTCGGCGTTGGCCTGTGCGGCATTTCGCAAGGCTTCTTCCGCTTGTTGCTGGCGCAGGCGTTGCCAATGTGCCAGTACTGCGGGTGGGGCCCAGAGCTGGGGCTCGGAGGCCTCGAAACCTTCTCTTCCTTCACGTTCGGCAACGCTGCTGCGCGCCAGTTCGAACGCTTGTTTCAAGTCATCGGTCTGGTTCAGTGCCTCGGCGAACAGGGCATCGCCAAAGTAGGTGAAATCGGCTTCCTCGGAGCAGCCGAAGGACACCCGATCAGCGCGCGCAGCGGTCATGATCACGGTGCGGTCATCCTTTAGCGGCGCAATGTAACCGCCGGAATAGCAGGCGGAGATGACGATTATCTTGTCGCGGTCCTTGAGCGGCGCCAGGGCGCTGGCCAGTTCGTCGGCCGTCAGGTCGGCCAGCTGCAGGCGCGGCTGGTCGAGCACCAGTTGGTGATCCTGGCTGCCGTGGCTGGTCAGGTAGATGAACACCAGGTCTTCCGGGCCGCTGCGCTCGGCCAGGGTGCGGGCGGCGCGGGTCAGGTTCTCGCGGGTGGCCATGGGGCGGGTGGTCATCTGGTCGCGGTGATTGACCAGGGTGACCTGGCCGCGCGCGCCGAAACGCACCTTGAGCATGTTGCTGACATAGTCGGCTTCGCGCAGGAACACACTCTGTTGCCCATCACCGGCCAGCACCAGGCTGTACAGCTGGATGGGCGGGGCAGAGCGGGGCACACGGGCCAGGGCCTCTTCGAGCAGACGCCCCTGGTTGAGCAGGGCCAGGTCCAGCGGGTCGGGCAGCAGCTTGCCCTTGTGGTCACGCACGCGCACCCCGTTGGTCCAGTAGCCGCTTTCGACCGTGCCGCTGGCCAGTGTCAGCTTGCCTTGACCCTGGTAGGCATCGTTGTCGAAGCCGCCGACGTACTTGCTGCCATCGGGCAGTTGCAGGTTGCCATGGCCAGAGAGGCGCCAGTCGACGAAGCTGCCCTTGTAGTGGCTGCCGTCGCTGCCCAGCAGTTCGCCCTCGCCAATCAGCGCACCGTCCTTGAACTCGCCGATCCATACATCGCCATCGGCATTTTCGTAGCGGCCGCGACCCTCAAGGCGATTGTCCTTGAACTCGCCGATGTACTGTTCGCCCTCGACGCTGTCATAGGTGCCGCTGCCTTGCAGCTGGCCGTCGACGAAGTGACCGCTGAACTGGTTGCCGTTGGCATCGCTGCGTACGCCGGCGCCGTTGGGCTTGCCCTTGGCGAACAGGCCTTGGTAACGGCTGCCGTCGGCCAGTTCGAGTTCGCCCGCGCCTTCGTACTGGTCGTCCTTGAACTGGCCACGGTAGGTCTGGTCGACCTGCTTGAGCGTGCCCTCGCCATCGCGCCGGCCATGGCTGAAGGTGCCGGCGTAATGGCTGCCGGGGGTGGTCAGGTCGCCCAGCCCGTGGAACAGGCCGGCGGCGAACTGGCCGCGATAGACCTCGCCATTGCTGCCGTGCCATTCGCCCTGGCCATGCCATTGGCCGTCCTTGAAGGTGCCGGCGTACCAGCTGCCATTGGGGTAGTCGATGCGCCCTTCGCCTTGCAGCAGACCGTTCACCACCTCGCCGCGATAGCGGCCGCCATCAGGCAGGCGCGCGTCGGGTGGCGACAGCGCTTCGCCATCGCCGCAGGCGGCGAGTATCAAGGTCAGGGCCAGAGGAAGCAGTGGACGCATGGCGGGATCCGGGCAATAGGTCTGCCGAGTATGCCGCACAATGGTGCGTTATAGGTATGGCTGACCGTTCGGCCAAGCCCGCTTCGGCACTCAGCAGGCTTGCCCTCGAACAGGTCTGGTCAGACGAAGCAGAGTATCAAGGGCTCTGCAATGTAAGCGGGTTTCTCCTCGCCTTCGATTTCCAGGGCTACCTTGGACTTGAGCAACCACTGACCTGGCTTCTTCTCGGTCGCTTCAGTCAGTTCGACCTTGAGTCGCACCTTGCTGTCGACCTTCACCGGTTGAATGAAACGCACGCTGTCCAGGCCGTAGTTGACGACCATCTTGTTGCCTTCAGGCAGCACCACGACATCCTCGATCAGCTTGGATATCAGCGACAGGGTCAGGAAACCGTGGGCAATGGTACAGCCGAACGGGGTTTTCGCCGCCTTTACCGGGTCCACATGAATGAACTGGAAATCGCCGGTGGCCTCGGCGAACAGGTTGATGCGTTCTTGGTCGATCTTCAGCCAGTCGGAACATCCCAGTTCTTTTCCAACGTACTGCGACAGCTCGGTAACCGGTACAAGGGGCATCACGACTCTCCAGGTGTCTTTTTTGGTACGGGAGTACTAGATCAGCACGACTTGCCGAATCCGTCAAGTTGCGCGCTTTTTGGCGATTATCGGCTTATGGGTGGGTCGTGCTTATAATGGCCGGCATGCCCGAAGGAGGTCCTTATGCTGTTGCGTGGTTTGACCTGGCTGGTGCTGTTCCAACTGCTGGGTACGGCGATCAATCATCTGTGTGTACCCATGCTGCCGGGGCCGATCATCGGCCTGCTGCTGTTGCTGTTCTTCCTCATGGCCCGCGGTGAGGTCGGCAAGCCGCTGAACGAAGCGGCCAGCAGCCTGCTGCGTTACCTGCCGCTGTTGCTGGTGCCTCCGGCGGTAGGGGTAATGGTGTACGCCAAGGACATTGCCGCCGATTTCTGGGCGATTGCTGGCGCGTTGCTGATCTCCTGCCTGGTCACCCTGGTGTTCGTTGGTGTGTTGATGCAGAAGCTCATGCACCGCCAGGGCAAGCGCGAGGAGCAGCCATGAGCCTTGATTGGCAAGGTGCGCTGGATGCGGTCGTCCACCATCCGCTGTTCGGCATCGGCATTACCCTGGGCGCCTATCAGATCGTGCTGGCTGCCTACGAGCGTACGCGCTGGATCTTCCTGCAGCCGGTGCTGGTGTCCATGGTGCTGGTCATCGCGGTGCTGCTGGCCTGCGGTATCGACTATCGCGAGTACCGCAAGAGCACCGAAATCATGAACATCCTGCTCGGCCCGGCCACCGTGGCCTTGGCCGTGCCGCTGTACCTGAACCTGCGGCGCATCCGTCAGCTGTTCTGGCCGACATTTACTACGCTGGTACTCGGAGGGTTGTTCGCGACGCTCTGCTGTCTGCTGCTGGGCTGGTGGTTCGGGGCCGAGCACATGATCCTGATGACCATGGCGCCGAAGTCGGTGACCTCGCCCATCGCCATGCTGGTGGCCGAGCAGATTGGCGGCGTGGCAGCCTTGGCAGCAGTATTCGTGCTGATAACCGGCGTCATCGGCGCCATTTTCGGCCCCGCACTGTTGAGCCGCTTCGGTGTGCACAGCCCAGAGGCGCGTGGCATGTCACTGGGCGTGACGGCGCATGCCGTGGGCACTTCGGTGGCCTTGCAGGAAAGTGACGAGTGCGGCGCGTTCGCCGCGCTGGCAATGAGCCTGATGGGGGTGGCCACGGCAGTGTTCCTGCCGTTGGCGGTCAGCCTGGTGGCTTGAGGAGTTGTGATGACGCTACCGCTGTTTCCGCTCAATACAGTGCTGTTTCCCGGCTGTCTGCTCGACTTGCAGATCTTCGAGGCGCGCTACCTGGACATGATTGGCCGATGCATGAAACAGGGCACCGGCTTCGGAGTGGTCTGCATCGTCGAAGGCGAACAGGTCGGCAAGGCGCCGCCGGTGGTCGCATCGATCGGCTGCGAGGCGCTGATACGAGATTTCGTCCAGCAGGAAAATGGCTTGCTGGGCATCCGCGTGGAAGGCGTGCGGCGCTTCGAACTGAGCCAGACCGAGGTGCAGAAGGACCAGTTGCTGCTGGGCGAGGTGCACTGGCTGCCGGAGCAGCCGGACAGTCCCTTGACCGAGCAGGATGACGACCTGCTGGCGCTGCTGGTGGCCTTGGGAGAACACCCGATGGTCGAGGCCCTGGACATGCCGCGGGATGTCGACGGGCGGCAGTCGCTGGCCAATCAGCTGGCGTACTTGCTGCCGTTCATGGAGGAAGACAAGTTGGACCTGCTGGCGATCGACTCGCCGGCGGAGCGCTTGACCGAGATACAGAAGCTGCTGGAGCGGATTCAGGGAGAGTTGTTTGCCTGAGTGATTCTTTACCGGCCCTAATCGCCGGCAAGCCGGCGATGGGGGGCGCTGCAGGTCAATACTGGTAACGCACCAGCGCCTGCGGCAACGCATGCATGGCAAAGAACGCCAGCAAGGCGATGCAGGCCGGCAACACCAGCCACCACGCCCGCTGCGGCAGGGCATTGAGCGGTTGACGATACTGCACCAGCGTCAGGCTGGCGGCACACACGCAACAGGCGAGCAGGGCCCCGGCCAGGATGTCGGTCGGCCAATGCGCCCCGAGGTAGACCCGCGACAAGGAAATGGCCAGCGCCGGTATGCAGCCCAGCAGCATCCATGTCAGGCGCATGCGCGGTGGCTGCCCGCGTCCCGCCAGCACCGCCATTACCAGGAAGAACGCAAACGACGCCGAACTGTGCCCGCTGGGCATGCTGTAGCTGGTCAACGGGTCGCTCAGCACTTCAGGTCGGGCGCGGGCGAACAACCATTTCAGCGTGCCATTGGCGATTGCGGTGCCCATCAGCGCGCCACCTGCAAACACGGCATGGCGCCATTGGCGTGCGAGCAGCAGCAGGCCGGTCAACAGGCCGCCGAGGAACAGTTGGGTGCGTAAATCACCCAGGCGGGTCACCAGCACCACCGTGCCGTCGAGGGCCTGACTGCGGTGTTCTTGCACCAGCGTCATCACACCCTGGTCGAATTCATGCAGGTAAGGCCATCCCAGGAATACCCCTGCCAGGGCCAGGAAGCTCAGGCCGGCGATCAATCGCGTGCCATTGCGCTGGTCGCGGATACTGCTGTTCAGGCTCAGGCCGATGACCACCGCCAGGGTACCGGCGATGATGCCCGCGTCCAGCCAGAAGCCTTCCGGCAACGGCAGGCGCATGGCCGCGCCGGTGGCCCACCCCGGTAGCAGGTAGGCCACCGACCAGCCGGCACCGGCCACCAGGCTGACCGCAATGAAGCGGGGCAGTGGCATGTCGAACATCCCTGCCACCATCGGCAACATCGGCCGCAGCGGGCCGATGAACCGTCCTACCAGCAAGCTGGCGATGCCATAGCGATGGAAATAGGTCTCGGCGCTGCCGATCCATTCCGGGTGGTGCCGCAACAGGGGAAGCCGTCGAATGTTCTGGTGGAAGTATTTGCCGATCGTGTAGGACAACGCATCGCCAAGCAGGCCGCCAAGGAACCCCAGCAGCAGGGTTTCGCCCAAGGTGAACGCGCCGCTGCCGGCCAGTACCGCCACGGCGAACAGCAGGACGGTGCCGGGCACGATGATGCCGGCGATCGCCAGGCATTCGATGCAGGCCACCAGAAAAATTGCCAGGCCAAGCCACTGTGGGTTGGCGCTGAGCCAGCCGGTCAGGCCGTCGAGCCATTGGCCCATGCTTTAGTTTCCTTGTTCAAGTATGAAGAAGTCTTGCCCTTCGACCTGCCCCCGGCGCAACGGGTTGCGGGTGCAGAAACGGGCGTATTCGGCGTCGACGAAGCGGTACGGCAGGTGCTCGTCGCGGCCGTGGGGGATGCCCAGGCGAGCCGCCTGGATCACTTTGGGCACGCTGATGCCGCAGTCCTCGACGTAGAGGCGTTCCGGGTCGAAGCGACGGGCATCCCACTGTGGCACCTTCAGACCCATGGCTCGGCACAGCAGGGTCTGCCCCGCGCACAGGCGCTCCGGCGGGCGCATGTTGCCGCTGGCGTCGGGGTTGTTAAGTTGCATCTGCGCCAGGCTGTTGGCCGTGGCAATGGCGTCGACCCAGGGGTAGGCGGACTTGATCAGCACGGCGTTGCCTGGGCCCTGGGCGCTGAAGTTGAGCGAGTCACCGCCACGTGCGTAATACATGTAGATGTGCCCCCCTTCGAGAAACAGGGCCTTGCGCTTTTCGGTATAGCCCAGGGACGCATGGCTGCCTTTGTCGGTGAGGTAGTAGGCCTCGGTCTCGATGATTCGCGCGGCCAGCCACAGGTCGCCGTGGCGGTGACGAATGACCTTGCCCAGCAGCGCCTTGGCCAGGGCCTGGGCGTCTTGCTGGAAAAAGCTGTCGGGCAGGGCGCGGGCCGGGCAGGGGGCTGTATCTGGCATGCTGGCAGTTCATCAGGGTCAAGCCGCGGATGATAGCAATGAATGACTGAATCGAGGCTGAACCGTGGCGTTTCGATAACTGCCGTTACATCTTTGCTACCCGTTCACTCAACCATTTTCGACCATCCGCCACCCGCCGCTGGGCGTACACCTGCGCGACAGTTATAATCAGCCGATTTCCCCTTCGCCAAGACACCGAACCCATGACTGAGTCCGTTCTTGACTATATGACCCGCCTGGGTCGCGCCGCTCGCCAGGCTTCCCGGGTGATCGCCCGTGCCAGTACCGCGCAGAAGAACCGCGCCCTGCAGGCCGCCGCCGATGCCCTGGACGTCGCGCGTGCCGAGCTTGCCGCAGCCAACGAACTGGACCTGGCCGCCGGCCGTGCCAATGGCCTGGAGCCGGCGCTGCTGGACCGCCTGGCCCTGACCTCGGCGCGCATCGACGGCATGATCACCGGCTTGCGCCAGGTCGCCAGCCTGCCGGACCCGGTCGGTGGCATCCGCGACATGAGCTATCGCCCGTCGGGCATCCAGGTCGGCAAGATGCGCGTGCCACTGGGGGTGATCGGCATCATCTACGAGTCGCGCCCGAACGTGACCATCGATGCGGCCAGCCTGTGCCTGAAATCGGGCAATGCCACCATCCTGCGCGGCGGTTCCGAGGCGATTCACTCCAACCGTGCCATTGCCACCTGCATCCAGCGTGGCCTGGCCGAGGCCGGTCTGCCCGCAGCCGTGGTGCAAGTGGTCGAGACCACTGACCGGGAAGCGGTTGGCGCGCTGATCAGCATGCCCGAGTTCGTCGATGTCATCGTCCCGCGCGGTGGCCGTGGCCTGATCGAGCGCATCAGCCGTGATGCCCGTGTGCCGGTGATCAAGCACCTGGACGGCATCTGCCACGTCTACGTCGCCGAGCACGCCGACCTGGACAAGGCCTGGCGCGTGGCTTTCAACGCCAAGACCTACCGCTATGGCATCTGCGGCGCCATGGAAACCCTGCTGGTCGACCAGCGCGTGGCCGAAGGTTTTTTGCCAGAAATGGCCCGCCGCTTCCAGGAGAAGGGCGTCGAACTGCGGGGCTGCGAACGTACCCGTGCACTGATCGATGCCAAGCCGGCCACCGAGGACGACTGGCACACTGAATACCTCGACGCGATCCTGTCGGTTCGCGTGGTCGACGGCCTGGACCAGGCCATCGAGCACATCAACCACTATGGCTCGCACCACACCGATTCGATCATCACCGAACACCAGGGGCAGGCTCGCCAGTTCATGGCCGAGGTCGACTCGGCATCGGTGATGCTCAATACGCCCACCTGCTTCGCAGATGGTTTCGAGTATGGCCTGGGCGCGGAGATCGGCATTTCCACCGACAAGCTGCACGCCCGCGGCCCGGTCGGCCTGGAAGGCCTGACCTGCGAGAAGTATGTGGTGATCGGTGACGGCCAGCTGCGCGGCCAGGAGTCCTGCTGAGTTGAGCAAGGCCCAGGCAGTCCGGCGCATCGGCATTCTTGGCGGTACCTTCGACCCCGTGCACATCGGCCACCTGCGCAGCGCGCTGGAGGTGGCCGAGTTCATGGCGCTCGATGAGCTGCGCCTGCTGCCCAATGCCCGGCCGCCACACCGCGATACCCCGCAGGTCACGGCAGAGCATCGTCTGGCGATGGTGCGCGAGGCGGTGCAGGGTGTCGAATGCCTGAGCGTGGATGCCCGCGAGCTGGAGCGCGACAAGCCGTCGTACACCATCGACACCCTGGAATCGATCCGCGCTGAACTGGATGCCAACGACCAGTTGTTCCTGGTGCTGGGCTGGGATGCCTTCTGCGGCCTGCCTGGCTGGCACCGCTGGGAAGAACTGCTGCAACACTGTCACATCCTGGTGCTGCAACGCCCGGATGCCGACGTAGAACCCCCTGACGAGCTGCGCAACCTGCTGGCTGCGCGCTCCGAGAGCGATCCCGCCGCCATGTCCGGCCCGGCGGGAAATATTTCGTTCGTCTGGCAGACGCCGCTTGCGGTGTCGGCTACACAGATCCGACAGCTGCTGGCCAGCGGCAAATCGGTGAGGTTCCTGGTGCCGGACGCCGTACTGGCCTACATCGAGGCGCATGAACTGTATCGTGCCCCTAACTGACGGTGCCCCAGGGCGCCTCATCCAAACGAGTTGAAGAGTTTTATATGAGCAAGCAGAAAATCAATGGCGAAGAACTGGTCAAACTGACCATCAGCGCCCTGGAAGACGTCAAGGCCCAGGACATCCAGGTCATCGACGTGCGCGAAAAGCACAGCCTGACCGACTACATGATCATCGCCACCGGTACCTCGAACCGCCAGATCAACGCGATGCTGGAAAAGGTCCGTGAAGCGGTCAAGAAAGAAGGCGCACAGCCGTTGGGCGAAGAAGGCAAGGGCGACAGCGACTGGGTGCTGCTGGACCTGAACGACGTCATCGTGCACATGATGACCGCCGCTGCCCGTCAGTTCTACGACCTGGAACGCCTGTGGATGGGTGCCGAGCAGAGCCGTGCGGCCGATGCCAAGCACCACAGCCCGGAAAACGCCAGCGACTATTTCACCGACAAGCTCAAAGATCGGGAATAAGGAGACGTCGTGCGTCTTCGCCTGATCGCGGTCGGCTCGCGCATGCCCAAATGGGTCGAGGAAGGTTGGCACGAATATGCCAAGCGCCTGCCCCAGGAGCTGTCGCTCGAGCTGGTGGAAATCCCGCTGAACACCCGTGGCAAGAATGCCGACGTCGCCCGCCTGATTCGTCAGGAGGGCGAGGCCATGCTGAGCAAGGTGCAGCCAGGGGAACGCATCGTCACCCTCGAGGTCCATGGCAAGCCCTGGAGCACCGAGCAGCTGGCTACCGAGCTGGATCGCTGGCGCCTGGACTCGCGCACGGTGAATTTGATGGTGGGCGGCCCGGAAGGGCTGGCGCCCGAGGTCTGTGCGCGCGCCGAGCAACGCTGGTCGCTGTCGCCGCTGACCCTGCCGCACCCGTTGGTAAGGATACTCATCGGCGAGCAGATCTACCGTGCCTGGACCGTGTTGTCCGGGCATCCTTACCACAAATGAGCCTGTAAGCAGTCCGATGTCGCAGCCGATCCGTCTCAAGGACCACGAGAAAGACGCCCGCCTGGTGCGCAACCGCGTCGTGGTCGGCGCGGTCGCGATCGTGTTGCTGATCTGCGTGCTGATTGCGCGTCTGTACTACCTGCAGATCATCCAGTACGACTATCACTCCACGCTGTCGGAGAACAATCGGGTGCACGTGCAGCCGATTCCGCCGACACGCGGGCTGATCTTCGATCGCAACGGCGTGATCATCGCCGACAATCGGCCCAGTTTCAGCTTGTCCATGACCCGCGAACGGGCAGGTAACTGGCAGGAAGTGCTGGACAACATCGTCGAAGTGCTGGAGCTCACCGAGGATGATCGGGCGCTGTTCGAGAAGCGCATGAGGCAGGGGCGTCGGCCGTTCGAGCCGGTGCCGATCCTGTTCGAGCTGACCGAGGAGCAGATCGCCCGCGTGGCGGTGAACCAGTTCCGCCTGCCAGGCGTGGAAGTGGTTGCCCAGCTGGTGCGGCATTACCCGCAAGGGGCGCATTTTGCCCATTCGGTCGGCTACGTCGGGCGGATCAACGAGAAAGAGCTCAAGACCCTCGACCCGGTCAACTACAGCGGTACCCACCACATCGGCAAGACCGGCATCGAGCGCTTCTACGAGGATGACCTGCATGGCCAGGTCGGCTACGAGGAAGTCGAGACCAACGCCCGGGGCCGGGTGCTGCGAGTGCTCAAGCGCACCGACCCGAAGCCGGGCAAGGACATTGTGCTGAGCCTGGACATCAAGCTGCAGGAGGCCGCCGAGGCCGCACTCGGTGGCCGCCGTGGCGCGGTGGTGGCCCTCGATCCGCGTACCGGCGAGGTGCTGGCGATGGTCAGTCAGCCGAGTTTCGACCCCAACCTGTTCGTCACCGGCATCAGCTTCAAGGCCTACGCCGAATTGCGCGACTCGATCGACCGGCCGCTGTTCAACCGCGTGCTGCGCGGGTTGTACCCGCCGGGTTCGACCATCAAGCCGGCCGTGGCCATCGCCGGCCTCGACAGTGGCGTGGTCAATGCCGGCAGCCGGGTGTTCGACCCGGGCTACTACCAGTTGCCCAACTACGATCACAAATACCGCAACTGGAACCGCACCGGTGATGGCTGGGTCGACCTCGACACAGCCATCATGCGCTCCAATGACACCTATTTCTACGATCTTGCCCACAAGATGGGCATTGACCGCCTGTCCAGCTACATGAACAAGTTCGGTATCGGCCAGAAGGTCGCCCTCGACATGTTCGAGGAGTCGCCAGGGCTGATGCCGTCGCGTGAATGGAAGCGCGCCACCCGGCGCCAGGCCTGGTTCCCGGGTGAAACGCTGATTCTCGGCATCGGCCAGGGCTACATGCAGGCCACTCCGCTGCAGTTGGCCCAGGCCACCGCGCTGATCGCCAACAAAGGCGTATGGAACCGCCCGCACCTGGCCAAGACCATCGAAGGCCAGCCGCCGGTGGACCCCAACCCGATGGAAAACATCGTCCTGCGCGACAAGGCCGACTGGGCCAGGGTCACCCACGGCATGGAGCAGGTGATGCACAACGCCCGGGGTACTGCGCGCAAGGCTGCGGCCGGTGCCCAGTACCGCATCGCCGGCAAGAGCGGTACCGCCCAGGTGGTGGCGATCAAGCAGGGCGAGAAGTACGACCGAAACAAACTTCAGGAGCGCCACCGCGACCACGCCTTGTTCGTCGCCTTCGCCCCGGCCGACGATCCGAAGATCGTGGTGTCGGTGATGGTCGAGAACGGCGAGTCCGGCTCCGGCGTCGCAGCCCCCGTGGTGCGGCAGATCATGGACGCCTGGCTGCTCGACGAGAGCGGCCGGCTCAAGCCTGAATTCGCGCCTGCCACCGTCGCCCAGGAAACGGCCCAGTGATGAACAATTTCGATCGCATGCTCTCCAGCGAGGACGTGATGCGTCGACGCGCCAGCTTTCTGCAGCGCATCCACATCGACGGCCCCTTGCTGGTCATCCTGCTGGCCCTCGCCGCCGGCAGCCTGTTCGTGCTGTATTCGGCCAGCGGCAAGAACTGGGACTTGCTGCTCAAGCAGGCCACCTCGTTCGGCATCGGCCTGGTGTCGATGTTCGTCATCGCCCAGCTCGAACCGCGCTTCATGGCCCGCTGGGTGCCGTTGGCGTACCTGGCCGGGGTGTTCCTGCTGATCGTGGTGGACGTCATGGGCCACAACGCCATGGGTGCCACGCGCTGGATCAACATCCCCGGGGTGATCCGTTTCCAGCCCTCGGAATTCATGAAGATCATCATGCCGGCGACGATTGCCTGGTACCTGTCCAAGCGTACCTTGCCGCCGCACCTCAAGCATGTGGCCATCAGCCTGGTGCTGATCGGCGTACCGTTCATCCTGATCGTCCGCCAGCCCGACCTGGGCACCGCGCTGCTGATCCTCGCTTCCGGTGCCTTCGTGCTGTTCATGGGCGGTCTGCGCTGGCGCTGGATCCTCAGCGTGCTGGCTGCTGCGGTGCCGGTGGCCGTGGCCATGTGGTTCTTCGTCATGCACGACTACCAGAAGCAGCGCGTGCTGACCTTCCTCGACCCGGAAAGCGATCCGCTGGGCACCGGCTGGAACATCATCCAGTCCAAGGCCGCGATCGGCTCGGGCGGGGTGTTTGGCAAGGGCTGGCTGCTGGGCACCCAGTCGCACCTGGACTTCCTGCCCGAAAGCCACACCGACTTCATCATCGCGGTGCTGGGCGAGGAGTTCGGCCTGGTGGGCATCTGCCTGCTGCTGATCGTCTACCTGCTGCTGATCGGCCGCGGGCTGATGATCACCGCGCAAGCGCAGACCCTGTTCGGCAAGCTGCTGGCGGGCAGCTTGACCATGACCTTCTTTGTATACGTGTTCGTCAATATCGGTATGGTCAGCGGCCTTCTGCCCGTGGTGGGC
Organism: Pseudomonas plecoglossicida NBRC 103162 = DSM 15088; assembly: GCF_000730665.1. Lineage (GTDB taxonomy): Bacteria > Pseudomonadota > Gammaproteobacteria > Pseudomonadales > Pseudomonadaceae > Aquipseudomonas > Aquipseudomonas plecoglossicida. Next base: position 67,852 of record NZ_BBIV01000020.1, read on the forward strand.
GTGCCGCTGCCCTTCATCAGCTATGGCGGAACTTCGTTGGTGACGCTGCTGTCAGCGTTTGGCGTTCTGATGTCGATCCATACGCACCGCAAATGGATTGCACAGGTTTGAATAAGGTGAAGAATTACATGCAAGCAGTGCGTAACTGGGCTGCCCGTTGTGCGCCGTGGATCGGTGCGGTGGGCCTGTTCAGCGCTGTCCAGCTCGCTCATGCCGGCGACTACGACGATTCGCCCCAGGTGGCCGAGTTCGTCAGCGAGATGACTCGCGACTACGGCTTTGCCGGCGAACAATTGATGGGTGTGTTCCGCGAGGTGCAACGCAAGCAGTCGATCCTCGACGCCATTTCGCGTCCGGCCGAACGGGTCAAGCCGTGGAAGGACTACCGGCCGATGTTCATCACCGATGCGCGCATTGCCCGTGGTGTGGACTTCTGGCGTCAGCACGAGGCCGTGCTTGCCCGAGCCGAGCAGGAATACGGCGTGCCGGCGCAGTACATCGTGTCGATCATCGGCGTTGAGACCTTCTTCGGTCGCAACACCGGCAACTATCGCGTCATCGATGCCCTGTCGACCCTGGGCTTCGACTACCCCCCACGTGCCGAATTCTTCCGCAAGGAGCTGCGCGAATACCTGCTGCTGGCGCGCGACGAGCAACTCGACCCGCTCACCCTCAAGGGTTCCTACGCTGGCGCCATGGGTCTGCCGCAGTTCATGCCGAGCAGCTTTCGCAACTACGCCGTGGATTTCGACGGCGACGGCCACATCAATATCTGGAACAACCCCGACGATGCCATCGGCAGCGTGGCCAGCTACTTCAAGCGCCATGGCTGGGTAGCGGGCGAGGCGGTGGTCAGCCGCGCCCAGGTCAGCGGCGCGCGGGTCGACGAGGGCCTCACCACCGGTATCGAGCCGGCGAAAACGTTCGGGGAGTTGCGGGCACTGGGCTGGTCGAGCCATGATGCGCTGCGCGATGATCTACCGGTTACCGCCTTCCGCCTGGAGGGCGAAAACGGCCCCGAGTACTGGATGGGCCTGAAGAACTTCTATGCGATCACTCGCTACAACCGCAGCGTGATGTATGCCATGGCGGTGCATCAGCTGGCGCAGGAGCTGGTCCAAGCACGGGGTGCCAAGTAATGCGCGCAATCTTCTCTGCCAACACCCTCAAGCTGCTGAGCTGCATGGCCGTCGGTGTGCTGCTGGTCAGCTGCTCCTCCAGCCGCACGACCTCCAAGCCAAGCGGCAACACGGTGAAATCGCAACCCGGCCTGGACATCAACCGGGCACACAAGGACGGCGCGCCCTGGTGGGACGTGGACGTGAACAAGATTCCCGACGCCACCCCGACCGTGCACACCGGCAACTACAAGGCCAACCCGTACACCGTGCTGGGCAAGACCTACTACCCGATGCAGGACTCGCGCAACTATCGCGCCGAGGGCACCGCATCCTGGTACGGCACCAAGTTCCACGGTCAGAACACCGCCAATGGCGAGCTCTACGACCTCTACGGCATGAGTGCGGCGCACAAGACCCTGCCGCTGCCGGCCTACGTGCGGGTGACGAACCTGGCCAACGGCCGCAGCGTCATCCTGCGGGTCAACGATCGCGGCCCGTTCTATTCGGACCGCATCATCGACCTGTCCTACGCCGCCGCCAAGAAACTGGGTTATGCGGAGATCGGTACCGCGCACGTGCGCGTCGAAGGCATCGACCCGCAACAGTGGTGGGCGCAGAAGGGCCAGCAACCGCCGTTGATGCTCAAGGAGCCTCAGTCCACTCAGACCCAGGCGATTGCGGCCAATACCGGGCGCGTCGAGCAATGGACACCGCCGCCGCAGCAACATGCAGCGCCGGTGGTGCCGGTGCAGGTGGGCGGCAACAACGTGCCGGCCGGTGCCGGTGGCAATATCCTGCAGGTCGGTGCCTTCGCCAACCCGGATGCCGCCGAGCTGCTGCGCTCCAAGCTGAGCACCATGGTCAGCGCACCCGTGTTCATCAGCTCCATCGTGCGCAACCAGCAGACCCTGCACCGTGTGCGCCTGGGGCCGTTCAGCAGCCAGGGCGAGATCCAGCAGGCGCAGGACAGCATCCGCCTGGCGAACCTTGGGCAGGCCAAGCTGGTCACAGCTGACTGACTGTACTGGCTCCATCGCCGGCAAGTCGGCTCCCACATCGAGCTCGAAATCAGTGGAGTCTCTGTGGGAGCCGGCTTGCCGGCGATGAGGCCGGTAAAGGCACCGCCAAACTGTCGGTTTTGTCATGAATTGCCGGGCGCGGCCATGTACAATGCCAGCTTTTGCGCGTTGCGCCGGGCTGCAGTGCAGCCACCAAAACTAGACTGACTGGCGCTGGGCACACGATGTGGCCCAGGGAACATCTCAGACCATTAGCGATTTTCGAGAGACGGATGAACATCACCAACCTTGCCAAACGACTTTGCCTGCCTGTACTGCTGATGATCACGCCTGCTGCCTTCGCAGCTGAGCAGATGATGCCGGCACCACCACAACTGGCAGCCAAGTCCTATGTACTCATGGACGCGTCCAGCGGCAACGTGCTGGTCGAGAACAACGGTGACGAGCGCCTGCCGCCGGCCAGCCTGACCAAGCTGATGACCGCCTACATCGCCACCCTGGACATCCGTCGTGGCCAGATCGGCGAGAACGACCCGGTCACCGTCAGCGAAAACGCCTGGCGTACCGGCGGTTCGCGCATGTTCATCAAGGTCGGCAGCCAGGTCACTGTCAGCGACCTGCTGCACGGCATCATCATCCAGTCGGGCAACGACGCCTCGGTTGCCCTGTCCGAGCACATCGCCGGCAGCGAAGATGCCTTCGCCGACATGATGAACAAGACTGCCGCCGATCTGGGCATGTCCAACAGCCACTTCATGAACCCGACCGGCCTGCCGAACCCGGAGCACTACTCCTCGGCCCACGACATGGCGCTGCTGGCCCGTGCCATCATCGACGTGGACCCGGCGCACTATGCGATCTACTCGCAGAAAGAGTTCTTCTGGAACAACATCAAGCAGCCCAACCGCAACCTGCTGCTGTGGCGCGACAAGACCGTCGACGGCCTGAAGACCGGCCACACCGACGAAGCCGGCTACTGCATGGTGGCTTCGGCAGTACGCGACGGCCAGCGCCTGATCGCCGTGGTGTTCGGCACCAACAGCGAGCAGTCCCGTGCTGCCGAGACCCAGAAGCTGCTGACTTACGGTTTCCGTTTCTTCGAAACCCAGACCTTCTACCAGAAGGGCACCGAGCTGACCCAGGCACCGGTCTGGAAGGGCGCCACCAGCATCGTCAAGGCGGGCCTGGCCAACGACCTGACCATGACTATGCCTAAAGGCCAATTGAAGCGCCTGCAGGCTTCGATGACCATGAACCCGCAGCTCACCGCACCGATCGCCAAAGGTGACGTGATCGGCAAAGTGGAAGTCAAACTGGACGAGAACGTGGTTCACAGCGCCGACCTGATCGCCCTCGACGGCGTCGAGGAAGGTGGTTTCATCCGTCGTATGTGGGATAGCATCCGTCTATTCTTCTACGGGTTGTTCAACTGATACGTGACCTGCCACGCCCCCGCTGATCTTGCGGGGGCGTTGTTGTTGCCACGGCTTACGAGGCCGTTTCCGCCATGAGCGAACCTGACGTCAAGTCGCACAAAATCGAATTTCCTTGCGCTGATTACCCGATCAAGGTCATCGGCGATACTGTGGTCAATTTCAAGGACACGGTCGTCGAGATCCTGAAGAAATACGCTGAGGTCGACATGAAGACCTTAGCTGAGCGTCAGAGCAAGGAAGGCAAGTACACCACTGTGCAGCTACACATCGTTGCCACCAGCGAAGACCAGCTGCACGATATCAACAGCGCCCTGCGCGCGACCGGCATCGTGAAAATGGTGCTCTGATGTCCTTGTTCCTCGGTTTCCGCGAGCTTGGCCTGCAGCCCTATGAACCGGTGCTGGAAGCCATGCGTCGCTTCACCGAGCAGCGCAGCCCGGACAGCCAGGACGAAATCTGGCTGGTCGAGCACCCCGCGGTCTTCACCCAGGGCCAGGCCGGCAAGGCCGAGCACCTGCTGGTGCCGGGCGATATCCCGGTGGTGCAGACCGACCGCGGCGGCCAGGTGACCTACCATGGCCCCGGGCAGCTGGTGGCCTACCTGCTGCTGGATGTGCGCCGCCTGGGCTTTGGCGTACGCGAACTGGTCAACCGCATCGAGCAGACCCTGATCGACCTGCTGGCCAGCTATGGCGTCGATGCAGCGGCCAAACCCGATGCGCCGGGTGTCTACGTCGATGGAGCGAAGATCGCCTCCCTCGGCCTGCGAATCCGCAACGGCCGTTCTTTCCACGGCCTTGCTCTGAACGTGGACATGGACCTTGCGCCATTCCGCCGAATCAACCCCTGTGGGTATGCGGGGCTGGCCATGACCCAGCTGCGCGACCTGGCAGGCCCGATCGAACTCGACGAGGTCAGGACAAGGCTGCGCGGACAGCTGGTCAAGCACCTCGACTATGCTGAGCAGACGACCCTCACGGGCGGAATCGACTGAATATGACAACTGTGCAAGAAGCCGTGCCGAACCTGATACCTACCCAGGATGCCACCTCGCGCCCCGCGCCGAAGAAGGTGGAAGCCGGGGTCAAGCTGCGTGGCGCCGACAAGGTCGCGCGCATCCCGGTGAAGATCATCCCTACCGACGAGCTGCCGAAGAAGCCCGACTGGATCCGCGTGCGCATTCCGGTGTCCCCGGAGGTCGACCGCATCAAGCAGCTGCTGCGCAAGCACAAGCTGCACAGCGTGTGCGAAGAAGCCTCCTGCCCGAACCTGGGCGAGTGCTTCTCCGGTGGCACCGCGACCTTCATGATCATGGGCGACATCTGCACCCGTCGCTGCCCGTTCTGCGACGTCGGCCATGGCCGGCCGAAGCCGTTGGACCTGGACGAACCGAAGAACCTGGCCGTCGCCATCGCCGACCTGCGCCTGAAGTACGTGGTGATCACCTCGGTGGACCGCGACGACCTGCGTGACGGTGGCGCCCAGCATTTTGCCGACTGCATCCGCGAGATCCGCGCGCTGTCGCCGGGCGTTCAGCTGGAGACCCTGGTGCCGGACTACCGCGGCCGTATGGACGTGGCGCTGGAAATCACCGCGCAAGAGCCGCCGGATGTGTTCAACCACAACCTGGAAACCGTACCGCGCCTGTACAAGGCTGCCCGTCCGGGTTCCGACTACGACTGGTCGCTGGACCTGCTGCAGAAGTTCAAGCAGTTGGTGCCGCATGTACCGACCAAGTCAGGCTTGATGCTCGGCCTGGGCGAGACCGACGAGGAAGTGATCGAAGTGATGCACCGCATGCGCGAGCATGACATCGACATGCTGACCCTCGGCCAGTACCTGCAGCCGTCGCGCAGCCACTTGCCGGTGCAGCGTTTCGTCCACCCGGACACCTTCGCCTGGTTCGCCGAGGAAGGTTACAAGATGGGCTTCAAGAACGTCGCATCCGGCCCGCTGGTGCGTTCGTCCTACCACGCCGATCAGCAGGCCCACGAAGCCAAGATCAAGCTCTGATCCTGGTTTGGGCTGCATATGCCGATGCGCGCCGAAAGGCGGCATCGGCATTTTTGTTTTTGTGCCGCGCTGCAAGGAGTTGCGATGAACTGTGCTGAAACCTCTATGTCCCGCCTGCCCAAAACCTTGCCGCGTGACGCCTGCTTCGCCATTGTCGCCCCGGCGGGGCCGGCTCGGCTGGATGCGCAGAAGGCTGGCCAATGGTTCGCAGAGCGGGGCTACCGCTGCCGTATCTATCCGGGGGTCGAGCAGGCTCAGGGCTACCTGGCGGGCGCCGATCAACAACGGTTGGAGGACCTGCATGCGGCCTTTGCGGACCCGGCTGTGGACGCGATCCTGTGCATGCGGGGTGGCTACGGCAGCATGAGGCTGCTCGACAAGCTCGACTTCGAGCTGATCCGTCGCCACCCCAAGCCACTGATCGGCTACAGCGATATCACCGCGTTGCACACGGCAATCCACCGACATACCGGTTTGCTGACCTTCCATGGCGCCATGCTCAATGCCGACCTGTTGGGTGCCAAGCTGCAGCCGACCGAGTCATCGCTGCTGGCGCAATTGGCTGGGCTGGTGGGGGAGGGCGACGAAATTGTCCATCCTTCCGAGTTTGCCTTGAGCTGCGTGGTCCCGGGGGTTGCCAGCGGGCGATTGCTGGGCGGCAACCTGTCGATGCTGGGCGCGACCCTGGGCACAGTGGCCGAGATCGAGACGCAGGGCAGCATTCTGTTCATCGAGGATGTGAACGAGCCGCTGTATCGGGTGGATCGTTTGCTGACCCAGCTACGCCTGGCGGGCAAGCTGGAGGGTGTGAAAGGTGTGCTGGTGGGGGATTTTGCCGGGATCACGGTGGCGGCGATGGCGCCCCTTCTGGGGGAAATCTTCGGGCCGTTGGGCGTGCCGGTGCTCGCCGGATGGCGCAGTGGGCATTGTGATCCGAATGTGTGTTTGCCGTTGGGGGCCGAGGTGAGGCTGGATAGCGAGAGGCAGCGCCTGGTGTTGGCTCAGGATCTGTTCAAGGATTGAGATTGACGGGGGCCGCTTTGCGGCCCATCGCCGGCAAGCCAGCTCCTACAGGTACAGCGCCGACAATCAGGCTTGCGCTGTACCTGTAGGAGCTGGCTTGCTGGCGATGGAGTGCGAAGCACTCCCTGTGTTCAACGCTGACGCAGGCTATCGAGCAACTGGTGCGTCGGATACCCATCCGCCGGCCAACCCAGCCCCTGCTGGGCATTACGAATCGCCTTGCGGGTATTGGCACCAATGATGCCATCCGCGTTGCCTGCATCATGCCCGCTGGCATTGAGCAGATTCTGCAGCTCGACGCGTTCGCTGCGGCTCAACGGCAGATCTTCCTTCGGCCAATTGCCGGCAATGAAGCCCCACCCCGAGAAACGATCACCCAGCAGACTCACCGCCAGCGCATAGGACGACGAGTTGTTGTACTTGAGGATCGCACGGAAGTTGTCCAGCACCAGGAACGCCGGGCCTCGAGCCCCAGCCGGCAGCAGCAGGGCAGCGGACAGTTCGTTGCTGCCCGCGGGCAGTTGCGTGCCAGCCGGCAGCTTCACGCCCAGTTGCAGCCACTCGCTGACCGGTTTGCGCAGCGCACCATCGGCCAGCCAGTAGTCGAAGCCCGCCGGCACCTGCACCTCGAAGCCCCAGGGCTGGCCACGTTTCCAGCCCGAGCTCTGCAGGTAGTGGGCGGTCGAGGCCAGGGCATCCGGCGTGCTGTTCCAGATATCCCGGCGGCCATCACCGTCGAAATCCACCGCGTGGGTGTTGTAGGTAGTGGGGATGAACTGGGTCTGCCCCATGGCACCGGCCCAGGAGCCGCGCATGGCTTCTGGCTGGATGTCACCGTGCTGGATGATCTGCAAGGCGGCAATCAGCTGGTCCTGGGCGAATTGTGGGCGGCGCCCTTCATAGGCGAGCGTGGCGAGCGAGCGAATCACCGATTTGCTGCCCTGGAACTGGCCGAAGTTGCTTTCCATGCCCCACACCGACACCAGCACCTGGCGGTCCACGCCATAGCGTTGTTCGATGCGCGACAGCAGCTCGGCATTCTGCTCCAGCAGGCGCTTGCCGTTGCGCACACGCAGCGGCGACAGGGCGCCATCGAGGTACTCCCATACCGGACGGGTGAACTCGGGTTGGCTGCGGTCGGCCTTGATCACGTCCATGTCCGGCGTTACGCCAAGGAACGCGCGGTCGAAGGTGCTGGCCGAGATGCCGGCCTGCAGGGCTTGCTGGCGGAAACCGGCCTGCCATTGGGCAAAGGTCTGCAATGGCTGGATTTCAGTGCTGACGTCGGGCGTGGTGGTGGGCAGGGTCACTACCGGCGCGGGCTGGGCGGGTGCCAGCGGCAGGGCGTCGGCGGCGGTAGGCTTTTCCGCGCAGGCGACGAGCAGGATGAAGCTGGAGGCCGCGATGAGCTGGCGGGATTTCCAACGGGGAAGGAGGCTGAAGGGCATGCACAGATCCAGAATTTCAGGTCAGGTACCGACCATACCATGCCTGCGCTTTCGATGCTTTCATGCGGCCAAAAAGTAAGAAGCCTCCCAATCTCTCGATTGGAAGGCTTCGCGGCGGTAGCTGCCTTTGCCCTTGCCTGGTCGTTCCTGGCGGCAGCGGAACAGCGGTTGGGCGACGATGCACTTGGCCTTGTTGGGGCCGTGCTTTTGCGGCTTTTTGCTCATGGCGGGGTTCCTGCTTGTGGAGGGATTGCGGGGCGGACTTTAGGCGTCTGAAAGGGAGGCTGCCAATTGATTGTGTTTATGGCTGATGGCCCTATCGCCGGCAAGCCGGCGATAGGGCCCTTGAATCTTACTCGGGTGGCAAGACCAGCCGCTGCCCGGCCATCAGCAACGACAGCCGCGACAACCCGGTCCACGGCGACCCTTCGGCCTGCCCCTTGATCTGCGCATCGATGCGCTGTGCATCCTGCAGCAGTTGCGCCCACCGCTGCGCCGACAGGCGTTGCAGGGCCTTGCTGACCAAGGGTCGGCGCTTGTCCCACACCGGTGGTCGCGCTTGGCTGAAGGCCTTGTCCAGCGGCACGCCCTGGCTGAACTGCTGGGCCAGACCGGCCAGCAATCGCAGTTCCCGGGCAAGCGCCCAGAGGATCACCGGAGGCTCGACCCCTTCGCCTCGCAGGCCCTCCAGCATGCGCAGGGCATGGGCGGCCTCGCCATTGAGAATGGCATCGACCAGGCCAAAGACATCGAAGCGCGCGCTGTCGGCCACCGCGGCCTGGACCGTTTCCACGGTGATCTGGTTGCCTTCGGCAAGCAGCTTGAGCTTCTCGATCTCCTGGGCAGCCGCCAGCAGGTTGCCTTCGACCCGTGCAGCGATCAGGTCGACCGCATCGCGTTGGGCAGAAAGGCCGGCCTGGACCAGGCGCTGGTTGATCCACTGTGGCAACTGCTGGGCATCCACCGGCCAGATCTGGATGAACTGGCAGTGGGCACCTTCGATCAGCGCCTTGCCCCACTTGGTCTTCTGCGCGCTGCCATCGAGCTTGGGCAGGCTGACCAGCAGCAGGGTGTCTTCAGCGGGCCTGGCGCAGTACTCCATCAGTGCCGCGGCGCCCTTGTCGCCCGGTTTTCCGGACGGCAAGCGCAGTTCCAGCAGGCGGCGCTGGGCGAACAGCGACAAGCTGGCAGCGGCCTGGAGCAGGGTGCCCCAGTCGAAGTTGGCGTCGGCGCTGAACACCTGGCGTTCGTCGAAGCCTTGCTGGCGTGCAGCATTGCGAATGGCGTCGGCAGCTTCCTGGCACAGCAGCGGGTCGTCACCGCTGACCACGTAGACCGGGGCCAGGGCGCCTTGCAGGTGCTTGTTGAGTTGGGCGGGAGCGAGTTTCATGGGAAACGGGCGGGGCACCGAAGTGCCCCGCGCGGGCTTAACGGCCCGGGACTTCCAGTGGCGACTGTCGTGGCGTCTCCGCCTGCTGGCGACGCGCGGCTTCCAGCGCCTGGGCCTCGGCCTTGGCACGTTCGTCGGCCTTGAGCTGCAGCTCGTCAAGCTGTGTCGGCGTCAGGTTCTGCAGGCGTGAAACCATCGACTGCACCAGGTCGCGACGCATTTCCTCGCGAGCCTGGGTGGCTTCCTGGTCGGAACCGGTGATGTTGGAGCTGTCACGCAGGTAGGTCTTGCGCACTTCGACCTTGTCGCTGAGCAGCTCGAGCTTGTTCAGGCCCAGGATGCTGTAGCTGAGCGTGGTGGTGATCTCGTACTCGGCGGTACGGTTGCCACCGCCGTAGCTCGCGGCACGCTGGGTTTCTTGCTCGTTGGTCAGCACCAGGTGGTAAGGTGCGCCGGCGTTGAGGCTCACGCCGCTGCGCTCCAGGACCTGACGCAGTTGAACCACGGTCTGACCGTAGGCGTCACGCGCACTGACGTCCAGTTCTTTCAGGCTCAGTTCATTGGTGCCGGTGCCACGCAGCTGGAAACCGCAGGCGCTGAGCATGATGGCCAGGCCCATTACCAGCAGATTGCGTTTGATCATGTTGTTGCTCCCTTGTGGGCCGATACCGCCCACCCGCACTGGCTGCGGGTGGGCGTTGCCATCAGTTGGCGACGATGTTGACCAGTTTGCCCGGAACCACGATGACCTTGCGGATGGTCAGGCCATCGATGAAGCGCAGGACGTTCTCGTTGCTGCGGGCGGCGGCTTCGATGTCTTCGCGGCTGGCGGCGGCAGGCATTTCCACCTGGCCACGCAATTTGCCGTTGACCTGTACCACCAGGGTGACGGTGTCCTGTACCAGGGCGCCTTCGTCGACAGCCGGCCAGCCGGCGTCGATCACGGCCTGATCGTGACCCAGCGCCTTCCACAGTTCGTGGGAGATGTGCGGGGTGATCGGGGCCAGCAGCAGGGTGACGGCTTCCAGGCCTTCCTGCAGCAGCGCGCGGTCCTGTTCGGTGGCCTGCGGGGCTTTCTCCAGCACGTTCATCACGGTCATCACCTGGGCGATGGCGGTGTTGAACTTGTGGAACTGACCGACATCGGTGCTGGCCTGCTTGATCGCGGCATGGATCGACCGGCGGATGACCTTCTGCTCGTCGCTCAGGGCGGCGATGTCCAGTTTCCCTGGCAAGCCCTGGCTGACATGGGCCTGGCCCAGGCGCCAGACACGGCGCAGGAAGCGGCTGGCACCTTCGACGCCAGAATCGGACCACTCCAGGCTCATGTCGGGCGGCGAGGCGAACATCATGAACAGGCGGCAGGTGTCGGCGCCGTAGGCTTCGATCATCGACTGCGGGTCGACGCCGTTGTTCTTCGACTTCGACATCTTCTCGGTGCCGCCGATTTCCACCGGCAGGCCGTCGGTCTTCAGGCGCGCGCCGATGATCTTGGCCTTGGCATCACGCTCGATCTCGACATCGGCCGGGTTGAACCAGTCCTTGCCGCCGTTGCTGGCCACGCGGTAGTAGGTCTCGGCGACCACCATGCCCTGGGTCAGCAGGTTCTTGAACGGCTCGTTGGAGGTGACCAGGCCTTCGTCGCGCATCAGCTTGTGGAAGAAGCGCGCATACAGCAGGTGCAGGATGGCGTGCTCGATACCGCCGATGTACTGATCGACCGGCAGCCAGTGGTTGGCGGCTTTCGGATCGACCAGACCCTTGTCGTAGTTCGGCGAGGCGTAGCGGGCGAAGTACCAGGACGACTCGACGAAGGTGTCCATGGTGTCGGTTTCGCGCTTGGCTGCAGTGCCGCATTTCGGGCACGTGCACTCATAGAACTCGGGCATGCGCGCCAGCGGCGAACCGGCACCGTCCGGTACCACGTTCTCCGGCAGGGTGACCGGCAGCTGGTCTTCCGGCACCGGCACATCGCCACAGGACGGGCAGTGGATGATCGGGATCGGGCAGCCCCAGTAGCGCTGGCGGCTGATGCCCCAGTCGCGCAGGCGGAACTGGGTGCGCGACTTGCCCAGTTCCTTGCGGATCAGGGCAGCTTCAATGGCGTCGAACGCACCGACGAAGTCCAGGCCGTCGAACTCGCCGGAGTTGATCAGCTGGCCGTGCTCGCCATAGGCAGCCAGCCACTCGTTGCCGACTTCGTCGCCAGCACTGGTGCGCACCACGGCCTTGACCGGCAGGCTGTACTTGTGGGCGAACTCGAAGTCGCGCTCGTCGTGGGCCGGTACGGCCATGACCGCGCCGTCGCCGTAGTGCATCAGCACGTAGTTGGCGATCCACACTGGCAGCTTCTCGCCGGTCAGCGGGTGCTCGACCAGCAGGGAAGTGGCCATGCCCTTCTTCTCCTGGGTGGCCATGTCGGCTTCGGCGACGCTGCCGCTCTTGCACTCGTCGATGAATGCCTGCAGCGCCGGGTTGCCCTGGGCGGCCTGGGTGGCCAGCGGGTGTTCGGCGGCCACGGCGACGTAGGTCGCCCCCATCAGGGTGTCCGGGCGGGTGGTGAAGACTTTCAGGGTGCCTTCGTGACCGATGCTCGCCTGATCGTAAGGGAACTGCACTTCCATGCCGCGCGACTTGCCGATCCAGTTGCGCTGCATGGTCTTGACCTGCTCAGGCCAGCCCGGCAGCTCGTCGAGGCTTTCCAGCAGCTCGTCGGCGTAGTCGGTGATGCGGAAGTAGTACATCGGGATCTCGCGCTTCTCGATCAGCGCGCCCGAACGCCAGCCGCGGCCGTCGATGACCTGCTCGTTGGCCAGTACGGTCTGGTCGGCCGGGTCCCAGTTCACGGTCCCGTTCTTGCGGTAGATGATGCCTTTCTCGAACAGGCGGGTGAACAGCCACTGTTCCCAGCGGTAGTAGTCCGGCTTGCAGGTGGTGACTTCACGTGCCCAATCGATGGCCAGGCCCAGGCTCTTGAGCTGGGACTTCATGTAGTCGATGTTTTCGTACGTCCACTTGGCCGGGGCGACGTTGTTCTTCATCGCCGCGTTTTCCGCCGGCATGCCGAAGGCGTCCCAGCCCATCGGTTGCAGGACGTTCTTGCCGAGCATGCGCTGGTAGCGGGCAATCACGTCGCCGATGGTGTAGTTGCGCACGTGGCCCATGTGTAGCTTGCCGCTCGGGTACGGGAACATCGACAGGCAGTAGTAGGTGTCCTTGCCTGGCTGTTCGGTAACAGCGAACGATTGTTGCTCGTCCCAGAACTTCTGGGCGGCGGCTTCGATATCACGGGGCGTGTATTGTTCGTGCATGGCTACTTTTTAGCTGAGAGAGAAGAGACCTTGTTCCAGGCAGCGGAACCTCGCTGCGTCCGGCACTCCGGTGTCGTGAGAGTGAACGCCGTAGCATACAGCAGCGCTGCGCATCGTGGGAAACCCTGATTGCGAATGCCCGCTGGTCGCTACGACCGGCTGCTTTTCGCAGCAACGCTAAGCTCAGGTGTGGGGGGAGATATTCTTTATCTTCAATGAGGTGAACGGATGGGAGAGACGCAGCTACCCGCAATCAAACCGGAGCTTTACGAACGCCTGATCGACCGTCTTGGCCTGGCACTGGAAGTCGCCAGAACGTCGGTGCGATTACGCGACGAGATGCCAGCCGAGCTGGAGTTGCGTGGCCTGAGCCATGCAGAGTTCGAAGTGATCAAGGCCTACCTGGATTCCCTCCCGGAACGCCGCAATGCCTGCGTCGGTACATACCCACAAGCGGAACCGCACACGGCAAAGATCATCTGGCTCAAGGACAAGAAACGCCCCGCCAGTACGGCGAGTTCCAGGACGCTGCCACATCGCTAGCCGTTCAGGACGCCAGGCGCAGGCCATCGCGCGCCGGTTCTTCAATACACTTCACACGATCGGCGCCTGCCGCGCACTTGTTGGCTGGCGCCGATCCTCTTAGGCTGCACGCCTTCCATGGAGGTGTAGCCGATGCCGATCCGATACTTCATCAAGCAATGGTTGATGCCGCCAGGCGTCCTGTTCCTGCTTTTGCTGGTCGCCTGGTGGGTGCGCGTCCGGCACCCCCGGCTGGCGGCCTTGTGCTTCGTGCTGGGGCTGGGTGGCTTGTGGCTGATGAGTCTGCCGCTGGTGGTGCAGCAGGGCGCGCGCCTGCTGGAGAGCGAGCCGCCTTTGCAGATCAGCGAGTGGGCACACCTGGCGGGCAGGGCGGACGCGATCGTCGTGCTGGGGGCGGGGCGCGAGCGTGGCGATCCAGCCTGGGGCGGTGCCGACCAGCTCAGCGACAACGGCGAGGAGCGCGTGCGCTTCGCCGCGCGGTTGGCCAGGGCTTCGGGCTTGCCGGTCCTGACCAGTGGCGGGCTGCACTACGGCACACCGCCGAGCGAGGCTCGGCTGATGGCGGATCGGCTGCGTGAGGACTTCGCGGTCGAGGTCAAGTGGCAGGAGGGCGCCAGCCGCACCACGTGGGAAAACGCCCGGTTCAGCGCCCAGGTGCTGCAACCGCTGGGCATTCGCCGAGTGGTCGTGGTGACCCAGGCCTGGCATATGCAGCGCTCGCGCTGGAGCTTCGAGCGGGCGGGTTTCGAGGTGGTGCCGGCGCCAGTGGGGTTCCTGGGACGGGATCATGCGCGGCCGTTCGCTGGGTTGCTGCCGGAAAGCAGGGCGATCTGGCAGAGCGGGCAGTTGCTCAATGAAGCGGTGGGGTTGGTGGGGTATCGGATGTTCTACTGAGCCTTGCAGAGCACGCACTGGCCCAA